>NZ_JBITFL010000007.1:0-468115 GCF_044456045.1 Nocardia sp. NPDC051052
CGTACCCGGCTGTAGGTGCACGTCAGGCGCGCGAACTCACGTTCCCGAGGTGGTCACCTGGCTGTGGTGACGTTTCGAACATTTTCAAGATCAACCGAGCCAAATGGTCGCCACCCAACATCGTTAAGCCGCCATAAGACTCACCTCGATGAACGCCCGGGCCTGCATATGCATTGACGTGAGTCAAAAGGCTGCCATCCAAGATCGTTAAGCCGCCACATGACTCACCTCAATGCTCACCACCGCAGGTGGGTGCGCAGCACCCATCCCCACCGACCCACCCCCCAAGGTGCGCAAGCACCAACCCACCCCTACACAACTACACCCACCCACAGGGTGCGCAAGCACCCGCCCACTCCCTACACAGCTCACCCCAGACTCCCACCCGGAGAGACGCCCGACAACTCAGCCGATGTGCTCGCGGAGGTAAGCCAAATCGTCGGCGACGCCCTCGGCGGGGGTTTCCAGGATGACTGGGGCGCCTGCGGTTTTGCAGACTTCGGCGAGGAGTTCGGGGTCGATGGTGCCGTCGGAGAAGTTGGCGTGGCGATCTGCGCCGGAATTGAACTCATCGCGCGAGGAGTTCAAGTGCACCAGGTCGATTCGGCCGGTGATCGCCTTGATGCGGTCTACTACGCCGATCAGTTCTTCGCCGCCGGCCCAGGCGTGGCAGGTGTCGAGGCAGAAGCCTGCGCCGAAATCGCCTACGGCGTCCCACAATCGGGAGATGGAGTCGAAATGCCGGGCCATGGCGTGGTTGCCGCCCGCGGTGTTCTCGATCAGGATCGGTACGGCGAAGCCGCCCTTGTCCTGCTGGCGCTCGAAGAGCTTGCGCCAGTTGTCGATTCCGGTCTCGAGTTCGGCGTCGGAGCGCACGTGACCGCCGTGCACGACCAGGCCGAACGCGCCGAGATCGGCGGCGGCCTTCGCCTGCTGGGCGACCGCGTTGCGGGAGGGCATCCGCAGCCGATTGTTCAGGCTCGCCACGTTGATCTGATAGGACGAGTGCACCACCACGTCGATCGGGCTTGCCACGATCTCCTCGGTCCGCGGGTGCGGGGTCGGCTTGTCCCAGCTCTGCGGATCGACGACGAACATCTGGATGACATCGGCACCGAGTTTCTCACCGAAGCCGATCGGGTCGCCGTCCTGCCGGACGTGTGCTCCAATGCGCATGGGGGCCAGCTTAACGACCACCACCGACAGCAATCCACGGATGCCGGACGGGGGGTTGTTGCATCGCGCGGGCCCTGCGAGATACATCGGTAGTATCCGCGCGCTCGACCTGATGACGGGGGTGAACACCGTGTTGCAGACCGGCGAGGTCTTCGCTGGCTATCTCATCAAACGTGTCCTCGGCCATGGCGGCATGGGCACCGTTTACCTGGCCAAGCACCCGAGGTTGCCGCGGCTGACCGCGCTCAAACTGCTCAAACGCGAGCTGTACAGCGAGGTCGAGATCCGCCGCCGCTTCGAGCGGGAGGCCGATCTGGTCGCGCAACTCGATCACCCCAATATCGTCACGGTGTTCGACCGCGGCGCCGAGGACCAGCAGCTGTGGATCTCCATGCAGTACGTGCCAGGCGCGGACGCCTCCTGCGCGGATGTGAATGTGCTCGCGCCTGGGCGTGCCGTGCAGATCATCAGCGATACCGCGATCGCCCTCGATTTCGCGCATGCCAACGAGGTGCTGCACCGTGACGTGAAACCGGCCAACATCCTGCTGGCCAAGGCCCCGATCGGGCAGCCGGAGCGGGTACTGCTCACCGACTTCGGCATCGCGGGCGTGCGCGGCAGCGACACCACGCTCAGCTCGAAGGGTTCGATCACCGCGACGCTGGCGTTCGGCGCGCCGGAACAGTTGATGGGGCAGCCGCTGGACGATCGGGCCGATCAGTACTCACTCGCGTGCACATTGTTCTGGTTGCTGACCGGTGCCGCGCCCTACCTCGGTGTGAATCCGGCCGCCGTAGTCAACAGCCATTTGTTCGCACCGGTGCCGATGCTGAGCCGGACGCGGGCCGACCTGCCGCCCACGCTGGACGGAGTGCTCGCCCGCGCGATGGCCAAACGACCCGCCGACCGGTTCGCCGACTGCGCGGAGTTCGCCGCGGCGGCCCGCCACGCGCTCGCCGTCGGCAGGCCCCGGCACCAAGCCGGACCCGCGCACGGTGGGTACACACCCAACACACGGCCCGCGCCGGTTCCCCCGACACGCACATTCCCCCTGGACGGTCCGCACCACTCAACGACGCCGCCGGACCATCCACACCACTCGACATTCCCCCCAGACCGACGGCACCACTTAACGTTTCAACCGGACCGCCCGTCCGACTCGACGACGCCACCGAGCCATCCACACCCGCCGAACCAGACCATGCCGCCGGGCAGCGGAACACCCACCGCCGCGCCGACGCCGAACGAATCAGGGCCGCCGCCAACGACATCCGTGCCACCACCGGCGCCGCCGCGCAGATCGGTGCCGCCACCGACCTTTCTGCCGCCGCGGCGGACTGTTCGGCGCGGCACTATCGAGCTGCCGGACCTGCCCATGCGTCCCGGTTCGGCAGCTCGTCGGCAGCAGCCGCCGCCGGACGCGCGGCCTCCGCCGATAGCTGTTCGCTATCGAATGTCGCTGGCGTTGCCTCGCTTTCGCTGAGGGGCTGTCGGTTCAGTGACTACTGCTATGGTTTCGATGTTTTCCGTGGTCCGGCCCGTGCCGGGTCACGTGTTCTTATGCTGTGCGCCTGTTCGTCGGTGGGTCCCGACGGGCGGCGGGAAGTGGAGCAGACATGCTGGCCAGCGGTGACGTTTTCGCCGGTTATGTCATCGAGCGGCAACTGGGTCGCGGTGGCATGGGTTCGGTCTACCTGGCGAAACATCCTCGGCTGCCGCGGCTGACCGCGCTGAAGCTGCTGAACCGGGAGATGTTTTTCGACAAGGAGGTGCGGGCGCGGTTCGAACGGGAGGCGGATCTGGTCGCCCAGCTCGATCACCCGAATATCGTCACGGTCTACGACCGTGGGCTCGACGACGAGCAGCTGTGGATCTCCATGCAGTACATCGACGGCATCGACGCCGCGTCGGTGCAACCACAGGCGCTGCCACCCGAGCGCGCCATCCAGATCATCAAGGAAACCGCGGACGCCCTCGACTACGCGCACGGCATCGGCGTGCTGCATCGCGACGTCAAGCCCGCGAACATTCTGCTGGCCCGCTCCGGCAGCGGGCGCGGCGAGCGGGTGTACCTCACCGACTTCGGCATCGCCCGCTTCCGGGACGACACCGGCCACCTCACGCAGACCGGAACCTTCACCGCCACACTGGCTTACGCCTCGCCCGAACAGCTCACCGGCTCGGCGCTCGACCACCGGTCGGATCAGTACTCGCTGGCCTGCTCGCTGTTCTGGTTGTTCACCGGAACCGGCCCGTTCTCCGCGACCAATCCGGCGGCGGTCATCCAGGGTCACCTGCAGGGCGCGCCGCCCGCATTGAGCAGCCACCGCCAAGGCCTGCCGTACGCGCTGGACAACGTGCTGGCCAGGGCGATGGCGAAGCGACCGGACGACAGGTATCCCAGCTGCGCCGACTTCGCCGCGGCCGCCCGGCACGCGCTCACCAATCCCAGCGTGCCGTCGATGCCGGTGGTCGGCGGCCCGCGGCCGTTCACCGCGCCGCCGACGCCGACGCCGGTGACCGGACCACGCCCGACCACCGGACCGCGCCCGACCACCGGACCGCGCCCGACCACCGGACCGCGCCCGACCACCGGACCGCCGACCCCGACCGGCGGCCCGCCCTATCAAGGGCCACACGGCCAGGGTCAGCCGCAGAGCGGGCCGAATTACCTTGCGGGAGCGCAATTCCCGACACCACCCCCGGCCACACTGGTGGCACAACAGCACGGGACCGGACAGGCACCACAGCCGACCAGCCCGTACCAGGGGCCGCAATCCGGATACAACTCTGGGCCGCGCCCCGGATACAACTACACCCCACCGCCACCCATGTCCCCGGTCAGTGTCGCGGGACGACCACCGAAGAAGTCCAATGTCGGCCTCATCATCGGCATCTGTGTGGCGGTCGTGGTGCTCATCGTCGTGACGCTCGCCATCATCGGCGCGGTCAGCGATTCGGGGTCGGCCGCGGGCAGCACGACCACCACCGCGCACGGTGCCGGGCCCGGCACCACCGTGGCCGCGACCGCGGACTCGATCAGCGCCGAATTCCCGCGCATGGTGCCCGCGACCAAGACCGAGCAGGTGGGCTACAACGGCGCCAAATGCTGGGAAACCGACACCAGCTACACGCCCTCGCCCAGCGATGGTGACCCGGAGTTCGGCGCCTGGGCCTGGCAGTGGCGCTGCTACGGCGGCGGCGACAATTCGGATCCGCTCTACCGCATCTATGTCTACAAGTCCGCCGCCGACGCGCAGTCGGTAGTGAAGTCGCTGCCAGCCAACAGCAAGTCGATGGACTCCAACGGCGGAAAGTCCTACACCAACTATAAATTCGATGCCGGCGGTCCGAAGATCGTCACGGCCTTCACCGGAGATCCGGACCGCGCCCAGTACCTGATGTTCACCGACGGCATCGGCTCCATCGACCAGACTCTGCGCTGGTGGCGCTCGGCACCGCTGAACTGACCGATGCCGCACAGCGGGCCCGCCCGTCGCCCGACCACCACGCTGATCGGATCGCTACTCGGGAAGCCGACCTGGTGGCCCGGCTGGACCACCCGAACATCCTGACCGTGTTCGACCGCGGCGTCGCAGATGAGCAGCTGTGGATCTCGATGCAATACATCGACGGCACCGATGCCGCCGCGGTGGACGCCTGGTCGCTGCCGCCGCGGCGGGCGGTGCAGATCATCGGCGAGACGGCCAAGGCGCTCGACTTCGCACACAGCCGAGGGATTCTGCATCGAGATGTGAAGCCCGCCAACATCTTGCTCGAAGGCGCGGGTGGTGCGGGTGAGCGGGTGTTGCTCACCGACTTCGGGATCGCGCGCTTTCGCGACGAGACCGGACGGCTGACGCAGACCGGGACGTTCACCGCGACACTGGCATACGCATCGCCGGAGCAGCTGTCCGGTGCGCTGCTCGATCATTTGCCGGTGCCGCATGGCGTGCGCTCACCGCACCGCAACAATTCGTGCCGAATCAGCCAACCACGGTGGTGTACCAGCCGCCCGCGGCGACACCTCAGCACGACCGGGGCACCGAAAACCCCGCTCTCGACGCGGCTCTCGATGGCGACCGCCGCCGCTCCCAGCCCAACGTCATGGCCGGTGGCGTGATCGCCGTTCTGCTTGTCCTCGGACTCATCGCCTCGGTCGTCGTATTCTCGCGCGGCGGAACAGGTTCCGCCGGGTCGACCACTACCGTCAGGGTGTCCCCGACCAGCACAGCGCCGACTACGACCCGTACCAGCGGCGCAACGCCGAGCACCAAGCCGTCGGCCTCGGCGCGCCCGACGCCGGACCGAGCCAGGTGGGCGCGAATGCCGCGGCACTGAGCAACGAGTTCGCCGCCATGCTGCCGGAAACCACGCCCCGGCAGTTGGTTCAGGCCGGAACGGGCTACAACAAGGCGGGCTGTTTCTCCTACGCTCCTGGGTCGGCACCCCCGCTCGACAACGACGTACAGCGTCGGCTTCATCGCCACCTACCCCGAATTCATGGAGTGGTGGACCGCCGCCCCGCTGAACTGAGTTCGTGGGGGCGGCGGAACACGCAGTCGTCTAACTGAATTCGTGATGCACGAATTCGTGCGTCGGATGGAAGCCGATGGCCTGGTATATCTTGCCCGCGGTGCGGTTGGCCGTGTCGGCGAAGAGGCAGACGTCCAAACTCTCGGCGCGCAGGACCTGCGCGATGTGGGCGGTGACGGCGCTGGCGTAGCCGTGGCCGCGGTGTTGCGCCGGGGTGTAGACGAGCCCGATGCGGGACCAGCCGTGTACCGGGATCTGGTGGGCGGCAAAACTTACCGGCCGGCCGTCTCGCTCCCAGAACCAGATCATGCCCGCGGCGACCCGCTTGCCGATGGCCGCTTTGTCGAGTGCGATGGCGGGAATCCCGGCATCGTTGTGCATGGCCGCCGCCCATTCGAGGCACATCGGCAGCTCGGATTCGGTTGCCCGGCGCGGTGTTCCGGGGACGTCGGGGATGCGCAGCGCACCGAGGCGGTACAGCCGAGTGCCGAAGGACGGCCGGAAGCTGACGCCGAATCGGTCGCTCCAGCGTTGTGCGAAGGCCGTCGCGTCGGCGACAATCCCTTCGACGCCGGTGCTTTCCGGAACCACCTCCGCCAGCGCGTCGGCCACCGCGGCCGCGCTGCCCTCGGGCAGCTCACCGAGATACACGTCCCAGCGTTGCGCCCGCATGGCGACGCCGACCACGGTGGCGTCGTCGGCATGTACCGATAGGAACCGCGCGGCGCGGTCGGGGGTCTGGACGCCCTCGACCTGGTTGGCGATGCTCGTGGTGATCACGGTGTGCCGCAGCGGATCACGGAGCAGGAACGACTCAGTGCGCGAGCGGAACTCGGCCGCATCCGTGGTGATCTCGATCCTCATGATGATCACGGTAGGCGGCTAAAGCGTTGCGCGCCCGAATTTTTCGGTGACCAGCGGTGATCGCTCGGTGACCGACCGACCAGTAGTCCGGTTGGCCATGGCCTCAGTCGGGTTCGGCGTCAATCCGTTTCGTTGCCGCCACTGCCACCTGTGCGGAGTTTGAGCAGGATCAGCCCTGCGGTGCACGCGAGAATCAGTCCGGCGACGGTGATCTCGACGTGTAAGCCGGCGATGCCGAGGACAGCCCCGACGATTCCACCGACGAAGAAAAGCCAGGCGAATATCCGCGAAATGACCGTGGACAGCGAGCGCGCTGACTTGTTCGACACGAGGTGCTGCGAAGTAGCCGACACCGCATCCTTGGCGGCTGCGGACGACTCCCGCGGCGACGTTGTCGAGTAAGCTCCCATCATCTACTCCTCGATGACGCCGATCAGAGAACCAATGCCGCGTTCATCACACAACGCTTCTCTCATCTGGGTACAGGCGTCTCACGCGTAACTTTGCTCACACGCTACGACCATGCCCCGCCGTATGACAGCGACACGTGCCCACGACACGCCGATGAAATCAATTCGATATCTGAATTACGTGTGTTTAAAACCCGGTTCTCGGACGCACCGAGGGCGACCGCTTCGTCTGGCCGCGTGGACCGCGCTCGAGTAAGGTGATCCCGACTCGAACCGCAGCAGGAGTGATCACCGATGGAGAGCATCAGGACCAAGATCGCAGGTCCGGCGATCGCCGCAGGGGCGATCTCCGTCGGGCTCGTCCTCATCGGCGCCTGCGGGATCGGCAAGCAGGACACCTACGTCGCGCCCCCGCCGTTGCAATCGGACCCGAACGTCGCACCCGTTGCGCACGAGGGACCGAGCGGCACGGTGCCGAGGGTGGCGATTCCCCCGTCGCCGACCTGGCAGATCGCGCCCTACCAGGCGCCGCACGCGACGCCGTTCACCGGATTCAGCACCACGACATCCGGTGAAACGCCGCCGCCGGAAGAGGCACCGGGCGCCTTGCCGAACGGCAACGTGCCGCACGAGCGTCCCTCCGAGGACGCTCGACCCACCACGACCGAGTCGCCGACAACGACCGAAGCGCCCACGACGCGGCCGACCACCACCCGGCCGACGACAACGCGGCCGCGACCGACCACGACGACTCCGGACGAGCCGACAACGCATCCGTACGGCAGCAGCCCGTACTCGGGGCAATCAACCGACGACGAGTGACCTTGCGGTGGTGCGCGGAACGCACACCACCGCAAGGGCTTACAGCTCGGGCAGCCCGTACTCGCCGACCCGCGCGCTGAGCACCCGCAGGTGCTCGAGCCCGCCGCCGAGCGTGCGCTCGACCGCGGTCAGCCTGGCCACGTAGTGACTGACCGGGTATTCCGCGGTGACGCCGATGCCGCCGTGCATCTGGATGGCTTCCTGACCGATGTGCCGCGCCGAGCGACCGACCTGGAGGCGGGCCCGCGACGCGACCTGCGGGTCGATCGCGTCATCCGCGACGGCGGCGGTGGCGTAGAGGCTCATGCTGCGCGCCAGTTCCAGCGAGACGTACATGTCGGCCGCCCGGTGCGTGAGCGCCTGGAACTTCGACAGGGTGACCCCGAACTGCTTGCGCTGCTTCAGGTAATCGGTGGTCAACCGCAGCGCCTCCTCCATCGCACCGATGGATTCCGCGCACAGGCTCGCCTGCGCCTGCACCAGCGCCGACTGAATCGCCTCGGCCGCGTCGGCATCGCCGCCGAGCAGTTCGGCGGTGGCCTGGTCGAATTCGAGCTGTGCGCCGCGCTGCCCGTCGACCGTGCGGTAAGTCTTGCGGGTCACGCCCGTCGCGTCCGCGGCGACCAGGAACAGCCCGGTCCCGCCCCCTGGCAGCTGTGCGCTGACCACAAGGTCGTCGGCACAGTCACCGTGGGTAACCGGGTTCTTGACGCCGGTCAGCGCGTACGAATCACCCCCGGCGGGAGCGTCAGGCACGGAGGAGGCAGCCCGCGTAACCACGGAGGGCCCCGCGGATGCCGCATCAGACACAGCCACAGCGGTGGTGGCGAGTTCGGTGGACGGCCAGCGCACACCGGGCTCGGCATGCGCGAAGGCGAGCAGCTTGTTGCCGGCCGCGACCTCGGGCAGCACCCGCTGCCGCTGCTCGGTGGTGCCCGCGCGGGCGATCAGCGCGCCGGGCAGCAGCACCGCGTCCAGGATCGGCTCCGGCGCCAGCCTGCGCCCCACCTCCTGCAGCACCACCATCGTCTCCACCGGGCCTGCGCCGACGCCGCCGTCCTCCTCGGTGAAAGTCAGTCCGAGCACACCGAGTTCGGCGAGCTGTTGCCACACCTCGCGGCTCCAGCCGAGTTCGGTGTCGGTCACCTTCAGCCTGGTCTCGGGGTCGTAGTTGCGGGCGAGCAGGTCACGTACCGTGTCCCGCAGCATTTCCTGTTCATCGGTGAGATCGAAATCCATGGCGGCGCCTCACAATCCGAGGATCGTGGAGGCGATGATGGTGCGCTGCACCTCGCTGGAGCCTCCGTAGATGGTTGTCTTGCGATAGTTCAGGTAGCTAGGACCGCTGCGTTGCGCCCAACCGGGCGAGGCGATCTCGTCGGCACCCACCGGCACCATGTCCGGGCCCGCGATATCGATCAGCAGCTCGGTGGCGGCCTGCTGCAGCTCCGAGCCGCGCAGCTTCAGCACCGAGGACGCCGGATTCGGCTTGCCGTCCGAGGAATTCGAGACCACCCGCAGCTGGGTGAGTTCCAGCGCGAGCAGCTCGTTCTCCAGTTCGGCGACCCTGGCCGCGAACAGCGGATCGCCCAGCAGCGTGCCGTCGCCCGACTTCGTCTGCGCCGCATACTCTTTCGCGATGCCGAGCTTCACCTTGGTGCGGCCGACGCCGGTGATGCCGGTGCGCTCGTTGCCGAGCAGGAACTTGGCGTAGGTCCAGCCCATGTTCTCCTCGCCGACCAGCTGATCGGCCGGGACGCGGACGTTCTCGAAGAACACCTCGTTCACCTCGTAGCCGCCGTCGATCAGCTTGATCGGGCGGACGGTGACGCCGGGCGACTTCACGTCGAACAGCAGGAACGAGATGCCCGCCTGCTTCTTCGCCGCGCTCGGATCGGTGCGCACCAGGCAGAAGATCCAGTCCGCGTACTGGGCCAGCGTGGTCCAGATCTTCTGGCCGTTGACGATGTAGGAGTCGCCGTCACGCACCGCGGTGGTGCGCAGCGAGGCCAGGTCCGAGCCCGCGTCGGGCTCGGAAAAGCCTTGGCACCACCAGATGTCGAGCGCGGCGGTCGGCGGCAGGAAGCGCTGCTTGAGCTCCTGCGAGCCGAAGTGCGCGATCACCGGACCCACCATCTGCGCGTTGAACGTCAGCGGGTCGGGTACCGAGGCGAGCTGCATCTCGTCCTGCCAGAGGTGGCGCTGCATCGGGGTCCAGTCCTTGCCACCCCACTCGACCGGCCAATTCGGCACCGCGAGTCCGTTGTCGTTCAAGGCCTTGTGCGAGCGGACGATGTCGTCGCGGGACAGCTCCTGGCCGTACTTGAAGCGCTCACGGATGTCGGCGGGGATCTCGGTGCGGTAGATGTTTCGCAGTTCGTCGCGGAACGCGACTTCGTCTGGGGACAGGCTTATTTTCATACGCAGCTCCGTCTGTGTCTCGTAACGTCTGAGTCCAAACTACTCCCCAGTAATCCTCTCTCCGCGTTTACCTGCAACTGTGTCCCACTCTCCGCGTTTACCTGCAACTGTGTCGCACTTCCGGCCCTTCATAGGTGATCTCAGCAGACAGTCCCGATAAGTGATCTCAGCGAACAGTCCTGCCAGCGTGTCTCCGTAATCAGGCCAAGTCTGTGCTACCTGGGCGGTATTCCAGACGAACTGGTACGTTGCTGCACGTGGGTTGGGGACCCCGAGACTTTGCGTATCGAGGAGTTCGAGTGAACGGCAGGACCATCGCACGCGCCGCATCGGCCGTGACAGCTCTCGGCATCGGCGCGGCGCTGACCATTGGGAGCACGGCGGGCGCCGATCCCGAACCGTCACCGCTGGACGCCGGGCTGGCCCACCTCACCGAGACCGCAGGTCCCGACCCCGCCGTGCAGGCGGGTGTCGGCGCGCTGACCGAATACACCAAGCTCGCCGACGTGGCCGGACTGCGCCATGTCACCAGCGCCTTCACCCCGTTCGCCTATGCCGCACCCACTTTCGGCTGCGGCAGCATCGGGCCGGTCACCACCATCATCGCCGCCGCGACCACCGACGGGATCGGCAACAGCCAGGACCTCAATATCGCGCCGGGCACCCTGCGGTTCAGCGCGACCCCCGCGCACTCCGGCACGCCGCTGGCCTCGGGCCTCGTCGTGGCCTGGGTGAACATCAACAACGGCGCCAGCGGGATCGACCCGCTCGACGACATGACCGAGTACGGCCTGCCGTCGCTGTCCAAGACGGTGAACAGCGGGCCGGGCACGGTGATCGCCTCGATGTGGGGCATCATCGACTACCCGTTCGCGCATTGCTTGATGACGCCGACCGTCGGCACCTTCATGGTTCCGGACCAGCCAGTGATCCAGCCGAAGCCGTCGAACACCGGCGCGCCGGGGCTGGTCGCGCCCGGACCCAACGGCACAGAGGTCGGACCGGCGCCCGGACCGACCGTCGAGCAGCAGCCCGCACCAGCGCCTGCTGCCCCGGCACCGGCGCCTGCCCCCGCAGCTGTCGAGCCTGTTCCGGCACCCGCGCCCGCCCCGGCACCCACGACCACTCCTAGCGTGCCCGCCGGTGCCGCAGTGCACGGCGAATTCAGCAAGCCCGCCAACTAGCCCGCCCCGGCACCGCCACGATGGCGGTGCCGCACCACAGGATTCAGCTGATCTTGGCGAAGAAGGCGCGAATGTCGGCCACGTGCTGCCGCGGCAGCTCCATCGGGACGAAGTGATTGCCGGTATTGCCCGTCGGCCAGTGCGCGATGTCGTTGTCGCGCTTGGCAAGCCGCAGCATCAGCGCCGAACCTCCGCCGTAAACGCCGGTCGGAACCCGCTTTTGGCCCTTGGGCCAGGCAAATCCGTTGTCGCCGAGGCCGTTGTACATCGGCCAGGATGAACTGGCCGCGGTATTGGTGAACCAGTACAGGCTGATGTTGGTCAGCAGGTGGGCGCGGTCGATGACATCCTCGGCCTGATCGGCGAGCGGCGCGAATTCGTTGAACTTGTGCATCAGCCAGCCGAGCAGGCCGACCGGTGAGTCGGTCCACGCGTGCGCGAAGGTCTGCGGCGCGGCGTGCAGCAGCACATGGTGGTTCACGCCGGTCATCCACTTCTGCATCAGCTCCCATTCGGCGCGCTCGTCCGCGGTCATGGTCGGCACGTCGGCCGCGGTCGGCATGCCGATGCCGCCGTCGATGTGCACGCCGATCACCCGGTCCGGCGCCGCGATCGCCATTTCCGGCGCGACATACGCGCCGAGATCGCCGCCCTGGGCGCCGAACCGCTGGTAGCCGAGCCGGTCCATCAGCACGAGCCACATCTCGGCCACCCGGCGCGGCGTCATCCCCAACTCGTGCGGCCCCTCCGAAAACGTGAAGCCGGGCACCGACGGCACCACGACGTGGAAGGCCTGCGCCGGGTCGAGACCGTGCTTGCGCGGATCGCTGAGCAGGCCGATGGTTTTGCTGAATTCGACGAAGGTGTTCGGCCAGCCGTGGGTCAGGATCAGCGGCACCGCATCCGGCTCGGGCGAGCGCACATGCACGAAATGCACGTCGAGGCCGTCGATTTCGGTAAGGAACTGGGGAAACTCGTTCAGTGCCGCTTCCTGTGCGCGCCAGTCGAATTCGGTCCGCCAATAGTCGGCGAGCTCGCGCAGGTAGGCGACCGGTACACCGCGGTCCCGTCCCGAACCGGGCAGCTGTGCCGACCAGCGGGTGCGGCGCAGCCGATCGTTCAGATCGTCCAGGTCGGCCTGCGCGATGTCGATGCGGAACGGGCGAACTGCGGTGCGATTGTCGGTCATCGGTGCTGCTCCTTGTGTCGATCCGGTGATCTAGGCACCACGTTAGGAGTCATGTAGGACCATCTACGTCCTAGTTATCTGGAATCCTCGAATCCATGAACGCCACACCCGCCCGGCTGCTGCGCCTGCTGTCCCTACTGCAGACCCCGCGCGAGTGGCCGGGCAGCGAACTCGCCGAACGGCTCGGCGTCACCGATCGCACGGTGCGCCGCGATATCGATCGGCTGCGTGAACTCGGCTATCCGGTCGACGCGACGATGGGCGCCGCGGGCGGCTATCGACTGGTCGCGGGCTCCGCGCTGCCACCATTGCTGGTCGAGGACGACGAGGCGGTCGCGATCGCGGTGGGGCTGCGTGCCGCCGCGGGATACGCGGTGGCCGGCATCGAGGAGGCGTCGGTGCGCGCGCTCGCCAAGCTGGAGCAGGTGCTGCCGGCGAAGCTGCGCCGCCGGGTGCGGGTGCTCGGCACCGCGCTGGCGCTGCCCACCGATACGAGTCCGCTGGTAGATCCGGAGGTGCTGACAGCGCTGGCCGCTGCCGTAACCAACAGCGAGCGCGTGCGTTTCACGTATCGCGACGGGGGCGGCACGGAATCCCGGCGGCATGCCGAACCGGCCGGGCTGGTCCCGTCCCGGCATCGCTGGTACCTCGTCGGCTATGACGTCGACCGGGACGACTGGCGCGTCTACCGGGTCGATCGCATCGAACGCCCGCAGCCGACCGCCGCTCGCTTCACCCCGCGCGAACTACCCGCCGACGATCCCGCCGCATATGTGTCTGGACGCCGAACCGACTGGGGTACACCGACTTTCCAACTCTCGGTCACCATTCACGCACCCGCGAGACGGATCGCCGGGCGGCTGGGCGACGAACCGGGCGAGGTCATCGTGGTCGATGAGAACACCTGCCGCCTCGACACCCGCCGGGACGACGCCCCGGAGTGGATGGCGCACCGGCTGATTGCCCTCGGTGCCGATTTCGAGGTGCACGAACCGCCGGAGCTGATCCGGCGGCTGCGCACGGTGTCCGCCCGCATCGACCGCGCCGTCGGCGGCCAGGCGCGCTGAGGCTCAGCGAGGCAACTGAATTCGCAGGACCGCGCCGCCCTCGGTCCCCGCGATCAGCTGATCGGGCTGTCCCGGGGTGGCAACGACCGAGGTCATCGGCTCACCGCTCAGCACGGCACAGGCGGCACCGGTGGCCGGATCGACGCGGACGAGTTGGCCGAAAACTGTGGTCACGTAAAGGATTCCGGCCGAATCGATGATGAGATCATCGGTGAAGTCCGGCACACCGGCCACCGGCGAAGAGACGTCGGCGACGACGGACACGTCGCCGGGAGCATCGATCGGGATCCGCAGAATCCGGCCGAGCGGGCCGCCGTTGGTCGTGACATAGAGCGTGCGGTCGCGCACGACGACGCCGTTCGCACTTCCCTTGGGGGCCTGGTCGGTCCACGCGGTGTCGATGGTGCCGTCCGGGCGCACCCGGATGACGCCGGACAGCGACGCACCGAGGTAGAGGTAGCCGTCTTCGTCGAAGGCCGCTCCGTTGGGCATGGTTCGCACCCCGGAGACGAAGACCTCGGGCTTCGGGTCGGCCGCGGTCGGGTCGAAACGGACCACCCCGCCGGGACTGACCAGGCTGGTCGGCGTATCGCCGTAGACGACATAAAGCAAGCCATCCGGACCACTGCGCACGGCACCGGGGAAGTCCACCGGAACGGTCGCGGTCAGCGCGCCGGAACGGTCATAGCGCTGCACCACGTTGCGGTACACCCGGGAGACCCACAGGTTGCCCGCGACGTCGTAGCCGACATTCTCCGACCAGTCGAGCATCGGTATTCCGGCGGGCACCGCGGTCGCGGCGAGCGCGGGCGCGCACGAGGCGATCGGCTGCGCTGCGGCCGGGTCCGCGGTGGCGACCGGTGCGGTGCCCGCAAGGGCGATCAGCGCGGCGGGCCACAGTAGAGAACCTGGGCGACGGAGTCTTCTCAACGGGCACCTCGGTCTCGATAAGCCGATACTGCGATCGGCTGGCAGTCTAGCCACCTGAACAGAAGAGGTCCGTGCTCACACCGCGCATGGCCGGGGCGAAGACGGGACGCGGCCGACCGGATGCATCGCGAAGCACTCTGAGCGACAAAATCTTTGGCAAGATCAGCACATGCCATTCTTCGACGGTGAACGCGGCCGGATGCACTATCGACGGTGGCCGATCGAAAACAGTATTGCGACAGTACTGTTGCTGCCCGGATTCGGTCAGCACAGCGGCCACTATCACCGATTCGCCAGGACACTGCAGACCGCCGCCGTCGAAATGCGGGCGCTCGATACCTCCGGACAGGGGCTCAGCGAGGGCGATCATGGCAACCCCGGCACGCTGGCGGAATTGGTCGCGGACGCGGTGCGGCTGTTCGACATCGTCCGGGCGACCGCACCGCGACCGCCGTTGATCCTGATGGGCCATTCGCTCGGCGCGGTCACCGTGCTCGGCATGCTCGGCGCCGCGGCGCCGGAAACGGGCGGGGCTGCTGCGGATACCACCGCTGTGCAGCGCGCTTACCCACTGCGGCCCGCCATTCCCGCGGCCGCGGTGACCGGCGTGGTGCTGTCCGGAGTCTCGAAGCGGGCGCTTGGTGGGGGCGTGCCCGGCGCGCTGGGAACACCACTGCCGCGCGACCTTCCGATCCTCGCGGTGCACGGTGTCGAGGACAGGCGAGCACCGATTGATGCGGTCAGGGTATGGACTCAGCGCCACGAATCGGTAGATTTACGCGAGTACGCCGATGCCGGGCATGATCTTCTGCACGAGCCGGTGCACGCGCGGGTCGCTGCCGACATCGCGGACTGGATGCAGGGTGTCGTCGTGGGGTTGGCACGGCGCCCGTGAACTGAGCCTCGCTCAGAGATGAGGAAGGGGGACGTCAGGTGCCATCTAACGAGAACGCCAATGGGGTCGCGAGCCCGGATCTGTCGGATTTCACGGCGCCCGGTGTCAGCGCCGCCGGGCTACACACCGCGGTGAGCGACGGGGAGCTGTGGATCGACCGCGTGCTCGTGGCGAGCGGGGTGCACGAACGATGCGCGCGCCGCTACGAGCAACTGGCCAATCAGATCGAGGACCAGATTCGATCGCTCAACGCCGCCTCGTCGCTGCCCGGGTTCGGCGGGTTCGCCTCCGGTGACGCGCTGCGCGCGGGCTTCGAGACGAAGGCGCACGGCGCGCTCACCCGATTATGGGAATACGCCGAAGCGGCCAGGGAACTCGCGCTGACCTTCCGCGCCGCCGGGGCGGCTTACCACCGCGCCGACCACGTGCTCGCGTCGGCCGTCGGCCGGATCGACGCGGAGGGAGCGACCCATGCGTAAGTTGCCGCACACGCCTGAACGGACGACCAACAGGCGCAACGACCCGCCGTACGCGCCGACCGTCGAGATCTTCGACAGCATGACCCATCCGGAGATCCACGAGAAGGTCCAGCTGATGCAGCCCGCGGTGCTCACCGGCGGGCAGCAGGCCTGGGGTGACGCGGCGGCCGGGCTGGCCGACGCGGTCGCCCAGGCGCACACCGAGATTCGGGCGGCCATCGCCGACGGCTGGCGTGGCAGCGCGGCGCAACGTGCCGCCGAGGCCGTGTACGGATTCGAGCAGACCGGTCAGGACCTCGCGGACGTGCTCGCCGTCGTCTCGCAGCGGCTCGGTCAGGCTGGCGACGCGGCGGAGGCGCTGCGGGCCGCGGTGTCCACGCCGTCCGGGAAGACGCCCGACCTGGGTGCCGCGCTGCTGGATCCGACCCAGGCCACCAGCAATGTCGCCGACCAGAAGACGACCGAGCACACCCGTCAGGACATCGTGCGGGCGATGAACGACATCTACACCGGGGTGTTCATCCCGACCGGCACCGACGTGCCCGCGTTCCTGGACGAGCAGTTCGGTGCCGCGCCGGCCACGCCGAGCGCCGCACCGGTCGCCAATGTGACCGGGCCCGGCGCCGACGCGGGAACCTCTGTCGCGCAACCAATTCCACTGAGCACCTCGTCGACCGCGACGCAACCGGTCGCGGCACCGGCGGCCGATGCACCGGCCGAGGAGCAGGTCGCACCCGAGCGGCAGCAGGACGAAACCGCCCCCGCGACGACGATTGCCGCCGTCGGCGGGGCTGCCGACGCGGGCGCGGGAAGTCCCGCCGCCCCCGCAGCACCGCGGGTCGCCGCGGCCGCGACAGACACGCCACTGTCCCTGGCACCGGCCGCGACCAGGCTGCCCACCGCGCCCGCCATGCCCGCCGTCGCGACACCGAGCACCACCACCGCGTCGGCCCACCCGGTCGTTGTCCCGACCGCACCGGGCAGCGCGGGCACGAACACACCCGACGAGCAGCGCAAGCGCGACGAGCGACGCGGCAGCAGCGGTAACAGCGGCAGCGACGCGGTCAGCGGGCTCGGCGCGGGCGCGATGGGCGGCCTGATGGGTGGGGCGATGGTCGCAGGCGACGCACCGCGCCAGGGATCCAGCGTCGCCGCGAACGCGGCCACCGCAGCGAACGCGCGCTTCGACGAGGAGGACGAGGACGACTTCCACTTCGACGACCTCCCGACCTACCTCGAACCGTCCGACGACAACGGCGAACTGATCGGCTCGATCGATCCGACCACGCCGCCGGTGCTCGGCGAGTGGACCGAGCTGGAGTGAATTGGACGCTGACGCCGGACCAGTTCGCGCTGGCATGGGCGCGCACCGACGGCGATCGGATCCCCTATCCGCTGGCCGTCCGATTGTCCGCGCGCGACACCGCCGAGCGGGACGCCCAACTACCGGCCCTGCAGAGTTGGTGCGATCGGGTGCTCGACGCCGACCTCGAGGCGGCGCTGCGCGTGCTCGGCGCGCCGGTACTGCGGATCGAGGTGTTCGGCGAGCGCGACGGTGCGCCGGGCTCCGACGCGATCCGTCCGGTGCGCGTGCTCGGCGCGGCGGCGGGCAATGTCGCCGTGGTGGCCGCGCAGCGACCCGGTGCGACCGCGGACCGCGGCGGTGACATCCGACTGTTCGTCGGGAGTGTGAAAAGCCTGACCGCCCGGGTCGTTTCGATGCTGCCGGAGCAGACCCCCGGGACAACGCCGCGCCTGACCGCGCCGCTGACCAGGGTCGGCGAGGACAGCCGCGACCTGGTCACCGTCCCGGTCGCCGGGCCGACGGTACCCGCCCGCATCCGCAGGCTGCTGCGGCAGCCGAGGGACGGCATCGGTCAGATCGTGGTGTCCGCGCGCCGCGGCGAGGGCGAGCTACGCCCGTTCGGGGTGCTCTGCTGGATCGATGTGCTCGACGACGGCCGCTACTCGGTGCGCACCGGCACCGATGTCGACATCGTTCCGGTGACCGCCCACGGGTTCATCGCGCAGCTGCGCCCGATGGTCACCGCGGCCGAACGGGCCAGCGCCTACGCCGACCGCTGGTGAAAATTCACCTATCTTCGCAAGTACCTGGGTAACCCGCCGGGGACGACCAGACCCACGCCGAACGCACGGCAACCGGTAACTCCCCGGCGTTACGGTGTCCACATGCCCCTCTATGAATTCGAAGGCAAACGGCCACAAGTCGATCCGACGGCGTTCATCGCGCCGACCGCCACCCTGATCGGTGATGTACGGGTCGAGGCGGGCGCGTCGATTTGGTACGGCGCGGTGCTGCGCGCGGACCTCGCGCCGATCACCATTCGCGAACGCGCCAACATCCAGGACAACGCCGTGCTGCACGTGCCGCCGGACGTGCCGATGGAGATCGGGCCGGGCGCGACCATCGCACACAGCGTGGTGTTCCACGGCGCGTTCGTCGGCGCGGAAGCCATTGTCGGCAACGGAACCACGGTGCTGGACATGGCGAAAATCGGTGCGGGCACGATGATCGCCGCGCACTCGCTGGTCCAGCCGGGCACCGAGATTCCCGACGGCGTGCTCGCCGCGGGCTCCCCCGCCGTGGTGAAGCGCCCCATCGAAGGCACCCCGGCCGAGGGATGGATCAAGCTCAACCCCGGCTTCTATGCCGAGCTCGCGCAGCGCCACCGGAAAGGCATCACCGAGGTCTGACCACGCCCATTTCTTGTTTCCCGCCACCAGGTTTCGCAGGCGATTCCGTGTGCGGAGGAGCAGGACGGGTGGCCCTCAGGCGAGGAGCGTGGTGACTTCTTCGTCCGCTAATTGGTGGAAGTCCTCGTAGGCGGTGCCGACGCCACCGAGGCTTTCCGGAACCAAGGGACACACGACTTGGTCGGCTTCCGCGGCGACTCTGCGCAGCGCCTCCGCCGAAGAGACCGGTACGGCGACGACGAGCTGAGCAGGCTGATGCAGGCGGGCGACCCGGCAGGCGACCACCACGGTCGCACCGGTCGCCATGCCGTCGTCGACGATCACCACGGTGCGCCCGGCCAACGGGATCGGTGGCACCGCGCCGCGCCATACCGTCCGGCGCCGGTCCAGCTCCACCCGTTCGCTGTCCTCGATCGCGGCGAACTCCTGCGGGGTTATCCCGATGTGCGACAACACATCCGAGTTGAGCACCCGCACACCGTCCTCGCCGATGGCGCCCATCGCCAGCTCCGGCTGCCACGGCACGCCGAGTTTGCGGACCAGCAGGATGTCGAGGTCACCGCCGATGATCTCGCGCACCCCGGCGGCCACCGGAACCCCGCCCCGCGGCAGGCCGAGCAGCAGCGGATGTGCCGCGCGCAAAGCCGCCAAATGCGTGGCGAGCGCGCGACCGGCCGATGTCCGATCTGTGTAGATCATCCCGCAAAACGCTACGCCCAATCGGGGAGCGCCGTGGTGCCTACGTCCGCTCGGCGATCGCGAATCGCCGCAACGCGAGACTCGGATTGGTCGTACGAACCTCGGCAAGCTGGGCCAGGTCGATCCCGGCGGTCAGCACACCTTCTTCATCGCCAAGTTCGGCGAGCACCACACCGGTCGGATCGACGATCATCGACGCGCCCGCGCCGCGTGGCGCGGCCTGATCGGCGGCGGCCACGTAGACGGTGTTCTCGATGGCGCGGGCGCGCAGCAGCGTCGTCCACTGATCGACCTTGGCCGGGCCGGGAATCCACTGGGCGGGCAGCACCAGCACCTGGGCGCCCACGGCGGCGACCCGGCGGATGCCTTCCGGGAAGCGCAGATCGAAACAGGTCTGCAAGCCGAATGTCACGTCCGCCACATCGAAGGTGGCCGGCGGCTCGATCGCGCCCGCCTCGACGACCTCCGATTCGAGGAAGCCGAAGGCGTCGTAGAGGTGCACCTTCCGATACTTCGTGACGAGGGTTCCGTCTGGCCCGAGGACGACGAGCGTGTTGTGGATCCGACTGCCGCCCGGCGCGACCTGCTCCACCATTCCGGCGACCAGATGCACGCCGAATTCGCGGGCGATCTCGCCGAGTCCGGTGACGAACGGCCCGGTCAGGGGTTCGGCGACGGCAACGACGCGCTCATCGAGCCGGGTGACGGCAAACATCGAGTATTCCGGTGCGATCACCACTCGCGCGCCCCGGTAGCGCGCGGCGCGCACGTGCTCGCGTAGTGCGGAAAGGTTGGCCGACGGATCGGTGCCGGGGGCGAACTGGACGACCGCCACGTCCAGCGGGTTCGGTGCTGGGGTCTGATTCGTATCGGAGCTATCCAGTTGCATACGTCTCACCGTATTGGGGCGGTGGCTGGGCTGGCCAGCACGAGGCAGTAAACTCCTGGTCAATGAGTACCAATCAGGTCGACAGCGTTCCTGGCGACAACGACAGGGACACCGACGACCCGACCTTCGCCGATCTCGGGATCGATGACCGCATTCTCGCGGCCATCGCCGATGTGGGCTATGAGTCGCCGTCGCCGATCCAGGCTGCGACGATTCCGCCACTGCTCAGCGGCGCCGATGTGGTCGGCCTCGCGCAGACCGGCACCGGCAAGACCGCCGCGTTCGCGATCCCGATATTGATGGGTCTCGAAACCTCCGGCAAACTCCCGCAGGCCCTGGTGCTCGCGCCGACCCGCGAGCTCGCGATCCAGGTGGCCGAGGCGTTCGGTCGCTACGCCACCCATATTCCCGGGCTGCATGTGCTGCCGATCTACGGCGGCCAGGCCTACGGCGTGCAGCTGTCCGGGCTGCGCCGGGGCACGCACGTGGTGGTCGGCACGCCCGGCCGGGTGATCGATCACCTGGAGAAGGGCACGCTCGACCTGTCGCAGCTGAAGTACCTGGTGCTCGACGAGGCCGACGAGATGCTGAAGATGGGCTTCCAGGAGGACGTCGAGCGCATCCTCAAGGACACGCCGTCCACCAAGCAGGTCGCGCTGTTCTCGGCGACCATGCCCGCGGCCATCCGCAAGATCTCCAAGCAGTACCTGAACAATCCGGTCGAGATCACCGTCAAGTCGAAGACCTCCACCGCGACGAACATCACCCAGCGCTGGGTGCAGGTCTCCCATCAGCGCAAGCTGGACGCGCTGACCAGGGTGCTCGAGGTCGAGTCGTTCGAGGCGATGATCATCTTCGTGCGCACCAAGCAGGCCACCGAGGAGCTGGCCGAAAAGCTGCGCGCCAGGGGCTTTTCCGCGGCGGCGATCAATGGCGACATCGCGCAGAACCAGCGCGAGCGCACCATCGGACAGCTCAAGTCCGGTTCGCTGGACATCCTGGTCGCCACCGATGTCGCCGCGCGCGGTCTCGACGTGGACCGTATTTCGCACGTGGTCAACTACGACATCCCGCACGACACCGAGTCCTACGTGCACCGCATCGGCCGTACCGGCCGGGCCGGGCGCAGCGGTGAGGCGTTGCTGTTCGTCGCGCCGCGCGAACGCCACCTGCTCAAGTCGATCGAGCGGGCCACCAGGCACCCGCTGCAGGAAATGCAGCTGCCCAGCGTCGACGACGTCAACGCGCAGCGCGTCGCCAAGTTCGGCGACAACATCACCGAGAGCCTGACCTCCTCGAACCTGGCGCTGTTCCGCAGGCTCATCGAGGATTACGAACGCGAGCACGACATTCCGCTCGTCGACATCGCGGCGGCGCTTGCTGTGCTGTCGCGTGACGGCGAGAACTTCCTCATGAAACCCGAACCGCCGGAGCCGGTGCGCGAGCGCCGCGAACGCCCCGAGCGCGCACCGCGCAGGTTCGAAGGCGACGATGATCGGTCTGGTTTCGGTTCGCACCAACGGGCCACCGGCGAGGAGCTCGCCACCTATCGGATCAGCGTCGGCAAGCGGCACCGCGTGGTGCCCGGCGCGATCGTCGGCGCCATCGCCAACGAGGGCGGCCTGCGCCGCAGCGACTTCGGGCACATCAGCATCCGGCCCGACCACAGCCTGGTGGAACTGCCTGCGAACCTGCCCGCCGAGACGCTGGAAGCGTTGCGGCGCACCAGGATCAGCGGCGTCCTCATCCAGCTGACCCCCGATCAGGGTCCGCCGGGACAGCGCTCCTTCACCCGCGGCCCGCGCCGTGAGGGCGGGAATGCGAAGCGGCCGGAGCGCCGTCAGCCCCGCTCCTGAGCCGGGCAGGGTACGCCGAGGTCAAACGCGCTAGCTACAGTGTTGCCGTCCGTACGTAATTAGTGCCGACGGCAGCGGGTGTCCCGCGCAAACTCGAGACGTGATGAGCGACAATGGCGCAGCCTGCTCATCGATGCCGATCGGGTGCGGGTGTCCCGTATCGACCCGAGGCGTCGATGGGCGACAATTGCGCAGCCCGTTCATCGTCACCGACCGGGTGCGGGTGTCCCGCAAGACACAGGAGGGCCGCGTTTGTTCGTGTTCGGTGATCGTGTCGTCTGCTCCGCCGTCGACCTCGTGCGCGCGGCGCGCTGTGAATTCGCGCTGCTTCGCGCCCTCGACACCGAACTCGGCACCGTCGCGGCCGATCCGGAAACCACCGCCGAATGGGCGCCCGAGCCACGCACCTGGTTCGACGACTCGCGCGATCGCAGGCTCAGCGACTTCCGCGACCGGTTCGGCAGCTCGATGGTGGAGATCCAACGCCCGCAGCACAAGTCGGACAGCCCGAAGACGCTGATCGCCGCGTTGACGGCCGCGCACGCGGAAACTATCGCGGCGCTGCGCGCGGGGGTGCACGTGATCCACGGCGCCACCTTCTTCGACGGTGCCTTCGACTGTTCCTGCGATTTCCTGGTGCGTGCCGGTCATCGGGTGCGCTACACCGTGCACGGCACCGCGCACGGCAAGGCCGACCGGGTCGGCACCGCACTGGAACTCGCCGCCTGCGCCGACGCGGTGGATCACAGCGGATCGTTGACCGGCCCGCTGATCCGGCTGCATCTCGGCGCGGACAACACCGCGTACGCGCTGAGCGATCAGATCCCGGTGTACCGATCCCGCAGGCGCAGAGTCGAACACATCCTGGACGAGAAGCTGAGCGAGCTGCTACCCGTGCAGTGGGGTGATCCCCGGTATCTCGCCTGCGGACGCTGCGGGACCTGCACGACGGCCTCGGCGGCCGCGCGGGACCTGCTGCTCGTCGCGGGCATGCCGACCACGACCCGGGCCCGGCTTCGCGAAGCGGGCGTGAGCACCATCGACCGGCTGGTCAGCACCGAGAGCACCGTGCGTGGCGTGCCGCCGCGCACCTTCACCGCGCTGCGCCGCCAAGCCGAAATCCAGCTGCGCCGGGAGGATTCCGGCCTGCCGACACACAGCCTGATCGACCCGATCGCGCTCGGCGCACTACCGCCACCCTCCCCCGGCGACCTCTCGCTCACCGTCGACGGTGGCGGGCGTTCCCCGCTGGCCGTGGACGTCGGCGGTCCCGGCACCGTGCACCTCACCTTCCGCGGGCCGTTCGGCATCGAGGGTGAGCCGGGCAGCGAGGCGGCCGGGCAGCGGCGCGCGCTGGAAGAGGTACTCGACTATCTCGCGCAGCGCAGGCGGATGTATCCGGACATGCACGTCTATCACTACACCTCCGCGGTGCGCGGCGCCCTGCTGCACTGCACCGGCAGCACCGGCGTCGGCGAGGAGATCGTGGACGAGTTGCTGTGCGACGGTGTGCTCGTCGATCTGTATCCCATCGTGCGCAACGCGCTGATCGTCGGTGAACGGTCCTATCGCTTGAACCGGCTGGCGCGGCTGCTGCCCGGCGCGGCGCATTCGCCCGCCGCCGAACGGGATTGCCTTACGGTGCTGCGGCTCCGGGACTGGCTGCTGGACCGGGCCGCCGAGCAGCGCATCGACCCGCAGGCGATCACGCTGGAGCGGGCCGGGTCGTGGTGTCAGGTGGCAGGTCCGGACGAGCTGGAGCCGATACCGCCCTCGCGGCCCTCCTCGTTCGAGGCGGCGCTCGCCGAATACGCCGCGGCGCAGGACGAACCGCGGCACACCGCCGCCATGATGGCCGCGGCGCTCGGGTATCACCGGCGGGAGCGGCAGCCGCTGTGGTGGGCGCACGTCGATCGGCTCAGTCATCCGGTCGACGAATGGGCCGACGCCCCAGGGGTTCTGGTCGCCGAATGGGGCACCGTCGACACCAAGTGGCATCGCAGTCCGGACCGGCCGACCATGCGCCGGTATCTCACGCTGACCGGCCGGATCGGTTCGAGCTGGAGTGCGGGCGGGCCGGGTCCGGCCACCGTGCTGACGCCGGGCGCCACCGTTTACACCTTCTACGATCGGCCCGCGGCCGCGGGCATGGTGACCGCCATCGGACGCCGCGCCACCGCCGTCGCCACCGTGCTCGGCTGCTCGGTGGACGCCGAATTCGACGACGCCGTCCGCCTGGAGGAACTGCTGCCGGACGGCTGCGAGCCCTACGACGAGCTACCGACCGCGATCGCACCCGGCCTACCCGCCTGGGACTGGAACGCCGAGACCGCGGTCGAATTCGCCGCCCAGCAGCTGCTTGTCGCGCTCCCGGAGATTCCGGCGGGCGCCGTGTTCGACCTGCTCGCCCGCCGCCCGCCCCGGCTGCGCACCGGTGCCGCGCTGCCCGAGGTGCACGGCGATCATGCCGCCGCGATCACCGCCGCGATGCGCGAACTGGACAACTCCTACCTCGCGGTGCAGGGCCCGTCGGGCACCGGCAAGACCTCCACTGCCGCCCGCGTACTGGAGCGCCTGGTAACCCGGCACAAATGGCGGATCGGCATTGTCGGACAGACACATTCGACCGTGGAGAACCTCCTCGACGCGGTCGTGCGGGTCGGCGTGCTGCCGGAACTCGTCGCGAAGAAGGACGTCGAGTCGGTGGCGCCGGAATGGGTCGTCATCGACGCCTCCCGGTACGCGCGGTTCCTGGACAACGCCATCAGCGGTTGCGTACTCGGCGGCACCCCAACGGATTTCGCGAACGAAGAGATGATCTCGCGCGAGGGACTCGACCTGCTGGTGATCGCCGACGCGGGCCGGTTCCCGCTGGCCGACGCCGTCGCGGTCGGCGTCAGCGCGCGAAACCTGTTGCTGCTCGGCGATCCGGTGCCACCGGCCACGCACAGCGCGCACCCGGAACCGGTCGGCGAATCGGTGCTCGGCTGGCTCGCCGAGGGACGGCACACGCTGCCCGGTGAACGCGGCTACTTCCTGGACCGCACCTGGCGGATGCATCCGCAGGTGTGCGACCCGATCTCCCGGCTGTACTACGACGGACGCCTACGCGCCAACGAAACCGTCACCCTGGCAAGGGAACTCGACGGCGAAGCCGCCGGCGTGAGCACCGTCCTCGTCCCGCACCACGGCAATGCCACCGAATCCGCGGCGGAGGCACGCGAGGTGGTCCGCCGCGTGCGCGCCCTGCTCACCATGAACTGGACCATCGGCGCGACAACCCGGCGACTGCACCCCCACGACATCTTCGTGGTCGCACCGTACGCCGCCCAGGTCGGCCGAATCCGAACCCTGCTCGCCCGCGCCCGGATCGAGGACGTACTAGTCGGCACCCCCGACCGCTTCCGCGGCCGCGAAGCCGCCGTAGTCCTGCTCTCGATGACCACATCCACCCCCGCCGACGCCCCCTACGGCATGCCATTCCTACTGTCCCGCGCCCTGATCCACGCCGCCCTGTGCCGCGCCATGTGGAAAGCGATCATCATCCGCTCCCCCCTACTGAGCGAGTATTTACCCGCGTCCCCGGAAGAGATGCCAGACCTGGCCGGCTTCCTGCGACTGTCCGCCTCACCACGGATTTAAGACGGGCCGGTCCGGCGCGATCAGGGGTTCCGATGGATCGCCAACCACTGTGGTTTACAACGGAGCCTCCATGAAGTTCGCAGGCAGAGCACACAAGCGGGCGGCTCCGGGGCGCTGCCGGCGGGAACCCTCACCCCGCTGCTGAACACCTTGCAAGCCAAACGAACTATCGCCGCGGACCTACCGCTATCCACCAAAGCCGACACCAAGAACAAGCGCTATCGCATCGCCGATCCCTATCTACGCTTTTGGCTGGCGTTCCTGCAGCGAGGCATTCCGCTCATCGAACGCGGGCGCGGCGATCTCGCCTTGGCCCGCATCGAACGGTCCTGGCCCGCATGGCGAGGACGCGCCGTCGAACCACTCATCCGGCAATCACTGCTGCGTCTACTGCCCAACGACCGATGGCCCGAAACCGAAGCGATCGGTGGCTGGTGGAACCGCCAGAACAACCCGGAAATCGACCTCATCGGCGCCGACCGCGAACCTGTCGCCACCGCCATCCAGTTCATCGGCTCCATCAAATGGCAAGACGACCGCAGCTTCGACCGCCACGACTACGACGCCCTCACCCGAACAATCCTGTCAGTGCCAGGCACCGATATCGGCACCCCACTCGTAGCCGTATCACGCTGCGGCGTGGTACCCGATCTGCCACTGGCAACGCACTGGGGCCCTGAAGATCTCGTCGACGCCTGGCGCTAGCCGAAGCAGTTTCCTTCGCCGCGGTAGGTGGGGACTGTTGTTCGGGTGCCGTCCGGCTCGACAAGGTGCAGCTTGTCGAAGCGCTCGCAGAGTTCGCCTGCTTTGGCGTGGCGGAACCATACTCGGTCGCCGATGCGGAGTTCCGCGGCGCCGGTGAGTGGGGTTTGCACCTCGCCAGTGCCTTCGGTACCTATCAGGCGTAAGCCGGTGGGCCACACCGGTTTCGGGACACGGGACGGGCCAGTGGGGCCGGAGGCGATGTAGCCGCCAGCGAAAACCGTTGCGATGGAAGGGGTTGGGCGGCGCAGTACCGAGGTGGCGAAAAAGAGGGCAGGCCTCGGCGTGAAGGACCGGTAGTGGTCGAAGAGGGTCGGCACGTACAGGCCGGAACCGGCGGTTACCTCGGTGACGTCCGGGTCGGCGACGCTGACCTCGATCGAACCGGAGCCGCCGCTGTTGACGATCTCCAGCTTGCCGGTGACCGAGCGGACGGCGTCGAGAACTCGCTTGCGGCGCTTGGTGATTTCCGCCGCGGAGGCTCGCTTCATCAGGCGCAGCGCGGCATTGGTGTCGGGCATTCCGGCGATCTGCGCCTCGTAGGTCATCACGCCGACCACCTCGAACTTGCGGCGCAACGCCGCCCCGGCCAGGGTGGCGGCCTGTTCCGGCGTGCGCACCGGAGAGCGGCGGACGCCGAGGTGGATCGGGCCGATCCGCAGGGAGGCGTCGACGTCGAGGCAGACCCGCGGGCGCACCAAGTCGCTGCCGATGGCGGCACGGATGAGGTCCAACTGAGCCACGTCGTCGATCATCAACGTGATGGAACGGAGCAGGGTCTCATCGCCGGCGAGTTCGGCCAGCGCGGTCCGGTCGACGGTCGGGTAGCCGAGCAGAATGTCGCGGGCGCCGCGACGGACCAGCCAGATGGCCTCGGCCAGGGAGTAGGACATGATGCCCGCGAAGCCGCCCGAGGCGGTGAGCTCGTCGCCGAGTACTTCTTCGAGGATGGCGCGACAGCGCACGGATTTGCTGGCGACCCGCACCGGGACACCGTTCGCGCGGCGCACCAGATCGGCGGCGTTCGCGCGCAATGCGGCCAGGTCGAGGGCGGCCAGGGGCGGATCCAGCTCGGCGGTGGCCGCGTGCAGCCCCGCGATCGGAGACGTCTCGCTCGTCGTGCTGCCCGAGGGCGCCGTGCTGATGGTTCGCTCGCTGCGCTCGCTCACGGATTCCACTCAACCATCAAACTGGTCAAACGTCCAGCATTTGCGGCTCCTCGTTTCCCGAGGTCACCGCGCACTCAGGGGGCCGCTAGAGCTCGGCGGCCCGGGTCGCCAGGCTGCTCACCAGATCGTCGAGCACCACCAGCATTGTTTCGTCATTGCAGTCGGCAAGCCAGCGCAACACGGTGCCTTGCAGCACCGAGACCGCGTAGGCCGCGATGGCGTCCACCGGCTCCAGCCACTGTGCGCCCGAACGATCGGCGCAGAGCTGCAGGAACGCGGCGACCTCGGTGTCCATCTCTCGGTAGGCCGCCGTCGCGGCCGGGTCGGCGATGCAGTCGGTCTGCGCTGCCCAACGCTGACGTAATGCCTGCAGTGTCGCCTCGTAGGCCTGGACCTGCTTGGCCGGTGCGGCCTTGACCAAAGGCCAGTACGCGCTCACGCCGGCATGCAGTAGCACCCGTAGTGCGCGCACACCTCCGTGGTCTAGTGACGCGGCCGCCTTTTCGACGGCCTCGCAGATGGTCGGCCGCAGCCGAACCACTGCGGTGTCTCCTCGTACGCTCAACGACGACTCCCTCGGCGAAAAGATCTCGCGCACCCTCGTCGGCGCGACTCGTCGAACATGGCGGGCACATCGCTGGAAAACCCAGGCTGCCCGGTCCAACGTTCATCAATGGTAGAGGGTTTCCGGGGTTTGAGAACAGGTTCAGTGGGTAATTCCAGACTGAAAGAATGTTTTGTTACCCAAACGGAATAGTGGGGGTACCACTCCGCCCTGCCCGGATTTCCCTCCCTGGGGGTCACTCTCAGCCCTGCCCGGCTGGAAAGCAGACCATCGTCCACTGTACGGGCGCGCTGGAACGCGCCCCGAATCCTGTGGCCGATCACACAGGTGAACCGCGCAAATCGGTCACCTACGCGCGGGCGGTTCGATCCGGGAACGCCACCCGCTCGACGCCCGCGGCCGGATAGCCTTGGTCGGTGACTCTCTCGCCGCCAGCCGATCAGTACCTCATCTCCGGCACCTTCAACTTCCGCGACCTGGGTGGACTGCGCACCGTCGACGGCGCGAAGATCCGTCCCGGCGTGCTGCTGCGCTCGGCGCAGCTGACCGGGCTCGATGAGGCGGGCCTGGCCACCCTGCGCGAACTGCGCGTCAGCGACGTGCACGACCTGCGCGGCGAGCGCGAGATCGACCATATCGGCCACGACCGGGTACCCGAGGGCGTCCGGGTGAACGTCACGCCGTTCGACGCCCGGATGGCCGAGGCGCCGCCGCACCACACCGACGCCAAGGGCGCGTTCACCCACATGCTCGAGGTCTACCGGATGTTCCCCGCGCTGCCCGAGGCGCACGCCGCGATCACCGCCCTCGCGCAATCGATCGCGCGCGGCGAGGGCGCGGTGCTGGTGCACTGCGCGGCGGGCAAGGACCGCACCGGCTGGGCCATCGCCACGCTGCTGCGCGCGGTCGGGGTGACCGAGGCCGACGTCAAGGCCGACTACCTGGAGAGCAACGGCGCCGTCCCGGCGCTTCGCGCCATGATGACGACGAAACTTCTCGGCGGCGAAGAACTCTCGATCGACCTGCTCGGCGTGCGCGAGGAATACCTCAGTACCGCTACCGCTTCGATGCACGAGTTGCACGGTGACGTGGACACCTACCTGACGAACGCGGGAATCACCCCGGACCTGCTTGCTCGGCTGCGCGAGCGAATGCTGGAGTGACGCAGGATCATTCGTGCTGGACCGGGCCGCGGCGCACCAGGCCGTCGGCATCGATGGTGACCTGATCGCCGGTGTGGAACCAGGTCCCGGTGAACCGGGCCGCGGTGGTCGTCGGGTCGTTCCAGTAGCGCGGGGAGACGTTCGGGCCGCGGCACAGCAGTTCGCCGTGGCCCGCCTGCGCGCGCGGCCCGCACAGCGCCAATTCCGTACCGCCGAAAGGGAATCCGAGCACGGCGTCGGCGTCGGCGGCCGACTCCGCGTCGTCGACGGCGAGGCCGATGCCGCTGGTTTCGGTGGCTCCCCAGATCGACCATTGCCGGGCGGCCGGGAACATCTCGCGCAGTTCGGCGGCCAGATCCGCGGGTGTGGCCGGGGCCGAGGCCCGCTCGCCCCGGTGCCCGGCCTTGCTGAGCCGCACAATGCGCTCGGTGCGCACACCGTCGTCGCGCAGCGCGGCGAGTTCGGGCAGCAGGCCCGCGAAGATCCGCGGCGTCGCCGACATCATGTCGATCCGTTCGGCCACAATGGCTTCCGCGAGTCCGCGACCGTCCCTGGCCAGCACAACGGTGCCGCCGACCGCCAAGGTCGGCAGCAGTTGGTCGACGCAGCCGCTGGCATGGGCGAGCGGCAGCAGCACCAGATTGCGCAGGCCGTCGGCAGGCAGATCGAGCGCGCAAACCACCGAACGTATTGCCGACAGCAGGTTTTCGTTGGTCAGCTCCACCCCCTTGGGCGCGGCGGTGGCGCTGAGCGGGGTGCCGCTGGTGTAGCTGAGCAAGGCCAGATCGCCCAGTGCCGCACCGTCATCGATATACGCGGCACCGTCGGGCAGTTCAGCACCGCGGGCGATCTCGCGACCGAGCACGAAATCCGCACTGCTGTCGGCGATCACCCGCTCGGCCACCGCGTCCGGTAAGCCGTCGTGCACCAGCACCGGTACCGCGCCGCTGAGCAGCGCGCCGAGAAACGCCTGCACCCAACGGACGCCCGCGGGCATATGTACGGCCACCCGATCGCCGTAGCCGATGCCGTGTTCCTGCAATCCGCCCGCGATGCGCGACGCGGAATGCCACAGCTCCCGGTAGGTCAGCCGGGGGCCGCCGATCTCGACCACGGCCTCGCGGGTGGAGAACGCGTGCACCTGCAGGTCGAGTAGTTCGGTGAGCGCCGGGGTGAGGTTGCCGTAGCGCAGCACGCCATCGGCCCCGCGCGCCAGCGGGTTAGCGCTGGCATACGGGCGGGTCAGGGGGTATTCGACGAGCAACTGCGACATTCGTCCTCCGCGCGCCTCGAGTCAGCAGGCACTGCGACTATATGACGCGAGTCACACTCTAGCCGGGAGAGGCGACGAACGTGTCCTGTCTGTCACCGGCCGGTGTAGGTCGCTTTCCCCGGCCCGACCTCGAGGAAGCTGCGCACCGCGCCTTTGAGGTCGGCGGTGTCGAACAGCGCGCCGGACACCTCGGGTGTCACCGAATCCGCGTGTGCCACACCGCCGGAGCGCCACGCTTCGATGATCTTCTTGGTCGCGGCATGCGCCACGGTCGGGCCCTCGGCCAGGCGATGCGCCAATTTCCTTGCGGCCGTGTCGACATCGTCGTGGACGGCGTTCACCACGCCCCACTCCGCCATGGTCGCCGCGTCGTACAGGTCACCGGTCATCACGAACTCGCGCGCCCGGCCCGAGCCCGCGCGTTCGGCCAGCCGCTGCGGGCCGCCCATCGACGGCGTCAGGCCGACCACGGTCTCCACCAGACCGAACTTCGCCTTCGGCGCGGCCAGAATGATGTCGCAGGCCAGCGCGATCTCGAAGGCCGCGGTGAGGGTGAGCCCGTGCGCGGCGAAGACGACCGGGCAGGGCAGCGCCTCGACCGGGTGGATGATCTGTGCGAACAGGGTCCGCCACAGTTCGGCGCCCTGCTCCACTGACAAGCCGTCGAAGACGTGCACGTCGACGCCGCCGGACACCAGCTTGCCCTCGGCGCGCAGCAGCAGCGCGCGCGGCGGGTTGGCCGACAGGTCGGCGAAGTCCTCGACCAGGGCGTCGAGCATGGCCTGGTCGAAGAGATTGAGCGGCGGATTGGCGAGCGTCAAGATCGCTACCTCCGCGCCGCCGTCGGTGATTTCGCGTTCCAGGCGGGTGGCCTTCGATTCAGTCATTCGGCCAGACTAGGTCCTCTGTCTGCAAGACTGTCCAAGTGACCGAGTCGGTGGAAAGTGGCTCCTACGTCGAGCCCGGCGAGTTCAAGCGGGACACCAACTACATCACCAGCCGGATCACGGCCGACGGCCGCGACGGTTATCCCGTCGAGCCGGGCCGCTACCGCCTGATCGCGGCGCGGGCCTGCCCGTGGGCGAACCGCACACTGATCGTGCGTCGCCTGCTCGGGCTGGAGGACGTGCTCTCGCTGGGCCTGTGCGGGCCGACGCACGACAAGCTCAGCTGGACCTTCGACCTCGATCCCGGCGGCGTCGACCCCGTCCTCGGCATCCCCCGGTTGCGTGACGCCTATCTGGCGCGGTTCCCGGACTATCCGCGCGGCATCACGGTGCCCGCGGTGGTGGAAGTGGCGACCGGCCAGGTGGTGACCAACGACTACGCGCAGATCACGCTGGATTTCGCCACCGAGTGGACCGAGTTCCATCGGCCGGGCGCGCCGCAGTTGTATCCCGAAGCGCTGCGCGCCGAGATCGACGAGGTGAACCTCGCGGTGTTCCGCGACGTCAACAACGGCGTCTACCGTTGCGGTTTCGCCGGATCGCAAGACGCCTACGAGGCCGCCTACGACCGGCTCTTCCACCGACTCGATTGGCTCTCGGAACGGCTTGCGGCGCAACGCTATCTGGTCGGCGACACCATCACCGAGGCCGACGTGCGACTGTTCACCACGCTGGCCCGTTTCGACCCGGTCTATCACGGCCACTTCAAGTGCAATCGATCCAAGCTGAGCGAGCTGCCGGTGCTGTGGGCATACGCTCGCGACCTCTTCCAGACACCCGGATTCGGCGACACCACCGACTTCGCGCAGATCAAGGAGCATTACTACGTGGTGCACCGCGACATCAACCCGACCGGGATCGTGCCGAAGGGGCCGGACCTGGCGAACTGGCTGACCCCGCACGGCCGAGAGTCGTTGGGCGGCCGCCCGTTCGGCGACGGCACCCCGCCGCCCCCGCCGGTCGAGGCCGAACGAGTGCCCGCCGCGCACCAACCGGGCTGATGGAACCGATCAGGCTGGGTACATCGTTGTCATGACGAGCTGAGGGTGGACGTACCACTACAGTTCAACCCAGCAGACCGGAAGAGGAGGGTGCCGCCGATGTTCAATGGCGCGTTCGAGAAGACGGTGGTCCAGCTACTCGATACGGGGTCTCGCCTGCAGGCCCCCGCGGTCGCCAAATACGTCGACCGAATCCGGCGCTCCCACCCGTCGGAAAGCCCCGCGCAGATCATCGAGCGCCTGGAGAACCAGTACCTGCTCGCGGTGACCGGTAGCGGCAGTGCCGTCGGCGCGACGGCGGCGGTGCCCGGCGTCGGCACGGTCGCGGCCATCGCCGCGGTCAGCGCGGAGACCACCTTCTTCATGGAAGCCTCGGCGGTGTTCACCCTCGCGGTGGCCGCGGTGCACGGCATCTCGCCGGAGGACAAGGAGCAGCGCCGGGCGCTGGTGCTCGCCGTCGTGCTCGGCGAGGGCGGCATGGACATCGTGCAGAAGACCGTCGGCACCTCGGCGAAGAACTGGGGCACGGTGTTCGCCAACCGTATCCCCGGGCTCTCGTCGATGAACGACTCGCTGCTCAAACGGTTCATCGTCCGCTTCATCACCCGGCGTGCGGCCCTGATGGCGGGCAAGATCGTGCCCGCGGGCATCGGCGCGGTGATCGGCGGCGTCGGCAACCGGGCGATGGGCAAGACCACGATCAAGAACGCGCGCGCGGCCTTCGGTCCCGCGCCGGTGATCTGGCCGGCCGACCGGCACCTCATCGTCGACGCCGATCCGCTCACCGCGATCGACCCGACGAAGCCGCAATCACCCACCAAGCCGTCGTGACCGAGCGCAGCGAGGGAACCATGAACGCAGCACCATCAGGCGCAGTGGAACCGAGCGCCAGCGAGGTGGAGCTGTGACTGCGGTGTCTGCGCTCGCCTTCTCCGTCCGCGGTCTGACCAAGCGCTACGGTCTGGTTTCCGCCGTCGAGAACGTGAGTTTCACCGTCGCGTCCGGCACCACCGCCGCCCTGGTCGGGCCGCAGGGTGCGGGCAAAACCACCATTGTCAGAACGCTGCTCGGGCTGCTTGAACCGACCTCAGGGACGGCGGCGGTCGGCGGGCCAGGGGCGGGTCGGGCCCGCGGCGACGCGGATCGCTACGTCAGCTCGGCCCGGGTCATCGGCGGGGTGCTCGCGCCGCGCGGACTGCAACCCGGCCGGACCGCACGCGACCATCTGCGGATCTACGCGGCCGCGGTCGACGTGCCGGACGGGCGCGTCGAGGAGGTGCTCGACCTCGTCGGGCTCGGCGAGGCGGCCGGATCGAAGGGCGGTGCGCTCTCGGCCGGGCAGCAGACGCGGCTGGCGTTGGCCACCGCGCTGCTCGGCGATCCGCCGTTGCTGATCCTGGACGAGCCGATGGACGGCCTCGAGGCCGCGGAACGTGGTTGGCTGCAAGACTTTCTGCGCAGGCATACCAAGCGCGGTGGTAGCGCGCTGGTGACCAGCGAGAGCCTCGCCGCAGTGCTGCCCGGTGCGGACAGCGTGATCGTGCTGAGCGAGGGCGCGGTGGTGTATCAGGGCAGTCCGGCTCGGTTGCGTCGCGGCCATCCCGATCGGCTCGTTGTCGCCGCGTCCACCCCGATCGCGCTGGCCACCACGCTGGCCGCGCGCGGGTTCACCGACGCGGTGATCCGGCCGGACGGGCGGCTCGCGGTGGCCGAGGCGACCGAAGCCGATATCCGGGACGCTGCCACCGCGGCGCAGGTGCGGCTGGACAGCATCATCCCCGACCTGATCCATCCCGACCGGGTGCTCGCCTCGCTCACCAAACCCCCGACCCCGACGGTCTCGCCCTACCCCGGCCTGGCCGGAGCGGCGCAGCATCCGACGCCGACGCCGTACGGAATTCCACGATGATCACGATTGTGCCCCCGGACCTGGTGCCTTCTCTGAACTCCGAGGTTCGCAAGGTCACCACGCTGCCGCTCAACCGGATCCTCGCCGGAGTGCCGGTGGCGGTCGCGCTGCTCGCCTGCCTCGCGAGCGGGCTGCTGGCAGGCAAGACCGATCCGAAAAGCGAACCCGCCACCGGCGCCGCGACGATCGGCCTGTACGTCGGTCTCGCGCTGGTGGTGCTGGCGGCGGCGGTGTTCGGCGCGGTCGGCAGCGGGGGCGAGTACCGACATCAGACCATGCCGGTGACCGCACTGTTCACCGCCGACCGCGATCGGCTCACCGCCGCGAAGCTGCTGGTCACCGGAGTATTCGCGCTGGCCGCCGCGCTCGCGGTGGAGGTGGTCGCCGTCGTCGCGCTCTTCGCTTTCGGCCGAGGCAAATTCGACTTCGGCATCAACCTGGCATCGGTGCTCGGCGGCGGACTGTTCGCCGCGGTCTGCTGGTCGCTGATCGGTGCCGGACTCGGCCTGCTGCTGCGTTCGTCCTCGACCGCGATCGTGGTCGTGCTCGGCTGGCTGGTCATCGCCGAGCCCCTGCTCTGGCTGATCGCCAACGGCGTCGGCGCCACCGGCCTCGTCTCCCTGTTCCCCGGCTCGGCCACCCTCAGCACCGTCATGGTCGGCTCGTACGAGGACAGCGACTTCCTCGCCCCCACCCCCGCCGCCGTCGTGGTTCTGCTGCTGTGGACCATCGGCATCGGCGCCGCGGGCTGGTGGAACCTGCGCCGCCTCGATCTCTGAACCCCCTCCGGGAACAAATTACGTGTCGGTGAGCGTCGTTACCGTGGATGGTTATGGGCGGCGTTGTCGAAGCGAGCACACCCACCGCGTCGCCTGAGCGCGACGCGGGCGGTCCCGGCTGGATTCGCCGGCTGTGGGCCGAAAGCCGGTCGCACAGGGGCACGCTGGCGGGGCTGAGCGCGGCCGTGCTGGCGGGCGCGGTGGTGGAGATCGCCGGACCGCTGCTGACGAAGCGCGCCGTCGACGCCGCGGGGATCGGCGAGACCGGCGTCATCGCGGTGGTCGCCGTGCTGCTGCTATTGCTGGCGCTCGGCCGATTCGCGGCGGGCTTCGGGCGACGGCTGCTCGCGGGCAAGCTGTCGCTGGACGTGCAGCACTCGCTGCGGGTGGATCTGCTCGGATCGCTGCAACGGCTGGACGGGGCGGGCCAGGACGCGATCCGGACCGGGCAGGTGGTGTCGCGGTCGATCACCGACCTCCAGTTGGTGCAGGGCTTGCTGGCGATGGTGCCGCTGTCGGGGATGGCGGTGCTGGAGTTCCTACTCGCCGCGGTGGTGATGATGTGGTTGTCGCCGCCGCTCGCGGTGCTCGCGCTGCTGGTGGTGCCCGCGATCGCGGTGGTGGTCTTCCGAGTTCGGCCGCGGTTGTACGCGGCCACCTGGTCGGCGCAGCAGCGCGCGGCCGATGTCGCGCAGCACGTCGAGGAGACCGTCACCGGCGTGCGCGTGGTGAAGGGGTTCGGGCAGGAGGCCCGGATGGTGGACGTGCTCGAAAAGCACAGTCGCACCCTGTATTCCGAACGAATGCGCGCGGCCGTGGTCGACTCGCGGTTCGCGCCGACGGTGGCCGCCATTCCGCAGCTCGGCATGGTCGGCGTCATCGTGCTCGGTGGCCTACTCGCGCTGCACGGGACGATCGGGATCGGCACCTTCGTCGCGTTCGCCGCCTATGTCGCGACGATGACCGCGACGGCGCGGATCATGGCGGGTGCGCTGGTGCTCGCGCAGCTGACCCGCGCCGCCGCCGAACGCGTGTACCAGGTGATCGACACCGCGCCGCTGGTCACCGATCCGCCCGAACCCAAGCCACTGCCCTCGGGGCCGCTCGGCATCGAGATCGATGCGGTCACTTTCGGATTCGACCCGGAACAGCCGGTGCTGCGGGAGCTGGATCTCACCGTGCGCCCCGGCGAGACGGTGGCGATCATCGGGCCGGCGGGCTCCGGGAAGACCACGCTCTCGCTGCTGCTCCCCCGCTTCTACGCTCCCGACGCGGGCACTATTCGCCTGTTCGGCACCGACGACTCGGCCGAGCGGGTCGACATCGCGGAGGTGCGCGCCGCCGAACTCCGCGGTGCGATCGGCGTGGTGTTCGACGACCCGTTCTTGTTCTCCGACACCATCGCGGCCAATATCGCGATCGGCCGTCCGGAGGCCACCGACGCCGAGATCCGGCGGGCCGCGAAGTCCGCCGCGGCCGACGACTTCATCGGCGAACTCCCCGACGGCTACGACACCGTCGTCGGCGAGCGCGGGCTGACGCTGTCCGGCGGGCAACGCCAGCGCATCGCGCTGGCCAGGGCGCTGCTCGCGCAGCCGCGCATTCTGGTGCTGGACGACGCGACCTCGGCGGTGGACGCGATCACCGAGGCCGCGATCTTCGGCACGCTGTCCGACCAGGCCGGGCGCACCACGCTGATCCTGGCGCATCGCGAATCGACACTCGCGCACGCCGATCGGGTCATCCGGCTACCCGCGCCGCTGGGCGCGCACCTGCCCGCGCACCGCGCGACCGCCGCGATCCCCACCACCGTCGCCAACGGCAGTGCGGGCCGCACCTCCGCCGCGGCGGCGGCGGATCTCACCGAAACCCCAGAGCTGCGCCGGAATATCGCGCTACTGCCGCCCGCCACCGAGCAGCCGAAGCTGGACGACCAACGGCTGCGACAGTCCGATCCGGAGTTCCGGCTGACCAGGCTGTTGCGACCGGTGCGCACGCTGGTGATCGCCGCGATCGCGCTGCTACTGCTGGACGCGCTGGTCGGGGTGGCCTTCCCGCCGATCGTGCGATTCGCCATCGACACCGGAGTCGGTCGCGACGATGCCGGTGCGCTCGGCCTGGCCGCCGGGCTCGGCCTCCTGCTTGTCGCCGCGGGCTGGCTGGTCGGCGCGGCGAACACCCTGGTCACCGCTCGAACCGGCGAGCGAGTGCTGTACGGCCTGCGCATCCGTAGCTACGCGCACCTGCAGCGGCTCGGGCTCGACTACTACGAGCGGGAACTGTCCGGCCGGATCATGACGCGGATGACCACCGATCTCGACTCGCTGTCCACGTTCCTGCAGACCGGGCTGGCGACCACCCTGATCGGCGGGCTGACCTTCGTCGGAATCGCGGTGGCGCTGTTGGTGATCGACGTCTCGCTGGCCCTGGTGGTGCTGGCCACGCTGCCGCCGCTGTTCCTGGCGACGGCGCTGTTCCGCCGCTTCGCGTCCACCGCGTACACCGTGTCCAGGGAGAACGTCTCCACGGTGAACGCCCACTTCCAGGAGAACGTCGCCGGACTGCGTGCGGTGCAGGCCAATCGACACGAGCCCGTCGCGGCCCGCCGCTTCGCCGAATACTCCGATCGATATCGGCGCAGCCGGATGCGCGCCCAGGCCTCCATCGCGCTGTACTTCCCGTTCGTCACCGCCTGGTCGGGTGTGTCGTTGGCCGCGGTGGTCTTCGTCGGCGCGCGCGAGGTGGCCGCCGGTACGACCACGGCGGGCACGCTGGTCGCATTCGTGTTGTATCTGGAATTGCTGTTCGCGCCGGTGCTCGCGCTGTCGCAGGTGTTCGACGGATATCAGCAGGCGCGTGTCGGGCTGCGCCGGATCGGCGAGCTGCTGCGCACGCCGTCGGCGATCGCGAACGATCGAGCCGACGCCGTCCCGATCGAGCAACGGCTGCGCGGCGAGGTCGTCCTCGACGACGTGCGCTTCCACTACCCCGGGGTCGAGGCGCTCGCTCTGGACAACGTCTCGCTGAGGATTCCCGCGGGCAGCACCCTCGCCCTCGTCGGCCCGACCGGCGCAGGCAAGTCGACCATCGTCAAATTGCTGGCCCGCCTCTACGACCTGCCCGCCGACGGCACCGGCGCGATCCTGGTCGACGACACCGATATCCGTGATTACCGTCTCACCGACTACCGCGCCCGCCTCGGCATCGTGCCGCAGGAAGCGCACCTCTTCAGCGGCGACGTCGCCGGCAATATCGCCTTCGGAAAACCGTCCGCCACCGCCGCCGATATCGCCGAAGCCGCAGCTGCGGTCGGTGCGAGCGGCATGATCGCCGCGCTCCCGCAGGGCATGCGCCAGCCGGTCGGCGAGCGTGGTCGCGGCCTGTCCGCGGGTCAGCGGCAGCTCATCGCGCTGGCCCGCGCCGAGCTGGTTCGCCCCGACTTGCTGCTGCTCGACGAAGCCACGGCTACCCTCGACCCGGACGCCGAGGCGTCGGTGCTTGCCGCGAGTCGTTCGCTGACCCGCGGCCGGACCACCGTCCTCGTCGCTCACCGGCTCGGTACGGCGGCGCGAGCCGATCGGATCGCCGTCGTCGAGCACGGCCGGATCGCCGAAATCGGCACCCACGTCGAACTGCTCGCCGCGGGCGGACCGTATTCCAGACTGTGGTCAGCGGCACGTGAAACCGGGGGAATATTCTCGGTGACAGACAAGTCGTCCTTTATGAGGTGAGGTTTGCCGGGTGGTCAGTCGCTCCGTCGGTTTGCTGCTGGGCCTATCCTCAGATAGGGCGCATCGGCGCACATCCGCTGATGCTGGCCTTTTCGAGCGACTTGCAAGCAGTCGCTACGCAGTGCCGGGCACGTCACAAACGTCGCAGCGCGAAGAACGAAATGAGGCGAACACCTGCTGTGAGCAGCTCAACTTCCCAGTTCGGACAGAACCAGTGGCTAGTCGATGAGATGTATCAGAAGTTCAAGCAAGATCCATCTTCGGTCGATGAGAGTTGGCACGAGTTCCTCGCCGATTACACGCCCGAAACCACGGGTGATTCCGGTAACAGCTCGGCCGCTCCGGCCGCTCCCGCGCAGGCGCCGACCCCGGCTCCGGCACCCGCGTCGGTGAACTCGGCCCCCAAGGCGAATGCGGCGCCCAAGGCCGCCGCGCCCGCACCGGCCAAGCCCGCGGCCCCCGCGCAGGCCCCGGCGAAGGCCACCGCGCGCACGCCGCAGACCACCCCGGCGCCCACCTCCAACGCGGCGCCCACCTCCGGCGCCCCGAAGACGGAGACCGTGGCCGACGAGGCCAAGGTGCTGCGTGGTGCCGCGGCCGCGGTCGCCAAGAACATGGCCGCGTCGCTGACCATCCCGACCGCGACCAGCGTTCGCGCCATCCCGGCGAAGCTGATGATCGACAACCGGCTGGTCATCAACAACCACCTGGCCCGCACCCGCGGCGGCAAGATCTCGTTCACCCACCTGCTCGGTTTCGCGATCGTCAAGGCGGTCAACGCGTTCCCGAACATGAACCGGCACTTCGCCGAGATCGACGGCAAGCCGAACGCGATCACCCCCGCGCACACCAACCTCGGCCTCGCCATCGACCTGCCCGGCAAGGACGGCAACCGTTCGCTGGTCGTCGCGGCTATCAAGGGCACCGAGGCGATGACCTTCGGCCAGTTCCACACCGCCTACGAGGACATCGTCCGCCGCGCCCGCGACGGCAAGCTGACCTCCGACGATTTCGCCGGCGTCACCATCTCGCTGACCAACCCCGGCACCATCGGCACGGTGCACTCGGTGCCCCGCCTCATGCCGGCCCAGGGCGCCATCATCGGCGCGGGCGCGATGGAGTACCCGGCCGAGTTCCAGGGCATGAGCGACGAGCGCATCGCCGATATCGGTGTCGGCAAGCTGATGACGCTCACCTCCACCTACGATCACCGCATCATCCAGGGCGCGGAGTCCGGCGACTTCCTGCGCACCATCCACCAGATGCTGATCTCCGACGAGTTCTACGACGAGATCTTCCACGGCCTCGGCGTGCCGTACGAGCCAGTGCGCTGGCGCAAGGACATTCGCGAACGCGGCGTCGACAAGAGCACCAGGGTGCTCGAGATGATCGCCGCCTACCGCAACCGCGGCCACCTGATGGCCGACACCGACCCGCTGCGGCTGGTCAAGGAGAAGTTCCGCAGCCACCCGGATCTCGACGTCACCCAGCACGGCCTGACGCTGTGGGACCTGGACCGCACCTTCAATGTCGGCGGCTTCCACGGCCAGGAGCAGATGAAGCTGCGCGAGGTCCTCTCGGTCCTGCGCGACGCCTACTGCCGCCACGTCGGTGTCGAGTACACCCACATCCTGGAGACCGAGCAGCTGCAGTGGATCCAGGAGCGGGTCGAGCAGAAGCACGTCAAACCGACTGTCGCACAGCAGAAGTACATCCTGAACCGGCTCAACGCGGCGGAGGCCTTCGAGACCTTCCTGCAGACCAAGTACGTCGGGCAGAAGCGCTTCTCGCTGGAAGGCGCCGAGGCCGTCATCCCGATGATGGACGCGACCATCGACCAGTGCGCCGAGCACTCGCTCGACGAGGTCATCATCGGCATGCCGCACCGTGGCCGGCTGAACGTGCTCGCCAACATCGTCGGCAAGCCGTACTCGAAGATCTTCACCGAGTTCGAGGGCAACATGAACCCGGCCGGGGCACACGGCTCCGGCGACGTGAAGTACCACCTCGGCGCGCACGGCACCTACCTGCAGATGTTCGGCGACAACGAGATCGAGGTCTCGCTCACCGCCAACCCGTCGCACCTGGAGGCGGTCGACCCGGTCCTCGAGGGCCTGGTTCGCGCCAAACAGGACCTGCTCGACAAGGGCGACGGCCCCGAGGGTTACTCGGTGATGCCGCTCATGCTGCACGGTGACGCCGCGTTCGCGGGTCAGGGTGTGGTCGCCGAGACGCTCAACATGTCGGGTCTGCGCGGTTACCGCGTCGGCGGCACCATCCACATCGTGGTGAACAACCAGATCGGCTTCACCACCTCGCCGGAGAACAGCCGCTCCACCGAATACTCCACCGACATCGCGAAGTTCATCGGCGCGCCGATCTTCCACGTGAACGGCGACGACCCGGAAGCCTGCGACTGGGTGGCCCGCCTCGCGGTCGACTTCCGGCAGAAGTTCCGCAAGGACGTCGTGATCGACATGGTCTGCTACCGGCGCCGTGGCCACAACGAGGGCGACGACCCGTCGATGACCCAGCCGTCGATGTACGACGTCATCGACACCAAGCGCTCGGTGCGTAAGGCCTACACCGAGAGCCTGATCGGTCGTGGCGACATCTCGCTGAAAGAGGCCGAGGACGCGCTGCGCGACTACCAGGGTCAGCTGGAGCGGGTGTTCAACGAGGTCCGCGAGCTGGAGAAGTACACGCCGGAGCCGAGCGAGTCCGTCGAGGACGACCAGAAGGTGCCGACCACCGTGCAGACGGCCGTGGACAAGGCGGTGCTGCAGCGGATCGGCGACGCCTTCCTGCACGTGCCCGACGGCTTCAACGTGCACCCGCGCGTCAAGCCGGTGCTGGAGAAGCGCCGCGAGATGGCCTACGAGGGCAAGGTCGACTGGGCCTTCGCCGAGCTGATGGCCTTCGGCACGCTGATCGACGAGGGCCGCGCGGTGCGCCTGACCGGTCAGGACTCGCGCCGCGGCACCTTCACCCAGCGGCACTCGGTGATCATCGACCGCAAGACGGCCGAGGAGTACACCCCGCTGCACAACATCGGCAGCACCAACCCCGGTTGGTTCGCGGTGCACGATTCGGCGCTGAGCGAATATGCCGCCGTCGGCTTCGAGTACGGCTACTCGCTGGGCAACCCGAACGCACTTGTGTTGTGGGAGGCGCAGTTCGGTGACTTCGTCAACGGCGCGCAGTCCATCATCGACGAGTTCATCTCCTCCGGTGAGGCCAAGTGGGGTCAGCTCTCCGACGTCGTGCTGCTGCTGCCGCACGGCCACGAGGGTCAGGGTCCGGACCACACCTCCGGCCGCATCGAGCGCTTCCTGCAGTTGTGTGCCGAGGGCTCGATGACGGTCGCCGTGCCGTCCACCCCGGCGAACTACTTCCACCTGCTGCGCCGCCACGCATTGGACGGCATCCGTCGCCCGATGATCGTCTTCACCCCGAAGTCGATGCTGCGCAACAAGGCCGTCGTGTCGGATCTGAAGGACTTCACCGAGAGCAAGTTCCGCTCGGTGTTCGACGAGCCCTCCTACGAGCAGGGCATCGGCGACCGCAGCAAGGTCAAACGGGTCCTGATGACCAGCGGCAAGCTCTACTACGAGCTGGCCGCCGAGAAGGCCAAGCAGAAGCGCGAGGACGTCGCGATCGTGCGGATCGAGCAGCTCTACCCGCTGCCCACCTACCGCCTGAACGAGTCCCTCGACCGCTACCCCAACGCGACCGACATCGCGTGGGTCCAGGAGGAACCGGCCAACCAGGGCGCCTGGCCCTTCTTCGGCCTCAACCTCCCCGAGGTCCTGCCCGACCGCCTCGGCAAACTGCGCCGCATCTCCCGCCGCGCCATGTCGGCCCCCTCCTCGGGTTCCAGCAAGGTACACGCGGTGGAACAGGCAGAGATCGTAGCCGAAGCCTTCGAACCAACCACCTAGTTCGCTGACCTGACGCCGGGTCGAACCACTTCCAGATCGGAACTGGTTCGACCCGGCGTCGTGCTGTCCAGGCTGAAGAGAGCCCGGGTGGCAGCCCGCGTCAGACGAGTAGCGTTCGATGTCATGAGCGGAAACGGGGCGGACCCGTCCCCGAGCGAGGATCTCTCGGTGGAGCAGATCGAGGCGACATCGTGGCCAGACCCTCCAACGGATGCGACGCGACTAGTGAAAACCGTGCACGCGTTACGCCGCAAGCCGATTCGGGAGCTGACGCCGGAGGACCTCAGGGTCTTGATCCGGCAGCACGAAGGAGTTCCAGCGCTGCTGCCTCGCGCGCTCGAACTGCTCGCGCAAGATCCACTCACAGAAGGCGACTACTACCCCGGCGATCTACTCGTTGCGGTTCTCGGTATCCCATCCAGCCACTGGTCCGGTAACTCAATTACAGCCGCGCCAATAACCGAGATAATTCAGAATATCGAACACATGGGCGATTTAGGTCAGCGTTTCGCACCACATGAAGTAATTTGGAAAGCGATACATAACTTCCGTGCCGAAACCAACAACTAGACGCGCAAGTAGTACCTAGGTGATCGAATGAACGAAACACCGACCCAGCCCATATCGCAGCAGTTCAGCCAATCAGAGTTTTCAGAGCTCGATTCCATTCGTCACGCCATCAATGAAAACAAGTCGTTCGGGACACTCGAGTTGCTGACCGGGTGGGCGCACAACGTGGCGAAGATTGATACCGACCGGACTGCGCAGCCTTCCGATATTCGCGCTTGGGGCGGTTACGACCTCGTGGGCGCACTGTCGCTACGAGACTTCCCGCAGGGGCTGCCTCGACCGGCTTGCCGAGCCGGTGCGCAGCAAGGTGGTCGCATCGACCGAAGAGTTCGATCAGCAGTTCCGATCGATTACCATCGACGACGAAAACCATCTCATCAAGCAATTCATCGACGAAGGTCTGTCTGCCGCCCCATGGTGGTGGCATCGAATTCCCAACTCAGGGCCGCCCCTAGCGGACCTACTCGCATCGCACACAGAACCGACCCCATAACAACGATCACCCTCGGGAACATATCCCGACGACAATTATCAGCTTTCGCCAGCCGTCGAAGCCATACCCAACGCCCGCAAACGATCTACGAAAACAACCACACTGTCCCAGTCGACTTGACGCACGAAGCTGACTCTTGACGGAGGTTGCAGCATGCGTCAAGAGCATGTTCCGTGCGTCAGGCGGGTCGATCCTGATGTGGCGCAACAGCTTGCGCGGGGCGTTGGGCTCCGTGGCTCAGTGGACAGCGGCGGCGTGTCCTTGAAAGCTGTTGTACGGCGCCTGCTCCGGGTGTCGGGGGTCTACTCGACCGGCTACTTCGGAGAAGGGGCGCATTAGGCGCCGGTAGCGGGTTCACCAGCGCGTTTGCGGGGTGCATGATTCGGGACAAAAGGTTCATTTCGGGGCTTGGTGTGACGCTCGTCATATAAGTTCGGCTTATGGGGGTGCTTCGGATATGAATATCTCTGTCGATCAATATCAACGCTTCGATTCGTCTGGGGGACAAGGCGTTCCATAGCGGTCGGGGGCGGGAGAGAAAGCCTAAATGTTCCATAAGACTGTCATGCGCGCAGGCCGCAACATCCTCACGGTCGTGCTGCCCTTCGCGGTAGTGGCAACCCTCGCCAGCGCGGGCACTTCGTCCGCGACCGAGCTGGCGGACCAGCAGGCTCGGTGGGCCGACAGCCTGACGGCGACGGGTGCCGAGCAGGGCGTCGAATACAAGACCACCACGTCTCCGGACCTGAAGACGATCTCCACGGTGCTGAACAGTGGCAAGTTCACCCTGACCGCGGATTCGTCGGCGGTGCAGGTGGAATCGGCCACCGGTGCGAAGGTCACCGAGTTCCCGATGTCGATGAAGACGGTTGCGGGCAACACGATCGCGCTGGCTCCGCAGATTTCCCAGGACGGGAAGACGCTGGTCGTCACCCCGCAGGTGACCCCTGAGGTCGCTACTGAGCTGAACAAGGCCACCGCGACCGGTGACCTGAAGCCCATCGCGACCAACCCGGACGCGCAGAACCACGACCCGGTTGCCAACGGTCTCGCGGCCGGCGCCATGGTCGGCCTCGGCATCGCCGCGATCCTGTGCATCCCGGCACTGATCGTCTTCATCGTCGGCTACTTCGCCTGCATTATCGCCAGCGGCATCAGCTATGTCGTGTTCGCCGCGGTGATCGGCGCAATCCTCGGTGCCACGGCCCCGCAGGTGATCCCGCAGGTCCTGCAGTAATGATCAGCTGACCAGGCGATTCACTGGTCAAAAGGGCCCGCCCTCATCGCATCTGATGAGGGCGGGTCTTTTTCGTGGCTGTCGACGCAAGGATGCTCTACATCGGAGACTGCTCACCGCTTCGATCGCAGGACCGGGACAGCCGGAAAACTTCAGTCGCGTAGCGCCGCGGCGAGCGCCGGGCTCAAGGCAAGGGCCGGTAGGGATTCCACTAGCAGGTCGATGAGTTGTTCACGCGGGATGGGCTTTTCGCTCATCCAGGTGAGGATCGTTTCCTCTACGAAGGCGATCCACCCACGAATGGCGAGCGAGAGCCGCGGCCGGTCGGGGTCGTCCGGGGGGATCGGCACCTCGGTGAGTACGAGTTCGGCTATCGCGCTGCGGGATTCGTTGACGTAGGTGAGCATGCCTGGGTTGTAGCTCGACGGGCCGCGCAGGATCGTGTGGTAGGCCGCGCGGTTCTGCTCGACGTAGTCGACGTAGCGTTCGACGGAGTCGCGGAGCATGTCGAACAGGCTCAGGCTGCGATCGGGGGCGGTGGCGGCCAGGAACTCCGCGCTGACGTGCCGCGCGATCGCTTCGTGAAATTCGTGCACCGAGGCGAAGTAGTGGAACAGCAGGCCGCGTGAGATGCCTGCTTGCTTGGCGATGTCGTCGACGGAGATGTCTTGGAGGGACCGCTCGGCGAGCATCTCGGCACCGAGGGTGATCAGTTGCAGGCGGCGTTCGTCCGGGCTGAGCCGGACACGCTTGGTCTCTCCCGAACCGGAACGACTGATACTCACACCGACATCCTACTGAACGTGATTCAATACTGTTGACTGATGCTCAATAAGCCTCTACGCTCGCGTATATGAGTCGCAAGGTTACAGACAAAGCTGTCGGCGACCGGCCCGTTCGCCGTGTCAAGACGATCATCATCGGCGGCGGGTTCTCCGGCCTCGGCCTAGCCATTCGGCTCAGTCAGCAGGGACGCGACGACTTTCTGGTGCTCGAGCGCGGCAGCGATGTCGGCGGCACCTGGCGCGACAACACCTACCCCGGCGCGGCCTGCGACGTCCCCTCGCACCTGTATTCGTACTCGTTCGCGCTCAACCCGAACTGGTCGCGCTCGTTCTCCCGCCAGGGCGAGATCCAGCAGTACATCCAGGGCGTCGCGAAGCAGTACCAGGTGTACGACAAGCACATCTTCGACTGCGACGTGACCAGCGCACGCTGGAACAACGACACATCCCGGTGGCAGGTCGAGTCCTCCCAAGGCAGCTTCGTCGCCGAGACCGTCGTCTCCGCGGTCGGCGCGCTGTGCGAGCCCGCACTGCCGGACATCAAGGGCATCAACGACTTTCAGGGCGAGACCTTCCACTCCGCCCGCTGGAACCACGACGCCGACCTGACCGGCAAGCGCGTCGCGATCATCGGCACCGGCGCCTCGTCCATCCAGATCGTGCCCGCGATCGCGGACAAGGTCGCCCATCTCGACGTCTACCAGCGCACCGCGCCGTGGCTGCTGCCCCGGATGGATCGCCCGTACACCAAGATCGAGCGGCTCGCCTTCAAGCACCTGCCCGGTTTCCAGCGGCTGTCCCGCGCGGCCATCTACGCGGCGCGCGAGACCCAGGTCGTCGGCCTCGCCAAGTTCCCCCCGCTGATGCAGGCGTTCGAGCTGATCGCCAAGGCCAAGCTGCGGGCCGAGGTCCGCGACCCGGAGCTGCGCGCCAAGGTCACGCCGGACTTCCGGATCGGCTGCAAGCGCATGCTGATCTCGAACAACTATTACCCGGCGATCAGCCGCGACAACGTGGATGTGGTCACCGACGGCATCGCCGAGGTGCGCGCGAACTCGATCGTCACCAAGGACGGCACCGAGCGCGAGATCGACGCGCTCATCGTGGCGACCGGCTTCCACGTCACCGATTCGCCCACCTACGAGACCATCGCCGGCCGTGACGGACGCACGCTGAGCGAGGTCTTCGACGAGATCGGCCAGCAGGCGTACAAGGGCGCGACCATCGCCAACTTCCCCAATATGTTCTTCCTGCTCGGCCCGAACGTCGGCCTCGGCCACACCTCGATGGTGTACATGATCGAGTCGCAGCTGAACTACGTCGCCGACGCGCTGGCCACGGTCGACAAGCTCGGCTTGCAGACGGTCGAGGTGCGCCGCGACGTGCAGGACGAGTTCAACAAGGACCTGCAGCGCAAACTGAGCAAGAGCGTGTGGCTCAACGGCGGCTGCGCAAGCTGGTACCTGGACAAGCACGGCAACAACACCACGCTGTGGCCCGACTTCACCTTCGAATTCCGTAGGCTCACGCGGTCGTTCGACGTAGCCGCGTACCAAACCACCGACCAGTCCAAGGCCGAGTTGAAAGTAGGGGCAGCACAGTGAGCAAAGATGCTTACTTCGAGAACAAAGTCTGTGTGATCACGGGAGCCGGCTCCGGCATCGGGCGCGCACTCGCCGAGAACCTCGCCAAGCGCGGCGCGAAGCTGGCGCTGTCCGACATCGACACCGAGGGCCTGGCCGAGACCGTGCGCCGCTGCGAAGCACTCGGCGCCGAGGTCAAGTCCGATCGGATCAATGTGGCCGAGCGCGAGGCCGTGCTGCTGTACGCCGACGCGGTGAACGCCCACTTCGGCAAGGTGCACCAGATCTACAACAACGCCGGTATCGCCTACCACGGTGACGTGATCAAGTCCGAGTTCAAGGACATCGAGCGGATCATGGACGTCGACTTCTGGGGCGTCGTCAACGGCACCAAGGCGTTCCTGCCGTTCCTCATCGCCTCCGGTGACGGACACGTGATCAACGTGTCCAGCCTGTTCGGCCTGATCGCGGTGCCCGGCCAAAGTGCCTACAACGCAGCGAAATTCGCGGTGCGCGGGTTCACCGAGTCGCTGCGCCAGGAGATGCTGGTCGGCAAGCACAAGGTCAAGGTCACCTGCGTGCACCCCGGCGGCATCAAGACCGCCGTCGCGCGCAACGCCACCTGGGCCGAGGGCATCGACGGCAAGAAGGCCGCCTCGATGTTCGACGCGAAGCTGGCCATGCACACCCCCGAGATGGCCGCGCAGACCATCACCGAGGGCGTGCGCAAGGGACACGGGCGGGTGCTGATCGGCTGGGAGGCCAAGCTGCTCGACGTGTTCGTCCGCGTCACCGCCTCCGGCTACCAGCGCATCGCCGCCGTCGTGAACCGCCCATTCCTACCCTGATTCGAGTTCAATCCATGCGGGACATCAATCTTCCGCTGCCCGTCGTGCGAGCGGTGCTGCGTCCGATCTTCCGCGTCACGCTGAACAAGCGGGCGCCGTGGCGGATGCAGCGCCTGCTACTCGAAGTGAGCTCGGCAGCGCAACTGGTGCCCGCGGGCACCACCATCGATCGAATTCGGCTCGGCGGCACGCCCACCGAGAAGATCACCGCCACCGCGACACCCCACGGGGCGGTGCTCTATCTGCACGGCGGCGGTTACGCGGTCGGCTCGCCTGCCACCCACCGGTCCCTCGCGGCCCGGCTGGCCCACGAAACCGGTGCCACCGTCTACGTGCCCGATTACCGGCTGGCACCGGAGCACCCGTTCCCCGCCGCGCTCGACGACGCCGAGGCGGCGTTCCTGGAACTGGTAGAAAGCGCGGGCTACCGCCCGGACCAGATCACTCTCTCCGGCGATTCGGCGGGCGGCGGCTTGTCGCTGGCCACCGCGCAGCGGCTGGTCGCGCGGCACGGGCACACCCCGGCCGCGCTCGGCCTGATCGCGCCGTGGACCGATCCGAACCAGATCCCGGAACGCGACAGCGACCTGGTGATCAATCGGCCGTGGTCGCGCGCCTGCGCCGCCGCCTACCTCGGCGGTGGGGATTCGAGTGATCCTGGTTACGCGCCACTCACCGGCGAATTGGTCGGGCTGCCGCCGACTTATGTTCAGGTCGATGTCGGCGAGCTGCTGCACGGGCAATGCGGTGATCTGGTTGCCGCGCTGCGTGCGGCGGGTGTGCCGGTGCGATTCACCGAGAGCACGGGTTTGTGGCATGTCGCGCAACTGCAAGCCGCGCTGGTCGCCCCCGCCGCAGCGGCGCTGAGCGAACTGGCGGCGTTCCTGCGGGAAGCGATTCAACCGGTCGATATTCGGGACTTAGGATAATCGGGAAGCGGGTCCGTCCTCGGGTGTTACGCACGGATCCGTTTCTGGTGGTCGACCTCACGGCCCTGATCCAGGTGTCGTAGATTACTGGCGAGTAAACCCACGTGGAAGGGCACTGATGCGAGAGTTCGAAGTCCCGGCTTCCTACACCATTCCGGAAGACGCGAACAATTCCGACAACGTCTTCCGGCACGCCGAGCAGTCGCCCGACGCGGTGTTGTTCAACGTGCCGAACGGTAGCGGTGGCTGGCGGGACGTGACGGCCACGGAGTTCGCGAAGACCGTCACCGGGGTGGCCAAGGGATTGATCGCCGCGGGCATCGAACTCGGCGACCGCGTCGCCATCATGGCCCCCACCCGCTACGAGTGGGCCGTGCTCGACTTCGCCAACTGGGCCGTCGGCGGCTGCACCGTCGCGATCTACGACAGCTCGGCCGCCGAGCAGGCCAAGTGGATCCTGCAGGATTCCGCCACCAAGCTGCTGTTCGTGGACAGCGACAAGCACCGCGCGATCATCGATGAGATCGACGCGAGCGCGCTGCCGGATCTGAAGGAGACCCTGCAGATCGACAAGGGCGTCGTCGACGAGCTGATCAGCCGCGGCACCGACCTGGACGACCAGCTCGTGCACGACCGGCGCAAGCAGGTCAACGCGGACTCCCCCGCCACCCTGATCTACACCTCCGGCACCACCGGACGGCCCAAGGGCGTAATGCTCTCGCACGCCAACCTGTACGCCGAGTCCAGGTCGGACCAGATCGCCCTCGGCACCTTCATCAGGCCGGGCAAGAAGACGCTGATGTTCCTGCCGCTGGCGCACGTCTTCGCGCGCGCGGTCGCGCTGGTCGCGTTCGACGCCAAGGTGACCGTCGCGCACACCTCCGACTGGTCCACCCTGGTCGACCAGTTCGGCAGCTACCGGCCGCACTTCATCCTCTCGGTGCCCCGGGTGTTCGAGAAGGTGTTCAACAGCGCGAAGCAGAAGGCGCACGACGGCGGCAAGGGCAAGATCTTCGACGCGGCCGCGGAAACCGCCATCGCGTGGAGCGAGTCGCTCGACAACGGCGGACCCGGACTGGTGCTCAAGCTCAAGCACGCGCTGTTCGACAAGCTGGTCTACAGCAAGTTGCGCACCGCGCTCGGCGGCCAGTGCGACGCCGCGGTCTCCGGCGGTGGCCCGCTCGGCGCGCGCCTCGGCCACTTCTTCCGCGGCGTCGGCGTCACCATCTTCGAGGGCTACGGGCTCACCGAGACCACTGCGGCCATCACCGTGAACACTCCCGAGAACATCCGGGTCGGTTCGGTGGGCAAGCCGATCGAGGGCCATGGCGCCAAGATCGCCGAGGACGGCGAGCTGCTGCTGCGCGGCTCCGTGGTGTTCGACGGCTACTGGGGCAACCCGGACGCCACCAAGGAAGCGTTCCAGGACGGCTGGTTCAAGACCGGCGACCTCGGCGCCATCGACGCGGACGGGTTCATCACCATCACCGGCCGCAAGAAGGAACTCATCGTCACCGCGGGCGGCAAGAACGTGTCCCCCGCGTTGCTCGAGGACTCGCTGCGGTCCAACGCGCTGATCAGCCAGGTGATGGTGGTCGGCGACGGCCAGCCGTTCGTCGCCGCCCTGATCACCCTCGACCCGGAGGCGCTGCCCAGCTGGCAGAAGAGCCACAACGTGCCCGAGGACACCCCGATCGAGAAGCTGATCGAGAACCCGGAACTGGTCGCCGACATCGAGGCCGCGGTCGCCGAGACCAACAAGAAGGTCTCGCATGCCGAGGGCATCAAGAAGATTCGCATCCTGCCGATCGACTGGACACAGGAGACCGGCGAGCTCACGCCGAAGCTGTCGCTGAAGCGTGCGGTCGTGATGAAGCAGCATGCGGACGATGTAGCGAAGATCTATAGCTGAGACGCAGTCTTGAGCGCCGCACCCGAGTTCCCTTCGCCGACAGCGATTTCGACTCGACCAGACGCCTGATTTCGTGAGAACATGGGTAACTCGCCGGGTACCGGCTCACCTAGCCAGCTGGTCGACCGCCAGCCGCCATCGCCACTACCGCGGCACATGAGTCTGGCCTGAAGACGCGGAGAGGCGGCGGAGCTATGACTGACGGCGCAAAGAAATTGCTCGATGAGATTCAGGCGGAGTTGGCGCCGAAGGATGCGGACAATCGGCTGGTTCCGCTAATCGCCTCGGGGAAGGCGGCGCGGTCGGTGTTCGCCGCGATCGCTACCGAGGAGTGGCGGATCACCGGGAGTGACTGGCGGAGCTTTCATGAGATGGCGGCGCGGGCGGCGGACTCGCAGGCCCGCGCGTTCTTCGGCATGCTCGCGCCGGGTGAGCAGCAGGCACAGGTGATGCTGGACGCGCTCTTCGCCGCGGCCGGAGCCGATCCGGGCACCGAACTGCCGAGGGCGGGATGCCAGGCGTACCCGGCGTATGTGGCCTGGCTGGCGGTGAACGGAGAATCGTCCTCGGTCGCCGCGGGCATCTACGCGAATTTCGCGGCGTTCGGTGCGTACTGCCGCGACGTCGCCGCCGGCATGCGCGAGCATTACGGTTTCGACGACGCGGCCTGCGCGTTCTTCGACTTCTACGCCACCGACGTGCCCGAGATCGAACAGCAGGCCCTGCGCGCCATCCAGGCCGGACTCGACTCCGGACGCCTGAAACGCGACGAGGCCCACCTCTACGCCCGCCTCTTCCAAAGCTACGAACTGATGTTCTGGAACACCCTCGCCGACGAGTTCGGCGCCTGACGCGGTCTACAAGATCATGGGGAACTGATGTAGGCGTCGCGCGAGAGGCCGCCTGCACCAGTTCCCCATGATCTTGACGCGGCCCTTGACGTCACTGAATGGTCATAATCCTGGGGGTTTGTGGGCAGTAGGCTCGGAATCATGGCCGATCTGCGATCGCGGGTGGCGGCTGGGATCGTCTCGGCAGCTGTGACGCTCGGCGTCGCGGAACTGCTCGCGGCGTTCTTCGGCCCCGACAGCGCGCCCCTCAATGCCCTCGGCGCGACCGTGGTAGATCACACGCCCGACGGTGTGCGCGAATGGGCGATCACCACGTTCGGTACGAGCGACAAGACCGTGTTGTATGCCTGCATGGCGGTGGTCGCGGTGCTCGTCGCCGGACTCGCGGGTGCGCTCGAACGCACCTCGCGCGCAGCGGGTTCGACGGTGCTCGCGATCTTCGGCGTGATCGCCACGATCGTCGCGGTCGGCCGCACGAGTGCCTCCGGTGCGCTGCCGACCATCATCGGTGTCGCGGTCGGCATCTACGCCCTACGGGTCCTGACCCGCCGGATCGACGAGGCCGTCGAGGTATCCGACAAAGCCGTTGCTGAAGCCCGCGCGGAAAACTCGGCCGCATCGCAGGATCGTGCTGCGGTTTCAGACGAAACTCGCAGCACCGGAACAGGTCCCGACGCCGCCACAGTCACCGTTGATCCGGCCGAAGCTGGACGGGCAGCCGCGGCACCGGAACGGCGGCAGGTGTTGCAAGGTCTGCTGGTGGTCGGCGGTTTGGCCGTTGTCACCGGCGTTGGCGGGCGGTTGCTCGGAATGCGACGGCGGGATGTGTCGGGTGAGCGGGCGGCGGTGGAATTGCCGCAGCCGACCGCGCCTGAGGTGCCGATCGCACCGGGGGCCGATCTCCGGGTGCCGGGGCTGACGCCCTATCTGACCTCCAACGAAGACTTCTATCGCATCGACACCGCGCTGATCGTGCCGCAGCTGTCCAAGGACGACTGGTCGCTGCGCATTCACGGCATGGTGGATCGTGAAATCCGGCTCACCTGGGCGGATTTGGCGAATCGGCCGGTGCTGGAGCGGCTGGTGACGCTGGCGTGTGTGTCGAATCCGGTCAACGGTGACCTGATCGGCAATGCCCGCTGGCTCGGCTATCGGCTCGATGAACTGCTCGCCGAGGCGGGCCCGCATCCCGACGCGGACATGATGCTCTCGCACAGCACCGACGGCTTCACCGCGGGCACCCCGCTGTCCGTGCTCACCGACGGCCGCGACGCCATGCTCGCCGTCGGCATGAACGGCGAACCGCTCCCGGTCGCGCACGGCTATCCCGCCCGGCTCGTGGTCCCCGGTCTCTACGGATACGTCTCCGCCACCAAATGGGTCACCGAACTCGAGATCACCCGCTTCGATCGCGCCACCGCCTACTGGACCCGCCGCGGCTGGTCCGCCATGGGCCCGATCAAAACCGGCACCCGCATCGATACCCCGCACGCCCGCGGCCGAATCAAGCAGGGCCGCAACACCATCGCCGGTGTCGCCTGGGCCCAGCATCGCGGCATCCGCGCCGTCGAAGTCCAGATCGACAACGGCAACTGGCAACCCGCCCGCCTGGCCGACGAGCTCTCCATCGACACCTGGCGCCAATGGACCTACGACTGGGACGCCACCCCCGGCCCGCACACCCTCCGCGCCCGCAGCACCGACGGCTCCGGCGCCAACCAAACCGCCGACCGCGCCGACGTAGTCCCCGACGGCGCCACCGGCTACCCCACCCTCACCATCCAGGTCAGCTGAACCACTGGCGGACAGCCACCTAGGCTCGCCCACGATCGCCGATCTACGCTGCTGCGGACGGCGTCGTGCCCAAGATGAATCGCTACCAGAGGGGAATGATGTCTGCCGTATTCGATTGGGCCCGAGTCGAAAACCTCCAACCGGAACCGGTCACGGTGGAGATTTGGCAGCAGCTCCACGAGGACTTCCGTCAGCTTGTCGAAGTGACGAACGGAAACATCATTCGCACGCGGGAATCGACGCGGATTCACCGAGAGGCAGTAGGCAGAATCGCCGACGTGATCGGTATCGCCGTGGTTGCAGATCGCCACCAGCACAACGGTTATCCGCTGGACGTGCACACAGGCTGCGACATTGTCTTATGGGCAGAACCGCAGGCAACGATCAGACGACCGGACGCCGCCCTGCTAAGCGGACCACGTCATGAATTGCTACCACTACCCGCGCACCAGGTGAAGCTCGTTGTCGAGGTCGTGTCCGACGGTATATCGGAAGTCGATGCCCTCACCAAGAAGACGATGTATGCGATGGCGGGAATCCCTTGGTACTGGATCGTATGGGTTACCGACACTGAGGTGACGTCCATCGAGATCTACGTGCTCGATCATCTACTCGGGCAATATCGTGCACATCATCAGCTGCGGCCAGGCAATCTGGAAACCGTAATCGAAGGGCTTCTCCGGACGCGGATCGACTGGGACCATCTTTCTGGCCCTGACCACTGACAATCTCTGCCCTGGCAGCCTCGGTGATGAGCAACTCGCTGGTGTGACGTGTCGGTCCGCACAAAGCACTGCACCCCATGAATGAAGGTCCTTGGGGCGCAGTGCTTTCGTTGATCAGCCGACCAGTGACTGCTCCTTGGCGAGCTTGTCCTTCGGGCCGGGTGCGGCGGACTTGCCGTGGTGGATGAAGAGGGCGGAGGCGATGACGCCGATGAGCAGGATGCCCGCGGGGAGCAGGGTGGACTGGCCGAGGGCGGTGCTGAAGGCGTCCTTGACGAACTCGGGGATGGGGCCTTGGCCCGCACCACCTTCGGCGACCTTGCCGCCGCCGAGGCCGTTGGCCGACATCCGGGCGGCGATCAGGGCGCTGATCGCCGCGCTGCCGAGTACCGAACCGATCTGTCGGGTGGTGTTGTAGACACCCGCGCCCGCGCCTGCCTGTTGGATCGGCAGGTTGTGCGTCGCGGTGGTCGCGAGCGGACCCCAGATGCAGGAGTTCGCGAAGCCGGCCAGTGCGGCCGACACCAGGAACCACACGATCGACGAGTCCGGCGTCATCAGCATGGAGAACCAGAACACCGACACCGCGAACAGCGCGAAGCCGATGGTCGGCAGGATCCTCGGGTGCAGCCGGTCGGCGAACTTGCCGACGAACGGCGCGAAGACGAGCGTGACGATGGCCATCGGCGCGAACACCAGAGCCGACTTGGTCGGCGACATCTCCCGCACCGCCTGCAGGTAGAAGTACGACGGCACCATGAACGCGGTGACCGTGGCTCCCATCGCCGCGATGGCGGTGTTGGACAGCGCGAAGTTGCGGTCCTTGAACAGGTTCAGTGGCAGCAGCGGCTCGCCGGTGTTGCGTGCCTGGTTCACCGCGAACGCGGCGAGCACGAGCACACCCGCACCGATCACCAGCCAGATCTTCAGTGACCAGTCCGCGGTGTTGCCTTCCTGGATGCCGAAGACCACCAGGAACATGCCGATGCCGCTGAGCAGCACACCGGGGATATCGAACTTGTGCTGATTGGTCGGCAGCGCGGGCACCAGCCAGGCGGCGAGCGCGAACGCGACGATGCCGATCGGGACGTTGACGAAGAAGATCCACTTCCAGCTGAGACCGTCGACCAGCACACCACCGAGGATCGGTCCGACCAGCGTGGCGAGACCGGCTACCGCACCCCACAGGCCCATGGCCGCGCCGCGCTTGTCCGGCGGGAAGGTGCGGGTGATCACGGCCATGGTCTGCGGCGTCATCAGCGCGGCGCCGATGCCCTGGGCGGCGCGCGCGGCGATCAGCATGCCGATGGTGCCGGACAGACCGCACCACAGCGAGGCCGCCGTGAACACGGTGAGGCCGATCAGATAGATGTTCTTGGGCCCGAAGCGATCACCGAGCCTGCCGGTGACCAGCAGCGGCACCGCGTAGGCGAGCAGGTAGGCACTGGTCACCCAGATCACCTTGGAGATGTCGGCGTGCAGATCCGTCATGATGGCCGGGTTGGCGACCGCGACGATCGTCATGTCCAGCAGGATCATGAAGAAGCCGACAACCAGCGCGGTGAGCGCCAGCCACGGATTGCGTTGAGTGGTCATGGATTCGGTGTTCCTATCTCGGATGTTCCCAGTGCGGGGGGAAGAACGTGGGACGCGTGCGTGGACGCGCTGTCGTGGTGGCGCGTCAGCCGCTCCAAGTGCGGCGTGGACGGCGGCGCGAGCTGGTTGCCGCTGACCCAGGTGTGGTGATGCGGGTCCTTCGCGATCCGGTCACCCGTGACGGCGTCGAACTCGTCCCATTCCAGGTCGCCACCAGCCAGTTCGGCGAGGAAGTCCGTGAGCCAGCGGACCTCGGCACCGAGCACGGCCTGCCGATACGGGAGCACGACGACGTAGCGGCGCGGCACCTTGCGTTCGGCCGCCCAGCCGATCAGCATCCCGACTTCGGCGAGTTGGCCTTCCAGCTGCGCGAGCCGCTCTCCGAGCAACGCGAGCACGTCGGCTTTGGGCAGGTTGTGCGCCTCGGCGAGCCCGATGTCGAACACCGGGTACTCGGGCGAGGGCGACCGCAGGATCTCGGCGACCCGAGTGCGCAGCGCCGTTCGGCCGCGCTCGGTGATCCGATAGGTGGTGCGCTCGGGGCGGTTGCCCGCCCGGTCGACCCCTTCGGCCAGCACCAATTCCTGCTCGGCCAGCCGCGCCACCGTGTGGTATAGCGAACCGGGCCGCACCTTGACCAGTGCGTCTTCGCGGCGCGCGATCAGCAGCTGAAACATCTCGTACGGATGCATCGGCTGCTCTTCGAGCAGCGCGAGCACAGCGATCGCCAAGGGCGTCACCGCCTGACGCGCTTGCTGCGCCATTTCCGTCACCTCCCGCACATCGCCCGCGCACGGTCCTCGCGCGAGCCGGAGCCATCGACCGACGGGGCGAACGTTAGCCCCGCACTCCGACATGCTCCGCTCTTAATATTCCACGTGGAATATACGGCGCGGATCAATCGGGAGGCAAGATCGATCCGTCGTGCACAAGGGTGATCACGCGCACAGCAAACCGGCCCCGACATCAATCGGAGCCGGTCACCAGTGGATCGAGCGGCAGCTCAGTCGGCGGATCGCACGCTGAGATCAGGAGCCACCGGCATGGCGCCGGCGCGACGCAGCCGCCCGGTGCCGGGGGTGCTGGCCCAGACCGCGCAGGCGAGCAGCCCGTCGAGTGCCATGGCCAGGACGGCGACCAGCAGCGCGCCGACGAGCACCCGGTCGTACCGATAGAGGCTGATGCCGTCGAAGATGTAGCGACCGAGGCCGCCGAGGTTGACGTAGGCCGCGATGGTCGCGGTGGCGATCACCTGCAGGGTGGCACCGCGCAGACCGGTGAGCAGGATGGGCAGCGCGTTGGGCACCTCGACGCGGAACAGGATCTGCGTCTCGGTCATCCCCATGGCGCGCGACGCGTCGACGACATCGGCTGGGACATTGGCGATTCCGGCGTAGGCACCGGCCAGCAGCGGCGGAATGCCCACGGTCACCAACGCGAGCAGCGGCGGGATCAGCCCGAGACCGAGGCCGAGCACCAGGAAGGTGAGCAGGCCGAGCGTCGGCAGCGCCCGCATGGCATTGGCGAAACCGACGAGCACGGCGGCCCCGCGCTTGGTGTGGCCGATCACCAGACCGAGCGGCAGCGCAACGGCGGCGGAAATCACGATGGTGAGGAAGCTGTACCAAAGATGTTCGGCGATACGGTGTTCGATGCCCGCGGGCCCGCTCCAGTTCGCACCGTCGGTGAGGTAGTGCCAGGCGTCGATGAAAAGGTTCATGCGGCACCGCCTTTCGCCTTCGCGGACCTCGCGTCGGCCCGCGCCCACGGCGTCGACCAGCGGCCGAGCGCGTAGACGAGGCGGTCGAAGATCAACGCGAGCGCCAGGATCACGATGATGCCCGCGACGATCTCGTCGGGGTAGTCACGCTGGTAGCCCTGGGTGAACAGCTTGCCGACGCCGCCGACACCGATCAGCGCGCCGACCGAAACCATGGCGATATTGGTCACCACCACCACCCGCAGGCTGGACACGAAAACCGGGATGGCCAAGGGCATGTCGACGGTCAGCGTGCGCCGCAGCGGGCTGAACCCGACCGCGTCGGCCGCGTCGATCACCTCGGCGGACACCGAATCCAGCGCCGCGGGCACCGCGATCACCAGCAGCGCGGTGGAATACAGCGTCAGCGCGATGATCACGTTCAACGGGTCGATCGTGGAGATCCCGGCCAGCGGCGGGATGATCACGAACAGCGCCAGCGACGGAATGGTGTACGCCAGGCTCGCCGTGGTCACCGTCACCCGGCGCAGCCAGGACACCCGACGCACCAGCGCGCCCACCGGAATCGCGATCACCAAGCCGAGCACCAGCGGCACCAGCGCCAGGTACAGATGGGTTTTGGTGAACCCCATGATGTCGGCGAAATTGTCGATCAGGTATCTCACGCCGATCCCCCGCCGCTCACTTCCTGTTCGAAGAAGTGCCTGTTGCGCTCGGCGTCTTCCACGGCCCGCTGGTCGGCGAGTTGTTGCAGGATCTCGGTGGCCAGCACGCCGCCCCGGACGGCGCCCGAATCATCCACGGCGACACCGACTCCGGCGGGCGAGGAGATCGCGGCGTCCAGCGCCTGCCGCAGATCGCCGGTCGGTGTGAACAGCGAACCACCCGCGGCGGTGCTGTCCGCCAGCGAACGGCCACCGCGGACCGCCTCCACGCCGGTCACGTCGATCCAGCCGTGCGGTTTACCGGCCGCGTCGACGATCAGCACCCAGTCGCCGCGGTCCAACCGCAGCGCCGCAACCGCCTCCGCCGTCGTGATCTGAATCTCATGCAGCGGAACAGTTTTCGCGGAACGGAAGGACAGTCCACGGTAACCGCGATCACGTCCGACGAAATCGGCGACGAAATCGGTAGCCGGTTGGGACAGCACATGATCCGGCGCGGCGTACTGCTGCAGCACGCCGCCACGGCCGAACACCGCGACCCGATCGCCGAGGGTGATCGCCTCGTCGATGTCGTGCGTCACGAACACGATGGTCTTCCGCAATTCGGCCTGCAGCCTTTGCATTTCGCTCTGCAGCTCGGCCCGCACCACCGGGTCGACGGCGCTGAACGGCTCGTCCATCAGCAGCACCGGCGGGTCGGCGGCCAGCGCCCTGGCCACCCCGACGCGCTGCTGCTGGCCGCCGGAAAGCTGCGCCGGATACCGGCCGGCCAGCGCCTGATCCAGGCCGACCCGATCGAGCACCTGCAGCGCCGCCGCCCGGGCGGCCCTGCGCGAATCACCGCGCAGCACCGGCACGGTCGCCACATTGTCGACGACCGTGCGGTGCGGCAGCAGTCCACCACTTTGGATCACGTAGCCGATACCGAGCCGCAGTTTTACCGGGTCGACCTTCGAAATGTCCTGTCCGGCAATGGTGATCGTGCCGGAGCTGGGCGTGATCATTCGATTGATCATCCGCATCGAGGTGGTCTTGCCGCAGCCGGACGGGCCGACGAACACGGTGAACGAACCGGAATCGATGCGCAGATCTAGGTCGGTGACGGCGCGGGTGCCGTCCGGGTAGGTCTTACTGATACCGCGGAATTCGATATCGGACAACGGTTTTCCCCTAGCCGGTCGGTGTGTTCAGTCCCTGCGCGGCCACCCAGGCCACCGCCGCTGCCTTGGGCTCGGTCTTGCTGCTACCGGACACGGCCTCGTTCAGTTTGATCAGCTCCGCGGTGGTCAGCTTGGCCGAGGCGGCGTTCAGCGCGGCCAGCGCCTTGTCCGACTTCTTGGCCGCGTTGAGCAACGGGACCACGTTCTGCGCGGGGAAGTTGTGCTTCGGATCCGCCAGCACCACCAGGTTGTTCTGGGTGATCGCGGGCGAGGTGGTGAAGATATCGGCGGCGGTCACCTGACCTTCGACCAGCGCGCGCACGGTGGCAGGGCCGCCACCGTCGGCGATCGGCACGAAGTTGTTCGCGGCGATGTCGAGGTTGTAGTTCTTCCTCAGGCCGGGCAGACCGCCGGCCCGCTCCTGGAACTCCGCGGGCGCACCGAATTTCACCTCGGCGGCGTGCGCGGCCAGGTCGGCGATGGAGTGCAGGTTCCAGCGCTCTGCGGTGGCCTTGGTGACCACTACCGCGTCGGAATCCTCACCGGGGGCCGGGGTGCCGATGACGAGATCCGAACCGAGCGCCTTGGTGAGCGCCGTATCGACATCGGCCGCGCTGGTCGCGGTCGCGCTCTTGTCCAAGTACTGCAGCAGGTTGCCGTTGTAGTCGGGAATCACCGAGATGGCGCACTCACGCACGGCCGGGACGTATGCTTCGCGGCTGCCGATATTCAGCTTGGTGTCGACCTTGAATCCGTTGACGCGCAACACTTCCGCGTAGACTTCGGCTACCGTCTCGGATTCCGGGAAGTTCGCCGAACCGACGATGAGCCCGTCGCCGCCGCAGTCGCCCTTGCTGGCCAGTGGGTCGGAGTTGCCGCCGCACGCGGACAGGATCATGGCGACGGCCAAGGCCGCGGCGGCGACGATGAACCGGGTGGCGCGCAGCGCGAGCCGCAGCGCCGACCGGCCATGCCGCGCGGCACCGGGGGTGATCGAGGTTTTCACTGGAGTCCTTCCGACCTGACGGGCAGTGCGAGGTCCCGAGGCAACACAGCCACCGGTACATTCTGGGTGTCCATACTGCCCGCTTCAGGGTGTTCGTGTTAGCTCTGTCGGTCTCTCGGAGAGTTGGTGTCGCCGAATGGTGTTGCCCGCGTCGCTGCGGATGCTGGCTCGAGTACTGGTCGTCGCGACCGCCACACTGGCCGTAGCCTGCGGTAACAGTGATCAGGGCGCGCGCATCACGGTCGGCGCCGCCGATTCGGTCGAGTCGCGCGTGCTCGCCGAAATATATGCGGGCGCGCTGGCGCGGATCGGCGCGCGCACCTCGGTCGAGCCGCATCTCGGCGGTCGCGCCGACTATCTCGCGGCGCTGGACGCGGGCCGGATCGATCTGATCGGTGAGCACAACGGCGCGCTGCTGGCGTTCCTCGACGCCACGGCCACCGACCGCGCACCCGACATCGACAAGGTGCCCACCGCGCTGAGCAAGTCGTTGCCCGAGGGTCTGGTGGTCAGCGATGCCGCCGACGGCACCGACTTGCGGCCGCGCGTCGTGCTGAGCACCGCGGCCGCGACCCACGACAACGTGCGCACCATCGGCGATCTCACGCCCCGATGCGGCACGCTCACGGTCGGTGTCGCCGCGGTGCCGGACCTGATCGCGCTGCCGCCCGCGGTCGAGCAGGTGGCGGAGTGTCACTTCGCCGCGACGGTGCCGTTTCCCGACGCCGCCGCATTGCGAAAGGCGCTGCTGGACGGGCAGGTTCAAGCCGGCCTGCTGACCGGCCCGCCCGCCGTCGTACCCGGGTCGACCGACGGCCTGACGATCCTGTCCGACGACAGCTACGCGATGCGGACCGAGAACGTACTCCCCCTATTCCGCAAGGGCGTGCTCGACGAACGCCAGATAAAGAAGCTGAATTACGTTGCGGGCGAACTCACCACCGACGACCTCGCCGCCATGATCCGCAGTGCCCGCGACGACCACGCGCAACCTGCCGAGCTGGCGCGCAAGTGGCTGGACGACCACTCGCTGTAAACATCGCACCTTCGGCGCCGAACCTGGCTAACGTCTGACCCGTGAGTATCAGGTTCATCGGCGGCTACGTGGCGCTCGTGGCGATATTGCTGTTCGCCTGGACGACCTACTCGGACAAGAATCCCTTGTTCGCGGCGGCGTTGGTCTTCGCGCTGTGCGCGATGATCGCCATGAACATCTGGATCCATCTGTCGCTCCGGAAGCACACCACAACGCGAAAGGCGCCCCGTCCCGACCGGGACAAGGCGCCTTCCAGCGAGTGAACGAACCTACTACGCAACGCCTTCGGCGCGCGCGGCGGCCGCGACGGCCTCGGCAACGGCCGGGGCGACCCGCGGGTCCAGCGGGCTCGGCACGATCTTGTCCGGGGCGAGTTCGTCGGCGACGACGCTGAGAATCGCGTCGGCGGCGGCGATCTTCATGCCCTCGGTGATCCGGCGCGCGCCCGCGTCGAGCGCGCCCTTGAACACGCCGGGGAAGGCGAGCACATTGTTGATCTGGTTCGGGAAGTCGCTGCGGCCGGTGGCGACGATCGCGGCGTACTTGGCCGCGACCTCGGGGTGAATCTCCGGGTCCGGGTTGGACATGGCGAACACGATCGACTCCGGCGCCATCGAGGCGATGAGCTCCTCGGCGATCAGGCCGGCGGACAGACCGAGGAAGACATCGGCACCGTTCAGCGCCTCGGCGGCGCCACCGATCAGCCCGCGCGGGTTGGTCCGGGTGGCCAGCTCGGCCTTCACCTCGTTGAGGCCGCTGCGCTCACGGCCGATGATGCCCTTCGAGTCGAGCACGGTGACGTCCCGAACGCCCGCGGCCAGCAGGATATTCGTGCACGCGACACCGGCCGCGCCCGCGCCGGAAACCACGACCTTCAGGTCGGCGATGCCGCGACCCTGCACCTTGGCCGCGCCGTTGAGGGCGGCGAGCACCACGATGGCGGTGCCGTGCTGGTCGTCGTGCATGACCGGGCAGTCCAGCGCCTCGATGAGTCGCTTCTCCACCTCGAAGCAGCGCGGCGCCGAGATGTCCTCCAGGTTCACCGCGCCGAAACTGGGGCGCAGCCGGATGACCGTCTCGACGATCTCGTCGACGTCCTTGGTGTCCAGCACGATCGGGATCGAGTTGAGCCCGGCGAACTTCTTGAACAGCGCCGCCTTGCCCTCCATCACGGGCAGCGAGGCGCGCGGGCCGATATCACCGAGGCCGAGCACCGCGGTGCCGTCGCTGACCACGACGACGAGACGGTCGGTCCAGGTGTAGCGCTTGCAGAGCTCGACGTCCTGCGCGATCGCCCGGCTCACCTGAGCGACGCCCGGGGTGTAGGCGATCGACAGGTCGCGCTGGGTCTCCAGCGGCGAGCTGAGTTCTACCGAGAGCTTGCCTCCGAGATGTCCCGCGAAAATCTCGTCGTGGGTGATTTCGGAAAGACTTGCAGTGGCATTCGGTGCGTCAGTCACAGGTGACACGATTTCACTCCTGCTCGGGCCGGACAAACCGGGGGACGGTTACCGCCGGGTATATAGGGATAAGTGTTTTCATTACGCTCATCGAGTGCGCAGACCGGTACGTTTCGCTGTTACGGCAGGTTACGAAAACCCGTAGCCGATTTTGCTGACGTGGCGCGGCACTGATCCGCGGAGCGGGAGCCGGACGGGTGGGTCCGGACAGAACATGCGGCGTGATCCTCGGGTCGCGACGGTGCGTCGCGAGGCGGAGATCTCCGTAACTCCCGTACCCGGCGGTGGCTTAGGTGAAGGAATTCGACACATTCTGCCAGCACGGTCCGCGACTTGCCAAACCGGTCGGGTTCTCGCTGTGTCGCGCGCCGGTATCCAGCCTAGAGCGGCGGAATTACCCGGCGGTAAGGGAAAACTCGCACGTGACCACGGTCGGGCGGTGAGTTGTCACATCGCGATCGGGTCGGCCGGTGTGAGGTGCTGGGCGGTGCCGCCCTCCTCTTCGGGCAGGATCGCCGGGGCATCCGGGATGGCCGCGGACCGCGCGCTCAGTACGCCCACGTCGCGCTTGTGGGTTACCGCGGGGCCGCGCGCGTCGAGCACCAGGGTCTCGCGCCTGCCCCGCGGGAAAGCTTCGCGGGCGGGTGCCACCGAGATCTCCGTGGCACCGACGACTCCCGCGTCCAGCGCCGCGATTTCCCGGGCATCCGGCCGCACCCACACGTTGTCCAGGCCCCCTGACATCAACCGCACCCGCCAGTCCGCCCCGGCCCCGGGATGATCGGTGCGCCGATGCATGCCGCGACTCTCGGTCCGCGCCAGCGCGCTGTACTTGGTCCACCGCGCCACCGCGAGCAGCGCCGCGGCCTGCCTGGCCCGCAACCGGTCCACGCCGGTGCCGCCGAGATCGAATTCGGCGCCGGGCCACATCGAATCCAGTTCGCCGATGCTGTCGACCAGACTGCCCGCGCTGCGCCAGTAGCTGCGCCGCAACGGCAACGTGTGTTCCTGCACCAGCCCGACCACGGCGCGCGGATCGATCCGCGCCACCGCGCTGAGTCCGGCACCGGCCACCTCATGGGTCGGGCTGCGCCGGTCGGCCGTGCGCGCGTGCCTGGCCGCCCCCGTGCCCGCCCACACGCCGGACGCGATGGCCCATGCGCCGCCCTGACCGCCGAAACCGCTGACCGCGCCGGTGATCGGCTCCCTGGTGGTCACATCGCCCGCGCCGAACAGCCCGCGGACCGTGGTCGCGCAATCAGTGCCCGCCAGGCGCAGACCACCGGTGCCGCGCACGGTGCCCTCCAGCACGGCCCGCAGCGGCACCCGTCCGGCGCGGTCGACCAGACCCTGAGCGGACAGCCAGCCGCGCATCGTCACCGGCACGTCATCGAGTGCGGCGAAGACCTTGCGGCCGTCGGCGATCGCGGCGAAGGCCGCGGCCCGATGCCCTTCCAGGACCGTGCCCGACTCGTCGTAGAGGGTGGCGAAATGCAGCCCGAGGCCGGGCGTGGAATTCAGCGACGGGATGGGTTCAAGCACCTGCACCACTGGCGTCAGGCCGTACGCGCTGGAGAACTCCATACCCGACAACTGGGCACCGGCCTCCGCGGCGAACAGCAGTCCATCGCCGGTGTCCACGTCGGTGCCGGCCCCGCCGGATAGGAACGCGCAGCCGCCGGTGGCCACCACCACGGCGCCCGCGCGCACGGTCCACGCCTGGAACTCGTTGTGCTGCTGCACTCCGGTCGCCCCGGCGACCTTGCCGTCGCGATCGAGGAGCAGTTGCAGCGCCGGATGGTGATCGAGGATGCGCACGCCCGCGTCGAGCACGCTGCGCCGCATTCGGCGCAGATAACTCGCGCCGTCCAAATACACCCGCAGCGAGGAGCCCGGCCCCGTGCCGGGGAACCGATAGCCCCAGCGGGCCAGCTGTTCTACGCGCAGGTGCGTTTCCTCCAGCACCCGATGCATCCACTCCTGGTCGCCGAGGCCGCCACCATGCGCGTAGCCGCGGTGCACCGCCTCGTCCCTGGCCGGTCCGGGCGGGATGTTCCACAGGGAGGTGGTGCCGTGCGCGGTGGGGCCGCTGGTGCCACATCTGGCCTTGTCGGCGAGCACCACCCGGGCTCCGGTAGCGGCGGCGGATATAGCGGCCCAGGTCCCGGCGGGCCCTCCGCCCAAAACAAGTACGTCCGTCTCGAGTTCCGCCACAAAGAGAAATATTCGGCCACAATTCACGGAACCGCAACCATTAACGAAATATTTATCGCTGCCGTATTCGATCTGTTGTCAGCGGAGCGCCGTTAATCAGCTCCACCACTGGGTCCACAGCAATAATCCGGCGGCAACAAAAACAACCGCAGATCCGGATAAAGCGGCAAAACCCCGACGCTTGTCCGAATAAATCTGTGCCGCAACGGCAATCACCGCCGACGCCACGTGCCAGGCCACCGACTCGCTGCCCGGGCCGGGGAAGTCCCGCCGCGCCGCGACCACCGCGGTGCCGATGACGACGAGCATCAGCGCGACGGTGCCCGCGGCGACCGCCCCGCTGACTCCGCGCACCACTTTCACGAGGCGATCACCGGCACACCGGTCGCCTTGCCCGCCAGCACCTCGAATTGCGCGGGGTCGGTGGTGAACTGGCCGAGGCGGATGGTCTTGTTCGCACCGTGATAGTCCGACGAGCCGGTGGTGAGCAGGCCGAGCTCAGCGGCCAGGTCGGCAAGCACGGCGCGATCCTCGGCCGAGTGGTCCGGATGGTCGAGCTCGAGTCCGCCGAGGCCGAGGGTGGCCAGCTCGCGGATGTCGTCCAGGGCGAGCAGCCTGCCCCGCTTGCGGGCCCGCGCGTGCGCGACCACGCTTACCCCGCCCGCGGTGGCGATCATCTCGACCGCGCGGCGCAGCGGCGTGTCGGCCTTTTCGGCGTAGTACGGGCCGTGCGGCGCGAGTAATTCCTCGAACGCGGCGTCGACACTCGGCACCACGCCCGCCGCGACCAGGGCCCTGGCCAAATGCGGACGGCCTGCGGACGGCCCGGCCGAAGCGAGCACGGCATCGGGATCGATCGGCAAGCCGTCGGCCACCATCCGGTCGGCCATGGCACGCACCCGCTGGATCCGTTCGGCGCGTAACCGCTCGCGTTCGTCGGCGAAACTGCGGTCGGTCGGGTCGAACAGATAGGCCAGCAGATGCACCGGCACCGGCCAGCCGTCCTCGCCGAGGCCGATGCACGACATCTCCATGCCACGGACCAGCGTCAACCCCTTCGGCAGCGCGTCGACCGCCTCGGACCAGCCGGACGTGGTGTCGTGATCGGTGATCGCGACGACGTCCAAGCCGGCGGCGGCCGCGTTCCGGACCAGTTCGGCCGGGCTGTCGGTGCCGTCGGACGCGGTGGAATGGGTATGCAAGTCGATGCGCACGCCCTCAGTCTTACAGTGCGCGACCGGCCAGTGCGATCGGCGGCGTTCGCGAGTTCTTGCCCGGCGCCACTTCGCTGAAGGTTCCCGGCCCGGCACGCTCGCCGCGAGCGCAAGGCGTGGACCGTGCGCGCAGGGGACGTAGCATCGCGATGTGCCATCGATTCCGCCGCTACCGTCGTTCCGCGGTTCGGGCCGCCCGGTCCGCGCCCTGCCGCGGATCCCGATCCCGACCGCGCGGGCGATTGTCGACTGCGGTGTCTATGTCGAGGGACGGCGGCTGCCCGGCCGATTCACCCACCAGGACGCGCTGGCCGAGGTGCACAACCGCGGCGCCGGGTTCGTCTGGGTCGGCCTGCACGATCCCGACGAGGCCCAAATGGCCGATATCGCGGAGACATTCGGGCTGCACGCGCTCGCGGCCGAAGACGCCGTCACCGCGCATCAACGCCCCAAGCTGGAACGCTACGACGACACCCTGGTGCTGGTGATGCGCACCGTCGCCTACGTGGAGCACGAACTGCACAGCATCAGCGAGATCGTGGAGACCGGCGAGATCATGGTTTTCACGGCGCCCGACTTCGTGGTGTCCGTACGCCACGGCGAGCACTCCGAACTCGCCTCGCTGCGCAAGGAACTGGAGGCCGATCCGGCGCAGCTGATGTTCGGCACCGGTGCGGTGCTGCACGCGATCGCCGACCATGTGGTGGATTCGTATATCGAAGTGGCACAGTCGGTCGAGCTCGATATCGATGCGATGGAGGAAGAGGTCTTCACCCCGCGCAGCCAGGTCGCGATCGAGTCGATCTATCAGCTCAAGCGCGAAGTCGTCGAACTTCGCCGGGCGGTGAATCCACTCGCGATTCCGCTCCAGCTGCTCGGCCACAAGCCGGATATCCCGCTGCCCAAGGAGATTCGGCGTTACATGCGGGATGTGGCCGACCATCACGCCGGGGTCGCCGAGCGCATCAGCGACTTCGACGAGGCGCTGAGCGCGCTGATCAGTGCCGCGCTCGCCAAGGTCGGCGTGCAGCAGAACACCGACATGCGCAAGATCTCGGCGTGGGTCGCCATCGCCGCGGTGCCGACGATGATCGCGGGCATTTACGGCATGAACTTCACGCACATGCCCGGATTAGAAGCGCCGTCGGGGTTTTGGCTGGTGATCGTGGTCACGCTGGCCATCTGCGTCGGCCTGTACGCCAACTTCCATCGCAACAACTGGCTGTAACCCGAATTACAGGCTGGCGGCGCCTCGTTCGGGGTCGCGCACATCGATGCCTGCCTCGGCCCACGCGTCCCGCAATGCCTGCGCCCCGCGCACCCGCACCCATGCCGCCTCGGTGGCGGTCACCGGCGTCACCGCGAAGTAGCGCACCGGCTCGGCGGGCGCGGGCAGCACCACCTCGGGAATCCCGCTGTCCCCCAACAACACCGCGGAGAACGGCGCGCCGTGCCACATCGGCTCGCCCAGATCCATCAGCGCATCCGCTTGCAGCACAACACCTTCCACCGCGGGCGCGGCGGCGAGCACGCCGAGCGTCTTGGCCAGCCCCGAGCTCGCGCCCGCCGTGCCACGCAGCGTGAGCACCAGCTCAGCTCTCGGCCCCTGCACCGGATCGGCAAGCAGCACAGTGGGATCGCCCATCGGATGCCGGGAGCCGCCCACCGTCGCGTAATGCACCAGCTCGCCGTCTACGATCCGCAGGATCTCGATCGGCTCCAACCCGAGGAACGTCACCGACGCCGAATCGACGCCGGTCGCCCGCACACCGAAATGGTCGAGCACACCGGCGCGGACCGTCGACACCACCTCCATGCGTCAGATGGCCAGCCGCGCAAGCATGTCCCGCGCCTGTTCCGCGGACTTCGGGTCGCACAGCACGTCGTAACGCCCGGCCACCAGCTGCATGGTGGACGCGAAGTCGCGCTGCCCCTTGGTCGCCGCGTACGGGATCGAGGTGGAGATGACGCCGAAGATGACGCCGCCGACCAGACCGACCAGCAGCGGACCGAGCGCACCGCTGGTGGTGAACAGGCTCAGCAGCAAGCCGAGGAACAGGCCGAGCCAGGCTCCGCTCACCACACCGCCGCCGATGACCTTGCCCCACGTCAGCCGGTAGAGGACCCGCTCGACCTGCATGAGGTCGACGCCGACGATGGTCACGTCCTGCACCGGGAACTGCCCGTCGGCCAGGTAGTCGACGGCCTTCTGCGCTTCGGCGTAGGTGGGATAGGAACCGACCGGCCAGCCGGACGGCGGCGTCGGCAGGGCCTGCCGAGCGCGATTCGAGTTCCCCAAGGGATTCGTCATGTCTCTATTCTGCTATTTCGGCCGGTTTTCCGGGGGCGTGAAACGCGTGGTTCGCGTCATTGCCGCGGCCCGGCCCTTTTCCGCGATCACCTGAGCCATTTTCGCACTGGCCTCATCGATCATTTCGTCACCGAGCATGACCGCACCGCGGGCGCCGCCCTCGGCCGAGGTGTGGAAGGCGTACGCGTCCAGGATCAGCTCGGCCCGATCGTAGTCGGACTGACGCGGGCTGAAGATCTCATTGGCGGCCTCGATCTGGCCGGGATGCAGCACCCACTTGCCGTCGAAACCGAGCGCGGCGGTGCGCCCGGCAGCCCGCCGGAAACCGTCCACGTCGCGAATCTGCAGGTACGGTCCGTCGATCGCCTGCAGGCCGTGCGCGCGAGCGGTGAGCAGGATGGTCATCAGGATGTGGTGATAAGCGTCACCGGTGTCGTAGCCCTCCGGCTGTTCGCCGACCACCAGGGTGCGCATGTTGATGCTGGCCATGAAGTCCGCCGGGCCGAACACCAGCGCCTGCACGCGTGGGCTCGCGGTGGCGATCTCGTCGATGTTGCGCAATCCCAACGCGTTTTCCAGCTGCGGCTCGATGCCTATGCGGCCGACCTCGAGTCCGGTCGCCTTCTCCAACTGGGTGAGCAGCAGATCCAGTGCGCGCACCTGACCTGCGTCGGTCACCTTCGGCAGCAGGATGGCGTCCAGCGCGTTGCCCGCACCCTCGACGATGGTGATCACGTCCGTGTAGGTCCACTGAGTGGTCCAGTCGTTGACGCGGACCACCCGCAATTGTGATCCCCAGTCGGAATCGTTGAGCGCCGCCACGATATTCGCTCGCGCCTCGGCCTTGGCGGCCGGTGCGACGGCGTCCTCCAGGTCGAGAAACACCTCGTCAACGGGCAGACCCTTGGCCTTTTCGATCATTTTGGTATTGCTGCCGGGACAGGCGAGCACCGAACGGCGCGGCTTCAAGATCACTCCCATCGATCGTGGCGTGGTACTGACACCCGCCCTCGAACCTCTAGCCTGGCAAGCATGGCAGCTACCAGGGTGTACGTCGCCAGGCTGGCCGGCCTGGTGGTGTTGGGACCGGACGGCGAGTCTATCGGCCGGGTCCGCGATGTCGTCGTGGCCATCCGGTACGACCGACAACAGCCCCGCATTCACGGCCTCGTCGTCGAATTACCCACTCGGCGGCGCATTTTCGTGCCCATTCTGCGGGTCACCGCGATCGAGCCCGGCGTGGTGACGCTGAACACCGGGACGGTGAGCCTGCGCCGATTCACCCAGCGACCCGGCGAGATGCTCGCGCTGGCGCAGATCGTGGATTCCTCGGTGCGCGTGGAGGATCCGGACCTGCCCGACCTGGTCGGCGTGGATGTCGTCGTGGTCGATCTCGGCATGGAACAGGCCCGCACCAGGGATTGGCGGGTGACCAGGGTCGCCGTGCGCGGACACCGCCGGATCGGGCGACGCCGCACCGTGCACGTGGTGGATTGGATCCATGTCACGGGGCTGACCCCGACCGACATCGACCGGCCTGGCCAGGAGGTCACTCAGCTGCTCGAGCAGTACGAGGGATTGCGCGCCGCCGACGTCGCGCACCTGCTGCGCGAGCTGCCGGAGAAACGCCGCCTCGAGGTGGCGGTCGCGCTCGATGACGAGCGGCTCGCCGATGTGGTGCAGGAGCTGCCCGACGACGAGCAGGTCGATCTGCTCGGCCATCTGGAGGTGCGGCGCGCCGCCGACGTGCTCGAGGCGATGGATCCCGACGACGCCGCCGACCTGCTCGGCGAGCTGCCGGTCGGCGAGGCCGAATCGCTGCTCGCGCTGATGGATCCGGAGGAGTCCGAACCGGTCCGCAGGCTGCTCGAGCACTCCCCGTACAGCGCGGGCGGCCTGATGACGCCGAAGCCGGTGATCCTCACGCCCTCCACCACGGTCGCCGAGGCGCTGGCGCGGGTGCGCAACCCCGATCTGACGCCGGCGCTGGCCTCCATGGTGTTCGTGGTGAGGCCGCCGACCTCGACACCCACCGGCCGGTATCTCGGGTCGGTGCACATTCAGCGGCTGCTGCGGGAACCGCCCGCCAATCTGGTCGGCGGCATCCTCGACGCGGGTCTGGCCCCGCTGCGTGCCGACGTCCCGCTGGCCGCGGTGACCCGCTATTTCGCGACCTACAACCTGGTCTGCGGCCCGGTGGTCGATGAGGAGAACCATCTGCTCGGCGCGGTCAGCGTCGACGACGTGCTCGACCATTTGCTACCCGATGACTGGCGCGATCAGGAAGAGCTACACGAAGGGATAGCTGGGCATGATTGACAAAGTCGGCGGCGCGCGGCAGCGGCTGGAGACGCCGGTCGAGTCCCGGTTCCGCATCGATTGGGACGCGGACGCGCTCGCGCGCAGCAGCGAACGCGTCGCCCGATTCCTCGGCACCGGCCGCTACCTGGCCATTCAGACGATCATCGTGATCGTTTGGATCGCGTTAAATGTCGGCGTCATCGCGTTGCGCTGGGATCCATATCCGTTCATTCTGTTGAATCTGGCGTTCTCTACCCAGGCCGCCTACGCCGCGCCATTGATCCTGCTCGCGCAGAACCGGCAGGACAACCGCGACCGGGTCGCGCTGGAGGAGGATCGGATGCGGGCCGCCCAGACCAAGGCGGACACCGAGTTTCTCGCCCGCGAACTCGCAGCACTGCGGATCGCGGTCGGCGAAGTCGCGACTCGCGACTATTTGCGCAGGGAATTGGAGGAGATGAAGGAGATACTCGATCGGATCGAGGGTGCGGGCACCAGCACGCCGCAACGCAAGAAGAGTTCCGGCCGAAAGCAGGCGCCAGCCCCGGTTTCACCGGCTGTAGCTGACGATTGACCGGAAATACCGAACAACTACCTGACTGGTGGGTAACCTGGACAGCGTTGTCCCGAGCGGCGCCGGGAAGGGGATGTCCCAGATAGCCGCTCACACGACGTAGAGGATTGGTGTGGCTGAATGCGTATATCTACTCCGATAACCGTCTCGGCCCTGGTCGTAGCCGGTCTGGTCGCCTCCGGCTCAGCCTCTGATCCCTCCTCCCCGGCCGGCGCGCCCACCGCACCGGAGGCTTTGCTGGCCGCCTCGACGAATCCCGCCGGATCCGCGGACGCCTCGGGTAAGTCGAGCGCGACAGGACTGTCTAAGACAGTTGGCCTCCTCCCGGTCACCCAGGAATCTCCCCGCAAACTCCGGGCAATGACTCCGTCCGACGGCTCGGCGCCGTTCGCCGGGCGGGTGCCGCTGCAGGAGATCTCGCTCCCCCTGATCGGCGGCGCGCTCGGCATCCCGGAGGTCGTGCTCGCCGCGTATCGCAACGCCGAACTCGCGCTGGAATCCTCCACGCCCGACTGCGGGTTGTCCTGGAGTCTGCTGGCCGGCATCGGCCGGATCGAATCGGGCCACGCGGGCGGCGGACGCACCGACGCCGCGGGCACCACGGTCTCGCCGATCTACGGCCCCGCGCTGGACGGCACGCTGCCCGGTAACGAGATCATCAAGGAGGCCAGCGGCGGTTACGTCCGCGCGGTCGGCCCGATGCAATTCCTGCCCGGCACCTGGGCCCATTACGCCGCCGACGGTAACGGCGACGGTGTCGCCGACCCGAACAATGTCTTCGATGCCGCGCTCGCCGCGGGCAAGTACCTGTGTTCCGGCGGGCTGAACCTGCGCGATCAAGGCCAGGAACTTCAGGCGGTACTGCGCTACAACAACTCGGCCGCCTACGCGGCCAACGTGCTCAGCTGGGCGGCGGCCTACCGCACCGGCGGCGCGCCGACCCAGGTGACCATCTCGCCCGACCTGATCCCGCCGGGCAGCGCGCCCGCCCAGGTGCCGGACATGACGGCGGTGACCTACACCAGCAACACACCGACCACGACGGCCCCGACGACGCCGCAGACCAGCACGACCACACCGACGCCGACCGAAGTGATGATCACCATCCCCGGTCTGCCGCCGATCCCGTGCGGCGTCTTCTGCCCGCCGCCGCCCAAGCCGCTCAATCCCTGTGAGCCCGCGGTGATTCCGGCCCCGATGCCGCAGCCCGGTGAGCCGGTCGCACCCGCGATCGTGCCGGGGGCACCCGCACAGACCTTCGGCGCCGGAGCGGCCGGGCCGAAGGATCCCGCGCACCCCGAGCAGGATGCCGCGCCGGTCGCGCCGGTCTGTACGCCGCCGGATGCCGCCCAGCAGCAGGCGCAGCCACAACAAGCGCCCGCACCCGGGCAGCAGGCCGTACAGACGCCAGAAGCGGCACCGGAAGCGCCGCCGACGGTGTCCGTCGAGCCGACGGCCCCGACCGTGGAGGCAGCGCCGACCCAGCAGCCGGGCATCACGTTGCCGTTCGGCATCGTGATTCCGCTGCCGCCCGCCCCCCAAGGCTGACGCCACACTCGAAGCAGGTCACGAAGTAGTAACAAAAAGGTCTCGGATGCGGTAGTCTCCTCTTCGTCAGATCACGAAGGGCTCACATGAGCCGTTGGAGGGTCACCGCACAGTGGGGCGTCACCGAAAACAACCAGCTGTCACCGTTAAACGCAGCTCGGTTATCGCATTGACCGGTTTGGTTCCCGCTGGACTGATGGCGTGCACCGCCGCGTCCAATGTGGGAAATGGGAGTGCCGCGGCAGCGGTGGAACAGCACCTTCCGGGGGACGATCAGGACGCACAGGGCGCCAAGCCCGCGACGCTGATGACAGATCCCGGCGCAACAACCGAATTCGTGGCCAACAAGATGGCCAAGCCGAGCGGTCCGCCGGTGGTGAAAAGCGTTGCGCTGGCCGATGGCAGGCAGCTCGCGGCACTGCCCGCCGGACCGATGGGTGTCCCCGGCATCGCGGTCGCGGCCTATGAGAACGCCGAACGCATCCTCGCCGAGGAGAACCCGGGCTGTGCCATGCCGTGGTCGATGCTCGCCGGGATCGGCCGCGTCGAGTCCACGCACGCGTACGGCAAGGCCGACGCCGACGGCAACCCGCTCACCGCGGTCTACGGCCCGGTGCTCGACGGAAGCCTGTACGGCAACAACGTCGTTCGGGACACCGACGGCGGCGAGCTGGACGGCCTGGCCGGTTACGACCGCGCCATCGGCCCGATGCAGTTCCTGCCGCAGACCTGGAAGCGTTATGCCGCCGACGGCAACGGTGACGGCATTGCCGATCCACAGAACCTCTTCGACGCGGCACTGACCGCCGGAAAGTACCTGTGCGACGGCGGTTTGAACATGCGCGACCTGGCCCAGCAGTCCAAGGCGATCCTGCGCTACAACAACTCGATGGCCTACGTCGCCAATGTCATGGCCTGGGAAACCTCCTACGCCAATGGCGTGGCACCACGGGCCGGGGACCTGCCCAGAATTTGACACGCCTAAAATTCCTGCCATGCCAGTAGTTACGGAATCGGATGTGCGGGGCGCGCTCGCGAAGGTCGACGATCCGGAGATCCGCAAGCCGATCACCGAACTCGGCATGGTGAAGAGCATCGCGATCAACCCGGACAGCAACGTCCACATCGAGATCTACCTGACCACGGCGGGCTGCCCGCTGCGGACCGAGATCATCCAGCGGGTCACCAAGGCCGTCGCCGACGTGTCCGGCGTCGGCGCGGTCACCGTCGACCTCGACGTGATGAACGACGAGCAGCGCACCAACCTGCGCAAGCAGCTGCGCGGCGACTCCGCCGACCCGGTCATCCCGTTCGCCCAGCCCGGCTCGATGACTCGCGTGTACGCGGTCGCGTCCGGCAAGGGCGGCGTCGGAAAGTCCAGCGTCACAGTCAACCTCGCCGCCGCCATGGCCGCGCGCGGCCTCTCGGTCGGCATCCTGGACGCCGACATCTACGGCCACTCCATTCCGCGCATGCTCGGCACCGACGCCCGGCCCACCCAGGTCGAGAAGATGATCATGCCGCCGCAGGCGCACGGCGTGAAGATGATCTCCATCGCGCAGTTCACCAAGGGCAATACGCCGGTGGTGTGGCGCGGCCCGATGCTGCACCGGGCGCTGCAGCAGTTCCTCGCCGACGTGTTCTGGGGCGACCTGGACGTGCTGCTGCTCGACCTGCCGCCGGGCACCGGCGACATCGCCATCTCGATCGCCCAGCTGATTCCCGGCGCCGAGATCCTCGTGGTCACCACCCCGCAGATCGCCGCCGCCGAGGTGGCCGAGCGCGCGGGCGCGATCGCGCTGCAGACGAGGCAGCGGATCGCGGGCGTGGTGGAGAACATGTCCTGGCTCGACCTGCCCGACGGCAGCCGGATGGAGCTCTACGGCTCCGGCGGCGGCCAGGTGGTCGCCGATCGCCTGACCCGTGCCGTCGGCGCCGACGTACCGCTGCTCGGACAGGTGCCGATCGAACAGGCCGTGCGGGAGGCGGGCGACGAAGGCACGCCGATCGTGCTGAGCGCCCCCGACTCCGCCGCGGGCAAGGCGCTGCTCGACATCGCCGACAAGCTGGCCGTCCGGCGCCGCGGGCTGGCGGGCATGTCGTTGAACATCGACACCACGCGGCGCTAGCCCGCCGCCGCGCGTCTTCCCGGTGAACGCCGAGTCCGATTTCCGCGCGGACTGTGCGGGCCGGCTGTCGGTGGGTGGCAATATGCTCGTCCCATGCTCACGTTGCTGTTGTACGTGCTGATCGTCGGTCTGGTTGCCGCGGTGCTGTTCCTGCTCGCCAGTGCCGTATTCGGGCGGGCCGAGGAACTCGGGCCGCTGCCGGAGGGCACCACCGCGACCGTGCTACCCGCCGAGGGGATCTCCGGCGCCGATGTCCGGTCGCTGCGGTTCCAGCAGGTGGTGCGCGGTTACAAGGCGTCGGAGGTGGACTGGTCGCTGGCCAGGCTCGCCGCCAGAATCGACGAGTTACAGCACCAGTTGGCGGAAGCGCAGGCCGCGCGGTGGCAGACGCCGGTCGCACCGGAACCCCAGTGAGCCCGGCCGCGCTGGTCCGTGCCGAGGACGACGGCCGCATCCGTTGCTCCTGGCCGCTGGACACCCAGCTGTACCGCGACTATCACGACTTCGAGTGGGGCAAGCCGTTACACGGTGACGACGCCCTGTTCGAGCGACTGTGCCTCGAGGCCTTCCAGTCGGGGCTGTCGTGGATCACCATCCTGCGCAAGCGACCCGCGTTCCGTGCCGCGTTTGCCGAGTTCTCGATCGACCGCGTCGCCGAGTTCGACGAGGCCGACACGGCGCGTCTGCTCGCCGACACGGGCATCGTGCGCAACCGGCTGAAAATCGACGCGGCGATCAGCAACGCCCGGGTCGCACGCGAACTCGATATCGGACTGGACACGCTGCTCTGGTCGTTCGCGCCCGCCCCGCGGCCGCGCCCGAAAACCGGTGCGGACGTGCCCGCCAGCACACCCGAATCCGTAGCTCTGGCAAAAGAATTGAAGCGGCGCGGGTTCCGCTTCGTCGGTCCGACCACGGCCTACGCACTGATGCAGGCGACCGGGATGGTAGACGATCACCTGGCCGATTGCTGGGTCGGTAGTGACGTGTCCAACACAGTCCGACCGGTCACTTTTTGAACTCAGGTATCCGTCCACATCCGCGATAGGGAAGAATGGGACAGGTGTAGCTCGCCAAATGCCGGCGAGCTCGCTGGTTGGTGACAACTGGAGTTCCAAGAAAGTGCGCAGCATATCGCGCAGATCTGGAGGGAGCAGAGGATGGCGGCCATGAAGCCCCGTACCGGGGACGGTCCCCTCGAGGCAACCAAGGAAGGGCGTGGAATCGTCATGCGGGTTCCACTCGAGGGTGGCGGGCGTTTGGTCGTCGAACTCACGCCGGACGAGGCCGCGGCGCTCGGCGACGAACTGAAGAGTGTCACCAGCTGATACCTCAGCGCTGGCCGCTGTGGCCGGTCTGCTGGCTTGCCCGGAATGCGCGCTCGAACTCGAGCCGTGTGATCGGGTACTGCGCTGTGCACACGGGCACAGTTTCGACATCGCCAAACAGGGCTATGTCAGCCTGCTGACCGGCGCGTCGACCAAAATGACCGGCGACACCGCGGCCATGCTGGACGCGCGCGCCACCTTTCAAGGTGGCGGACATTTCGCACCGATCGCCGCAGCTGTAGCAGCAGCGGTCGGGCCGGACAAGCATGCGTCCGGCACCATACTGGAGGTGGGCGCGGGCACCGGCTACTATCTGGCCGGTGCGCTCGACGCCGCACCTTCCACTTTGGGCATCGCGCTCGACGTGGCCAAACCGGCCGCCAAACGCTGCGCCCGCGCCCACCCACGGGCCGCATCGGTACTCGCCGACGCCTGGCGCGCCCTACCCGTCCGCGACGGCACCCTACGCGCCGTCCTTTCGGTATTCGCCCCCCGCAACCCGCCCGAGGTCGCCCGCGCGCTCACCGAACACGGCAGTTTCGTCGTCGCCACCCCCACCGAACGACACCTGCGCGAACTGATCGGCCCACTCGGCATGGTGACCGTAGACCCCGACAAGGACCGCAGGCTCGACACAGCCATGTCCGGCCACTTCACCGTCGTCGATCGCGTCCTGATCGAATACCCGATGAAACTCACCAGAACCGACGTAGCGAACGTCATCGCCATGGGCCCCTCCGCCCACCACACGCCCGCCGAGGAAACCCGCATCAAATCCCTACCGGAAACAACGGAGGTCACCGCCTCGGTGCTGATCTCCACCTACCACCCGACCTAACCCCCAAACCCGACCAAAGGCGCCCGTCAGTACCCCCACACCGACCGAAAGTCACCTTCAGTCAGTCTCGCAATTCCGACCGAAGGCGCCATTCCGTAACCCAGACCGACCGAAGGCGGCCTTCGGTCGGTGAGCGACTGTCGGCCTTGGGGCGGGGTTCAGGACTTGCGGACCTGTTCGTAGACGCCGACAGTCTGGGCGGCGATTTGTGACCAATCGAATTCGGCGATCGCCCGGGCCCGGCCGGCCGCGCCGAACTCGGCGGCCAGCGCAGGGTCGCCGGCGACCTCGTTGATGGCCGCGGCCAACGCTCGCTCGTACTCCTCGGGCGCACTCGGGTCGTAGTGCACCAGCCGCCCGGTGCCGCCGTCGACGACCACCTCCGGGATGCCACCGACATCCGAGGCGACCACCGCGGTCGCGCAGGCCATCGCCTCCAGATTCACGATGCCGAGCGGCTCGTACACCGACGGGCAGACGAATACCGTGGCCGCGGCCAGGATCTGCCGGATCTGTTCGGTGGGCAGCATCTCGCGCACCCAGAACACGTTGCCCCGGCTGCGCTGCAGTTCCGCCACCGCGGCGGCCGTCTCCGCCTCCAGCTCCTTGGTGTCCGGCGCGCCCGCGCACAGCACCAGTTGGATTTCCGGATCGAACTCGCGAGCCGCGGCCAGCAGATGCCCGACGCCCTTCTGCCGGGTGATCCGCCCGACGAACGCCACCATCGGCTGGTCCGCCCGCACCCCGAGCACCGCGAGCACCGGTCGCGCGCCCGCCGCCACCGGCCCCGGGTACCACATGCCCGCGTCGATGCCGTTGTGCACCACGTGCACCCGGTCCGGGTCCACCGCGGGATAGGCGTCGAGCACGTCGTGGCGCATGCCCTCGCTCACCGCGATGATCGCGTCCGCGTGCTCCACCGCGTTGCGTTCCGACCACGAGGACAGCCGATAGCCGCCGCCGAGCTGTTCGGCCTTCCACGGCCGTCGTGGCTCCAGCGAATGCGCCGTCAGTACGTGTGGGATGCCGTAGAGCGTGGCCGCGAGGTGCCCGGCCAGGCCGGTGTACCAGGTATGTGAGTGCACGACGTCCACCTGCCCGGCGGCGTCGGCCATCCGCAGCTGCGCGGACATCATCTGCAATGCGGCATTGGCGGCGTAGAGCTGTGGATCGGGTTGATGCACTACGGCATCGGTGCGCGCGACACCCATGCAATGCACGGTGACCTCGCACAGTCGCCGCAGCTGCGCGGTCAACTGCGTCACATGCACCCCGGCCCCGCCGTATACCTCCGGCGGGTACTCGCGGGTCAGCATCGCGACCCGAAGCCGCTCGTGCGCGCCGGAATCCGCCGTCGAGCGCCCGGTGTCCGTGCCGAAACTCACCAGGTTCAAAGTAGACGTTCACCTCCGCTGGGGCCACTCGCGCGCCGGTTACCCGGTAGTTTGGCAGGTGTGAGGAGCCAGCCGCACGTACTCGGGATCGTGCTCGCCGGTGGCGAGGGCAAGCGACTCTTTCCACTCACGGCGGATCGCGCCAAACCAGCGGTGCCATTCGGCGGCGCGTATCGACTGATCGATTTCGTCCTCAGCAACCTGGTCAACGCGGGTTTCCTGCGCTTGTGCGTGCTCACCCAGTACAAGTCGCACTCGCTGGATCGGCACATCTCGCAGACCTGGCGGCTGTCCGGTTTCGGGGGCGAATACATCACGCCGGTGCCCGCGCAGCAGCGGCTCGGGCCGCGGTGGTACACCGGCAGCGCCGACGCGATCATGCAGTCGCTGAACCTGATCTATGACGAAGACCCCGACTACATCGTGGTTTTCGGCGCCGACCACGTGTACCGGATGGATCCGGAACAGATGGTCAACCACCACATCGAGTCCGGCGCGGGCGTCACCGTCGCCGGCATCCGGGTGCCGCGCAGCGAGGCCAGCGCGTTCGGCTGCATCGACTCCGACGAGTCCGGCCTGATCACCCAGTTCCTGGAGAAGCCCGCGCATCCGCCCGGCACGCCCGACGATCCCAATGTCACTTTTGCGTCAATGGGCAACTACGTCTTCACCACCAAAGTGCTGGTGGATTCGATCAAGGCCGACGCCGACAACTCCGACTCCGATCACGACATGGGCGGCGACATCATCCCGGCGCTGGTCACCGCGGGCCAGGCCGGCGTCTACGACTTCGCCGACAACGAGGTGCCCGGCGCCACCGAACGCGACCGCGGCTACTGGCGCGACGTCGGCACCATCGACGCCTTCTACGACGCGCACATGGACTTGGTCTCCGTGCACCCCGTCTTCAACCTGTACAACCGGCACTGGCCGATTCGCGGCGCCGCCGAGAACTTGCCGCCCGCGAAGTTCGCCCAGGGCGGCCTTGCCCAGGAGTGCATCGTCGGCGCGGGCAGCATCCTGTCGGCCGCCACGGTCCGCAATTCGGTACTCAGCTCCAATGTGGTGATCGACGACGGCGCGACCGTCGAGGGCAGCGTGCTGATGCCTGGCGTCCGAATCGGCCGCGGCGCGGTGGTGCGCCGGGCCATCCTGGACAAGAACGTGGTGGTCGGCGAGGGCGAGATCATCGGTGTCGACCTGGAGCGCGATCGCGAGCGGTTCGCCGTCAGTAATGGCGGCGTCGTCACCGTCGGCAAGGGTGTTTGGGTGTAGCGAAATATTGGACAGCGGGGCCGTCCGGCCCGGAAGATAGCACCTATGGTCAGGCGCGCACGGTCCGATCCCGCACTGAATCAGGTTCGCGCGCTGGCCGCTTCGCTCGAGGTGCCGCGGCGGTGGCAGCTGCGGACCTTCGTCGATCATGTCGCGACCTTGCTCGGCAAGCCGATCACCTTGTTCCCGCAACCCGATCTGACGGCCGAGGGTTTTCCGTGTGGGGTGGTCATCGAACGCCCGGACAGTTTTGTCGTCGCCTACGACGCGGCGAGCTCCGGCTATCACACCGACCACATCGTGCTGCACGAGATCGCGCATCTGCTGCTGGATCACGCGGGCTATGTGTCTGCGACGTCTCGCCATCGAACGCTGGGACAGTTGTTCGCCGAAATCGACACGGACGTGGTGCTTCGCGTGCTGGCCCGCACCGACTACGACGACATCCTGGAGAGCCAGGCGGAATTGTTCGCGTCCCTGGTGATGTCCGAAACCGATACTCCCCGTCCGGGTTCCGCGCTCGGCCGGGCGATCTTCCAACGCTAGCGGGAGCCGCTGATGTTGCCGAGCGCCGTGACGCTGCCGATCACGATGGCCTCCTGGCTATTGCTGGCGATCCGACTGTTCCGGTTCCGCGGCACGCTGGTGGACCGCCGCATCAACATGTTGCTTGCCCTGCTGACCGAGATCCTCACCACGCACGAACCGACGCTGCGCCATCAGCTCAGCACGCTCACCGGCGGACGCCTGAGCCCTGGCTTGATATACCAGTTCGGCGCCATCGGGTTCATGCTGACCGCTGCGGCAAGCCTGTTGCTCGCGGCCGCGATGCTCGGCCGAACACCGTCGCCCACCGCCGTCTACGGGCTGGCGGGCGCGTCCTGCGCGGCGGCGCTGATCTGTAGCGGACCGGCGCAGGGCCCGAGCCCGCAGACGATGTACGAGCAACCAGGGTGGGGACAGTTCGGCTTCTGGTTGGCGCTGGCGCCGATGTCCTACTGGATGGTCTGTTACAGCGGCGGTGTGTGCGTGGCCGAAATGCGCAAGCAGCCCGATCACCGCGAACGCACCTTGCACGCCCTGTTTCTCGGGGCCGCGTGCACCGTGTTCCTGATGTTCAGCCTGACCCTGGTCAGCACGGGCCTGCGGTCGTTCGGGCACGAGAGTTGGCTGACGCGTGCGCAAATCGTCATCGACAGCAACGCCGTGTTCGGCCAGGTGCTGCCGTTCCTCGGCATCGGCGCGGTCTCCGTCGTGTCCTGGTCCCTGGACCGGACCGGGCTCGATTCCTGGTCGCGTCGCCGAAAGCGGCTGCTGCCGTTGTGGTTCGACCTCACCGCGGCCTGTCCCGAGATCGTTCATCGCATCTCGACGCCGGTCGCCGCGCACCGGAGCCGGTATTTCCTGCACCGCACCGTCATCGAGATCCGCGACAGTGTGCTCATTTTGGCCAGGTACGCCACGCCCACGCCGGCGCACCTGTGCGCGGAGATCGGCAAGGTCCGAGCAGGCCCCGAACGCGAAGCGCTGGATCTCGCGGTCCGCCTGGTGCGCGCCTGCGCCGCCAAGACCCGCGGCGACGTACCGGCGGGTACCTGCGCGCTGCGGCACTGCGCCGGTGCCAATCTGGTGGAAGAAGCCGCCCAACTCGCCGCCGTCGCGGCGCAGTGGTCGCGCGCTCGCGCCCTCGTCGGCGACGCGACGATCAGAGCGGCGGCGCGGGCGTAGCCGGGCAGAATGGCGCGCAGGGGCCTGGCGTGCGCGGCACCGTCGACCGCGACGGCTGACCGAAGTCGGCGGTGCTGACCAGGTACACCACCAGCACCGCGGCCACCAGGACCAGGGCGAAGGCGACCAGCGCCCCGCCCCAGTGGATCTGCGGGCGCCCGTCGTCATCGTTGTTGTTGCTGTTGTTCAAGATGTAGTAGATCACTCGGATCGCACCTCTCCGCATACCCCCGCCCGGGGCATCACCGATCTGGTATCGGACGTGCTCTGAGCAGCATGCGCCTCGAATCGCCGCGCTGTTGCTGTATTCGGCGACTCGGCCGGAAACGGCGCTGGGACCGGCCCACCCCGCCAGGGTCGGTCGCCAGCGTTCCGGCAAGCCTTCGTGCGCGCTCGTGCTCGGCCTCCCCTACTGCGAACGCGACCTGTCGAAGGCGAACCGACCATCGTACATCCATTGCGGGGCTTCATATTCCGTGACACATCACCCATCGGACGGCGCAATGCCCCGCACGACAAGCGAATTCGCGAAGTCTCAGGCGCTAGCCGGAACTACTGACCGGGCGCGGGCGCTACGGGCGGTGCCGTGCAGAACGGTGCGCACGACCCGTGCGTCGGCGTGACTTTCGCTGGGCCGGTATCGAAATCGGCGTTACTCACCACCACCATCGCGATCACCGCGGCGGCAATGATCAAGCCGAAGAAGAGCAGCGCGGGCCGCAGCCAACTCGATCGAGTTTCGAAGATGGTGTGGCCGATGTGGCCGATTTCGAACAGTTCGTGCCCACGCATTGCGGTACCTCCGCACCCTGAATACCCGGTGCAGGACAAGGAAACCGCGATGTCGGTACGGATTTGGCGGCGCGCGCCGCGACTAACCGCGCGAGGCGCAGAGCAAACCGTCGCCGACCGGAATCAGCACGCTGGTGAGTTCCGGATCCTCGGCGATCGCACGGGTGGCCGCGCGCACCGCCTGGGTCGCCGGATCACGTTGCGCCGCATCGGGTACCCGCCCGCCGAGCAACGCGTTGTGCAGCAGAATCGCGCCACCAGCACGCAGCAGGCGCACCGCCTGGGTGACGTATTGCGGGTGCTCGAGCGGTGCGGCATCGATGAAAACCAGGTCGTAGGCGCCGTCGGCGAGGCGGGGTAGCACGTCCAGCGCGCGGCCGTTGATCAGCCGGGTGCGCGCCGGCGGAATCTCCGCGGCACGGAAAGCCTCCTTGGCAGCGCGCTGGTGCTCCGGCTCGGAATCGATGGTGGTCAGTGTGCCGTCCTCCCGCATGCCGTCGAGCAGCCACAGCCCGCTGATCCCGGCACCGGTACCGACCTCGACCACGGCTTTGGCGTCGAGCAGCTGCGCGTACATGCTGAGCAGCGCCCCCACCGACGGTGGCACCGGCACCGCACCGAGTTCGGTGGACCGTTCGCGCGCGCTGACGAGGATCTCGTCTTCTACGACGGATTCCTCCACGTAGGCGAGATTTCGCTCCAAATTCGATGCCACGCCTATGAGGTTAATGCTGGGCAGCGGGTATCGGCGTGCTGAAGTCCACGCGCCGCTGAGCAATCTCCCCGCCAGTTTTCTCAGGTGTCCCTCAGCATCTCCATATCCAGGCCATATCAGGACAGTAAAGAGTAGGGGCAACGCAAGACCAACAGACCGGCTCGACACGGGACACGGGAACAACAACGGACAGGTTGTCGGTTGTATCCCCACGTAACGGTTTCAGGTCCGAAAGAGATTTCGGATCGAAGCTATGTTCCGAGTTTACGGTCCCTAGTAGGAGGTAGCCCCATCCACATGGTCGATGCGGCGCGTGAGCACGCCACCCTGCCAGAGCAGATTCTGCCGATCGAGTCCGACGCCGCTGAAGAGGCCGTCGATCTCACCGGTACCGCTGCCTTCGATGCCACCGGTGACCGGGCGGCCATGCCGTCCTGGGACGACCTGGTTCGCGAACACGCCGACCGTGTCTACCGCTTGGCCTACCGTCTTTCCGGCGACGCCCAGGATGCCGAGGATCTGACGCAAGACACCTTCATCCGGGTTTTCCGTTCGCTGTCCAGCTACCAGCCGGGCACCTTCGAGGGCTGGTTGCACCGCATCACCACGAACCTGTTTCTGGACATGGTCCGTCGCCGCAACCGCATCCGGATGGAAGCGCTGCCCGAGGACTACGACCGGGTCCCCTCCGAGGGTCCCGACCCGGAGCAGGCTTATCACGACGCCCGCCTCGACCCGGATCTGCAGCGCGCGCTCGATTCGCTCGCGCCCGAATTCCGCGCCGCGGTGGTGCTGTGTGACATCGAGGGGCTTTCCTACGAGGAGATCGGCGCTACGCTCGGCGTGAAACTCGGCACCGTGCGCAGCCGGATTCATCGCGGGCGGCAGGCACTGCGCGACTATCTTGCGCATAATGGAAGTGAGCAGCGGCTCGCTGCTGAAGCAAGTATCGGGTGAGCTGGACGAAGCCGGCATCGCCCTACGGTTCGAATGATGTCGGTTGGAAGGGTGAGCACCGAATGAGTGGCGACTCCAGCACGCCCGGTCGTCGTCCGCCTCGATTCCGTCCCACCGAGCATCTGGCCAGCGAGGCGATCGCGGCCTATGTGGACGGCGAGTTGCGGATGAACGCCTATCTGCGTGCCGCCCAACATCTTTCTTTGTGCCCGGAATGCGCGGCCGAGGTCGACGCACAGCAGCAGGCGCGTATCGCACTGCGCCAGTCGGGCCCCATCTCGATTCCGCACGGGCTGCACGACAGCCTGACCCGAATTCCGCTCGCCGATCTTCCCGGCGCCGCGTCGAGTCACACTTCGGGCACCAACGGGACTCCGCGCAACGAGGCAGTTTTCGGCTTTCTGACCGATTCATTTGCCGCGACTCGGTGGACTACGTGGTGGCGCAAGTAGAGTTTCCCGGGTGACGACGGAATCGACGAATACCGGATCGGCCGAGACCCCGGATCGCGTCCAGGGCGGGCCCACGGATTCGGTGGCCGACAGGGGAAACCTGCGGCCGCCGGACGCGCCCGTATTGGGCCCGCGACCGGTATATCGCCCGCATGTCGACAACCACACCGCCCATGCTTTCCGCAGGCCCGCGGGTCAGCGCGGTTCGTTCGCCGAGCCGCTCCCCCGTGGCGCGCAGCCGGTGGCGGGCCAGGACATGCAGAACCGCCCGCCGGACACCGTGCTCGCCGAGGCCTTCGGGCGCCCGGAGGGTTCCACCGAACTTCTGCAGCGCGACCCCGACGCGGCCAACGGCGCCGGGACGGTCGCCGGGCCTGTCGATCCCTGGCGTGATCCGGATTCCGCTGCCAGGCTCGGCGCCCCCGCGGTGCCGACCCCGAAGGCCCAACCACTGCCGCAGGCCCGACGCCTCAGCGCGCGTGAGGTCCTCTTCGGCTCGCGAGTAGCCCCCAAGGCGCTTGCCCTGCTCGCTCTCGTCGCGCTCGCCGTCGGCGTGCTCGGCGGCCTGGTCGGCAGGCTGACCGCCGAACAGGCTTCCGATCTGACCTCGCGCAAGGTGACGCTGGAGCAGAGCGCGGACGGCGAGCAGCCGCACAGCCAGATCGCCAAGGTCGCCAACGCGGTCCTGCCGTCCGTCGTGTCCATCAGCGTCATCGTCGGCGACAACGGCGCCACCGGCTCCGGCGTGGTGATCGACGGCCTCGGCTACATCGCCACCAACAATCACGTGGTGTCGATGGCCGCGCAGGACAAGACCAACAAGGCCGCCATCAAGGTCACCTTCTCCGACGGCAGCAAGGTGCCCGCGCACATCGTCGGCCGCGACCCGAAGTCCGACCTGGCCGTGCTCAAGGTCGACGTGAAGAACCTCACCGTCGCCAAGCTCGGCAAGTCCAACGACGTCCAGGTCGGTGACGAGGTGCTGGCCATCGGCTCCCCGCTCGGCCTGAGCAAGACGGTCACCTCCGGCATCGTCAGCGCGCAGCACCGCCCGGTGAAACTGCAGGGCGAGGGCAGCGACACGAACGCGGTGATCGACGCGGTGCAGACCGACGCCTCGATCAACCCGGGTAACTCCGGTGGCGCGCTGGTGGACATGGAGGGCCGCGTCATCGGCATCAATACCGCCATCCGCAGCGAGACCGGCGGCTCGGTCGGCCTCGGCTTCGCCATCCCGGTGGACCGGGTGACCGAGGTCGCGCAGATCCTGATCAAGGACGGCGCGATCCATCACCCGACCATGGGTCTCAGCCTGCGCAGCAAGACGGTGGCGAACGAGCAGATGACCGGAGCCGAGGTCGCCGACGTCACCCAGGGCGGTCCGGCGGCCAAGGCCGGGATCGTGGAGAAGGACGTCATCGTGAAGGTCGGCGACCGCGAGGTGACCGGTCCGGACGAGCTCGTCGTCGCGGTGCAGTCGCGCAATATCGGCGAAACCGTGAACGTGGTGTTGATCCGGGACGGCAGGCAGGTTGACGTCCCCGTGACGCTGGAATCCGACTGAGCTGCTGGTCGCATAGCCGGGTAGCCTGATTAGGTGTTCAGCAATATCGGCTGGAGCGAGATGATGATCTTGCTCGTCGCCGCCCTCGTGATCCTCGGACCGGAGCGACTGCCCGGCGCGGTTCGCTGGACCACGCGCAGCCTGCGTCAGGTGCGCGACTACGCCAGCGGCGCGACCTCGCAGCTGCGCGACGAGCTCGGTCCGGAGTTCGAGGACCTACGCAAGCCGCTGGCCGACCTGAACGAGCTGCGCGGTATGTCCCCGCGCTCGATGGTGACCAAACACCTTCTCAACGGCGACGATTCGATCTTCCGCAACATGGAGGACGCGCTGCCGGACAAGAAGGACCTCTACGGCACCGGCGGCGCGATGCCGGACTATCCGATGCCGAAGCTGGAAAAGCCGTTGGAGCACAACGAACGTCCACCCATCGACACCGACGCGACCTGACCCGCAGCGGTTTCGTCAAAGCTGGCGCAAACGCGTCACGAGAAGGGTGCAGTGTCAAGAGTTCTAGACACTTTGGCCTGTCCAGCTGTCTAGACTTCCCACATGTCGGCCGATGACGTGGCGCGCGTTTTCGCGATCGAGGACAAGGTCGAGCGACTCAAAGCGGCCACCGATGGTGTGGCTGCGGCCCAGCAGACCATCAACGAGCTCACCAGGATTCGCCGTGCGGTGATCCGGGAGCTACACGCCGAGGGCTGGACCTTCGCCAGAATCGGTGCGGCAGCCGGACTTTCCCGTGCGCGCATCCATCAGGTGAGCACCCAGGGCCCGGCGCCGGAGGGTCTGTTCTTCGGGCACGGGACGCTCACGGTGCTGGTGCCGGAGGTGCGGGCGGGCCGGGTGATCGGCGCACCGGATCCCGCGGCGCCGCATCGGCTCGTCGAGCTGCTCCGCGAGCTCGGCTTCACCGCCTCGGTCGAACACTTCCTGCCCGGGCGACCGGTCGACCTGAACCGGGACGGCCTGGTCGTGCTCGGCGGCCCGGAACTCTCGCCGAGCGTGCGTCAGCTGATCGCCGCCGATCCGCGGCTGCGGCGCGCGGTGGCCAGGGCTGGCGACGCCAGGCGCGGCATCGAGGACCGGGCCGCGCGCCGGGTCTATCGGCCCGGCGGACCCGACCCGCACGACATCGCCTACCTGGCCCGGCTGCCGCGTCCGGATGGGCGCGGCTCGGTGCTGATGATCGACGGCATGCACCCGCCGGGCTCGCTGGGTGCCATCCGATTGCTCGCCACCCGGCTGGCCACCCTGCACGAACGCGCGGGCACCCACCTGTTCTCGGTGCTCGTGGCCTGCAGGTTCGACCGGGCGACCGGCGAACCCCTGGAAGCCGAGCTACTCACCCCGGTCTATCGGCACGACCCCGAAAACCGTTTGCCCGCACCGGGTATCCGTCGCTGACACGCGCCTGCGGCCGACGCTCGACGCGCGGCCGGCGATGCGCGTCGTGACCAAATTGTGTCTCGGGTCACTCCCCTCTTCCGCTCGGGAAATCTTGGTGCGATGCTTGAATAGCTAGACGTTAACTATGCGTGATAGGTGAGCACCGATGAGTGTTGAACTTTCGACGGCGGCCGGTTCCGCGCCCACTGTCCGGACGGTGCGGCCGCAGCAGGCCGAGTCCGCGACGGTCGATGCGGCGGACCCGATCATCACGACCCACCGGGTCACCTACAGCGACCGGCTGAAGTTGTTCATCGGCGCGGGCGAGACCATCGACAACTTCCTGCGCCCGCTGCGCAGGCTGGACGGCCACCACCGCTATTCGGTGCAGCTGACCCGCCTGCCCGCACCCATGCGTTCCGCCGACATCAGCCCCGCGATCAGCTCCGCCCCCGGGCAGAACTATCTGCGATGCACCGGCTCGGCGGACGCACTGGTGCTCGAGCTCCGCACCGTCGTCGACGGGGTAGCGCAGCGCTGCACCGTCGGGCGCGCCGCCGACCACAACGGCGAGCCCGGCATCTGTGTGCAGGTTCCGGAGAGCATGTCCGCGCCGTGGATCTTTCCGGACGAGGTATTCACGGCCGAAGACGCGGCCGAGGTCTTCGCCGGTTATTTCCGCACCGGCACGGTCCCACCCGGTCTCGCGCTCCGCGAGACCGATTGATGCGTGACCTGAGGAGGCAGTGATGAATCTGCTCGTCACAGTCGGCGGCGCCGTACTGGCGCTCGGCCTGCTCATCCTGATCGCCACGGTGCTGCGACGACCGTCCAGGTCGCCCGAGCAGCTGACCGTCGCCGCGCTGAAGGCGCGACTCGCCGAGGAGCACGCCCCGGCCGAGGAGGCGGCGGAGCGCCTGGTCGCGCCCGAGTTGGAGCACGCGTCCGCGCAGCAGGCCAAGGAGTCCTGACCAGCACGGCACGGCCGAATAGCTTTCGAGTAGCTAGGCTCGAGGTAACCGGTCTACTCCGGTGTGCCAGCTCGAGAGAGGAACCGTGCTTATGCGCGCAATGCTCGAGCAATTGATAACGCTGGCCGAGCACGGTCCCGTGGCCTTGGCTCGGGTGGTAGATACGACCGGTCCTGGGCCGCGCGAGCCGGGTGCCGCGATGATCGTCACTCAGTCCGGCGAGGTGTTCGGGTCGCTGTCGGGTGGTTGCGTGGAGGCCGCGGTCGTCGAGTCGGCGCGTCAGGTGCTGACCACCGGTCACGCGGTGACCGACCGGTTCGGGTATGCCGACGGCGATGGCCTCGCGGTGGGGCTGACCTGCGGCGGCGAGATCGAGGTCTTTGTCGAACGGGTGGGCCCGGATCGCGTCGCGATGTTGGCGGAGTTGCGGCGGCAGATCGCCGCTGGCCTGCCCGTCGCGCTGGCTACCCGGCTGGATACCACCGCGGAATGGCAGCTGTTGCGGACCGACTCGACGGCGGCTTGGCACGACGTCGATCGCGACGCCGTCGCACTGCTCACCGCGGGTCGTAGTGGCGTGGTCGGTGCCGACGAATGCGAGGCCGACGCCTCCGCACGCCCCCGGGTTTTCGTGCAGGTCTTCGGTGTGCCCGCGCGGATGATCCTGGCGGGTGCCAATGATTTCGTGCGCGCGCTGAGCCGCACCGGTCGCCAACTCGGGTACCGAGTCACCGTCGTCGATGCCCGCGAAACCTTCGCCACCCCAGCGCGCTTGCCCGCCGCGCACGAGGTCGTGGTGGATTGGCCGCATCGATACCTGCGCACCGAGCACGAGGCGGGCCGCATCGATCGCCGCACCGTGGTCTGTGTGCTCACGCACGACACCAAGTTCGACGTGCCGACGATCGCGGCGGCCTTGGACATCGACGACATCGCCTTCATCGGCGCCCTCGGTTCCCGCCGTACGCATGCCGAGCGCACCGACCGCCTGCGTGCCGCGGGCGTCACCGAAAGCAAGCTTGCGCGGTTGAAAAGCCCACTGGGCCTTGACCTCAACGCACGCACCCCCGACGAGACCGCGATCTCCATCGCCGCCCAGATCCTCGCCGAGCGCGGCAACGCCTCCGGCCGCCCCCTCGACCGCATCAACGGCCCCATCCATTATTCCTAGGCGCATTCAGACGAACGTCGACGCCCGGCAGCAGGCGAAGTAGCCCGCTCCCCGGGTGGTTACCCCCGCCTACGAAATCTGTTGTTGCGTAGGCACGATCACAACAGATGTTCGATGCGGAGTGGGATGTCGCGGAACCGGCGGCCGGTGGCGTGATGCACGGCGTTGACGATGGCCGCGGCGGCACCGATCATGCCGAGTTCACCGATTCCCTTGACACCCAACGGGTTCACCACGGCGTCATCGACCGGCACGAACGAGATGTCGACCTCGGGAGCGTCCGCGTTGACCGGCAGCAGATACTCCAGCAGCGACGCATTGGCCCAGCGGCCGTCTCGAATATCGGGCAGTGAGCCCTCCATCAGCGCTTGGGACAGGCCCCAATTCATGCCGCCGAGTACCTGACTGCGCGCCAGCTTGGCATTGAGCACCCGGCCGGGGGCGAAGGCGCCGACCATGCGGCGCACCCGGATCATGCCCAGCTCGGGATCGACGGCGACCTCCGCGAACTGTGCGCCGAAGCTGATCTTCCCGTACGGCGCCGGGGTCGTGGCGGGCCGCCAGCTGCCGGTCGTTTCGATATCCGAAAGATGGTTCCGCTCCAGCACATCCGCGTAGGCGTCGCATACCGACGGATCGTCGATCAGCCGCAGCACCCCCTCGACGCCTTCGATCTCGTCGGGCGTGCGGCCGCGCAGTGGTGAGTCGATATCGGCGACCGCGATCTCGATGAGCTGCGCGAGCAACTGGGAGCAGGTGACATGCACGGCAGAGCTGACGGCGCTCGCGCCGATCGAGCCGACGGTGGCCGCGACGTTCGGGTAGTCGGTATTGCCGATCTCGAAGCGGATGCGGTCGAACGGCATGCCCATGGCATCGCAGGCGACCTGCGACATGGCGGTCGCGACACCGGTGCCGAACTCCTGGGTACCGGCTTGGACGACGAGCGAGCCGTCCGAACGCAACCGGGCGTGGGCTCGCTGCGGTTGGCCCGGCTCGTACACCGGGTAGCCCGCCGTGCCGACGCCCCAGCCGATGAGCCAGTTCCCGTCGGTATGCGATCCGGGGCGCTGGTTACGAGCGTCCCAGCCGAAGCGCTCGGCCGCCAGCCGCAGGCATTCGGGGTAACCGTCTGAGCTCCACGGGTTTCCGCTCTCCGGGTCGACGGCGGCATGGTTGCGCAGCCGCAATTGCACCGGGTCCGCGCCGAGCTGTTCGGCAAGCTCATCGATGGCGCATTCCAGCGCGATCATCCCGGAGGCCTCGCCGGGCCCGCGCATGAATGTCGGCGTCATCGTGTTGCCCTTGATCAGCCGATACCGGCCCTCCCAGTGCGGAATTCCGTAGGCCTTGCTCGCCACCTCCAGCGACGGCTCCGCCCAATCATCGAAATGCGAAGTGACCGAAAGCTTGTGGTGACGCAGTCCGGTGAACCGGCCCTCGGTGTCGCAGACCAGGGTGACGCGCTGCTCCTGCTCTTCGCGTAATCCGGTGCCGTAGAACATCTGCTCGCGATTCAGGATCACCCGGATCGGCCTGCCCAGCTCCCGCGCGATCAGCGGGGCGAGCGTCACGTGCGGCCACATCATGGCTTTGCCGCCGAACCCGCCGCCGACATAGTCGGTGACGACGCGCACCTTGCTCGGTGAGATGCCGAGGTGCGCCGCGATGGTCAGCTGGCTGGCCACGATGCCCTGGGTGGCGTCGTAGACGGTGACCGAATCCCCGTTCCACATCGCGGCGGTGACCGAGCATTCGATGGGATTGTGGTGGTTGGCGGCGAAGCGGAACGTCGCGTCCACGGTGTGCGCGGCGGCCTTACTCGCACTCGCGAAGTCGCCGCGTGACTGGGACGCCGGGATCTGGCCCGCGAAGATGCTGTCCGGCGAGTACTGCTCGTCGCGTCCGTCGTCCAGCCGCACCAGCGCGGGCCGCGCGTCATAGGTGGCCTCGACCAGGCGCGCGGCCTGCTGCGCGACCTCGAAGGTGTCCGCGACAACGACGGCGATCGGCTGACCGAAGTAGTGAATAGTGGTGTCCTGCATGGGAAAGAAGCTCTGCCCCGGCGCGGGTTGACCGAACATGGACGGCAACAGCGGCACCGGCGCGACGCGCGGCAGATCCTCATGGGTCAGCACCGCGACCGCCCCCGCACGCAGCGCGTGGCTGACGTCGATGGATCGCACTGTGCCGTTGCCGATCTCGGCGCCGACGATGACACCGTAGGCGGCGTTCGGCATCGGGATCTCGGCGGTGTAGCGGGCGGCGCCGGTGACCTTGGCGTGCCCATCGATGCGATCGAGGCCCTGCCCGACCAGTTCGGGGACGGTAGGTGTGCTCATTTCCGGCCTCCCCGCTGCGCGATCTGCCCGGTCACGATCTCCAGGGTGCGCACCATGGTCCGTTGTGCCAGTTCGACTTTGAACTGGTTCATCGGATGACCGTCCGCGGCGGCGAGCTCGGTGGCGGCGGCCGCCGCGAAGTTCTCCTTGGTCGCGGGCTTGCCGACCAGCAGTGCCTCGGCCATCCTGGCGCGCCACGGCTTGGTCGCCACGCCGCCGAGGCCGACCCGGACATCCCGGATCTCGCCGTCCACCAGATCCAGCGCCACCGCCGCGGACGCCGCGGCAAACTCATAGGATTCGCGGTCGCGCACCTTCAGATAGTGCGAGTTCACCGCGAACGGCAACGGCGGCACGTCGATGCCGACGATGAGCTCGTCGGCGGTGATCGGATGTTCGAGATGCGGTGTGTCACCGGGCAACAGGAAGAAGTCGTCGAAGGCGATGGCCCTGGTGCCGCGCGGTCCCTGCACGTGTACCACGGCGTCGAGTGCGGTCAACGGGATGGCCATGTCGGAGGGGTGCATGGCGAAACAGTGCTCGCTGGTGCCCAATACAGCATTGCCGCGATGCAGTCCCTCGTGCGCGCCGCACCCGCTGCCCGGCGCGCGCTTGTTGCAGGCGAACGCGACGTCGCGGAACTGCGGACAGCGCACCCGCTGCATCAGGTTGCCGCCCATCGAGGCCATGTTGCGGATCTGCGCGGACGCACCCTTCCACAGGGCGATGGACAGGAACGGAAAGCGTTCGACGACACCGGGATCGGCGGCCACCTCGCCCATCCGGACCATCGCGCCGATGCGCAGGCCGCCGTCCGGGCGGTGCTCCAGGTCGGTGAGCGGCAGCCGGTTGATATCGACGACGTTGTCCGGTTCCATCGCGCCGATCCGCAGCATGTCCACCAAAGTGGTGCCGCCGGCGAGGAATACGGTATTCGGGCGGGCGGTCACGGCGGCGAGCGCCTGATCCACCGTCTCGGCGCGGGCAAAGGCGATGGGCTTCATCGGGTCTCACCCATCTCGTCGCGCGCGCTCTTTATCGCGTCCCTGATGTTCTGGTAGGCGGCGCAGCGGCAGATGTTGCCGCTCATCCATTCGGCGATCTCCGCGTCGCTGCCGGTGTGCCCCTCTTCGATGCACTTGATCGCCGACATGATCTGTCCGGGTGTGCAATACCCGCACTGGAAGCCGTCGCAGCTGATGAACGCGCGCTGCACCGGGTGCAGCTCCTCCCCCTCCGCGACGCCCTCGATCGTGGTGATCTCGCGCCCTTCGACGCTCAATGCCAAGGTGAGACAGGACAATTCGCGCTTACCATCGACCCACACCGTGCAGGCGCCGCACGCACCTTGATCGCATCCCTTCTTGGTGCCGGTGAGTCGTAGGTATTCGCGGAGGGCGTCGAGCAGACTCACCCGGGGTTCCAGCGCCACCGGGAAAACGTGGCCATTCACGCGCAGCGTCGCCAGCGTGTAGTCGGGACCGGCAAACTCTGGCTGCCTCGTGTCCTGCTTGGGTAGCTCACCAATAGTCATCGGCGTATCTCCTGCTCATGAGCGCGCATTGGGGGCGGCGTCGTGCAGTACAGAATGCGAACGTAAGACCAAACAACACTCTAGCGTCCAGTCAGCAAACACGCTCGTCAAACAGCGAGCATGCGTTGTCAGCCCATGGTTTTCGACAAAAACAACGAACCCGGGCGCCACAGGCACCCGGGTTCGCGCGTCGAGATATCGGTCAGGCAGCCGCCCATTCGGGGCGCAGCGTGTTCATCGGCGGCCGATCGGCCAGCGACACCTCGGTGCTGTGCGCGCTGAAGGCATCGCCGACCAGCGGGAATTGAGTCAGCGCCGCCCCGGAGTCCTGGACGCCGCTGCGGCCGAGCACGGTGCCGAGGATCTGCCTGCTCATCACGCCGAGATCGGCAAGCGGACGATTGCGGTGCGTGCGCACCCCCAGGTTCACCTGCCCGATCGCGGACAGGCCGAGCCGGTCGAAGGTGTCGAGCAGCAACCCGATCTCCACGCCGTAGCCCGGCGCGAACGGGACCGAGGTGAGCAGCTCACGGGTGCCCGCGTATTCGCCGCCGAGCGGTTGCAGTACCTGGGAGAGCTCGGGACGCAACGCGGCGAGCAGCGGGCGGGCGACGAGTTCGGTGACCCGGCCGCCGCCGTGCGCGTCCACCGCGCCGCCCTGCCGCAGTGGCCTGCGATAGTAGGCCTTGACCAGGTGCATCGCCTCAACGGTGAGCAGCGGGCCGAGCAGTTTCGGCACGAATTCCGGATCCGGGTCGATGAGGTCGGAGTCGACGAAGGCGATCAGGTCGCCACTGGCGACGGCCAGCGAGCGCCACAGCACCTCGCCCTTGCCCGGCACCGGGTCCAGCTCGGGCACCGCCTGCTCACGGCTGATCACCTCGGCGCCCGCGGCACGGGCCCGTTCGGCGGTGGCGTCGGTCGAGCCGGAATCGAGCACGATCAGCTCGTCGACCAGCGTGCCGAACAGCGGCATGATGCTGGCCACCACGTCGGCCACGGTGTCTTCTTCGTTCAGCGCGGGCAGCACCACCGACACGGTGCGGCCGTCCTTGGCGGCGACGAGTTCGTCGACCGACCAGCGGGGGCTGTCCCAGGTATTTGTCGTCGCCCACGCGTGGCGGTCTTCGCGGCTGTGGGGGTGGTGAAATTTCATACCAAACCTCGCAGGGTGCGTGCTGGGGGCCGGATGCCTTGGATCGCGGCGATCATGTCCACCACTCGCCGGGTCGCGGCGACCTCGTGGACGCGGAAGAGCCGGGCGCCGGCGGCTGCCGACCATGCTGTCGCTGCCAATGTGCCCTCCAACCGTTCGGAAAGATCGACACCTAGAGTCTCCCCGATGAAATCCTTGTTGCTGAGTGCCATCAGGACTGGCCACCCGGTATTTACAAGAACGTCCACTCCGCGCAACAACTCGAGCCCGTGATAAGTGTTCTTGCCGAAATCATGGGTCGGATCGATCACAATCGAATCCTCGCGCACACCCGCCGCGACCGCGTTTTCGGCCGCGCGCACCAGGGTATCGGTCACTTCGGCCACGATGTCGGCGTAGCGGACCCGATGCGGGCGGGTGCGCGGGATCGCACCGCCGGTGTGACTGCACACGATTCCGACACCGTGTTCGGCGGCAACCTCGACCAGGTCCGGGTCGGCGCCGGACCAGGTGTCGTTGATCAGATCCGCGCCCGCTCGCACCGCGGCCAGCGCCACCTCGGCCCGCCAGGTGTCGATGCTGATCAATAGCTCCGGGTATTTCGCGCGAATGGCCGCGACGAACGGGATCACCCGGCGCGATTCCTCGGCGGCATCGACCAGCGAACCAGGGCCCGCCTTCACGCCGCCGATATCGACCAGATCCGCGCCCTCGTCCACCGCACGGGCAACGGCCGCCATGGCCGCCGCGTCGGTAAAGGTGGCTCCTTTGTCATAGAACGAATCGGGGGTGCGATTCACGATCGCCATCACCAGCGCCCGATCGGTCGCCACCGGCTTGCCGCACAACGTAGGAAGCGGCGTTGCGGTGGTACTGAACATCCTCTGACTGTAGCTAGCGGTTACCCCACCCCGGGTATTCAGGCCGGACTCAGGTGCGACAGCGGCCGTTCAACTCAGTTCTTCGGGGCGCGGCCTGCCGCTACCTCGGCGGGATAGTCGTCATAGGCGGGGACGTAGCCGTCGGAGCGCCCTGCCAGGACGTACAGGTTGCCGTCGCCGTCGGGGGCGTACCCCTGCTTGCGCAGCTCGACCTTGCGGCTCTTGAAGGTGGACGTCTGCTCCAGCTCCTTGACCACGCGGATGAACAGCGGAACGGCGTAGCCGGGCAGCTGCTGGTAGACCTCGCCGGCGAGCGCCTTGCCGTCGAACTCGATATCCGGACTCAGCGTCACCGCGGCCATGCCCGCCTTGCCGTCGGCGCCCGGCACATCTACGCCGTAGACGACCGCCTGGGAGAGCGCGTGCGAGCGCGTCAGCGCGCCCTCGACCTCGGTGGTCGCGACGTTCTCGCCCTTCCAGCGGAAGGTATCGCCGAGCCGGTCCACGAACGCGATGTGATGCCAGCCCTGGTTGCGCACGAGATCGCCGGTGTCGAACCAGATGTCGCCCTGCTCGAAGCCGTCCCGGACCAGCTTCGCCTCCGAGGCGTCCTTGTCGGTATAGCCGTCGAACGGTGAGCGGTCGGTGACCTTGGACAGCAGCAGCCCGACACCGCCGGTGCCGACCCGGTGCAACCGGCCATCCTTGTCCCGCTTGACTTTTCCGGTCTCGTCGTCGTAATCGACCACCGCGTACGGCAGCGGCCCGAAGCCCGCGGTGCGGTCGACGCTGAACGCGTTGATGAAGGCGATGTTGGCTTCGCTGGCGCTGTAGAACTCGACGATTCGGTTGATGCCGAACCGCTTCTTGAACTCGTCCCACAGTTCCGGACGCAATCCGTTGCCGACGGCGAGCCGGACCTGGTGCTGCCGGTCGGTCGGCTTCGCCGGCTGGTTCAGCAGGTAACGGCAGAGTTCACCGATGTAGATGAATCCCGTTGCCTGCTCGCGGATCACCTCGCCCCAGAAGCGGGACACGGAGAACTGCCTGCCGAGTGCGAAGGTGGCGCCGGCGCCGACCACCGCCGACAGCGCGACGGTGAGCGCGTTGTTGTGGTACAGCGGCAGGCAGCAGTACAGGATGTCGTTGCCGCGCAAGCGAATTCCGAGGCCGCCGATGCCGGACATGCTCTTGGTCCAGCGCAGATGCGTCATCACGCTGGCCTTGGGCAGACCCGTGGTGCCGGAGGTGAAGATGAGGAAGGCGCGTTCCTTGGCGGTGATCTCCGCGCACACCGGCGGGTCGGTCGCGTCGGCGGATTGCGCGGCGGCCTGCAAATCGTTGGCGGGCAACACATTCGCGAGCGGCTCGGACAGTGAGTCCAGCGCCTCCGCGCATTCCTCGCCGACCACGTTCAGCACGCTGTTCAGCAGGCCGAAGCTGTGCGCGAGCACTTGGTCACGCTGGTGATGATTGAGCAGGCCGACGGTGGCGCCGAGTTTCACCGAAGCCAGTACGGTGAACAGGGTTTCGGGCCGGTTGGTCATCAGCACGCCGACCACAGTGCCGCGCTGCACGCCGCGCGCGGCCAGCACCGACGCGTAGCGGTTCACCTCGGCATTGGCCGCACCATAGGTGTAGGCGGTGCCCTCGAAGCGCAGGAACGGGCGGTCCGGATGACGATGCGCGGCGCGCTGAAAGTACAGCCCGACAGAGGATTTGTCGTCCGGCTTGACAGCCATGCCTGCCGCGTTACGCAACATGCCCGGTACGTCGAGTGCCATCGCGGGCAGGTTCTTGGCCAGGTCCAATAAGCTCACCGTCGAGCGGCCGTCAAAACTCACTGTGTAGCTCTCCTCATCAGGAAAATGTGTTGCTCACGCCTCCAGCGCAGCGAAGGCGGACGAAAGATCAGTGACCACGGTGATGCGGTCCATGGCGGATCGGGGCACGAACTTACGGTCGTAGAGTTCGTCGAGCCACTGCAAAAGACCTCGGTAGAAGCCATTCGGGTCCAACAACACCACCGGCTTATTGTGCTGTCCCAGATAGCCTCCGGTCCAGGTTTCGAAGAACTCCTCGAGGGTGCCGATGCCGCCGGGCAGGGTGAGGAAGGCGTCGGCGCGGTCCTCCATGATCTGTTTGCGCTGCCGCATGGTGTCGGTGACGACCAATTCGTCGGCATCGACATCGGCGACCTCACGGTGCACCAGATGCTTCGGGATGACCCCGACGGTGTGCGCGCCGTCGGCCCGTGCCGCGGTCGCCACCTCGCCCATCATCGAGACATTGCCGCCGCCGGACACCAATTGCCAACCGCGCCGGGCGATCTCGGTGCCGACCTGAGCGGCCAACGCAAGGTAGGTGGGGTCGGCGGTGCTTGCCGAACAGTAGACACAGACGGCGTAGGGCTGGTCGCTCACCACTGGTCCTCTGTGCCGAGCGCGTCGTCGGCGCCGTTGCCCTCCGCGCTGGCGAGAATGATCTGCACGACCTCCTCCACGCTGTCGGTGACGTGGATCAGGTCGAGGTCACCGGGCGAGATCTTGCCGGAGCCACCGAGCGAATCGCGCAGCCAATCGACCAGGCCGGACCAATATCTGCTGCCGAACAGGATGATCGGGAAGCGGGTGATCTTGCGGGTCTGCACCAGGGTGAGCGCCTCGAACAGCTCGTCCAGGGTGCCGAAGCCGCCGGGCAGGCAGATGAACGCCTCCGAATACTTCACGAACATCGTCTTGCGGACGAAGAAGTAGCGGAAGTTGATGCCGAGGTCGACCCAGTCGTTGAGGCTCTGCTCGAACGGCAGCTCGATGCCGAGGCCGATCGAATAGCCGCCCGCCTCGCACGCGCCGCGGTTGGCGGCCTCCATCGCGCCGGGGCCGCCGCCGGTGATCACCGCGAAACCGGCCTTGGCCAGCGCCGCGCCGATCGCCAGCCCCGCCTGGTACTCGGGATGATCCGGACCCGTGCGCGCCGACCCGAAAACGGTGACCGCGCGCGGCACCTCGGCGAGCGCGCCGAAACCCTCGACGAACTCGGCTTGGATGCGCAGCACGCGCCACGGGTCGGTGTGTACCCAATCGGTGTCGCCGCGCCTGTCCAGCAAATTCCGGTCGGCAGTGCCGGTCCCATCCTTGCGGTCCCGGCGGAGCATGATCGGCCCGCGAAACTTGGCTGTCGACTTCTGCGTGTTGGCAACCTCGCGGTCAGCGGCGTCGGTGGACATGCGACCACGCTAGCTCATCCGCTCGCCGCGTATTCAGGCCAGATTTACGGGCCACACCAGCGACGTTGGCGACCGGCGGTTATGTGGCGGCCGGGTTGGCCCGTGCCCGATGAGTTACCCAGGTGTTCACGAAATCAGTCGAGGACCTCAGGTGGTCGAGCCCGTCAGATAGTTGCGCAGCATGGCGGTGACGGCGGTGATCTGGTCGACGGGGACGTGCTCCTCGCGCTTGTGGGCCAGGTTGGGGTCGCCGGGGCCGAAGTTCACGGCGGGGATGCCGCGGGCGGCGAAGCGGGCGACATCGGTCCAGCCGTATTTGGCGCGCACCCCGCCGCCGCCATGGCTGTTCACTGAGGCGACCAGGTCCTTGGCGGCCGGGGCGGTCAGGCCGGGTAGCGCGCCGGGCGCGGAGTCGGTCACCTCGAAGGTCAGCTCGAGGTCCGCGAACACCTCGCGGACGTGCTCGATGGCTTGGTCGACCGTGCGGTCCGGGGCGAAGCGGAAGTTCACGTCCACCTCGGCCGCGTCGGGCACCACGTTGCCGGCCACCCCGCCTGCGGCCCGCACCGCGGACAGACCCTCGCGATAGCCGCAGCCATCGATGTCGACCTCGCGGGCCCGATAGTCGGCCAACCGCTGCAGGACCGGCGCCAAGCGGTGAATCGCGTTGTCGCCCAACCAGGCTCGTGCCGAATGCGCGCGCGTTCCGGCGGTGGACAGCCGAACGCGCAGCGTCCCTTGGCAACCCGCCTCGATCCAGCCGCCGGACGGTTCGCCGAGCACCGCCAGATCGCCCGCGAGCCACTCCGGCAGCTCGCGTTCGATGGTGCCGAGCCCGTTGAACTCCGACGCGATCTCCTCGCAGTCATAGAAGATCAGCGTCAGGTCGTGCACCGGTTCGGCCACCGTCGCGGCCAGGTGCAGGAACACCGCGTCGCCGGACTTCATATCCACCGACCCGCACCCGTAGAACACCCGTTCCCCCGCCTCGTTCTCGGTGAAATGGCCGGGCACGTTGTCGGCGATCGGCACGGTATCCAAATGCCCCGCCAGCACCACCCGGCTCGGCAACCCCCGATTCGTCCGCGCCAGCACCACATTCCCGTGCCGCACCACCTCGAACCCGCTCGTCTGCTCCCGCAGCGCCCGCTCGACGAGGTCGGTGATCGCCAGCTCGTCGCGCGAAACACTCGGAATATCGACAAGCGCGGCGGTCAACGTAATCGGGTCAGCACGCAGGTCAAGAGTCACGCCCCTACCCTACGACCGTCCCCCGCCGAAGCACCGCGCGCACACCTCCGCCCGCCGCGCACAACACAGCCAGCGATTCCGTGCGCGCGACACGAATCAGCGCGCCGCCCCCCTCGCACAGCTGTTATTCACTCCGCAGCCAACCAGCGCGCACCACAGCACGAGAACCGCGTTCAGCGCAGCCGCGCATGACTTGACCCGCCGCGCACAACACAGCCAGCGATACCGTGCGCGTGACGCGATCAGCGCGCGGCGCGTCCGCAGGTCCCGTGCGGTGGGACACATCGGCGGAGCGGGCTCACCACTTGGGGCGATGGGTCGGTAATCTCTGTTGACGTGAGTATTCAGGGAGCAGCAGCAGTCGGTATTGCCAATGTGACCGCGGACGGGACCGTGCTGGACACCTGGTACCCGAGTCCGGAGCTCGGCGAGTTCGCCGAGACGGGGACCAAGCGGCTGGATGACGCGCCCGCGGAGTTCGCGGCGCTGCTCGGCTTCGATGCGGCGCGTGGGGTCGATGTGGTCGCGGTGCGCACCACCATCGCCGACCTGTCCGCCGCCCCGGTCGACGCGCACGACGTGTACCTGCGGCTGCATCTGCTCTCGCATCGGCTGGTCCGCCCGCACGGGGTGAACCTGGACGGCCAGTTCGGGCTGCTCAGCAATGTGGTGTGGACCAATCACGGCCCGGCGGCGGTGGAGGGCTTCGAGACCACCCGCGTCAAGCTGCGCGCCCGCGGCCCGGTGACCGTGTACAGCGTCGACAAGTTCCCGCGGATGGTCGACTATGTCATCCCCTCCGGCGTGCGCATCGGCGACGCCGACCGGGTCCGCCTCGGCGCGCACCTCGCCTCCGGCACCACCGTCATGCACGAGGGCTTCGTGAACTTCAACGCGGGCACCCTGGGCAACTCCATGGTCGAGGGCCGCATCTCGGCCGGCGTGGTGGTCGGCGACGGCTCCGACGTCGGCGGCGGCGCCTCCATCATGGGCACCCTCTCCGGCGGCGGCACCACCGTCATCTCCATCGGCGAGCGCTCACTGCTCGGCGCCAACGCGGGCGTCGGCATCCCCCTCGGCGACGACTGTGTCGTAGAAGCGGGCCTCTACCTGACCGCGGGCACCAAGGTCAGCACCCCCGACGGCACCGTCGCCAAGGCCGCCGAATTCAGCGGCCAGAACAACCTCCTGTTCCGCCGCAACTCCCTTTCCGGAGCGGTAGAGGTGGTGCCCCGCAAGGGAACCGGCATCGAACTCAACGCCGCCCTGCACGCCAACGACTGACCCCCGGCCCGTCGGGAATCGACTGAACTGCGCCTTCGCGCGCCCGGGGTAGGTCAGGTGAGGCGCTTCTTTTGGACCTTGCCCATGGCGTTGCGTGGGAGCGATTCGACGATGCGGATCTCGCGGGGGCGTTTGTGGGTCGAGAGTTGTTCGGCTACGTGGGTGATCAGCTCTTGTTCGATGGAAGCCGGTGCGGGGCCGCGTAATACGACGAAGGCGACGATGCGTTGGCCCAGGTCGGGGTCGGGGAGGCCGACGACGGCGGTTTCGGCGACGGCAGGGTGGCCGAGGAGGGCGGTTTCCACTTCGCCCGCGCCGATGCGGTAGCCGCCGGATTTGATGAGGTCTACCGATTCGCGGCCGACGATGCGGTGGAAGCCTGCTGGGTCGATGGCGGCGACGTCGCCGGTTTTGAACCAGCCGTCCTCGGTCCAGCTCTCGGCGGTGGCGTCCGGGCGATTGAGGTAGCCGTCGAAGAGCATCGGGCCGGAAACCTGGAGGCCGCCGATGCTTTCGCCGTCGTGCGCGACGTCGGCACCCGATTCGTCGCGCAGCCTGGTCTGGACGCCGCGCACCGGGGTGCCGACCCAACCGGGGCGGCGCTCACCGTCGGCACGGGTGGACAGGGTGATCATGGTTTCGCTCATGCCGTAGCGCTCGATCGGCGCGTGGCCGGTGAGCTCGCGCAGCCGCTCGAAGACCGGGACGGGCAGTGGCGCACTGCCGGACACGAGCAGCCGCGCATCGGCCAATTGCTTTGCGGCGTCCGGATCTTCGACGACCCGCGACCACACGGTCGGGACCCCGAAATACAGCGTGCCGCGGGCGGCGGCGTACGCCTGCGGTGTCGGCTTGCCGGTATGCACCAGCGGGCTGCCTACGCGCAGCGGGCCGAGCACCCCGAGGATCAGGCCGTGCACGTGGAACAGCGGAAGCCCGTGCACCAGAACATCGTTCGCGGTCCAGGCCCACGCGTCGGCGAGCGCGTCCAACCCGGCCGCGATCGCGCCGCGGCTGAGCACAACACCTTTCGGCAAACCGGTCGTCCCGGATGTGTAGAGGACGAAAGCGGTTGCGGCAGCGTCGGGTTCGGGATAGGTATGCCACGACCTGGCGTGCACCCGTACCGGCACCACCGGCAGCTCGCTGCCCGCAGGCGCCTCGCCGAGCCAGGCCTGGGCGCCGGAATCGGCCAGCATGTGCGCCAGCTCGGCGGTGCCCGAATCCGGCGGCACCGGAACAACGGTCACCCCGGCGATCAGGCACCCGACCACCGCGAGCACCGTGCGCACCGTCGGCTTGGCCAGCACCGCGACCCGCTCGGCCCTGGAAACGCGCTCGGCGACCGAGGTCGCGGCCCCGAGCAGGTCACTGCGCGAGAGCGTCACCCCGTCGATGGTGACGGCATCCGGAATATCCGCGCCGCCTGCGACGGCGAGCGGATTCAGGGAACTGAGCAGCAGCGGCGTACCGAATGACATGCGCCCAAACCTACTTCGCCCGGCCCACCGCGCCCCCGATACCTCGGCCGATCACGGGTGAATGAACCTTCGATGTGACCGTTGACACACTCCATGAGGTGATGAGACAGTTCACGCATAGCCTTCTCAATGAGACAGGGGTCAACGATGACCAGGCCACTTCGCGCACCGACGCACGAGACCGAACTGCCGGACGATATCGACATCACCCAGTTCATCGACGGCATCGCAGGCCTGCTCGGCGGCGCCGCGAACGTCATCATGCAGCTCAGCACCCGCCCGGTCGGCTACGGCGTGCTGGAGAGCACCGTCGACAGCGGAAAGGTCACCCTGCACCCGGTCAAACGGTTGCGCACCACGGTCACCTACCTCGCAGTCGCCATGCTCGGCACCGACGCCGAGCGCGCCGAGTACCGCGACGCGGTAAATCGGTCGCATCGCCCGGTGCGTTCGACCGCGTCGAGTCCGGTGCGCTACAACGCCTTCGATCCGAACCTCCAATTATGGGTTGCCGCTTGCCTTTACTGGGGCGCGAAGGATCTGTACGAGCGCATGCACGGCCCGATGGACGAGCCGACCGCCGACGCCTTCTATCGCTACAGCGCCCGCCTCGGCACCACCCTGCAGGTGCGCCAGGACATGTGGCCCGCCGATCGGCAGGCCTTCGCCGCGTACTGGGACACCCATCTCGCCGCCACCACGATCGACCCGCCGATCCGCGACTACTTCAACGACTTGATCGATCTGAAGATGCTGCCCAGGCCGGTCCAGCTCGCCTTCGCCCGCCCGCACCGCTTCGTCGTCGCGGGCCTGCTCCCCGCACACCTGCGTGACGAGATGGGCTTCACCTGGACCGCACGCGACGACCGCGCCCTCGGCCGCATCCTGCGCATCGTCGGCACCACCCAGACCTGGCTGCCCCGCCAGGCACGCCTGTTCCCGGTCAACGCCTACCTGCTCGACCTGCGCCTGCGCCGCCGCCTCGGCCTGCCGCTCGTCTGACTGGGCAATTGATCAGCAACTGCGTGTCGCGGGCACCTGTTCGGCATTGAGCGGTGTTATCTCGAAGTGCACCCAGGGGGCCGAGCCAGGAGGAAACGATGGGCTATCGGACTGTTGCCACCGCGGCCGCCGCCGCGGCAACCTACTGCGCACTCTTCTCGCCGACCGCCGGCGCCGAACCACCCGACCCCGCGGTGGTCCCGCCACGCACCGCGATCTCCATCCGCTCCACCCTCGGCGCGCACTGGAGCACCGCGAACGAACACGAGTCGCGCACCAGCCTGTCGCTGACGAAGCTCTATCTCGCCGACTACGCCCTGCGGCACGGCGACGGCTCCCGCGCGGACCGCGACCTCGCCGAACGCATGATCCGCTACTCCGACGACGGCGCGGCGACCACGATGGAGTCCAAGTATCCGCAAGCACTCAAATCCGTTGCGGCGGAATACCACCTGGCCGACACCCACGCCGCGGGCGGTTGGGGCGCCGCCTACACCAGCACCGCGGACCTGACCGATTTCCTGGATGCCAAACTACGCACCGACCCCAACTCCCCGATCCTCGAATGGATGGCCGAAGCAGGCGAGAACGCCACCGACGGCACCGAACAGGATTGGGGCACCGCACGTGTGCCGTTCGTCGTCGGAACCAAGTGGGGCTGGTCGGATTTCGGCGAGCCCGACGTCGCCTCGGCCTCCTACGGCCCCGGCTTCGCGGTGGCGGCGCACACGCACGGCACCGCGACCGAGCAGACCCTCGACATCCTCGGGGCGCTCCCGCTGGCCACCCTCGAACTCATCACCGGCCACTGAAAAACTCAGTCAGGGCACCCGGAACGACACCACGATGTGATCGCGCGCGAACCGCCGGATGGCCACCTCGTCACCGAGCGGAATGACGGTCTGCGGCGTCAACGCCAGCGATAACGCGGTGCGCGCGATCATCTCCGCGAGCGGCTCCGGGTCGTAGGCGGCCAGCTTGCCCTCTTGTTGCAGCCGCGCGATGAATTCGGCCAGATAGTCCCGGCCGAGCTCGAGCACCGGCGCCGCCTTGATGGTGAGATACGGCAGGACCAGTTCAGGTTCGGTCGCCAATAGCCGATGCAGCAGCTTATTGTCGCGCAACCCAGTGATGAACGCCGCGAAAAGCTCGACGATCTGTTCTTCCGCGCCCGCGTCGCGATCGACTTGCCGCTGCAGGGCGGCGTCGACCTGCTCGACGAACTCGCGGGTCTGCCGCAGCCCGAGCGCCTCGATCAGATCGGACTTGCTGGCGAAGCGGCGATACAGCGTGGCGAGGGAGAGTCCGCAGCGCCGGGCCACCTCGATCATGCTGGTGCGCTTGATGCCGAAGTCCAGGAACGCCAGCAGCGCGGCGTCGAGCACGCGCGCCTGATTGCCGTCTTCCGGACCCGTGCTTCGGATCAACGGCAGCAGTTTGGTCAGCCTCGCCATGGCTCCCACCATATCCGGGCGGACGAAAGGATGATAAAAGCAGCATCGCATAATGTCAGGGCCGAGTCCCATTGACAGCCTTCGGAGGCAATGAGAAGGTGAGAGTGCAACCTTCTCACCGTCCGCTCATCGGGGAGCGGATGGACACAGAAAGACGAGGTCGATGATGACCGCACCGCTGCACTCCGCCGCATACGAACCGGATTCGGTCCAAGCCGGGAACCCCGCCGCGCAACCATTCACCCCGGAGCTCATGGCGGACCATATGGACGGAATCGCGGCCTTTCTGGGCGGTACCGCCAATGTCATCATGCAGCTGAGCCTGCGCCCCGTCGGACGCGGCGTGCTGGAAAGCAGCGTGGACAGTGGCAAGGTCACGTTGCACCCGATCAAGCGGCTGCGTACCACGCTGACCTATATCGCGGTCGCCATGATGGGTACCGACCACGAGCGCGAAACCTACCGCGAAGCGGTCAACCGGTCCCATCGCCCGGTTCATTCCGGGCCGAAGAGCCCGGTCAAGTACAACGCTTTCGATCCCAAGCTCCAGCTGTGGGTGGCGGCATGCCTGTACTGGGGCTTCGCGGACATGTATACCCGCATGCATGGGCCGATGGATCCCGAGCGCGCCGAGGCCTTCTATCAGTACAGCGCCCGATTCGGCACCACCCTGCAGATGCGCGAGGAGATGTGGCCTGCCGACCTCGGTGCGTTCCAGCAATATTGGGATGAGAACCTGGCGCTGCGTGGCATCGAGCCCGAGCTGCGGGACTACTTCAACGACATCATCGACCTCAAGATGATGCCGCGTCCGGTGCAGGTTACCTTCGCCAGGTTGCAACGCTTCATTGTCGCCGGCCTGCTGCCGCAGCACCTGCGCGACGAGATGCACCTGACCTGGACCGAGAATGATCAACGCCAATTCGACCGCATGCTGCGGACGATCTCGGCGGTACATAACCGGCTACCCAAGCAGGCGCGGATGTTTCCGATGAACTTCTACCTGTTCGACCTGCGCAGACGGATGCGCTTGGGAAAGCAACTGGTGTAGCGACTTTCAGGACTTGCTGACCAGCGCACGCAGGAAGAACGCGAGATTGGCGGGCCGCTCCGCCAGTCGCCTGGTGAGATAGCCGTACCACTGGCTGCCATAGGGCACGTAGACCCGCACCGCCCTGCCTGCCGCGGCCAACCGTAGTTGCTCGGCCTCCCGGATGCCGTACAGCATCTGGTACTCGAACCGCTCAGGGCCACGACCACTTTCCGCCGCGAGATCCTCGGTATCGGCGATCGGCACCGGGTCGTGCGAGGCCACCATGGGATAGCCGTCACCGAGCATCAGCGCCTCGAGGCAGCGAAGATAGGAGTCGGTCACCTCGGACGCACGCTGGAAAGCGACCTCGTGCGGCTCGCGATAAGCACCCTTGCACAACCGGATTCGCGAGTCCGGCCCGGACAGCGCGCGGCAGTCCGCCTCGGTGCGACGCAGGTAGGCTTGCAGAACCGCACCGAGCCAAGGGAATTCACCGCGCAGCTCGCGGACCGTGGCCAGCGTGGCATCGGTGGTGGTGTGGTCTTCGGCGTCGACGGTCACCCAGACGTCGGCCTGGGCCGCCTTGGTGCACAGGATGCGCAGGTTGTCGGTGGCGATCGCGGGTCCGTCCACCGGCAAGGCCTGGCCGAGCGCGGACAGCTTCACCGACACCTCGACGGGTGGGGCGTCGATGCCAGGCAGTTCCGGACGGTCCAGCGCGGCCAAATCGTTGATCAGCGAAAGGTATTCGGCCACGGTGGCGTCGGCCTGGCTCCGGTCGGTGGTGTTCTCGCCGAGGACATCCACGCTGACCATCCGCCCGCTGTTCAGCAGTGTCTGTGCGACCTCGATGAGGTCGCTCCGGGCCTCCCCTGCCACGAACCGCCGCACGATGTCGGCGGTGACCGGAATGCCGGTGAGCGCGCGTTTCAGCCGCGGCGAGTCGGCCGCCGCGAGGATGAGGGGACGCAGCGGATTCACCGGGTCACTCGCCCATGTGCGGGTAGCGGTAATCGGTGGGTGGCACGAAGGTTTCCTTGATCGTGCGTGCGGAGACCCAGCGCAGCAGATTGAGCGGGGACCCCGCCTTGTCGTCGGTACCGGACGCGCGGGCGCCGCCGAACGGCTGCTGGCCGACCACCGCACCGGTCGGCTTGTCGTTGACGTAGAAGTTGCCCGCCGCGAATCGCAGTGCCGCGCCTGCCTGTTCGATCGCCCGGCGATCCTGCGCGAACACCGCCCCGGTCAACGCGTACGGTGCCGCCGAGTCGACCTCGGCCAATATCGCCGGGTACGAGCCGGGTTCGGCATCGTCGTAGACGTGCACCGACAGAATCGGCCCGAAATACTCGGTAGCAAAGGACTCGTCGTGCGGATCGTCCGACAGCAACACCGTCGGCCGCACGAAAAAGCCCTCGCTGTCGTCATAGGTGCCGCCGACCGGAATGGTGATCCCGGCCTCCCTGGCGCGCCGAATCGCGGCGGCGTTCTTGTCGAAGGCACGCTGATCGATCAGTGCACCACCGAAATTGGACAGGTCGGTCACGTCGCCGTAGGTCAGCTCCGCGGTGTGGTGCAAGAATTCGTCGCCCATCTTGCACCACACGGAACGCGCGATGTACGCACGCGAGGCCGACGAACATTTCTGTCCCTGATACTCGTAGGCACCTCGAATCAGCGCGGTCCGCAACGCATCCGGGTCGGCCGACGGGTGCGCGACGATGAAGTCCTTACCACCGGTCTCGCCAACCAATCGCGGATAACCTTGATACCGGCCGATATTCGCGCCGACCTGCTGCCACAGGTGCTGAAAAGTCTTGGTAGAGCCGGTGAAATGGATCCCGGCCAGCCGCGGATCGGCCAGCGCCACCTCGGACAGGTCGGCACCGTCACCGGTCACCATATTGATCACACCCGGCGGCAGCCCCGCCGCCTCCAGCAACCGCATCGTGTAGAACGCCGACAGCGTCTGCGTCGGCGACGGCTTCCACACCACCGTGTTGCCCATCAGCGCCGGCGCGGTCGGCAGATTCCCGGCGATAGCGGTGAAGTTGAACGGCGTGATCGCGTAGACGAACCCCTCCAGCGGCCGATACTCGAGCCGGTTCCACACCCCCGCACTCGACTCCGGCTGCTGCGCCATGATGTCGCGCGCGAACGCCACATTGAACCGCCAGAAGTCGATCAGCTCGCACGGCGCATCGATCTCCGCCTGCTGTGCCGACTTCGACTGCCCGAGCATGGTCGCCGCGGCCACCGTTTCCCGCCACGGCCCGGCCAGCAAATCAGCGGCTCGCAAGAACACCGCGGCCCGCTCGTCGAACGGCAACGTCCGCCATCCCGGCGCCGCCGCCAGCGCCGCGTCGATCGCCCCCTGCGCCTCGGAATGCGTGGTATCGGTATAGGTCCCCAGCACCTGGCTGTGCCGATGCGGCGCGACGATACTGTGCCGTTCCCCGATCCCCGGCCGATGTTTACCGCCGATCACCAGCGGCACCTCGACGGTGTCCGCGGCGATCTCGGCCAGCTTGGCAACCAGCAGCTCCCGCTCGCGACTGCCCGGTGTATAGGAGTGCACGGGCTCGTTTTCTGGAACAGGAACAACCGTGACAGCGTCCATACATCAATTAAACGCCACTACACATTGGACGCGGCGCACGACACGTTCAGCTGAGTTTTCCCAGCGTACCGACTGATTTCGCGAATACATGGGTAACTCACCGGGAACGGGCTGACGCACCAACACGAAATCCGCCGGTCGCCAACGCCATCTACTCCGCACCTAGATCTGGCCTGAATTCCCGGAGAGGCGGGCGAGCCAGTCGTGCGGCGGCGGCGGCGATGCGTTCATCGGTGGCGGTGAGCGCGATGCGGACGTGTTCGGTGCCGGTGGGTCCGTAGAAGTCGCCGGGGGCGGCGAGGATGCCGCGGTCGGCTAGCCAGTCCAGGGTGGTGCGGCACGGTTCGCCGCGAGTGGACCAGAGGTAGAGACCCGCTTCGGAGTGGTCGATGCGGAAACCGGCTTGCTCCAAGGCTTTTCGCAGCACCTCGCGGCGGATCCGGTAGCGCTCGCGCTGTTGCGCCTCGTGCGTGTCGTCGCTGAGCGCGGCGGTCATCGCGGCCTGGATGGGAAACGGCACCATCATGCCTGCGTGCTTGCGTACCTCGAGGAGCTCGGCGACCAGGGCGGGGTCGCCCGCGACGAAGCCCGCCCGGTAGCCGGCCAGGTTGGAGGTCTTCGAAAGCGAGTGCACGGCAAGCAGGTTCGTGTGGTCGCCGTCGCTGACCTCGGGGTCGAGAATCGAGGGGGCGCCGCCGGGAGCGGAGCCTGCGGAGCGACCAGACGATTCAGTCCAGGTGAGGCCGAGGTAGCACTCGTCGGAGGCGATGATCACGTCGCGTTCGCGCGCGAATTCGACGACCTTGCGCAGATGATCGACGCCGAGCACCCGCCCGGTCGGATTCGACGGGGAGTTCACGAACATCAGGACGGGTGTGCGCGGGCCGAGCTGGGTGAGCCCGTCGGCGCGCGCGACCTGCGCTCCCGCGAGCAACGCACCGACCTCGTAGGTCGGGTAGGCCACCTCGGGGATGACGACCAGGTCGTCCGCGCCGAGCCCGAGCAGCCTGGGCAGTCCCGCGATCAATTCCTTGGTACCGATCGCGGGCAGCACCGCCGCCGGGTCGAGTCCGGTGATCCCGTAGCGCCGCTTGAGCGCGTCGACCGCGGCCGCGCGGAGCTCGGGCGTGCCGTGGGTGGCCGGGTAACCGGGCACGGCGGACGCCGAACTCAAGGCCGCGCGGATGAGCGGATCGACGGGGTCCACCGGGGTGCCGACGGACAGGTCGACGATCCCGCCGGGATGCGTCGCCGCCTTCGCCTTCACCGAAGCGATGGTGTCCCAGGGAAAATCGGGGAGCAGACTGCTGACCCGGCCACGGACGGACACGGCAGAGCTACTCGCTCGCCATCGGGGGCAGTTCCTTGATGAACGGCGGGTCGTGGTCGACCTGACCGACCTTCGTGGCACCGCCCGGCGAACCGAGCTCGTTGAAGAAGTCGATGTTGGCGTTCACGTACCCGCTCCACTGGTCCGGGGTGTCGTCTTCGTAGAAGATCGCCTCCACCGGGCACACCGGTTCACACGCACCACAGTCCACGCACTCGTCGGGATGGATGTACAGCATGCGACCACCCTCGTAGATGCAGTCCACGGGGCATTCCTCGATGCATGCCTTGTCCTTCACGTCAACGCACGGTTCAGCGATGATGTACGGCACTGCCGTTCTCCTAGTCTGTCCTCACCTTGCGGGGATAGTCCGCCCAGCGAAACCCTATCCGGACACCCCACGCTACTCCGGGTCAGCCTTGCCTAACTTCAGATGTTCCGCACGCCACTATCGAGGTGCGGAACTATCGCCGAACCCGCCCCGCCTTCCGTCATCGGCCGACCTATGCCGGAAGCCTACGCCGTTACCCGACCGTGAGTGGTAGCGCCGAAACCTTGTGCTGCGGAACGCCGTACGTGGTGGTCCGTTCGCGGGCCGGACGGCCGATGCCCGCGGCGATGTCCACCAGCTCCGCGACGGTCTTGGCCGAGCCGTGCTGCGATCCGGCCATCCGGGAGATGGTCTCTTCCATCAGCGTGCCGCCCACGTCATTGGCGCCGCTGGTGAGCATCACCCTGGTGCCGACGGTGCCGAGCTTCACCCAGCTGGTCTGGATGTTGTCGATCCGCCCGTGCAGCATGATCCGCGACAGCGCGTGCGCGGCCCGGTTGTCCCGGTTCGTCGGACCCGGTCGCGCGGCGCCTGCCAGGTACAGCGGCGCGCTCTGATGCACGAACGGCAGCAGCACGAATTCGGTGAAACCGCCTGTCTCGTCCTGGATTCCGCGCAGCACGCGCAGGTGACCGACCCAGTGCTTCGGGTTGTCCACGTGCCCGTACATCATGGTCGAGCTGGAGCGAAGGCCGATCTGATGCGCGGTGGTGATCACCTCGATCCACGCCGAGGTGGGCAGTTTGCCCTTGGTGAGCACCCAGCGCACCTCGTCGTCGAGGATCTCGGCGGCGGTGCCGGGGATGGTGTCCAGGCCCGCCTCCTTCAGCGCGACCAGCCAGTCCCGAATGCTCTGCCCGCCGCGCGAGGCGCCGTTGACGATCTCCATCGGGCTGAAGGCGTGCACGTGCATGGACGGCACCCGCCGTTTCACCGCCCGCACGATGTCGGCGTAGCCGGTGACCGGCAGGTCCGGGTCGATGCCGCCCTGCATACAGACCTCGGTGGCGCCGTCGACGTGCGCCTCCCAGGCGCGGTCGGCGACCTCGTCCATGCTCAGCGTGAACGCGTCGGCGTCGCCCTTGCGCTGCGCGAACGCGCAGAAACGGCAGCCGGTGTAGCAGATGTTGGTGAAGTTGATATTCCGGTTCACCACGTAGGTGACATCGTCACCGACGGTGTCGCGGCGCAGCTGATCGGCCAGCGCGGCCACGGCCTCCAGGTTCGCGCCGTCGGCGGTGGCCAACGCCAGGTATTCGGCGTCGGAGAGGGCGGCCGGGTCGCGCTCGGCGGCCTTCAGCGCGGCGAGCACCTCGGAATCGAGGCGCTCCGGCGCGACGACCGCGAGATCGCGAGCCTGTTCGCGGATGGTGTCCCAATCGCCGAAGGCGCCGACCACATCCTGGCCGATCGCGGAGTCGCTGCGGCTTTCGGTGTTGCGGCCCTCGGTGTCGATGGCGGTGTTGAGGTCGACGCGTCCGGCGGATTCCCAGGACTGGTCCGGTTCCTGCCAGGGCAGGCCGACCGGCATCGCGTCCGGGTTCGCCAGGCCGGTGACCGGGTCGCTGAGCGCGGCGACGTGCACGCCGATCCGCGGGTCGATCCACGGGCTGCCCGCACGCACGTACTTCGGGTGCGCGGAGGTCCGCTCGACCAGCTGGTATCCGGCCGTTTCGGTGATCTCGCGCAGCGTGTCCAGGTTCGGCCACGGCCGTTCCGGGTTCACGTGATCCACCGTCACCGGCGACACGCCACCCCAGTCATCGATGCCCGCATCGATCAGCGCCAGGCAGTCCTCGAGCGACACCAGGTTCGGCGGCGCCTGCACCGGCACGTCCGGGCCGAGCAGCAGCCTGGTCACCGCGATGGTGGCCAGGAACTCCTCGATACCCGCGTCCGGGACATCGCGCATGGCGGTGTCGTCCTTGGCCCGGAAGTTCTGGATGATCACTTCCTGAATGTGCCCGAAAGCCTTGTGCTGCTTGCGAATCGCCATGATCGACTCGGCGCGTTCGGCCAGCGTCTCGCCGATGCCGACCAGCAGGCCGGTGGTGTAGGGCACCGATAGCCTGCCCGCGTCGGTGATCGCGCGCAGCCGGACCGCGGGGTCCTTGTCCGGGCTGCCGTAGTGGCAAGCGCCCTTCTCGGTGAAAAGACGGGTCGCGGTGGTCTCCAGCATCATGCCCATCGACTGCGCGACCGGTTTGAGCCGGGAGATCTCCTCCCACGACATCACACCGGGATTCAGGTGCGGCAGCAGGCCGGTCTCCTCCAGCACCATGATCGAGACGGCGCGCAGGTAGTCCAGGGTGGAGTCGTAGCCGCGCTCGTCGAGCCACTGCGCGGCCTCTGGCCAGCGATCCTCCGGGCGGTCGCCGAGCGTGAACAGGGCTTCCTTGCAGCCGAGCGCGGCACCGCGGCGGGCGATGTCCAGAACCTCGTCGGGTTCCAGGAACATGCCCTTGCCCTCGGCGCGCAGCTTGCCAGGCACCGTCACGAAGGTGCAGTAGTGGCATTTGTCACGACAGAGCCGGGTCAGCGGGATGAAGACGTTGCGCGAGTAGCTGATGGTCTTCGGCCGTCCGGCCGATTCCAGCCCCGCGTCGCGCACTCTGGCGGCGCTGCGACTCAGATCTTTCAGGTCGTCACCGGTCGCGTGCAGCAGTACCGCGGCCTCGTCCACATTCAGCGTGACACCGTCACGGGCTCGTCGCAGCGCCCGGCGCATGGCCGAGGGAGCAGGGGGTGCGGCAGGAATGCTCGGGTTCGGCAGTTCACTCACGTCCTCGATCATGCGCTAACCATCCGGACCTGTCTCCTTCCGATGCTGATGAGTGAGCGTAGCGACCGGAACCCACCAGGCCAGGGACGCCGCGACCACCACGGAACCCGGTAACAGCGAGGCACCATGTGAGCGTTGACAACTGCGCGAAGCTCGGGCCTATTCCATCGGCACCCGCCAAATTTCCGCGGCAGGCCGTCCAGCCGCGCCGCGCCGCGCACAATCGGCAGCCCCGGCGGCCGAAGTTCATGGAACCATGGCAGGCATGTCGCAGCCGCGCACGATCATGGCCGATCCGGCCTGGCGCCCCAGTCCGAAGGCAAAACTCTTGTGGACCATCCAGGCCGCCCTGGTCTGGGTGGTTCCGTTCGCGGCGCAGCTCGTCTGGGCAGTGCTCGACTCCGGCAATCGCGGGTGGCAGTTGACGGTGTTCCTGGTGACGCTGGTGCTGGCCGGGTTGAATATCGGTGTGGTGCCGTGGTGGCGGTACGCGGTGCACCGGTGGGAGGTCACCGAGGAGGCCGTGTACACCAGGGTCGGCTGGCTCACCCAGGAGAGCCGGGTGGCGCCGATCTCGCGGGTGCAGACCGTCGACACCGAACGCGGGCCGTTGGCGCGGCTGCTCGGGCTGGCCACCGTGACGGTGACTACCGCGTCGTCCGCGGGCGCGGTGCAGATCTCCGAGCTCGACCTCCCGGTGGCCGAGGAGACGGTGACCAGGCTGACCCGGATCGCCGCGCAGCATCGGGGCGACGCGACATGACCTCGGCGGAGGCCGTCGCGCCGGAGACCGATCAGCCGTGGTCGCGGCTGGACAAGCGAATGTTGTTGGTACATCCGGTCACCGAGGTGGTGAAGTTCATTCCGGTGCTGATCGGGTCGGTGATCCTCGGCACCAGCAGCGGTAATCATGGGTGGAGCATCATCCCGCTGGCATTGATCGTCGGGTTCGCGCTCACCCGCTGGTTCACCACCACCTATCGGGTCGGCCCGACCCATGTCGAGTTGCGTACCGGGCTGATCCAGCGCAAGAAGCTCGCGGTGCCGCGGTCCCGGATCCGGTCGGTGGACATCGAGGCGGATCTGCTGCACCGGCTGCTCGGGCTCGCGGTGCTCGCCATCGGCACCGGGCAGCACGCGGATTCGGGTGAGAAGTTCAAATTGGACGCGCTCGACGCGCGTTTGGTGCCCGAGTTGCGGACCGCGCTGCTCGCGCACACCGGCGGCGCGACGCAAGGCGTTGCCGGACAGCCTGTTTCGTTGGATAAGTCGACCGAATCCGAGAGTCGGGACGCCGCACCCGGCCGTGAGATCGCGCACTGGAATCCGGCCTGGGTCCGTTACGCCCCACTGTCTTTGACGGGTTTCGCGATCATCGCGCCGATCGTCGGCCTGGCGTTCCAGTACGGCGTCGGCCAGGTGCTGTTCCGCTCGGACGCGGTGCAGCGGGTGGAAAACGGCGGCGCGGCACTGATCGCCATCGGCACCGCCGGGTTGCTCGTGGTGATCGTGCTCATCGTCAGCCTCGCCGCCTGCGCGCGTTATCTGGCAACGTATTTCGGCTTGCGCGTCATCGATGACGGCCGCACGCTGCAGCTGCGCCACGGCCTGTTCACCACCCGCCAGATCACCCTGGATCTGGCCCGCTTCCGCGGCGCGACGGTGAACGAGCCGTTGCTGCTGCGGCTGGCCGGTGCCGCCGAGCTCGAGGCCATCATGGTCGGCGCGAGCCCGCGCCAGAAGATTCTTCCGCAGGCGCCGCGCACCGCCATCGAGCACACGCTGAGCCACCTGCTCGCCCCGAACGAGTTCCACGACAGGGCGATTGCCTCGCCCGCCGCCGGTCCGACGCCCGGCAGCGCGCCGCTGGTCGCGCACGGTCCGATCGCCCGCCGCAGGCGGCACACCCGCGCGCTGGCGCCCATTGCCGTGGCCGCGCTCGTCATGTTGGCCTTTGCCATTGCGGGCGTGGACTTTTCGCCGTGGTGGTGGGTGCTGCCCGTGCTGCTGGTTCCGATCGCGATCGCGCTGGCCGAAGACCGCTATCGCGGCCTCGGCCATACCGTGCTGCCCGAAACCGCCACCAGCCCACGCTGGTTGATCACCCGATCCGGCTCGCTCGGCCGCGATCGCGACTGCCTGGAAGCGCCCGGCGTGATCGGCTGGACCGTCCGGCAGTCGTTCTTCCAGCGCCGGGCCGGCGTCGCCACCGTGGTCGCGGCATCCGCCGCGGGTAAGAAGCGATACCACGTGCTCGATATTCCGCTCGATGAAGCATGGGCCCTCATCGACGCGGTGACACCGGGCCAGCTCGGCAGCCGCTAGCGCCTGCTGAACGCTAGCGCCTGCTGAAGTACCTGGAATTGACGCGGAGGTAGATGTACACCAGCGGCGGCACCAAGCCACAGAACAGCAAAAGCACCGTGCGCCAGTCGCTTGCGAGCATGATGTCCCCGCCGGGGCCGGTGCTCGCACAGATCAGGAACCCGAAAGTCCAAGCGGCCAAAGGCAGGAACATCGCTGCCACGCGCGGCGAGACCGCGCGGACACCGAGCACCAGCAGGATGTTCACCACACCGGCCAGCACACCCGACAACGGGAACGCGGTACTGCCGAAGTAGGTCGGCAGATACAGCACTTCCATGGCCAGCGTGATGAAGGCATCGATCACCAGAATCGCGAGGATCAGCGGCGCCAACCAGGGCGCCACCGCGGCGGGCGACTCCCGGTAGCTCACGGGTTCGACGGCCGCCCTCACGGCACCGGGGGAAAGCCGAGCAGGGTCAGCAGGTGACTCTGCATGTCGACGAACCCGTACAGCACCGACAGGTACAGGTCGTGTTGCGCCTGCCAGTTCGGCTTCATGCTCTCCACGAACGCGGCGATCGCGTCCTGGACCGACCAGTTGTACATGGCAGCGAGTCTATTCCGCTGCTACGGCGACCGGGGGCCGCATGATCACTTCTCGCCGTCGACCGGGATGTTGGCCACCACCGGGAACTCGCCGGTATAGCCCATCCGCTCCTCGGCGATGGACAGCACCCGCTTGCGGGCCACCAGCCAGCCGACGATCAGCATCGGAATGATCAGCACCAGCGAGGCGACGGTCCAGGTGCCCACCGGATAGTCGAAGCCGGTCAGCACCACCACGAAGAACAGGAACACCAGCGTGAGCAGTCCGGTGTAGGGCGCGCCGAACATCCGGAACGAGGGCCGCTCCGCCTTGCCCTGTTTGGACCAGCGCCACAGCTGCAGCTGGCACAGCACGATGGTGGCCCAGGAGGCGACGATGCCGAGCGAGGCGAGGTTCAGCACGATCTCGAAGGCCCGGTCCGGCACCACGCCGTTGAGCGCGATGCCGACCAGCGCGATCAGGCTGGTCAGCAGGATGCCGCCGTAGGGAACGCCATTGCGCCCCATCACGCCGGTGAACTTCGGCGCGCTGCCGTTCATCGACATGGAACGCAGGATGCGCCCGGTCGAGTACAGCCCGGCATTGAGGCTGGAGAACGCGGCGGTGAGCACGACGAGGTTCATCACGCTGCCGATGCCGGGCACGCCGAGCATGGTGAAGAAGGTGACGAACGGGCTCTCCTTGGCGGTGTACGCCGTGTACGGCAGCAGCAGGCCGAGCAGCACCAGCGAACCGACGTAGAAGATCGCGATGCGGGCGATCACCGAGTTGATCGCGCGCGGCATGATCTTGGCCGGGTTCTCCGTCTCGCCCGCCGCCGTGCCGACCAATTCGACCGCGGCGTAGGCGAACACGACGCCGGAGACCACGACGACCAGCGGAAGCACGCCGGTCGGGAACAGCCCGCCGCTGTCGGCGATCACGCTCGGCCCGGTCGGGTTGCCCTGCACGGTGAATCGGCCGATCAGGAAGATGGTGCCGACGATCAGGAAGGCGCTCAGCGCGAACACCTTCACCAGCGCGGCCCAGAACTCCATCTCGCCGAACCACTTCACCGAGATCAGGTTGATGCTGAGCACCAGAACCAGCGCGATGAGCGCGAGCAGCCACTGCGGGACGCTGCTGAACCCGGACCAGTAGTGGAAGTACTGGGCGATCGCGGTGGTGTCGGCGATGCCGGTCATCGACCAGTTGAGGAAGTACATCCAGCCTGCGACGAACGCGGCCTTCTCGCCGAAGAATTCGCGCGCGTAGGAGACGAACGACCCGGACGACGGCCGGTGCAACACGAGTTCACCGAGCGCGCGCAGGATGAGGAAGGCGAAGAATCCGCAGACGCCGTAGACCAGGAACAGACCCGGTCCCGCGTTGGCGAGCCTGCCACCCGCGCCGAGGAACAGTCCGGTGCCGATGGCGCCGCCGATGGCGATCATCTGCAGTTGCCGCGGTTTGAGACTCTTGTGGTAACCCTCGTCCTCGAGGCTGAGGTGAGCCTTGTCGCCGACCGCCGTCATGAACCGCTTCGCCTCCACATCGATGTATTCGAGATCACGGGAACGGTACCCGGCGAAAGTTTTCGGTGGAACAGCAACCCTCAAGCTACGAATATCCGCAGCTCAGGGCACATTCGGAGGATACGCCGGAATGCGACAGGAACTACGGAAGACTAGCCGCGCCATCGATAGAAGTTCGTCAATCGAGGCCCGCGAGAAGATCATGTTCACGGCCGTCCGAACCGACCGGTCCCCTCCGACCGCGCACAAGGACAAAACACTCCTCCGGCAGTACCGGCTGAGCAACATTGTTGGACAGCGCGAATTCGCGCCCGGACGGCGCCATCGTGAGCTGGGTGGCATGGGCGCGTAAGGCGGCGCGTTTGGCGACGAGGGCATCGGACACGTCGATGGTGGTGGTCACCGTGCGGCTCGGCACGCTCGCGAGTTCGCCCTCGGCGGGCAACCGCCAGCCCTGCGGCAACCGGCCCGGCAACCCGTCGACCGTGCGCCTGGCCAGCGCGGTCGTGTGCTGGCGCAGCGTGTCGGCGTCGGTGACGGTCCAGTAGAACTTCGGCGTGTCCCAGCCCCGCGCCGCGGCGGAATGTACTGCGGCCGTGGCGATCTGGTGTGCTCGAATGTGATCGGGGTGGCCGTAGCCGCCGTTCGGGTCATAGCTGATCAGCACGCGCGGCCGCAGTTCCAGGATCACCTCGGTCAACGCGTCAACCGCCGCATCGCCGGACTGCGCGAACACCCGCGGTTTCGCGGCCGCCAGGGTCCCCGCCATGCCGGAGTCGCGCCAGTGGCCCGCGCCGCCGAGGAAACGCGGGGGCGCGGCATCGAGAGCCTGCAATGCCCTGGTCAGTTCGAGAATGCGATAACCACCGAGTTGATCGGCGCGGTCGGCGGTGAGCTGGGCCCACTCGTCGCCGATGACCTCACCCTCCTCACCGAGCGTGCAGGTCACCACGGTCACCGGCACACCGCGGCGGCGGTAGTGCGCGATGGTGCCGCCGGTGGTGATGGATTCATCGTCCGGGTGCGCGTGCACCAGCAGTATGCCGCCGGTCATTGGATCTTTCGCCACTGTCCGGCGTCGCCGAAGATGCCGACCTGGATGCTGCCGCTGAGCGACGCACCGTCCACCCGGGGACCGGCGGCCGCGACCACGTTGTCCTGCACGATCGGCAACACCGTGGCCAGCTCCCACAGCTTCGGCTCGGCCTCGGCGAGCACTCGGCCCGTGTCGACGCCGCGCAGCGCCTCATCCATCGGCCCCTGCAGGGTGGGGTCGCACACCCCGGACAGGTTGGCGGGTGCGCGGCGCGCCGGATCCGAACTCGGCTGCGCGGCACCGGTGCTGCCGGCACCGGGTTCCGGTGGCGGGCAACCGTATCGGGAGGCGAGCACGGTGGCCGGGTCGGAGCCCGCCTGCTCCCAGCCGACGATCGCGTCGATCGTGCCCTCGATGAGCTCGCGCCCATAGAGCTGATCCGCAGCAACACTACGAACCGTGGCATCGATTCCGGCACTGCGCAATTGGTCGGCGGCGGTATTGGCGACCGCGATGGCGGTGGCGTCGCCCTCCACCGCGCCGATCCGAATCGTCAGGGATTTACCGTTTTTCGCGACCGGTCGCGGTGTCGGCGCGGGCGAGGTCGGCGAGTTGACCGGCGGCGGTTCCGGCGCACGGCCATACCCCGCCTCGGCGAGCAGCGCGAAGGATTCCTCGGCGGGCGGGCGGGGTGGCGAGGTCGGCGCATAGCCGGGATCGGATGGCGAAAGTATCTGTGCGCGAGCCGGTTCCACCCAGCCGCCGGTCTGCGCGCCGACCGTCGCCAGCAGCGCGGGATCCAGCAAAGCGAGCACCGCGCGGCGGACTCGAATGTCGCTCACCGGACCGCTCCGGCCGTTGAGCGCGAGCTGCAGCACCCGCGACTGCGGCATGATCGCGGTGCGTACCGACGGAATCGCGGCCAGCTGTGCCTGAGTTGCGACACCGCCATGCACCAGCGTCATCTGGGCATCGTTGGTGCGCAATGATTCCGCCAGTTGCGCGGGCGTGCCACCGCGCCGCAACAGGATCTCGTCCGGCGCCGCCGGGGTGCCCCAGAACCGGGCGTTGCGCTCCAGCAGAACTTCCTCACGCTGGGGATCGACGTTCTTGATCGCGAATTGCGCGCCGGACACCCGGATGCTCTTCACCCAGCCCTCCTGGAACCCACCGGGCGAATCCTTCATCAGATGCGAGGGCAGCAGGTTGGTGAACAATTGCTGCCAGCCCGGATAGGGCGCGCGCATCTTGACGGTTACCAGCTTGCCGCCGTCCGCGGAGCCAATATCGGTGATCAGCCGGTAACCCGCCGAGTCGATGACGCCGGGCTGCGAAATCATCTGCTGCCACAGGAATTGGAAGTCCTCGGCGGCGATCGGCGCACCGTCGGACCAGTTGGCCTCGTTGCGCAGCGCGTAGGTAATGGTGAACGGATCTTGCGCGCTGACATCGGCCGAGGCGATCAACGACGTGTCCGGCACCCAGTCGGTGGCACCGGGCGCGGCCTGACTCGGCACCGCCCGGAACGGACTCGGCAGCACCATCGAACTCAACGCGGCGGAGGCGGGTGACTGATCCGAACGCAGGTGCGGATTGAACCCGATACCGATGGTGTCGATCGCGACGACCACCGTGCTCTTACCCGGCTTGGCTTGCGTCGTCTTCGGACTGTCCGTGGTCTCGATCGGCGGCGGCGGATTCGCGGTACACCCGGCGAACACCGTCAACGACGCCGTCACGATGATCAACAGTGCGCGCCACGTGGCGCGGCGCCCTGCCCGCGTCGGCGGCCTCATGCCATTCCCTGCGCCCACTTTCACGGTTGCGGACTCTACCGCACCCACCTGACGGAATCCTGCCCATATTGAGGGGGTGGCAGCACCACAATGCGGGCCGCGACGACGCTCATTAATTGTGCGAACAGAACGCCCGGCAACCGGTCGGCATTCTTGTCGAAAAGGGGTCTCCGCGTTCAGATCAGCGCCGACGCGTTGTCCAGAACGCTTGCCTATCAGCAGCATTCGCCACCGAGGCCACGCACCTTGCTAGCGCCGAAATCCAGCGCACATCCCGATGCACACGCTATTCAGCTGAGCCGACGCCCGAAAATTCCCGGATAATTCAAACCACGGTCTGTGGCGGTAAGAATTCCGATAGCAAACGGGATTCCGGCGCGTACACGCCGGAATCCCGTTGCCGTGGAAACGATCAGAGGGCGGCGCGGTCCCGTGCCTTGCGGCGGGACAGTTCGCGACCACGCTCGGTGGCGCCAAGGATGACCTTGCGCACCCGGACGACCTCGGGCGTGACCTCGACGCACTCGTCGTCGGCGCAGAACTCCATCGCGGCTTCCAGGTCGAGCTGCAGCGGCTTGGCCAGCGTCTCGAACACGTCGGCGGTCGCGCTGCGCATGTTGGTCAGCTTCTTCTCACGCGTCACGTTGATGTCGAGATCCTCGGCGCGCGGGTTGATGCCGACAACCATGCCCTCATAGGTGTCCGCGCCCGGCTCGACGAAGAACTGGCCGCGATCGGAGAGCTGGATCATCGCGAACGGGGTCACCGAGCCCGCCCGGTCGGAGACCAGCGCACCGGTGTGCCTGGCCCGGATCTCGCCCGCCCACGGCGCGTAGCCGTGCGAGACGGCGTTGGCGATGCCGGTGCCGCGGGTGTCGGTGAGGAAGTCGGTACGGAAACCGATCAGACCGCGCGAGGGGACGATGAACTCGATGCGCACCCAGCCCGCGCTGTGGTTGGCCATCTGGACCATCTTGCCCTTGCGGGCGGCCAGCAGCTGTGTGACAGCACCCAGGTACTCGTCGGGGCAGTCGATGGTCAGCTCTTCGTACGGCTCGTGCACCTTGCCGTCGACCAGCCTGGTGACCACCTGCGGCTTGCCGACGGTCAACTCGAAGCCTTCGCGGCGCATCTGCTCGACCAGGATGGCCAGCGCCAGCTCACCACGGCCCTGCACCTCCCAGGCATCAGGGCGACCGATGTCGAGCACGCGCAGCGAGACGTTGCCGACCAGTTCCTGGTCCAGGCGCGACTTCACCATGCGTGCGGTGAGCTTGTGGCCCTTGACCCGGCCGACCAGCGGCGAGGTGTTGGTGCCGATGGTCACCGAGATCGCGGGCTGGTCGACCGTGATGTGCGGCAGCGCGACCGGGTTGTCCACATCGGCGAGGGTGTCGCCGATCATGATGTCCGGGATGCCCGCGATCGCGACGATGTCGCCTGCGATGGCGATCTCGCCCGGCTGCCGCTCGACTCCGACGGTCTGCAGCAGCTCGGTGATCTTGACGGTCTTGACGCCGTCGGCGTGCATCCAGGCGACGTTCTGCCCCTTGCGCAGCTCGCCCGCGTAGATGCGGACCAGCGCGAGGCGGCCGAGGAAGGCCGAGGCGTCGAGGTTGGTGACGTGCGCCTGCAGCGGCGCGTCCCGGTTGCTCTTGGGCGCGGGAATGCTGTCCATCAGCACCTCGAACAGTGCGTCCAGGTTTTCCGCGTCCGGCTCGTGCCCGTTCTCCGGACGCTCCTTGGACGCCTTGCCCGCGCGGCCCGAGGCGTAGAGCACCGGCAGGTCGAGCGCGAGCTCGGCGGCCTCGGCGGCGGAGTCGTCCAGGTCGGAGGCCAGGTCGAGCAGCAGGTCGTGGCTTTCCTCGACGACCTCCTCGATCCTGGCGTCGGGCCGGTCGGTCTTGTTGACCACCAGGATCACCGGCAGCGACGCGGCGAGTGCCTTACGCAGCACGAACCGGGTCTGCGGCAGCGGGCCCTCGGAGGCGTCGACCAGCAGCACGACACCGTCGACCATGGAGAGGCCGCGTTCGACCTCACCACCGAAGTCGGCGTGGCCTGGTGTATCGATCACGTTGATGACGGTGACGGAACCATCCGCGTGGTGCTTATGCACCGCGGTGTTCTTGGCGAGAATGGTGATGCCCTTCTCGCGCTCCAGGTCGCCGGAGTCCATCACCCGATCGACGAGCTCGGCTCGCTCGGCGAAGGCGCCGGATTGGCGGAGCATGGCGTCGACCAGCGTCGTCTTACCGTGGTCGACGTGGGCCACGATGGCAACGTTGCGAAAATCGCGCGCAGACGACACGCTGAATCCTCCTGCTGTTAGGTGTAGGTACCGGCCGACCCCTGCAAACAGGTGGAGAATCGAAACTCACCGGGCATTGCGGCCATATACACCCTACCTGTGTTCGGGTCACCCCTCCGCGCCAGGCACGCAACTAAGGGTATGCTAACCGACATGGGCAAGGTCAAGGCTAAGCAGGTTTCGCGACTGAAACCGAAGAAGAAGTGCTGTCGAAAAAAGACGCGCTGCGTGAAATGCCCTGTGGTCATTATGCGTATGAAGAAGTGTGAAGCCGCAGGCATCTGCGGCAAGGACCTGAAAAAAGCACTCAAGCAGGCGCGCGCCGCCTGACCTTTCCGACCCTCCGGCACGGCCCCCGAACCGCGCTGCGCCCGACTGATCCGGCAATGACGGACATCACTCCCGGCGGAGGAGTAGAACCGGGGTTATGAGTGCCCCGTTGCTGACCGAAACCGAACTCACCGAGTCACTGACCACCCTGCCGGACTGGACCAGGGACGGCAACGTGCTGTCCCGCACCGTCCAAGCGCCCACCTTCCTCGCGGGCATCGAGCTCGTCCGGCAGGTCGCCGAGGCGGCCGAGGCCGCCAATCATCATCCCGACATCGACATCCGCTGGCGCAAGGTCAGCTTCGCGCTGTCCACCCACGATTCCGGCGGTCTCACCGCGCTCGACATCGAGCTGGCCGGCAAGATCGACCAGCTGGCGGCTCAGCTCGCCTGACCGGCTAGGGCGTGTCTCCCAAATCCAGGTGGATGCATCCGTGGCTCAGATCGTCGCCTGCCAAGGCGGAGGAGGAGCCGATACCGGGGTTGTATCGGCGACGACGACAACGCGGGCAGGCGGCGATCTGAGCCGCGGAGGCGCCGCCTGGATTTGGGAGACACGCCCTAAGCGGTGCGCGCCTGGCCCTCGGTGGCCGCGCGCGCCGCCTGCGCCGGGTCCGACTTCTGGCGTCGACCGGATCGAATCACCCAAATGAAGAACACCAGCGAGCCGATCACGTCCACCGTGCCGAGCCAGGCCAGCACGGCCGGGCGGGGGATGGTCCAGATCGAATCCTGGAAGAACGACAGCACCCACGGAATCCCGATCAGCGTATTCACCAACCAGTAGCCCGCGATGATCTTGGCGCCGGGCGCCTGCCGCAGCGGCCCGTAGAGCAACCACAGCACCGTCGGCAGCAGCCAGACCCAGTGGTGCGACCAGGAAATCGGCGAGACGAGCAGCCCGAACAGCTGCACCATGATCAGCGTGCCCATCCGGTCGTCCGGCTCGAGTACCCGCCAGGCGAAGAACGCCAGCACCGCGACCACCAGCACGCCGGCCAGCCACCACGGCCCGGATTGCACGTCGTAGCCAAGGATTCGGCTGAGCGTGCCGCGCAACGACTGGTTCCACACCGAGCCGACCGGACCGATCCGGTCGGCGTCGCCGAGCAGGGTGCCGAAGTACCGCCGCGCCTCGTGCGGGGCGATCAAGAAGCTGATCCCGACGGTCCCGCCGAACACCACTGCCGACCACACCACCGTCAGCCAGCGCCGTTGCGCGACGAAGTACAGACCGCTGATCGCCGGGGTCAGCTTGATCCCGGCGATGATGCCGACCAGCCCGCCGGACAGCCACCAGCGCGAACTGCGCACCGCGATCATCGCGCCGAGTACCAGGAAGACATTGACCTGGCCGTAGTCGATCGTGGTCCGCACCGGCTCCATCCACATGCCGACCGCGGTCCAGCCGACGGTCGCGACCTGCCAGCCCGGCTCGTGCGCCCGCTCCACCCCGAGGATCAGCTCCAGCGCGATGCGCACGACAACATAGAGCGCGGCGACGGTGGCCAGCAACCAGCCGACTGCGACAGCCGTGAACGGCAGATAGTGCAGCGGGAAGAAGACCAGCGCGGCGAACGGTGGATAGGTGAACGGCAGCGGGAAGTCCGGCGTCTTCTCCGCGTAGGTGAAGTCGTAGAGCTTGTCGGTGAGCAGCGACGCCGATCCGTCCACGTACACGTGGAGGTCGACGACGTTGAGTCCGTTCTTGTTCAAGAACATCCAGAGCAGCCTGGACAGAATGGACAGACCGAGTACCGAGACAGCCCATCGGAGTTGACGGTTCAAATCGCAGGCTTTCGACTCGGGTGGGGGCGTCGGCCCGACACCCGGCGATGCGAGTGTTCGGCGACAAGAACGGATGGCCCCGACTAGATTAACCGCAGCGCCGATCCAGGTCGTCGCGCCCTCGTGTCACCAGCCGAATCACTGATAACATTTGCATCACCTTTCACACCAGTAACACCTGATGCGCGCTACCGTCTGATAACACTGATCGTCCGCAACACCGGTAGGGCGACGCAGCTGTACACATAGCCGCGTAATCCCTAGAGTGACCCCCGAAACGATGGCTTTTCAGCATCGGCCCAGATGTACCCGAGGTAAGGACGGCTAGACCAGTGCTTCGCACCCGAGGATCGCGGATTGCATTGTCGGCGCTCGCCATTGCGGCGACCGCCACGCTTGCCGCGCCGACGACTGCAGTCGCGGCGCCCGCGCCCGCGCCTGCGGCGACCCCGAACACCGTGCCGATGGTCCCGGAGGGTGTCCCGATCGACGCCCTTGCCGCCCTGGCCCCTGCCATCGTCGGCTCGATCGCCGGCCCCGCCGATGTCGCGGCAGGCCCGCAGTCGGCCATCCTCGATCAGGCCCGCAAGCTGCTCGCGACGCTGAGCCTGCCGCCGCAGATCAAGTCGACGCTGGAACGGATCATCACCTTCCTGGACGGCAGCGGTGGCGGTGGCCCCGAACTGCCGCAGGAAGGGCCGGTCATCGCGCAGTTCCTCTACCCGACCATCGGCAAGGGCTGCATCGGCCCGACCGCCGACTCCATCGGCACCGCGCTCGCGGTATCCGGCCCGGCCCAGCTGCCGCCGCCCGGACCGAAGGCCGGTCAGGCCGGGTTCGTGTTCACCGCGCTCGGCACCAAGGCGCCGACGGAGGTCCAGAATCCGCCGATGACGGTGCAGTGGATGAACCTGGACACCCGCCAGGGCGGCCTGCTGCCGCTCACCGACGAGGCCAAGATCAACCCGGGTGGCCCGGCCACCCTGTCCGCGATCGCCGACACCGGTTCCGGCCGGGTCGTCGCGGTCATCTCCGGCTCGCTGACCACCAAGGCCGACGACGCCGACGCACGCACCTGCTCATTCCTGCCGACGCTCGGATTCTTCACCGTCGCATAGGTTTCAGACCAACGGCGGCGTCCCTGCGGGGCCGCCGCCGTTGTCGTCTTTACGACATCGCCTCGGCGAAACGGCGCGATGACGGATGAATGGGTGACGAATGTGGTAGACCGCTAACTATGGCGATCGAACATTCGATACGGCCCGGCCGCTCCATTCGAAGCAGGCATTCGCATCGATCGATACTGTCCTTCCGATCCGAGGGCTCGATCCTGTCCATCGGGTCGGCCTACTCGATCCTGTCGATCGGCAGCGTCGGCTCGATCTTGTCGATCGGCTCGGTCGGCTCGTTCGGGTCGGCCATCTCCTCGTTCTCGTTCACCAGCCTCGGCTCGGCGTTCTCCGGCCTGTCCCGCTGGTCACTGTTCTCCTGGCTCGGCGATCACGAGGCGCCGGACAGCCGCCCGACATTGCGCGTAGTTCCCGACGAAGAGCTCTCCCGCCTCCCCGATTATTTAGGCCAGACCTAGGTGTAGCGACGTCAACGCTGGCGACCGGCGGTGCCGTCGTTGATGGGTTTGCCTGTACCCGGCGAGTTACCCATGTTCTTGCGAAATCAGTTGCCCGGTTGCCGAATCCGACGTCACCACTGCCCGTATTGGGGGGCGAGCGCGTGGTTGAGGTCGATGCCGATGCCGTCGAGCGAGCGCTTGTCGATCTCGAACTGGTGCAGGTGCGCGGCGGGGTGGATGACACCGTTGGAGCCCCAATTGTGTTGCCAGTACCAGGAACCCAGGCCTGCGGCGCGGGCGAGTTCGATAGTCGGGGCGTTGGCGTACATGCCGGTGTTCTCCTTGCCGAGCACCTCCTGCCAGCCGAGCAGGTAGGGCGCGATCATGGTGGCGAAGTCGACCGCGGTCGGGTTGTCGTCGATGGCGGCGTAGATCGGCACGCCCTCGGGTCCGCCGGCGGCGAGGTGCAGGTCGAGCCCGCGCTGCGCGTGCTTCTTGCCCGCCTCCACTCCGCCGCGCCAGTCCGCGGTCGGCCCCTTGCCGAACTGGTAGCAGGACACGATCTGCAGGTTCGCCTCGTGCAGCTCGTCGACCTCGTTGGCACGCAGCGGCTTGCCCGCCATCCATTCCGCGCCGGGCCGCCGGTCGGAGACGTACCGGATCACGCCGAGATGTCCGGCGTCCCTGATCGATTCGGCCGAGGGCACCCCGCCCGCGTAATCGATCAAGGTGCCGAAGGCACCGGCGGTGGCGGGTTTCGCGGAGGCGGTCAGGCCGATCGCGGCCGCCGCGGCGGCATAGCCGAACAGCGCACGCCGGGATACCGAAATGGAACGCATCGTAGGACTCCTTCGCGCAACCCCGACCATGGATGGCAGCGTGCCCGGCGCACCTTCCCCATACATTCAGCACGCGCCGGGAGCCTCGAACGTGTACTTATTTCACCATATTCACATGGGAACCGCTAGACCCACGGGACACACCCTTTCACATTGGTCACATGAGCAACCAGGATGCCAACGAGACGCCTGATTTCGCGAGAGCATGGGTAACTCGGCGGGCACGGCAAACCCCCTGACATCACTGCCGGTCGCCAACGCGACCGCCGACCCGCCTAGGCCTGGTCAGAAGTTCCCGGAGAGGCGGGCGAGCTCGAGCCGATGCGGGCGGCCACGTCGATCGTCCGGCCCGAACTGTCCGCGAGCTCTTTGCTCACGACCCCCGCGACCTGGGCGATCACCTGCTTCTTGATGCCCGCGAGCGCACCGAGGGTCGCCGCACGCACACCGTGCGCTTTGAACTCCAGCCGGATGTCGTCCGGGTCGGGCGGGGGTACGTCGATGACCACGAGCAACGGGTCGGCGGCGCGCGCGGTCAACACCAGCGGCACCTCGACGTCGGCGCGGTATCGGTTGGCCTTCAGCACGTCCACGGTGATGTCCAGGCTGACCGGCAGCGTCAGGTCGAAAGATCGTGGCGTGTCTGTTTTATCGTCCAGCTGCGGCACTCGGACACTCCCCCGCACGGTGACGGTCGCCGATTTACCCGGCCCGGTCTTCAGCGGGCCGATCTCGATCGGCCGTCCCGCCATTCGTTCGACCACCTCGAACACGCGCTCGCGCGTCACGATGCGCGAGAAGAACCGGTGCCCGAATTCGTCGTAGCCGATCCAGTCGAACTCCGCCTGCTCCCGATGCGTCGACTTGGTGCCGCTCACAATGGCCTCGACATCGAAGACTCGGCTGCGCCGGGCCTGCGGATCGGCGAGCATGGCGTTCACCCGCGAGGCGACCTCGCGCTGCACCAGGCCCGCGATCGGATCGAGCAGCATCTCCCCCGCGGCGTCCATCGCTTGGGCGCGCAGCACGAAGCTGACGTCGCGCTGGGTGATCGGCGGGATGTCGATGACGATCAGCAACGGATCGGCGGTGCGCGCGTGCAGGGTCAGATCGATTTCGACCCGTGCCTCCAGCCGCAACTTCTTGCCGCCGAGCATCACCTTCAGCGCCAACGACACCGGAACGGTGACCTCGAACGTGACGTGCGGGCCACTGTGCAGCACCTTCGGCGTGCCGACCTTGCCCTCGGCGACGAAACCCGCGAGACCGGCCGGGCCGAGGGAGAACGGGCCGATGGTCATGCCGCGGCCGGTCATTCCGGACACCGCGGCCTCGATCCGGTCCTTCGTCACCGCCTGCGTGACAAATCGCTCGCCGAAATCGGCATAGTCGATCCACCCGGGATCGCTGATCGGTTCGTCGGTCGACTGCATCAGATTTTCCGCAACCCTCACCGCTCGATGGACACCGGACACGGTACGCGACCGACATTGCCCGGAACTTGCCCAAGTCTGAACCCGAGATCCCCGTCCTGCCGATGAGGGGGAGGCAGGGCGGGGATCGGCGACGGCGCTGCCGGGCGCCGTCACTATCTATCGTAGGGCTATCGCGCGTGCCCGAAAGACGTGCGCACCCACCAACCACCGCCGTCGGCCGTCGATACTTCTCACAATGTGCCGAATCCGACGATCCCCGGCGCCTCGGCCAGCGCGAATGTGTGGATGCTCACCTCACCGAACTCGTTGCCGCCGATCGTCGTCACGACACCGGCGCCGGACTTCAGCACAATGTTCGTGTGCTGGCCGAATGGGCTGGTGCTGTCGTACATCAGTACGTCACCTGTGCGCGGCTGATAGCTGCCCAACGGGGCGAAGCGCCCCGTGCTCGCGTAGTACTCCTGCAGCGTGTACACCCCGGGGATCCGCCACGAGCCCGAATTCGGGTTGGCCAGCGGCACCCCCGACTCCCGCATCACCCAGCTGACGAAATCGGCGCACCACGGTTCGCTCGCTCCTTCGGCGTATTTGGTGCCCGCCCCCGGGCTGTTGAATTCCCGTGCCGTCACCGCCACCACCTTGGCCTGTGCCGGGTCGAGCGTCGAACGGTCGACCGCGGGGAACTCGGTGCCGCGCTGACCGATGATCGCCGCCGGGTTCGAATGGTCTTGCCACCAGCGGACTCCCAGCACCCCCGCCACGGTGAGCGCGACCACCACCAGTCCCACCGCGAGCCACCGGCCCGCGGGCCGGCCAGCGCGGCCGTGCCGCGGGCGCTCCGCGCGGTGACGCACCCGATGCGAGGCTCTGACCTGCTGCTCCGACATCTCTCCCCCAGTTGATTCGCGATCGCGACCGTCTCGGTCCTTGCTGAATTGGACGAACGTGGAGCCCGAACGGTTCCCGTCGAAAACCTATTTCCCTGCTCGCGACACTTGAGGTAGAGTTCTACCATCCCAGTCCAGGAGGGTAGACCCCATGGGTTTGAACATAAAAAATGAGAACGTGCACGCCTTGGTGCGTGAGGCAGCGGAGCGGACGGGGATGTCCCAAACCAGCGTTGTCGAGGAGGCACTGAAACGCATGTTGAAAGAACTGGATGCCGAGCAGCAGACTCGGCTCGAAGATCTGCGGCTGATCGTGGCCGATATTCACACGATCATGAGGGAGTCCGGGCAACCGCCGTTGACCACCGACGATCTCTACGATGACGAAGGGCTGCCCGCATGATCGTCGACGCGTCTGCCCTGCTCGCCATCCTCAATGAGGAACCCGAGTCCGACTCGTTCACCGAGATTCTGGGATCGACCCACAGCATCGCGATGTCGGTCGTCAACCATTTCGAGGTCTCTATCAAAGTCGACCGGCATCCGAACCCTGTGCTCGCCCGGCGCGCAGACCAACTGATGGAAAGCGCACAGATCGAGCTCGTTCCGGTCTCGCTCGAGCAGGCCGCCATCGCCCGAGCCGCGTATCGCGATTTCGGCAAGGGCAGCGGGCATCAGGCCAAGCTCAATCTCGGCGATTGCTTCGCATACGCACTCGCCACCGTTAGGAAGAAGCCGCTGCTCTACAAGGGCAACGACTTCGTGCACACCGATATCAGATCCGCGGTCTGACCTCGGAGCTCGGTTCCGGGCGGCGGCGCGCCGCCCGGAATACCGTCCGGGCGAAGCGAATCCGCGCTACCCTCCCAGGACACCGGGCGACGGGGAGGTACGACCCTGGACACGCTGTGGACTTTCGTAGTACACCGGCGACATCAGCTGCTCATCGACTCCTACCTGCATGTGTCGGCGGTGTTGCAATCGGTGCTGATCGCGACCGTCGTCGCGGTGCTGATCGGGATAGCGGTGCACCGCAGCCCGCTCGGCTCGTCGATCTCGACGGCCGTCGCCAGCGCGATCCTCACGGTGCCGTCGTTCGCACTGCTCGGCCTGCTGATTCCGATCCTCGGCCTCGGCGTCGCCCCGACGGTCACCGCGCTGGTGCTCTACGCGCTGCTGCCGATCCTGCGTAACACGATCATCGGGCTGTCCTCGGTGGATCCCGCGGTGACCGACGCGGCGCGCGGCGTCGGCATGAATCGCTTGCGGGTACTGACCGCCATCGAGCTCCCGCTCGCCTGGCCCGCCATCCTGGCCGGCATCCGGGTCAGCACGCAGCTGATCATGGGCATTCTGGCCATCGCCGCATACGCCAAGGGGCCGGGGCTCGGCAACCTCATCTTCTCCGGACTCGCCCGGCTCGGCAGCCCGAACGCGGTGCCGCAGGCCCTGGTCGGCACGGTGCTGATCGTCGTACTCGCGCTCGTACTGGACGGGATCTACGTCCTCGTCGGACGCCTCACCACCTCGAGGGGAATCCGTGACTGACACCGAAACCCGTTCCGGCGGCATCGAATCGGCGGTGTCCGGCGAGGAGATCGTGCTCGACGCGGTCACCAAACGCTATCCCGGCCAGCGCGATCCGGCCGTCGGCGAGGTGTCGATGACCATCCCGGCCGGCGAAATCGTGGTACTCGTCGGGCCTTCCGGCTGCGGCAAGACCACCACCATGCGGATGATCAACCGGCTGATCGAGCCGACCTCGGGCACCATCACCATCGGCGGGCGCGATGCCGCGTCGATGAATCCCGACCAGCTGCGCCGCGGCATTGGCTACTCGATCCAGCAGGCCGGACTGTTCCCGCACATGACGGTCGCCAAGAACGTCGCGACGGTGCCCGGCCTGATCGGCTGGAACCGTAAGCGAGTCGCCGCCCGCACCGACGAGATGCTCGACCTGGTCGGCCTCGACCCCGACACCTATCGCGACCGCTACCCGCGCCAGCTGTCCGGCGGCCAGCAGCAACGCGTCGGCGTCGCCCGCGCGCTCGCGGCCGACCCGCCGGTGCTGCTGATGGACGAGCCGTTCGGCGCGGTCGACCCGATCACCCGCGGCCTGTTGCAGGACGAATTGCTGCGGCTGCAAGGCGAATTGGGCAAGACCATCGTCTTCGTCACGCACGATTTCACCGAGGCAGTCAAGCTCGGCGACCGAATCGCGGTGCTGGGCAACCAATCCCGCATCCTGCAGTACGACACCCCCGCGGCGATCCTCGCCGATCCCGCGGACGAGACCGTCGCGGGCTTCGTCGGCGCGGACGCCTCGCTCAAGCAGCTCACGCTCACCCGGGTGAGCGATGTCGACATGGGGCAATGCCCGACCGCCGTAGAAGACGAGCCGGTCGACGTGCTGCGGACCGCGCTGGCCGGGCAGGACTGGCCGTGGGCACTGGTGCTCGACAAGCAGCGGCGGCCGCTGCGCTGGGTGTCGGCCGAGCATCTGGCGCACGCGAACTCGTTGCGCGGCACCGGAACACCGATCGGCGAGCCGCTGTCGCCGCGGTCGACGTTGCAGGACGCGCTGGAGGCGCTGCTCGCCGACCAGACGGCGAACGCGGTCGTCACCGGCAAGCGCGGCGAATACGTCGGGCTGATCACCATCGACACGCTGGTCGCGCATCTGTCGGCGATGCGCGCCGAACACGGATCCGGCCATCCCGCGGCGGGTGACACGCCGTGACGGCGGCCATCGGCACCCCGCCCGCGACCGCCTCGCCCGCCGCCCAGCGCCGGGCCGAGCGCATCCGGCTGTTCGTCCAGCCGGTGGTCGTGCTGCTGCTCACCGCGGGTGTGCTGGTCTGGGCGTTCGCGCGAGACCTGACCACCACCCAGCAGGCCAGCCTGAACACGCACAACATCGTGAGCGTCACCTGGCAGCACATCCTGATCTCGGCGACCGTCGTGTTGATCGTCATCGTCATCGCGGTGCCGCTCGGCACAGTGCTCACCCGGCCCGGATATCGCCGTCTGGCACCGATTTTCGTCGGCATCGCCAATATCGGCGCGGCCGCACCGGCCATCGGCCTGATCGTGCTGTTCTACCTCGCCACCCGCACCACCGGCTTCTGGATCGGCGTCGCGCCGATCGCGTTCTATTCGCTACTTCCGGTGCTGCGCAACACGATCCTGGGCTATCAGCAGGTCGACCAGACGCTCACCGATGCCGGCCGCGGGCAGGGTATGTCGGCGGCAACGGTGCTGCGGCGCATCGAGTTTCCCCTTGCCGTGCCCTACATCCTGGCCGGCCTGCGCACCTCGCTGGTGTTGGCGGTGGGCACCGCGACACTGTCTTTCCTGGTGAGCGCGGGCGGTCTCGGCATCCTGATCGACACCGGCTACAAGTTGCGCGACAACGTCACCCTCGTCGTCGGCGCCGTGCTCGCGGTCGCGCTCGCCCTGCTGGTCGACTGGCTCGGCGCGCTCGCCGAGCAGTTCCTCGGACCGAGGGGGCTGAAATGAACCGGCGGTGGCGTGGTGTCGCGCTGGCGGCCGGGATGTTGCTGGTGGCGGCCTGCGGCTTGGAATCCGGTGGCGCGGTGCCCCTTCGGGTGGGCCCGGGCAGCATCGGCCCGGTCCCCGAACTCGACGGCGTCCGAATCATCGTGGGGTCCAAGGACTTCACTGAGCAGAACATCCTCGGCTACATCATCGAGTTCGCCATGTCGGCCGCCGGCGCGGACGTGCGGGATCTGACGAACATCCAGGGCTCCAACAGCCTTCGCGACGCCCAGCTGCACGGTCAGATCGATGTCGCCTACGACTACACCGGCACCGGCTGGGTCAACTACCTCGGCAAAGAGACCCCGATCCCGGACGAGGTCGAGCAGTTCAACGCCCTCCGCGACGCCGACCTCGCCGCGCACGGCATGGTGTGGGCCGACATGGCGCCGATGAACAACACCTACGCGCTGGTGATGAGCCCGGCCACGGCGCAGGAGACCGGCGTGCGGACGCTGTCGGACTATGCGGCGCTGATCGAGAAGGACCCGGCCGCCGCGGCAACCTGTGTCGGCACCGAATTCAATGTGCGCCAGGACGGATACCCCGGCATGGCCCGCAAATACAACATCGATGTCGGCAAGGTCCACAAACAGATCGTCCAGGATGCGGTGGTCTATCAGGCCACCGCCGACGCCAAGCAGTGCAAGTTCGGCTCCGTCGCCACCACCGACGGCCGCATCCCGGCCCTGAAACTCGTACTGCTGCAAGATGATCAGCGCTTCTTCCCGAAATACAACGCGGCGGTCGTAATGCGCAAGTCCTTCGCCGACGCGCATCCGCAGGTCGCCACCATCCTGGCGCCGATCTCGCAGCGCCTCACCAACGAGGCAGTCACCGAGCTGAATCGGCTGGTCGACCTCGAGGGGCAAGAGCCCGCCGACGTCGCCCGCGACTGGATGGTCGCCCAGGGATTCGTCACCGCCCGCTGACCTTTTCGATTGCGGTCCAGCGGGTTACGGCCGAACACTTCAGACGCGCGGGACGCGACCAAGGTAGTGCAGGAGCTCGGCGACCGCGCTGCCATCGGACTTCTCGTCGACAACCGCGGCGTAGGCTCCCCACTGCCGCAGCGGCTCAACGATTTCCGCTTCCTGGCCGCTACCGGGTGCCGGATGCCCGGTACGCGCGGCGGTGAGCAGATACCCGGCCAGTTCTTCGGTCAACGGCGACGCCTGGCCGGTGCCGATCGCGATATCCCACGCGTGCACCGCGGCGTCCAGTGCGCACATCACGGCGGCTACCGGAGTCGGCAGCGCACCGTGCGGCAGCGGTGTCGGAACGGCCTCGGTGCCGTCGGCGACCGTCGCCCAGGCCGCCGCGGTCTGCTCGATCGCGGCATCGACCAGCGCCGTCAGCGAGCCGTCGACACTTCCGGACGGGTCGAACGGGTCGTACGCGGGCCCGGCGCCGATGCCGAGGGCCGCGGCGTAGGCGAGCTGATCGCCCGCGGCGTGCTGAACCACCTGCGTCACCGTCCATGCCGAGCACGGCGTCGGCAGCTGCCACTGGTAATCGCGAACGCCGGCGACAACGTTTGCCAGGGCGCGGTAGGACTCGGCGAGAACGTCGCGCCACACGGGGCTCAGGGTGGCGATGGAGGTGGTGGTGGCGTTCATGTCAGGACCTTTCGAGTTGGTGTTCCTTGCTTCTGACATCAGCCTATGAGTCGATTAGGCTAGTTCCGTTCCTAATTTTCCAGAGGTGAAATGTGACGCCGACCATAGTCCGCGTACTGCGTTTGCTAGCACTCCTCCAAGATCGCGCGCACACCGGCAGGGAACTGGCCGAGCGGCTAGCGATCACCGACCGCACCCTGCGCAACGACATCCAACGCCTGCGCGAACTCGGCTACCCAGTGCAGGCGCGACGCGGCGCGATCGGCGGCTACCGCCTCGGCCGCGGCACCACCATGCCGCCGCTGCTGCTGGACGACGACGAGGCAGTGGCCGTCGCGGTCGCCGTCGGACTGGCCGAGGACGGCGCCACCGGGATCGCGGATATCACCGACAATGTCACCCGAGCGCTGGCCAAGCTCGACCAGATTCTGCCGAAACGCTTGCAACGCAAGGTGACCGCGTTACGCGAGGCCACCGCCATCGGCCCCGCCACCACCGGGTCGCGCGAACCCGACGCCCCGGTTCCCGCCGCGATCCTGACCACGCTCGCCGGCGCCATCCGCGACGGCGCCACCGTGCTGATCGATCAGGCAGACCTGGCACGCGAAGAAGTCGAACCCTATCGACTCATCAATTGGCAGCGCCGCTGGTATCTGGTCGCCTACCACCTCGAAACCCATTCCTGGAGTGCGATTCCCGTAGCCAGAGTCCAGCAGGCGAGCCCCGGCGCTCGCCGCTTCGCCGCCCGCTCACTCCCCGACGACGACCTCGTCGCCTTCGTCATGCGACACATCGCCAGCACCGGCTGGAAAGTGCACGCCCGCGTCACCGTCCTCGCCCCCGCCGAAACCGTCATAGCCCGAATCAATCCCGCGGTCGGCGTCGTCGAGGCCGTCGACGCCGACACCTGCGTCCTGCTGACCGGCGCCGACGCCCTGGAAACCCTCGCCATCTACCTGAGCATGCTGATGATGGACTTCCGGGTGGATGGCCCCCCGGAACTCGTCGCCCACCTCCGCACCCTCGCCCGCCGCTACACCGAAGCCGTCGCCCCGGATCTGGATGAATGATCACGGGGTGTCGGAATACCACGCTTCGGCGAGTTGACGCCTGCCCCACGGCCGCCGACTCTCCTACGCTCACAGGCAGTTTCCTGTCCAGTGTGCGTGCATCGACTCTCGAGGTCGGAGGTGAGAGAGGTCGAGCATGACCAGCGAGACAACGGCGGCGCTAGCGCTGCCACAGACACCGCTAACCACTGGGGCAACTGAGCTAGAAAAAAGGCCGACCCGAGCGAACTCGGGTCGGCCTTCTCGCACTACTCAGATCAGGCGTGACCGACGGTCGCCGCCGCGTCGGGCGCCTTGCGCATCGGGATCAGCGAGGTCAGCACGATCGCGACAATGGCGGCCGCCGTGGCGATCAGGAACGTGGTGTGGAATCCGTCGCGGGACGGGAACACGTGCACGCCGAGCTGCATGGTCATGTGCGCGAGCACCACGCTCATCACCGCCGACGAGGTCGACGTACCCACCGAACGCATCAGCGAGTTGAGCCCGTTGGCCGCGGCCGTCTCGGTGATCGGCACCGCGCCCATGATGAGCGCGGGCATCGCGGCGTAGGCAAGGCCGACACCCGCGGCGACGATCATCGACGCAACCATGATTTCCCAGACGCTGTTCATCAGCACCACGGCACACAGGTAGCCCGCCGCGATCACCGCGGAGCCGAGCGCGAGGGTGATCTTCGGGCCGCGCGCGGCGGACAGCTTCGCCGAGACCGGCGAGAGCAGGATCATCACGAATCCGGTTGGCGCCAGCGCTAATCCGGCGTTGACCATGGTCAGGCCGAAGCCGTAGCCGGTCTGCTCCGGTGCCATCAGCAGCTGCGGGAAGGTGAGCGACATGCCGTAGAGCGCGAAGCCGACCGCGACAGACGCGATATTGGTGAACAGCACCCGCGGCCGCGCCGAAACCCGCAGGTCGACCAGCGGCGAACGCTGGCGCAGCTCGTAGGCGCCCCAGCAGAGGAACACCACCAGCGACACCGCGAACAGGATCAGGGTGGTCGGGCTCGCCCACCCCCAATCGGCGCCCTTGGTGATCGGAATGAGCAGCGCCAGCAAGGCGATCGAAAGACCAACCGCGCCACCGAAATCGAACCGTGCGGGGGTGCGCACCGGCGACTCCGGCACGAACACGAAAACCAGTGCGGCACAGATGAGGCCGAGGCCGGCCGCGGTCCAGAACAGCATGTGCCAGTCCGCGTTCTGCGCGATCGCCGCGGCGAGCGGCAGGCCGAGGGCGCCGCCGACGCCGAGCGTCGCGCTCATGATCGCCATCGCCGAACCCACCTTCTCGGCGGGCAGCTCGTCGCGCATGATGCTGATGCCCAACGGAATCGCGCCGACCGCGGCACCCTGCAGCGAGCGTCCGACGATCTCGGGAATCAGCGAGGTGAAGGTCGCGCAGACCACCGAACCGGCGACCAGCGAGAGCAGGTTGACGAACAGCACCCGGCGCTTGCCGAACATGTCGCCGAGCCGGCCGCTGATCGGGGTGAACACCGCGCCGGCGAGCAGGGTGGCGGTCACCACCCAGGAGGCGTTGGACGCCGAGGTGCTCAGCAGGTCGGGCAACGTCGGGATGATCGGGATGACCAGCGTCTGCATCAGCGAGACGACGACACCGACCATGCCGAGGGTCGCGATGAGGACGGCCGGCGATGGACGCCTTCGGTCGTCGGAATCAGAGACGGTCGAAGACGCGTCGGCAGCAACAGTCACAAATGTGCACGCTACACATCTTGTGTATCGTGCACAATTGGATATAACGTGACGCACCCGACATAGTGAGGCCCATGTCCGAATTCGGTCCCGCCGACAACGCAGCGCTCACCCGCCTGGTTTACGAGCTGACCCTGCTCGCCAGGCACTTTCCCGCGTCCCTGCTGCGCCGTCCAGGTTTCCAGCTCGACCGCTCGGCTTTTCTCATCCTGACCAGGCTGGAGTTCGACACCGCGCTCAGCCTGCGTGAGCTGTCCGAGACGTTCCAGCTCGACATCTCCACGATCAACCGCCAGGTCGGCGCGATGCTCAAGCAGGGCCTCGTCGACCGGGTCCCCGACCCCGACGGCGGCATCGCCCGCAAGATCCAGGCCACCGGCAAGGGACTGGACGCGCTGGCGGCCGATCGCCTGCAGAGCCGGGACGGTATCGGTGCGGTGGTCGCCGACTGGGACGATGCCGATGTCGACCAGTTGAGCAGGCTGATCGCGCGGTTCAACCAGTCCGTCGAGCACATCGAAGACAATCCGTGGCCGCGCCCGCCAGGGGTGCGGCAATCGGTCTAGCGGATCCCCTTGACTGATGTCAGCTCGGAGACCGTCCGGCCACCCGCCTTGATCGTCGCCAGCACCGGGGCGGTCTCCAGCGTCCGGATCTCCCCGAGCTCGCCGAGGCGGCCGGTGAGGTACCCGTGCAGGGCGGCAGGATCCGGGCACATCGCCTGGGCGACGAGGTTCGCCGAGCCGGTGGTCGCGACGACGAAGGCGAGCTCGTCGTGCCCGGCCAGCCCGGTGGCGGCCGCGTCGAGGTGGGCCGGGGCGACCGACATCCACAGCAGCGCCTGCGTGGTCGCGCCGAAGTGCGCGTCGTCGAATTCGACATCGAAGAAGAGCGCGCCGGTCGCCCGCAGGTCGGCGAGGCGCCGGGTGACCGTCGCCGGTGACCAGCCGGTCGCCGTGGCGAGCTCGGCGAGTCCGGAGCGGCCGTCACGGCTCAGTGCGCCGAGCAAGGCGGTCTCGGCGGCGGACAGTGCCTGATTTCGCGGCGGTCGGTCGACGCTGATCCGAAGCTGTTGCTGCTGAGCGGCATTCAGGGCGTTGACATGTCCGCGCCACACTCCGGGTCCGCCGTGATAGGTATGCAGCACCAGATGCGCGGACACCCCCGTGATGCCAGCTGTACGCGGAATGTCTTGCAGCAGTATCGATCGGGTCTGCGCGCCCAGCGGGACATCGACGATGAGCAAGATTTCGGTGCCGCCCGACATCAACTTGACCCACGAGGTGTCGGAGCGGCGGGCCAGCGAGTTGGCGAGGTTTCGCGCGGCGGCCATCGTGGTGGTGAGCCGAACCAGCCACTGCGCCTTTCCAATTCCGCCCACGTCGGGTAACCCGACAACGCGCAGACCGGCCTCCGCGCGGAGCCGGCGGTACCGGCGGGCGATGGTCTGGGTGGACACACCGAGCACTGCACCGATCTGATTGAACGGTGCCCTGCCGTCGATGTGCAGTGCGTGGATCAGGCCGCGATCCACTTCGTCCAGTGTGGTCATTCCTTTCATATCACCACGACAAATGGAAACTTTCCACTATCTGCAGGCAGCAGATGGATCGATTGACGATTCCGGTCGCACTCTGGTCCAGGCAGCGAGCGCTCGACCGGAACGCCCGCGCCATCGGAAGAGAAAGCGACACCATGATTCTCGTAACGGGTGCCACCGGAACCGTCGGCCGCGCGCTGATCGACCAGTTGCGTGCCGCGGGCGAACACGTTCGTGCAACCAGCCGACACCCGGCGGACGCGCGCCTGCCCGCCGGCATCGAGGTGGTCCGAGCCGACCTTGGCGATTCCACCCACATGGCCGCCGCCATGGCAGGCGTGGATCGGGTGTTCCTGTTGTCCACCGGCCCCGCGATTCCCGAGCACGACGCCGTCGTCGCCCAGGCGGCCGCAGCGGCGGGCGTCGCACGCCTGGTGAAGCTGTCGTCGGGCCGCACCGGCGACGACACCGCCACCGATCCCATCCCCACCTGGCATCGCGCGGGCGAGCGGTCCGTGCGCGGCGCCGGCGTGCCGTGGACCATCGTGCGCCCGCTCGGATTCATGTCCAACGCACTGCACTGGGCAGGCACGATCCGCGCGCACGGTGCCGTGCACGCGCCATACGGCCAGGGGCGAATAGCCGTCATCGATCCGCGCGATATCGCGGCGGTCGCGGCCGTGGCACTCACCGCCGACGGGCACGACGGTCAGGTTTACACGCTGAGCGGACCGCAGGCGCTGTCCCCCCGCGAGCAGACCGCCGTCCTCGCCGAGGTACTCGGCCGACCGCTCGAATTCGTCGAAGTCGCACCGGAACAGGCACGACGGGCCCTTCTCGAGCACGGCGTTCCCGCCGACCTGGCGGACGCGATCATGGCGCTGCGGGCCACCGCGCTGGCGGCTTTCACGTCCGTTGTGCACGACACCGTCGAGCGGCTCACCGGCGAACCATCACGCACCTTCCGGCAGTGGGCAGTCGATCATGCCGCCGAGTTCTGTTCCGCCGCAGCCTGACTCGGCCCGGGCGGCGGCACGGCGGCAACCCCCGTACGATCAGAGTGTGAGGCTGGGTGTGGGGTTGCTGGCCGTGTCGGTCCTCGCGACCGGGTGCGACGCCGGCGAGAGCGAGTGGTCCGACTGGACCGTCACGGCGTATTACACCGCCGTCGAGTCCTACCACGACGGACCGCGCGAGACGGTGCACGGCTGCACCGCTATCGACTGCGCCGACTCCGACGCCCAACTCGGCGACCTGCCCAGCGATTTCGTCGACGCGGTACGCGACGAGGGCACCGGCCGCATCACCAGCGGCAGCAACGCAGGCGCCTACCTGAACTGGTCCTACGACTCCGGCTTCTGGCTCGACTCACACCCCCGCGACGCCGCGGGCGAAATCCTGCAACCCTTCCACAGCGCCGCGGCCGACGGCCTGGAACCGGGCACCCGCCTGCGCCTCACCGACTGCGGCATCTTCGATCCCGAAGCCACCGCTACCTGCACGAAATACCAAGCCGCGGAATGGTCTATCGGCGACGAATTCATCCCGGGCGCAAGCGGTCCCCACCACCTCGACCTCTACATCGGCGAGGAAACCGCCGCGGACTCCCCGGAAGCCGCCGACTTTCCCCTCTTCGCCGACGCCACGATAGAACCGGTAGAAGACGCGCCGAACGAGATGTGAGGGCTACTCGCGTGTCCCATTCGGTGCGCGGAAGAAGCGGGTGGACAACGTGATCGGGGACTTTGCCGGCTGAGGCGCGGTTCGCGCGCTAGGCTCTGCGGCTGGGTCGGACCCGACGTCATGGGAGGCGCTTCGATTCACACGAAACAACACGCATGGTGGGACAACTATCTCGTCGCCCTGCTCGGTCTCGTACTCGCGGCCGGATTCGCGTTCGCCGCGATCGTCGCGGCCTCGGGCGGCGCCTATCCGCTGGCGATTGCGCTGGCGGTGCTGGCATTACCCTTCGCCGTTCCCACCATCGTTCAAGTACTCGGCGAGTTGCTCATCTACGTGATGATTCCCGTCGCGTTGGTCGGCTTCGTACTGTTTCTCCCGGTTCTCGCCGTCAGCCCGGCGGCCAGGAAGTGGGCGCGGTGGCGGTGGCGGAACCGCTGAGCCGGGACCGCGCGCCGACGAAGATCACATAGATCGCTCGTTAGCCGTCCGTAGAGTTATCGGCATCGAGCTGTTTGCCGCGTAACCGAAAGACGGAGGCCATGGTGAGCGGTAGCAAAGCCCGGACCTGGGACGCACGTGGGATTGCCTGGTGGCTGCCCGGGCTGGCAGTGATCGTGTCGGGTGTATTGCTGTACTCACCCTTCGGCGTCTCGCTGATCGAGGGACGCGTGGTCGTCGCGGTCGCGATGCTGGTGCTCGGCGCGTCCGCCGCCGCCCGGTGGTGGTTGGCGCGGAGCGGGAGTTCGGCGGCTGCCGAGCCGGGTCAGGCGTCGGACGACGCCAGCCACGTATCCGCGCGAGTTGTGCGTGCTCGGCGATTGCTGGGCATCGAGGCGGTGCTGGCTGCCGGGTTCGGTGCGCTCGGAATCGCGGTGCTGACCATGCCGGTGTCGCTCTCGCTGGTGTGGGTCGGGGCGTGCTGGATCGGGGTCGGGAGCTGCGGGCTGTCGGCCGGAACACAGCGGGATGACGTCGTCGTCGCGTCCGCCGCACTCGCGGGCTGGCAGGTGCTCGCCGGCCTGATTCTCGCCACGCTGCCGTTTCGCACCGGCCTGGATTTCACCGCGTGGACCATCATCACGCTCTTGATCACCGGGGTGGCGATGGTGGTCCGCGGCGTCCGGCTGACCGCGCCCCTGCCGCGCGCGAGCACCCTGCGCTGGTGGCGTCCGGCCGCGGTGACCGTGCAGCTGATCGTGCTCGCCGTGACGCTCGGCTGGTACGGGACAATCGTCACCCAGGCCGCCAGGCAGGACGCGGAGCAAACCCGGCTGGCCGCCTTCTACGAAGTGCCACAAGGTATTTCACCCCAGCCGCCGGGCACCGTGATCCGTTCGTCGCCAATGTCACTGCCCGGCGTGCACGGCCACGGCCAGCGGATCCTGTACTGGTCCCAGGACCGGAACGGCACCCCGGCCGTGTCGTCCGGCATGGTCTGGACGCCGCTCACCGAGGGCACCGACCGCCCCATCCTGAACTTCGCCCACGGCACCGTCAGCCTCGGTGCCGAATGCGCGCCGAGCAGGCAATCCGGTATCGCCGCATCCATGCCCTGGCTCAACGACGCGCTCGACCGCGGCTGGGTGGTCACCGCCAGTGACTACGCGGGCGCCGCGGGCACCGGCGACGGCGAGCACTACCTCGTCGCCACCGACCAGGGCCGCGACACCGTGAATGCCGCCCGCGCCGCCCGCAACCTCCCCGGCACCGGCGCGGGCACCGACATGCTGATCTACGGCATCTCGCAGGGCGGCCTCATCTCCCTGGCCGCCGCGGCCCAAACACCCACCTACGCACCCGAACTGCACCTCGTCGCCGACGCCGCCACCGCCCCCGCGTCCGACATCGCGGGCATCCTCCGGGAACGCCCACCCCAACTCCTCAACGGCTGGGCCGTCACCCCTTTCCTCACCACCCAGTACGCAAAGACCTACCCCCAACTCGACCCCAACGCCCTGCTCACCCCGCAAGCTGCGGCACGCAACCAGGAAATGGCCGGAGCCGGTTGCGCCGCAATGCCTTTCGCCGCACTCTTCGCCCGGATCACCACCGTCCCCGGCATGGGCGACTACTTCAAAGGCGACCCACTCGCCGACCCAGCATGGCGCCAAGCCTTCGAGGAAAACCGCGCCCCCGATCTACCCCCTGGCGTCCCCGTCTACCTGGCCCAAGGCCTGGAGGACAAACTCGTCCCCCCGAAATTCACCGCCGCCCTCGTCGACCGCTACTGCGCCGCAGGCACCCCGGTGACTACCCAATGGAACCCCAACGTCGGCCACGACACCCAAAACGACGAAGCCGTCGCCCCCCGCGTCATCCAATGGTTCGCCGACCACCTAACCAACACCCCCACCCCCAACAACTGCGGCCAACCCCTCCCCACCCCCCTGACCAGCCACTAACCACTAGCCACCGAACTGTGGCAAGCGCTGGTGCTACTCGACGTGCTGGTTGAAGACATCGGCCTCGACGGGTGGGACTACCGGCCGGAACCCGCACCGGCAGGTCTGATTCGCACCGTCGCCGCCGCCGGGTTGCTCGACGAGACGATCGCCAGGGTGATGTCGAAGGACGAGATCAATGCGGCGATGTCGCAGGGCTGGGGTCCGGACGGCCCCGATCCCAGGGCCGCACTGCGTGCCGCCTTGGCGCGCGCTCGCGCCGGAGTGGACCCGGGCGACCTGAACCGGATCGTCGCCGGCCGGGGCGAACCACGGTGTGACGCAGTGCTTCCCCGAGCCGGTGCCGCCTGCATCCGCCGCAAGGATCACCCAGAGCCGCACCGCGCCACTCGCTGAGCGGCAGCCAATTAGCTTGGTATCAGGCCGCGTACGGCCGTTCGGCGCGGGCCGAGCGGAGGGCGGACCCCCACCAGACGAGTTGGTTGAGCAGTTGGTCGGCGGCGGCTGCGGGAGCCGACGGGTCCGTCAATTTGCCTGTCGGGTCGAAGAGTTGACCGGCGCCGTGGAAGCTGACGGTGTCGCGGACGGTGACGGCGTGCAGTTCGGCGAAGACGTGGCGGAGGTGTTCCACCGCGCGCAAGCCGCCGGAAACGCCTCCGTAAGAGACGAATCCGATCGGCTTGGCCTGCCACTGGGTGAAGTGCCAGTCGATCGCACTCTTGAGCGGCGCCGGATAGCTGTGGTTGTACTCGGGCGTCACAACGACGAAGCCGTCGGCCGCGGTCAGGCGCGCACCCACGGACCGCAGTGCTCGCGCGCCGTCGGGTTCCGGCTCGCTCGACAGATGCGCGGGCAGTTGGTCTTCCGCCAGATCGATGAGGTCGACCGCGATGTCGTCACGCCGTTCGGCGTGCTCGACAAACCAGTTCGCGACCGTCGGGCCGAACCGGCCCGCCCGCGTACTTCCCAGGATCACGGCGACCTTGACCGGATTCTTCGTCATAACAATTCCTTTCGACGCTTGCAGGTGATGCGAGTAAGCGTCGAACATCAACAAAGGTTGATGTCAAATTGCGGTGAGCTGGCAACCAAACCTTGGTCAAATGACCCATTCAGGCCCCCGCAGCGAACCGCGCCTTCCCGTGAAGCCGCCCGAGTACCCTGCGGCATGCAGCCACAGAAGGAAGGTTCGCCATGCACGACGACGATTCGCGGATAGCCCTGCGGCGCCATTGGGCGGCGTCTGACGCCAACGACTTCACGACCGAACACGAAATCTACCGAGCCGACGCGGTTCTCGAGTACCCGCAATCCGGCGAGCGCATCCGCGGGCGGCATAATATTCAGGCCTCGCGCGAAGCTCCGCCGAGCGCGAAACGCTTCACCGTTCGACGCATACTCGGCGGCGGCGATCTGTGGATCAGCGAACTCGTCCTCACCTACGACGGCGAACCGTCTCACGTCGTGAGCATCATGGAATTCGAGGGTGCGGAAGTAGTCCGCGAGACACAGTATTTCGGCGATTCCTTCGCCCCTGGCCCCTCTCGCACGCAGTGGGTCGAGCTAATGGACTAAGTCCGCCGTGCTGGTCCATCGGCAAGGTCGGCGGAATGGGCCAGTGCGTCGATCAGCCAGTTATAGGCCGGCCCAACGGTGACGCGGGGTCCGAAGAGCTGCGCCGTCAGAGCCCAGTAGCGATGGATCCGGTGGTCCGTGTCGGTGGCACCGGTCAGCAATCGCTCGCGGAAACGCGGAGAATCATATTCCCCTCGCGCAGTGGCATGGGCATTGACGAATCGATCGACTTCGCTACCATCGCGCGGCCGCACGCCTTCGGTGATCAGCGTCACCACATCCACCATCACGTCGCCCACGTCGGCGTACAACTCTCGGGGGTCGCGGATCAGATCCGGCTGCATCCGCCAGAGATGCTGTCGCACAACACTGTTCATTTCTGGGTCGACAGCCAAAGCGGCCAACCCGGCGTACGCGACTACCTCGTCGACGGACGGATCAGCGGGCGGCTCCGGGACATTCCAGCACACCCAGCCTGCCACGTCGCACCGAGGTATCGGCGCGAGGATGCGCCACCAGAACCGGACGAGGCAATCATGCACCGCACCACCGTCTTGCGCGGCAGACAGCAACGCGAGTCGCTCGGCCCGTTGCGTCGGCGCGGCCGTCTCGACTGCCCGCACCGACGCCCGCCGCCATGCCAGCGACCTGAATTCGATGTCGAGGCGCGCACTTTCGGCGGCGACGGCCTCGGCGATCGACTGCTCGCCGCGCAGCACCTCGGTGATCGAGCCGAGCCCGAGGCCGAGCGCGCGCAACCGCCGGACCAGCAGCAATCGTTCGGTGGCGCTATCGGCGTCGAACATCCGATGCCCGCCTGGGCTGCGGCGTGGTTCCAGAATGCCTTCGTCGCAGTAGAACCGGATCGTTCGCACCGCAAGCCCGGTGCTCCGCGCCAATTCCCCGATGCTCACCAGCGCCCGCGCCGGTATGTCGTCTGTCACAACCTATTGAACCTCCACCCCGGTGGAGCTCTTAGCGTACTGGCACTGCCGATCGACCGCCGTCCTGGACGGCGCGCCGAGTACCGCAGATATGTGATCGCATCGAAGAGAGGGTGAGCCGTGGCTACTACGCAGGAAGAAATCGTCGCAGGGATCGCGGAGATCGTCGAGGAGGTGACCGGCATCGAGGCCGCCGAGGTGATGCTGGAGAAATCCTTCGTCGACGATCTGGACATCGACTCGCTGTCGCTGGTGGAGATCGCCGTGCAACTCGAGGACAAATACGAGGTCAAAATCCCCGACGAAGACATGGCGGCCCTGAGAACTGTCGGCGACGCGGTGGCGTACGTCCAGAAAATGGAGGCCGAGCAGCCCCGACTCGCCGCAGAGATGGAGGCGAAATTCAAGGAAGGCCAAGGGAATTGAACCCGGGTCCGCAGTCCCCGCCGCTAGGCGGTGCGTAGGTGATTGCTGATGCGCGGTTGAATCCCGCTGCGATCGAACTCGGCAACTTCTTCCCGCAGCCACCGGACACCGTATGGCGCGCGTTGACGGAGCCGGAGCTGCTGGAGCGGTGGCTGCTTCGCCCGACCGGATTCGCCGCCTCGGTCGGAACCCACTTCCAATTCACCATTCCGGCCGCCTCGATCAACCAGATCGCCTGCGAAGTACTGGCGGCCCAGCGGTGCGCACAGTTGACCTACAGCTGGGTATATCCGCAGGGTGAGCACCCTGCCCGGTGGGTTGTCGACTGGCAGCTGCACCCCCAGGGCCGTGGTACCCGACTTCTGTTGACGCAGACGGGTTTCGACATCGAAGACCGTCGGCAGAAGATGCTCCGCAACGCCATGGAGCGACACTGGAAGCGTTCAGTCCTGCCGCGACTCGGCGAGGTGATCCACCACTGACCTTGGTCGAATGCGGAGGTGGTCGGGTCGCCAGTGCGCCACGAGGTCGACCCGACCGCCTAGGACTGCGCCGTGGCGTTCACGCTCGAAGCTTCCTCGAACACCCTGCTCGATAGCTGCATCACGGTCATCGCCGATCCCATCGCCCCGACCAGGACGGCACCGGCGGCCGAGAACATGGTGAGGCTGGCGGCGTAGCCGAGGGCGATTCCGCACCAGGCCGCGGCGACGAGGATGAACGCGCCACGGGCGGTGGCGATGTTCGACAGGTTGGTCAGCCCGACCCACAGTGGTGTTCCGGTGAAAACTGTGAAGCCGGTGAGTACCCCGACCAGCGGCGCCGCGGCCGCGACCGCGGCCAACGTCCCGGTGCTGAGACCGGCGAGTAATGCCGCGCTGAGGCATGCCGGGGTCAGCAGCTTGACGCCGTACGGTTTGTGCACCCACTTCGCGGTGCCGATCAATAACGCGGTGACGATGTTGAGCGCGAAGAGGCCGGCGATCGGGCCGTTGAATTGGTGGCCGAGCCACAGGGCGAATGCCATCGGAGCGACGGTCACCAACAGCAGCATCAAAGGCAAGGCGCGGCCCAGTATCGATATCGGCACCGCCGAGGTCCGCCGACGTGGCTGATCATGCTCCGCACACATCGGGCACGTCCCGAGGTGTGCGTAGATGTGCTGCGCCGCCGCCATGCCGTCTCGGCCCATCCATTGCAGGCCCGCCGGTCCCTCCAAACGCTGGTATCGCATGGTGGAATCACGCCATCGTGCCGGGTCCTCCCAGGGGTAGAAGCCCGGCTCCGGGGTCTGCGCCGGGGCACGGCCCTCGCGACCCGCGCTGTCGTCGTCGAGTGGCCCGTGCAGTATCCGGTCCGCCGGGTCCGTCGGTGGCACGGCGCCGGTGACCTCGTCCCACAGCTCGAGCATGTGCAACACCCCCTCTCGCGATAGGCGGCAGGCCAGCAGGAACGCTCCGACCTGGTCTCGACTCTTGGGCACCGTCGTGTTCTTGGGGTCGATGAATCGGTACGCCGTGGAACGCGGCAACCCGGACGAGACGGCGATCTGGCCTGCCGTGAGACCGGAGAGCTGGTGAATCCTGCGCAGCATCGCCATGAACGCGGCCGCCGAATCACCTGTCGAGCCCTCTGATGGATGAGTAGGAAACACCAGATCGTTCATCGTGCGCCGCCACTACCCTGCGCACCGAGGGCCGAGCCGAGCAGACGGCACACCGTGCGCACCGCGATCCCCGCCGCGCTGCTCGGCAGTGCCAGCGAAACAAGCGGAATCGCGATCATCATCAGGTATTTCACCGCGCGTTCCGGTTCGACGCCCCGCGCGACGAGCATGAAGTGATAACCGAGGCCGGCCACCACGATGACCGCGGTCAGAAATGCCGAAGGCCAAGAGACAGCCGGTGCGGGAGAGGGAGGGATGGGGAGGGAGGGACCTGCCACAGGTCGATGCTCAGCACAATGCTGAACCTGGCGTTGCCGCCGAAGAGCCCGGATGTTCACAACAGCGCTTCCTCTTATCGAGGTAGTCCAAGGCCCGGCACTGTTCGACTCTCATTGCGCGCGCAAACCCCCACCGACGGGACAGAGCGAACCTGCACCTCGGGCTACCAATTCGGTTGAGACAGCCGAGACTTCGACGAGCAAGTCGCGACAATCCCCGTCTCCCGAGTTCGCGCTCAGGATCGAGGGACCGGCCCCGGTTTCGGGGCCAGCAGCAGACCATCTTGCACCGCTCCAGGGCAGATTACGAACGAACGACCAACGCAGAGTGGAAGATTCCACAATTAGCCGTCCAACTGGACGGTCGATCACCGACCGGCAGGGTCCAGCCCTTGTCCAACGGGTGAAAACCGCTGTCTCATCGCAGTCCTGTGATAGTCCAACGCTCCCACCGGCCAACGATCAGGTCAGTGCCGCGGTACCCCTCCTACCAGCGTTTATCGGCAGTCCCGCCTGTCTGAACTGTGTAGCGTCCACGCGCCAACGTCTGGAGGACGTGCACAACGTGCGGCAGGCTTATCGTTATAGTGATTAGCCGACGCTACCGGCCGGTAATTTCGAGGCGCGGTTAAAGCCCCCGGATGATCGTGTGAGACAGCCGAGCAACCGGGATCGGCGTCGTCTGTTCGCGCGGACACGCCAGCGACGAAGGCTTCAGGCATTTCCACTGCCTGAAGCCTTCGCCGCCGACAGTCGGTCACCCCCGATCCCACCCCTGCGAACACAATTCGCGCCAGCCCGCCAGACGCGCCACCGCCGCGCGTGCAAGCCGCCGCCCTCAGACGGGCAGCCATAATAAGACTCGATTCGCGGCCGCAGTCAACGTGCGGCAGGGTTGGGCGCACCATGACCGACGACTCCTCGCAGACCAGCCGGTGGCGACACGGCACACGGCTCGCGTTGTGCATCGTATTCCTGCTCGGCATGTTCTATCTCGTTGCCGTCGTACGAGTGATCGACGTCGAAGGCGTGCGCGACATGATCGCGTCGACGGGCCCGGCCGCGCCATTGGCCTACGCGATGGTGTCGGCCCTACTCGGTGCCATCCTCGTCCCCGGCCCGATCCTCGCCGCCGGGAGCGGTCTCCTATTCGGCCCGCTGGTCGGCACATTCGTGACGTTGGGCGCGACGGTAGGCACCGCGACATCCTCCAGTTTCCTCGGACGCCGGGCAGGCCGCGAAAGTGCGCGCGGACTCCTCGGCGCCGAACGCGCCGAACGCCTAGACGCACAGATCGAACGACGCGACCTCTGGGCCGTAGTCGGCCAACGCTTCGTCCCCGGCGCCCCAGACGCCCTGGCGTCCTACCTGTTCGGCGCACTCGGCGTCCCGCTATGGCAAATGGCCACCGGCGCCTTCATCGGCTCCACTCCAAGAGCATTCGTCTACACCGCCCTAGGCGCCTCAATAGGCGACCTCTCAGCCCCCCTCGCCTACACCGCAATCACCGTCTGGTGCATAATCACCACCATCATCGGCGCCTACGCCGCCCATCGCACCTACCGCACTTGGCGCCACCGCGGTGAAGAAGTCGAACCAGCACCGAAACCTTAGACGTTGAAACGGCATTCGACCACGTCGCAATCTGCCATGACGTGATCCCTACCTTCCATCCGGACCTTGCCTGCGACTTTGGCGCGGTGTCGTCTTGGCGGATCGTCCACGTGCGGGACTCTTTCGAGATTTCGGTGAGATGGATCTGTAGGTCGAGGAGGTATGGCTAAAGGGACACGAGCCAGCTCAGCTCGACCACGGAGGCACTGGTCCGACGAGATGGTGATACATGCCAACGGATCTGCATCGACTTTTATCGCCCGCGTATCACGCCAAGCCGAGGAGCGCCGCCTGACACCAGCAGGATTCACGAAGGACTGCTCGGAGACGCCTGGCTGCTTCAGCACGGAGATCTGTCCGCCTGGCACAATCGCCTCGGGGAGGCCTCGCCACACCTCGCTCAGATGTGAGAACCTTCACTAGCTCGTACACTCCAGCCATAGGGAGCCTCGTGACCACCGCCGTACTCGCGCCTAGCCTTCAGGACAGCGTCGATCGATACGCACGGTCACTGATTGTTCCGTCCCGCTTACTGGCGTTACACCCCCGCAAACCCGGTGGAGTGGGTAACGCTGCCGCGCTCGCTCCCGCTATCACGCTTGGTGCCGTAGCGGCGTTCGAGGGCTTCGTAGAGGATTTTTTTGCCACCGCGCTACACCTTCAAGGCCAGAGTTTCGCGCAAATTGTCAAGAATGTAAAACTAAACAACCCAGATATCGAAGAAATCGAACGACTCGCGACTAAAGAGTTCCCGGGCACGAAATCGGCAATTGGAGTCGGCTTCAGCATCGACGTCTGGTATCCCCCCGAGGCCGGAAAACGCTTGTGGAATCCAATAGAGCTGGACTGGAAAAGGGCTCGACACGACGCACAAGGTTGGATGCAAGTACGCCATTGCCTGGCACACGGACTAGCCAGCGGTTGGCAGAGTGAGATTTGGCCCGGCCCGATACGGGGAACCTCTGTACCTGCCTCGGCAGTTCTGAAGCCAACGAAAACCGGCAAACACTCGTTAGTCCTACACGGAGCAATCACCTGCGCTAGAATCTACCGAGCCGCCGCAGAGCACCTTGCTAATCTCGTCGCGGCGCAAGTAGGCAACACACTCTCGTGGTCCAAGCTCCCGGACTTTCCCATGCATAAAACAACCTATGAGGAATACCTGGCCAGCAGTGCACCTTGCGGCGATGATATCGCTGCGGCGCCGGATCCTTCTCAGCCTTTAGCAGATATTTCGTGAGACTCCTGGCTCGCACAGACTACTTTGATCCCGCAACAGGACGTTTAAACTAGCACCCCTCAAGTTGCATGGCGCGCAGCCGTCTGATCAACTGGTCAATTTGCTCGGCCGCGCTGCGGGGGTCATCATGCTCCCAAACTCGAACGACGGTCCAGCCCGCTGACCTCAGTCTGTCATTCGTCTCGGTGTCCCGGACACGGTTAGCTTCGATTTTGTCGTGCCAGAAGTCCGCGTTCTTCACTGCCGGGCGGTGATGCTCTTGACATCCGTGCCAGAAACAGCCGTCCATGAAGACAGCGACTCGATCACGCGGAAAAACTACATCAGCCTTTCGGCGAATTTCCGCAAGTGGCTTGGTGTCAACTCGGTAACGCAACCCGCGCCGGTAGAGCATTCTACGCAGTACCAACTCTGGTTCAGTGTCCTTGTGCCGGTTGGCGCGCATGACGGCACGTACCTCAAGCGACGAAGCCTTCGACTCAGGCGGAAGCGACTCCTCGACGATAAAGCCTTTCTCCCGGGCTCGTTGCCACGCCTCAGCGAGATTGCCCCTGCGTGAGTCGTTCCCGACTTCGCAAACGTACTTCTCCTCAGTCTTGCCGTCACGAGACCAACGCAAATACGCACGGATTCGACGAGTGCGCCGATACAGCCTCAGGGTGATGGAAGCTCGTGCAAGTCGACCTCCGCCGAGGTCAACATTGCGTTTGTTGCGACCACCTGCTGCGCGGTCTTGCTCGACCGCTGGAGCGACGGAGCCCGCACGGCGCTTGTAGGCCCGCTCCGGGGGAAGTCGCTCCCCCCAATACCCACCATCCCCTGCCTGCGGCATGGTTTCAGTGTCCAGCAGCCAGAAGGGCGTCCGCAACCGCCTCGGCGAAGAACTCACCGAGAACAACCGGGACTGCGTTGCCCAACTGCCGCATCTGCTCGCCCCGAGGGCCTGAGCCAAGCCACTCGTCTGGGAAGGTCATCACACGGGCAGTCTCTCGAACGGTCATATATCGGTGCCGGTAGTTCATGCCGTCAGCGGGATCCAACTCGTCTGTCAGCATTACCGACTCCCCACCCGGCACACCATGAACGCCAGCCTTGACAGTCTTGGCCGGTCGGTCAAGCTCGTTCGGTGTGTGACCTTTATAGATCCGGGCACCCGGCCATCCGACATGATCAACGACATCGATTGCCTTACCAAAATCGAACTTCTCGTGAAGTCGATTGAGATCGACTGGCGGTAGCTTTGGCAGGTCTTTTCCGTTACCAGCGATTGCGTCACGCAACGTGCGCCAAGGCTGGCAGTCGTCTTCCTTGATGATTCTTGGCAAACGCGCCTGGACCCGAGACCTCACATGGTCAGGGGCATCATGACGATTCCAGTACGAGCCGTCGTCGTCACGCATAGAACGAAACAAGGCCGCTTCAGAGAAGCGCGGAGTTTTGACGTACTTTTCGAATGCCTCCATATCGACGCCCAGATCTGCACGGAAGGCAACGATAACTACGCGATTGCGCACCTGGGGGACTCCATAGTCGGCCGCATTAACAGGAACCATCACGACCTTATAATGATCCCAATCACTATCATCCTCGGAGAGCTTTCCGAGGATTCCAGTCAGATGCGCGTTGTGGTCCTGCCACCTCGTGTCGTCGTCCCTCTTCTCGAATGGGAGCTGGAGTTCATTCAAGATGTACTGGAAGTACTCGGCGAAGGAGGGGCGAAGTAGGCCTCGGACGTTTTCGCAGATTACAGCCTTCGGCCGGATATCACGAACCGCCTTGAACATGGCGGGAAACATATTGCGCTTGTCCTCATCACCTTTAGCCACACCTCCGGCGCTGAAGGGCTGACAAGGTGGACCTCCAGCGAGGACATCAACCTTGCCTTGCAGTCGAGTCAAATCGAGGTCTCGCACATCTCCCGGATAGAGAGGAGCGGGTTCCCCTCGCCTCGGAGGCTTAGGGCAGACGTCCTCGATGGACACAAGACCATCAACACCGAGCGTCTTCGTAGCACTTGCGACCAAGGTCTCGCATGCCCGCTTGTTGAACTCGTTGAACAAGAGCGGCCGGAAACCCGCCTGGTGGACGGCCATAGCAAGGCCGCCCCCGCCAGCGAACAGCTCAACACTCGTTCGCGACTTCTTCGCTTCTTGTGGCTGGTCAACCATACGGAGACCATACCGCGGAGCCAGCAACCCTCGCGACATTCCGCATGGCGAGTCGACTGTAAGTGATTGAGCCCATAGGGTTCTGGATGACAAGCACTATCGAAGGAGCGAACCGGATGACGCAGGCAGCCAGGCCCAGCGGTCGGGGCACCTACCATGACGACTTCCGATTGAGCATCACCAAAGCGCTGGGTGATCAGCTCGCCGAAGCATTGTCCCACCTAGAACCGGCACCGCTGGCAGAGGAGAATCTCCTACGGCTGGACGAGCGGCCCGGCGTCTACCAGCTGTATCTGGACCGCAAATTCGTCTACGTGGGCAAGGCAGACCGATCTCTCCCCAGTCGGCTCCGAAACCATTTGCATAAGATCTCAGGGCGACAAAACATTAACATCGGCACCGTCAGTTTCTCCTGCCTATACGTCGCCGAGGATTTCTCCGCATTGGCCCCGGAGCAGCTTCTCATAAGCCACCACAAGGAACTTAAAGGCATTCCTTGGAACAACAATGGCTTCGGCAATAAGGATCCGGGCCGCCAGCGTGATACGACACTCCTCAAGCACAATCACTTTGATGTCATGTACCCAATAAACTTGGACCTACCGGTCGAAGGGCTCACGCACGGTAGGACTACTCTCGCGGCCTTCCTGAAATCTCTCAAGATGGCGCTGCCATACAACTTCCGATATGCAGAACCCCCCAGGGCGAGATTGCAGCTTGTGGAGGTGCCCGCAGCTGACTTGTCCGCAGACGCTGCCTTCCGAATGGTTTCGGCGGTTTCGCCTGATATCTGGCAGATTACAGCACTCATGGGCTACGTGATCATGTATGCAGAATCTCCAAAAGAGTACAAGAGCGCCTGGCGATACTACCGATCCGGCCATACGATTGAAGCATCCCCCGAAGCATCTCCCGAAGAGATGACCGCAGACGATATCCTCGCCTTTGACGAGTGAGTATCGACCTGCCGAGCACGGCAGCTGTCACGATAATCAGGCAACCGAATAGCAAATCCACGCGTACAGTCATCAGCGTCGCGCAAGCCCGTTGACATATCACTAGACCACTCCGGCAGAGAATTGATCGACCCGGAAGAACGAGGAGTTCGGTGACCAGCCATCGTCATAGGAAGCTTGTAGCCGATATACAGCTGCTGACACACGATGTCGTCGACCTACCAGCAAGGTTAACCAATGCACGGCGTACCGAGCTGGAAGACGTCGTCGCTGAACTCTCCAAGAGTGTCGCCTCCCTCGATCCAGTTCGTCAACCACAAGCCGTTTTCGATCCGTCCGATTCCGGGCTGTTCGGGGTGTTCGCAGCCATCGCGCTACTCGGCCAAGACGCCCAACCACTGAGCAACGTCACCATCGACAAGATATATGGCTCTGGCGTATACGCCCTTTACTACATCGGCAGTGAGCAGATCTACTCGCCGATCAGAGGAACCGAGACCCCAATCTATGTCGGTAAGGCCAATCCGCCATCCGGTGCTCGCACGCCTAAAAAACAAGGAACGAAATTATCCAAACGACTCATGGAACACAGAACAAACATCAACAGGGCCATCAATCTCTCACTGGACGACTTCCACTGCCGGAGACTCGTCATAGCGAGCGGATGGCAAATTGCTGCAGAGGATGCGCTGATCAACCTGTTCAAGCCAATATGGAATAAACAAATCAATATTCTCGAAGGTTTCGGAAAACATGGAGACGACGCAGAAACTCGCACAAATAAGCGATCACCTTGGGACACGCTTCATCCTGGACGAGTCTGGGCAGGCAACTCCCTGCTCGAAGACGCGAAGACGGTCGCTACCATTGAGTCGCAGGTTGCCGAGCATTTTGAAAACAACTCTCCTTTCACCGATGCGCAGGCCATCATCCACGAACTGATCGCACAGGTCGGCATTCAAGAAATGTGATGTCTGAATATTGAGCGACTTATTTAGAATAAACGCAGGACTCAGCGATCTATCCCAATATAGACAGAGCTAGACGCAGCTAGACAAGCCACCGTAGAAAACCCGCACTTCGAAGGTATGGGCGCACCTAAACGTTGAAGCGGAATTCGACGACGTCGCCGTCGGCCATGACGTAGTCCTTGCCTTCCATGCGGACCTTGCCTGCGGCTTTGGCGGCGGCCATGGAGCCGTGTTGGACGAGGTCGTCGAAGGCTACGATTTCGGCTTTGATGAAGCCGCGTTCGAAGTCGGTGTGGATGACGCCTGCGGCTTTGGGGGCGGTGTCGCCCTGGTGGATTGTCCAGGCGCGGGACTCTTTCGGGCCCGCGGTGAGGTAGGTCTGCAGGCCGAGGGTGTGGAAGCCGGTGCGGGCCAGGGCATTCAGGCCTGGTTCGGTTTGGCCGATGGATTCCAGGAGTTCCAGGGCGGATTCGTCGTCGAGTTCGAGGAGTTCGGCTTCGACCTTGGCGTCGAGGAACACCGCGTCCGCGGGGGCGACGGCGGCTTTCAGCTCGGCGATCTTCGCGTCGTCGGTGAGGACGGACTCGTCGGCGTTGAAGACGTAGAGGAAGGGTTTGGTGGTGAGCAGCGAAAGCTCTTTCAGCAGTTCGCCATCCAGCTTGGTGCGCGCGGAGTAGAGGGTCTGGCCGCTGTCGAGGACAGCGTTCGCCGCGTTGGCCGCGTCGAGCAGGGGCTTGCGGTCCTTCTTGATCCTGGCTTCTTTTTCCAGCCGCGGGATCGCCTTCTCCAGGGTCTGCATATCGGCGATGATCAACTCGGTCTCGATCACCTCGATATCGGCGAGCGGGTCGACGCGACCGTCGACGTGCACCACGTCGTCGTCGGCGAAGACGCGGACCACCTGGCAGATGGCGTCGGCTTCGCGAATGTTGGCGAGGAACTTGTTGCCGAGACCGGCGCCCTCGGAGGCACCCTTGACGATGCCCGCGATGTCCACGAACGACACCACGGCGGGCAGGATCTTCGCCGAACCGAAGATTTCGGCGAGCTTGTTCAACCGCGGATCGGGCAGCGGCACCACGCCGACATTCGGCTCGATGGTCGCGAACGGATAGTTCGCGGCAAGCACGTCGTTCTTGGTCAGCGCGTTGAAAAGCGTCGACTTTCCGACGTTGGGCAGGCCGACGATTCCGAGGGTGAGACTCACGAGATTGCCTCGCTTCGCTCGGCATTCTCGTACGTCTCAGACGCTGTGCTGGATAGTTCGCTCGCTCGCTCGCTCACGAGAACGAGAGTCTACGCGGCAGGCGCGAGCCTTCGACCCGCGCCTGCCCTACCGATGATCAGGGGATAAGCACGACCTTGCCGAGATTGCCGCGGTCCTCGATCAGCGCGTGCGCCTCGGCGGCGTCGTCGAGCGCGAATTCGGCATGCACGACGGGCCGCAGCTGATCCGACGCGACGTACTGCCAGAGCTCCTGCCGCCACTGTTCGAACAAGCCCGGCTGCCCCTTGGCGATGCGGGCGATCTGGAATCCGATCGCCGACTTGCCGCCGGCGAGCAGGTCGTACGCCTGGATGGTGCCGCCGCCGGAGCTGTAGGCGACCAGCCTGCCGCCGGGAACGAGCGCGGCGAGCGCGGGCCCGAGCAGGTCGCCGCCGACCGCGTCCAGCACATAGTCGACCGGCTCGCCCCACGACTCCTGCCCGTATTCGATCACCTCGTCGGCGCCGAGCTCACGCACGAACTCCGCCTTGGACTGATCCGAGACCGCACCGACGACCCGGGACGCGCCACGCACCCGCGCAAGCTGGACCGCGAGATGCCCGACGCCACTGGCCGCCGCCGTGATCAGCGCCGACTCACCTTCCCGAGGGTTCGCCGCCGCGAGCGCGCCGAGCGCGACCAACCCACTGCGCACCAGCGCGACCGCGTCCACGGCCGACGCACCGTCGGGAATCGGCGACGCCATCGCCACCGCGACCAGTGCGTACTCGGCGTATCCGTGCCCGAACACCAGCCCGGTCACCCGATACCCCGGCGCGTATCCGGTGACGCCGTCACCGACCGCGACAACCTCACCCGCGACCTCGCCACCCAGCGCGATCGGCTCGGGTTGCTCGCGCACCTTCCGCACCATCGGCAGCGTCACCCCGATCGCCTCCACCCGGATCAGGAGTTCCCCGGGTCCCGGCGTCGGCACCTCGACCGACACGACCTCGAGCACCTCAGGACCACCGCTGCGCTCGTATTGGACCCGCCGCATCACACCTCCAGAAATCGTTAGAAGAGGACACGGTAACCAGCCGTAGCTGTGTGCTCATACCCAATTTCGCCGCCGAGTGCTCCATCTCACCGCGCTTGCGGTCGCCGGTGGGCGGCGTAGCGTGACCTGCATGGAGCCGAGCACCGAGGTGGTGACAGCGCGACCGGCGCCCATGCTCACGCCGTTCATCGATCATTACCTCGGCTACCGCATGACGGGTTATCCGGCGGGGCTGCATCGTGGCCTGCCCTCGGCGCACATGACGTTCATCATCAGCATCGGCCCGACGATCGACGTTGTGGCGCAGACGGATCCGAGCCAATCCCCGCAGGACTATCGCTGTTCGGTGGGCGGGCTGCAGGCCAGCACGGCGTTGATCTCGCATACCGGTCATCAGGAGGGTGTCTCGGTCGCGCTGACCCCGCTCGGCAGCCGAGCGCTGTTCGGCGTCCCCGCCGCGGCGCTGTGGGACACGTCGGTGGAATTCGCGGACGTGGTCGGTCCGGTGGGGTGCGAGCTGTGGGAGCGGTTGCAGGAACCGAGCGGTTGGCCGGAACGCTTCGCCACGGTCGATCGGATCCTGACCGAGCTGGCCCAACCCGATCGCGTGGTCGCACCCGAGCTGACCTGGGCTTGGCGGGCGCTCGTCGACTCCGGCGGCACCCGGCCGGTCAGCTCGCTGGTCGAGGACATCGGCTGGAGCAGACAGCACCTCGCCCGCCGGTTCGGCAACGAGTTCGGGCTGAGTCCGAAGCTCGCGGCCAGGGTCACCCGGTTCGAACGGGCCCGCCGGATGCTCGAGCGCACTCCCTCGTTCATCACCATCGCGCAGGTGGCGGCCAGCTGCGGTTACTACGACCAGGCGCATCTGAATCGCGACTTCGCCGCGCTGGCCGGCACCAGCCCGACGGTCTGGCTGAGTGCGGAGATTCCATCCGTCCAAGACACCGACCGGTCCGTCGAGCGACGCTGAACGCATGACGAATTCAACACCGGCCGACCTCACCACCCGCACCGCCGTCTGGCCCACGCTGACCTTCCGCGACGCCAAAGCCATGTCCAAGTTCCTCGTCGAAGCGTTCGGCTTCGAGGAGACCGCGATGTACACCCGGGAAGACGACCCGTCGATCGTCGAGCACGCCGAACTGCGCTGGCCGCTCGGCGGCGGCGTGATGTTCGGGTCCGCCTGCAAGGACGAGAGCGTGTTCGGCAAGCGCGTCCCCGGCAACGACTCGACCTATGTGGTCTGCGACGACCCGGACGCCCTGCTCGAGCGCGCGACCGCCGCAGGGGCCGAGGTGCTTCGCGGTCTGCGCGACGAAGACTATGGTTCGCGCGGGTTCACCGTCCGCGATCCTGAGGGCAACCTCTGGAGCTTCGGCACTTACTGGGGCGAGTAGCCCGGCGGCCGGGAGCACCGCGTAAGTCCACCTGGGGTCTACGGCCTGACAGCACTAGGTGCGGTCGGGCCGTCAGGCGCTCAACGGCCGCCGAGACCGGACATGGCCATGCCGCGGATGAACGCGCGTTGGGCAATCGCGTACACCACGAGCAGCGGAAACAGAACGACCATCGAGGCGGCCATGAGAATCGGCCACTGGGTGTAATACTGCCCCTGGAGTCGCACCAATCCCAGTGTGACGGTAGCGATCTCGTTGCGCTGGATCATGACGAGCGGCCATAGGAAGTCGTTCCAGACGGTGATCCAGGTGAGCACGCCGAGCACCATCAGCGCCGGGCGGGTGTGCGGCAACAGAACTCGCCAGTAGACCTGCCAGGTGGAGCAGCCATCGAGGATGGCCGCCTCCTCCAATTCCATTGGCAGCGTGTAGAAGAACTGGCGCATCAGGTAGGTGCCGAAGGCGCTGCCGAACAGGCCGGGCACGATCATCGCCCACGGCGTGTCCACCCAGCCGAACGCACGCATCAACAGAAACTGCGGGATCACCGTGACGGTCAGCGGCACCATGAGCGTGCCGAGGTAAGCGACGAACAGCACGTCGCGGCCACGAAACCGCAAGCGCGCGAACGCATACCCCGCCAACGAGCAGAAGAACACCTGCCCCGCGGTGACGCATACCGCGTAGACCGCGGTATTGAGCAGCATCCGCCCGAGCGGCAGCAGCTCGAACACCTTGCCGTAGTTGGACCACTGCGGGATCGCCGGGAGCAGGCTCCCCTCGGCGACCTCCCCTTCCCGCTTCAACGACCCGGACAACGCCCACAGAATCGGCGCCAACGCGCACCAGGCGATGCCGATCAGCACCGCGTAGATCCCCGCCCCGCGCAGCAGCGCCCTGCCACGAGCCGTGTTCACAGATCCACCGCATCCCGCCGGGCAAACCGCAACTGCAACACCGTGAGCACCAGCAGAATCGCGAAGATCACCCAGGCCAACGCCGACGCGTACCCGACCTCGTAGAACCCGAAGGCGTTCTGGAACAACATGATTCCCAGCAGATAGGTCCCCGTCTCCGGTCCCCCGTTGCTACCGGTGAGCGCGTACACCTGATCGAACGCCTGCATCGAGTTGATGACCGTGATCACGAAGACAAACGACAGCGGCCCACGGATCAGCGGCAGCGTGATCGCCGAAAACCGCCGCAGCGCACCGGCTCCGTCGATCTTCGCCGCCTCGTACAGCGGCTCCGGCACCCCCTGCATCGCGGCAAGCAGAATGACGGTCGCGAACGGCACGCTCTTCCACACCGTGACCACACTCAGCGAGACCAGCGCCAGGTCCGGATCGGTCAGCCACGGCACCGGGCCCAAACCGACCACGCCGAGCCCGACATTGAGCATCCCGTCCTCGGTGAAGATGAACCGCCACACCACCGCCATCGCGACGGTGGAAGCCACCAGCGGTAGGAACGCCAGCGTCCGAAAGAGCCCGATACCGGACAACTTTCGATTCAATGCCGCCGCGATCCCCAGCCCGATCAGCACCGTCGGCACCAGCGTGAGCACGGTGAACACCGCGCTGTTGCGTAATGCGATGAGAAACAACGGATCCGACCCGAACAATCGCGTGTAGTTGTCCAGCCCCACATACCGCATCGGCCGGAACAAGTCCCACGAGTGAAAACTCAGATACAGCGAAAACCCCAAAGGAAACAACAGGAACACCGCCACCGCAGCCACATTCGGCGCCACGAACGCCCACCCTGCCCGCTCCCGCTTCCGCGCCAACCCGGTGGCCCGGCTCACGGCGACTCCAGCAACGCGTCGAGGTCAGCGGTGAATCGACCGTCAAGGGAGGCGGCAGTGGCGGCACCGCGCAGCACACGGTTGGCACCGCGCTCCAACAGTGCGGAGACCTTGCCCCAGGCGGGGGTCACCGGCAGCGGCCGGGAGTTGTCCGGTCCCTCGGTGAACACCGCGAGGTTGCGTGTCTCCCGGTGTGCGGCAGCGAAACCGGGCGAGCCCATCGCGGATTTCAACACCGGCACGAATAGCCCGGAGGCGGCGATGATGGCCTGCCCCACCGGCCCGGTCGCGAATTTGACGAATTCCCACGCCTGTTCGACGCGCGGACTGCCCGCCGCGATGGACAGCCCGGTGCTGCCGACATCGGTGATCGCGCCGGGACCACCGTGCGGCCCCACCGGCAACACCGTGACGTCGATCGAAAGCCCCTCCTGCCCCGCGAATTCCGAGTACAGCCAGTGCCCACCGAGCACCATCGCCGCCCGTCCCGCCCGGAACAGGTCCGGCGCCGAAATCGACAGCTGGTCGGCGACTTTCGGCGCCACCCGATGCCGCACCGCGAGGTCGGCGTAGAACTGGAAGCCCTCGGCGAACCGGGGATCCCCGAGGTTGGCCCTGGTCGGCGCGACCGACGGCGTGAACCACTCCGCGCCGTTGTTCATGCCGAAGCACGCGGCCGAGTAGTACGGCACCCAGGCGTCTGCGAAGCCCCACTGCTTGTTTTTCGTGAGTGTGCGCGCGACATCCAGGAATTCATCGAACGACCAGGCGTCGCGCCACCGGGAAGGCGGCGTCAGCCCGGCCACCGCGAACAGCTCCCGGTTGTAATAGAGGAACACCCCCGACCACTGCTCAGGCAAGGCGTACTGCCCACCGGCATAGGTGAAGGTGTCGTAGAGCGCCGGATAACTGTCGCGCCGCAACATCTCCGCGTACTCGGGCTCTCGATCGAGCAGCGTGCGCAGGTCCAGCAGCACGCCACGCTCGGCGAGCCCGGAGTAGAGCAGTTCCCACGCCATGATGACGTCGGGGCATCTACCGCCCGCGCAGTAGGTGAGCAGTTGCTGCTGCGGATCCGGGCCGGACATGATGGTGCGAATCCTGATGTCCGGGTGCCGCTTCTGGAACTCGTCGATGATCGACAACCGCACCCGTGCCTCCTCCGGCCTGGCCTGGAAGAAGAAGGTCAGCGCATCGTCGGCGGACCCGCATCCGGTCGCGCCGAGTAAGGGGGCGGCCAGCGCCGAGCCGAGCAGGGTGCGACGACGAATCGGTGACACGAGCTCCTCCACGACGGCCTGCGGATGGATACGCGAACCCCGGGAGGAGAAACGTCGATGTGTAGGACCGATCGGCGAATGCCCGAGCCAGCATGGCAGCATACGGATGGCAACATCGCCGGGCGAGGAGAACACGCCCACGCGCACCGGCGAACACCGGACACCGTGAACAACGGTCGACCGGGCAGCTGACGCCACGCGGGCCACCCATACCCGCGCCGCGCCGGCGGACCGAGCGCCGCTCGTAGGAAGACACAGCACGAGGCCTCGCGGCGATCTCGATCCGTATCGCAATGTTCAGACTTCACTAAGTGCGGCGCATTCGCGCTTCGGTTCAGCTACGTTGACATCGTTTCAGCCAGCTCGATTTCACGGGAGAGTAGTTCGCATGGCGACCATCGAATACCTCCGGACAGATCCCGACCTACCTCCCGTGGGTGTCGTGGACCGTTCGCCTATTACCCCAGTCAAGAAGGGCATTTTCGCCGCGATCGCCGTCCTCGGCGCGATCGCCTGGGCCGTCCTGGCCATCTCCCGCGGCGAGTCGGTCAACGCGGTATGGATCGTGGTCGCGGCCGTTGCCACCTACGTGCTCGCCTACCAGTTCTATTCCAGACTCATCGAGTACAAGATCGCCAAGCCGCGGGACGACCAGGCCACGCCCGCCGAGATCCTGGAAAACGGCAAGGACTACATGCCGATGGACCGGCGGGTGCTGTTCGGGCACCACTTCGCCGCCATCGCCGGCGCCGGCCCGCTGGTCGGCCCGGTCCTCGCCGCCCAAATGGGTTATCTGCCCGGCACCATCTGGATCGTGATCGGCGTCGTCTTCGCCGGCGCGGTGCAGGACTACCTGGTGCTGTGGGCATCGACCCGCCGCCGTGGCCGCAGCCTCGGGCAGATGGCCCGCGACGAGCTCGGCGTGGTCGGCGGTGTCGCCGCGATCGTCGCCGTGCTGGTGATCATGATGATCCTGCTCGCGGTGCTCGGCATCGTCGTGGTGAACGCGCTGGCCGCGACCCCGGGCAAGGACGGCACGCTGCAAGGCGGCAGCCCGTGGGGCGTGTTCTCCATCTCGATGACCATCCCGATCGCCCTGTTCATGGGCGTGTACCTGCGCTACTTCCGGCCGGGCAAGGTCGGCGAGGTCTCCCTCATCGGGTTCGCGCTGCTGCTGCTCGCCATCATCTCCGGCAACTGGGTCGCCGGATCCGGTTGGGGCCAGGACCTGTTCACGCTGTCCGGCACCACCATCGCGTGGTTCCTCATCGGCTACGGCTTCATCGCCTCGGTGCTGCCGGTGTGGCTGCTGCTTGCCCCGCGTGACTACCTATCCACCTTCATGAAGATCGGCACCATCGTCCTGTTGGCCGTCGGCGTCGTGATCACCATGCCGGTGTTGCAGGCGCCCGCCGTCTCAGACTTCGCCGGTTCCGGCAAGGGCCCGGCGTTCGCGGGCAGCCTGTTCCCGTTCCTGTTCATCACCATCGCCTGCGGCGCGCTGTCCGGATTCCACGCGCTGGTCTCCTCGGGCACCACGCCGAAGCTGCTGGAGAAGCAGTCGCAGGCCAGGATGATCGGCTACGCGGGCATGCTGATGGAGTCGTTCGTCGCGGTCATGGCGATCATCACCGCGAGCATCATCGATCAGCACCTCTACTTCGCGATGAACGCGAGCGGCGGCCTCACCGGTGGCACCGCGGAAAAAGCGGCTGCCTACACCAACAGCCTTGGCCTGAGCGGGGATCCGATCACCCCCGCTGAGCTGACCCAGGCGGCCAAGGACGTCGGCGAGACCAGCATCGTTTCGCGGACCGGTGGCGCGCCGACGCTCGCCGTCGGTATGTCCGAGGTGCTGCACAAGTTCCTCGGCGGCAGCGGCCTCAAGGCGTTCTGGTACCACTTCGCGATCATGTTCGAGGCGCTGTTCATCCTCACCACGATCGACGCGGGCACCCGTGTCGCGCGCTTCATGCTGTCGGACTCGCTGGGTAACCTCGGCGGCCCTGCCAAGAAGTTCAAGGATCCGTCGTGGCGGCCCGGCGCCTGGCTCTGCTCGGCGATCGTGGTCGCCGCGTGGGGCTCGGTGCTGCTGATGGGTGTCACCGATCCGCTCGGCGGCATCTACACGCTGTATCCGCTGTTCGGCATCTCCAACCAGTTGCTCGCCGCGATCGCGCTCACCGTGGTGCTGACCATCGTGATCAAGAAGGGCCTGGTCAAGTGGGCCTGGATTCCGGCGATCCCGCTGATCTGGGATCTCGTCGTGACGATGACGGCGTCCTGGCAGAAGATCTTCTCAGCCGACCCGAGCATCGGCTACTGGAAGCAGCACAGCGTTTACGTGGCGGCGGTCGACGCGGGGAAGATCCTGGCGCCCGCCAAGACGGCCGCCGACATGGACAAGGTGGTGCGCAACACCTTCATCCAGGGCAGTCTGTCGGTCATCTTCGCGGTGCTGGTGCTGATCGTGGCGATCGTCGGCTTCGTGGTCTGTGTGCGGGCCTGGCGTGCGGGCGGCGGACCGGACAGCGAATCACCGGATGAGCCGTCGAAGATCTTCGCGCCGACGTCGTTCCTCGCGACCTTGGAGGAAAAGGAGGTGCAACGGGAATGGGACGCCTTGATCGCCTCAGGGAAAGTCCGAGCGCCGGGCGCCGCACAGGTGAAAGCGACGCAATGACCGTGCACGTCGCCCCGCACGGCAGTCGATCGGCTGCCGTGCGGGGCCTGCGTGCCGGTGCGACAGCGGTTCGCACGGTCGGCTGGTGGTTCAACTCGATCCTCGGCGGCCAGGACTATCAGCGGTACGTGGACCATCTGGCGCGCAACCATCCCGGCTGCGCGGTGCCGACGGAACGCGAGTACTGGAAGACCCGGCACGCGGACGCGGATAACAACCCGACAAATCGCTGCTGCTGAGCGCGGCGGGGCGGGGCGGCGCGATGAGGGCGACGCTCCGCCCGTCCGGGTAGCGGCTGATCTGCGCGTTCGCGATTCGCCCCGACAACGCCCCCGTGCGCATCGCACACTTACCAGGGGTGGTGGCAGATTTCCGCTAGCGGAGGTTGCCGACAGCTGACATTGTGGTGGGCGTGACGATCACAGCGTTGGATTTCGAGGGGTGCTACCGGGCGGTGTCGACCAGGGACTCCCGCTTCGACGGGCAGTTCTTCACTGCCGTGCGGACCACCGGAATCTATTGTCGCCCTTCGTGTCCGGCGATCACGCCGAAACGGATGAATGTGTCGTTCCTGCCGACCGCGGCGGCGGCACAGCAGGCGGGCTACCGGGCCTGCCGCCGGTGCCTGCCGGACGCCGCCCCCGGATCGCCCCTCTGGAACACCCGAGCGGACCTGGCCGCGCGGGCGATGCGGCTGATCGGCGACGGGGTGATCGAACGCGGCGGCGTGCCCGCGCTGGCCGCCACGCTCGGCTATTCGCAGCGGCAGCTGACCCGCGTGCTCACCACCGAACTCGGCGCAGGCCCGCTGGCGCTGGCCCGCGCGCACCGGGCGCACACCGCCCGGCTGTTGATCCAGACGACGGCAATGCCCATGTCGGACATCGCTTTCGCGGCCGGGTTCGCCAGCATTCGCCAGTTCAACGACACGGTGCGCGAGGTGTTCGCGGTCAGCCCCACCACCATGCGGGCCGAGTCGAATCGGGCGAAGTCGGCCTCGAATGGACGCCCGGTGCCCGCCGTGAACGGCTCGCTCAGCCTGCGGCTGCCCTACCGCGAGCCGCTGGATCGGGCCTGGCTGGAGTGGTTCCTCTCCTCGCATGTGGTTCCTGGCATGGAGTTGTGGGAGAGCCGCGCCTACACCCGAAATCTGCGCACGCCACACGGGCACGCGACGACCCGGCTCAGTTTCCAGCGCGACCATGTGCGGGCCGAGCTGGCCCTGCACGACATGCGGGACCTGGCACCGACGGTCGCGCGACTACGGCACCTGCTCGACCTCGACGCCGACCCGATCGGCATCGACGAGGCGCTGGGTGTCGCTCCGGGACAGCGGGTTTCGACACCGGAGCTGGCCGACCCGGACACCACTCGACTACCCGACGCGGGCGCCGGATCACCACCGGACGCCGAGCTGGAGCCCGGCGCCGGGCGACGGGCTGTCTTCTCCCCCGGCATTCGGGTGCCCGGCTGCTTGGACGGGCCGGAACTGTTGCTGCGCACCATGATCGGGCAGCAGATCTCGGTGTCGGCGGCAGCGACGCACACCGCGCGGCTGGTCGACGCGCTCGGCGATCGGGTCGACGGGCCAATACCCCTGCTGTTCCCCACCCCGGCGGTGATTGCCGAACGCGGGACCGAGGTGCTGACCGGTCCGACGCGGCGGATTCGCTCGATCATCGGCGCGGCCGCGGCGCTGGCCAGCGGCGAACTGGCGTTGCACCAGGGCCGCACCGCCGCCGAACTGCGCCGCGACCTGCTCGCGTTGGACGGGGTCGGCCCGTGGACGGCCGACTACGTGACCATGCGCCTGCTCGCCGACCCGGACGTACTGCTGAACACCGATCTGGTGGTCCGCCAGGGCGCCGCAGTGCTCGGCATCGACCTCGGCGACACCGCACGCTGGGCGCCATGGCGCTCCTACCTGTCCATGCACCTGTGGAAGGCGGCGCTGACCGACCGCGCCGCCCGCGCCAAGTCCGCCTCCTCGAAAGCGAGCACCGAATCATGAACGCCACCACCGCTGTTCGCCCGATCAAGCGCCACATCGGTACCACCACCGCGGATTTCGCGACGGTCGATACTCCGATCGGCCCGTTCACCGCCGTGGTCGACGCCGACGGTGCCGTGCTGGCTGCCGGGTGGACCGCCGACGTGGACCAGCTGCACCCGGTGATCCACCCGGCTTTGCGTCCGGCCGAACTGCGGCAACGGGATTCGCTCGGCGAGCTCACCCGGATCATCACCGCCTACCACGACGGCGATCTCACCGCGATCGATGAGGTCCCGGTTCGCCAGCAATCCGGCGAATTCCTCATGCACGCCTGGGATGTCCTGCGCAAGGTCCCGGCGGGCGCTCCGATCACCTACACCGAGTACGCCGCCATCTCCGGCCGCCCCGACGCCACCCGCGCCGCGGCCAACGCCTGTGCGCGCAACGCGGCGGCCCTGTTCGTCCCATGCCACCGCATCTATCGCATCGGCGGCGCGCTCGGCGGCTTCCGGTGGGGTCTGCCGATCAAGCGCTGGCTGCTCGATCACGAGGCCGGACGCGGCACCTTGTGCTGACGGTTGCCTCTGTCCTGCAACGAGTTTCGCTCATGGCAGCGATGTGCTGACGCGCTCGATATAGCGGCGCGTCCGGCCGACAAGCCGATCACGATGTTGAGCGCCATCAGCACCATCAGCCCGACGAGCGGCACCGTCCACGAGCCCGACAGCGAATACCCTCTTCGACCTCGATATCGCGTCGAGTTCAACGGTCCGGTTAGGCGACGGTGGCCTCGAGGTGGGAGCCGGTGCGGCCACGCCGGACGTGCAGGCGGCTGGGGATGCGCTGGCGCATTTCGTCGACGTGGCTGACGACGCCGACGACGCGGCCGCCGGCGCGGAGTTCGTCGAGGACACCCATCACCGCGTCCAGGGTGTCGGCGTCGAGGCCGCCGAAGCCCTCGTCGATGAAGAGGGTGTCCAGCACGAGGCCGCCGGATTCGGCGGCGACGGTGTCGGCCAGGCCGAGGGCCAACGACAGTGACGCCATAAAGGTTTCGCCGCCGGAGAGGGTCTTGGCGGGGCGGATGGCGCCGGTGTAGTCGTCGCGAATGTCGAGGCCGAGTCCGCCGCGACGGCCGCGCGGACCCGCCTTGTCGGAGTGCACGAATTCGTAACGGCCACCGGACATTCGGCGCAGGCGCAGCGAACCAGCCTGAGCCACCTCTTCCAGTCGAGCGGCGAGAACGTAAGAGCGCAGCGACATCCTGCGGTTGTTCTCGCCGCGGCCCGCGACCACCTCGGCGAGCCCGGCCAGTTCGTCGTGGGTGCGCTGCAATGGTGCGATGCGATCCACTGCCGCCCAGAGTTGGCCGCCGAGGTCTTCCAGGAGGCTGACCCGCCTGGTTGCTTCGGCGTGTGCGGCGACGGCGGTGTTCAGTTGCGTCTGCGCGGCGGCGACGGCGGACTCGAGTTCGGTCAGGTCGCCCGGCTCGGTGGCGGCGGCCGCTCGGATTTCCGGTTCCGCGAGAACGGCTTCCGCGTGTGCGCGGGTGCGGTCGGCGTTGGTCAGTTCGGCTTCGATGTCGGCTTGCCGTTGCGGAGTGCGGCTGGCCGCGGTGACCACGCGGGCATATGCGGTCAGTCGCGCCACCACGTCCTGGGGTATCTCGACAGACCGCGGTGCGGGTTCGGTGACCGGCTCATCCGCCGTCGCCGTGCCTGCTTCTTCGGCGCGTGCCGTAGCCGAATCACTCGATTCATCGGTTGCGGATGCCGCACCGGCCACTGCCTCGGCTCGCTGCTGGTTGCCTTCCTGCTCGGGTACGAAACCTGCGGCACGGGACAGGTTTTCGACACGGTCAGCGATGACAGCTACCTGTTCGCGCGCGGCTGCGGTGTCGGCGCGAGCGTCGCGCAGGGTGGTGGCGTCGGCGACAAGGGCGGTGAGGCGGGCGTAGCGGCGCTCGATGGTCTCGTCGGCGCCCGCGGCAACGCGGAGGCGGTCATTGAGTTCGGCGAGGCGTGTGGTGGCGGCGGCGACGTTCGCCGCGACTGTGCTTCGGCGCGAATCGGATTCGCGGAGTTCGTCGTGCAGGCGCGACTCGTCGGTGCGCAGCCGGGCGAGCTCAGCGGTCAGGCCGTCGGCGAGAGCGGCCAATTCGGCGGTGTCGGTGTAGCGGTCGGTGGCGGCGCGGAGGGCGGCGGCCAGTTCGACCCGGTCGGTGTCGCCGCCGCGGACGGTGAGCGTCTCGATCTCGCGCTCCAGGGCGGTGATTCGGGCCAGCACGCGGTCACGCGCGTCCTCGGCGGCGCGTTCGGCCGCCACCGCCGCCTCTTCGGCATCCTTGGAGACGGCGCCGGCGGTGGGGCGGGCGGGCGCGGGATGCTCGGCGGAACCGCACACCGTGCACGGCTGACCGTCGGTCAGCCCATCGGCGAGTTCGGCGGCCATCCCCGCCAGCCTGCGCTCCCGTAGGTCAAGAACCCGTTCCTTGGCGTCATTGTGTGCGGCGCGAGCCGTCTCGAACTCGACCCGGGCGTGGTCCAAACCTGTTTTGCGGGAAGCGAGTTCGACCGCGGCCGCAGCGGCGGTCTGGAGCCGCTCGCATTCGGCCGTCAAGGTCGGCAGCGTGGCGGCCGCGTTCGTCGCCTCGCGCAGGCGGGCCTCGAGGGTGGCGAGCGAGCCGGGGAGTTGCTCGCGCAGCCGGGTCAGTTTGGTCACCGTGGTGTTCAGGGCCGCGTCTTCGTCGCGCAGCCCGGCCAACTGCCGGGTGAGCCGGGTGGCGGCTGTAGCATCGGCGCGCACCTCGTCAAGGCCGCCGAGCTGCGCGCTCCAGCGCCGAATAGCGGCGTCGATGTCGGCGTCGTCCCTGATGTCCGCCGGGTCTGCCGCCTCCCGGACCAGCTCGACGCCGCCGAGGTCAGCACCGGCGGGTTCGAGCAGACGTGCGGCCAATTGGCGACTGGCACTGAGTGTTTCGGTGTCCTTGCGGCGCAGCTGCATGACGGCGTCGCGCGCCTCATCGATGGCGGCGGCAACCGGCTCGGCACGGCGGGCGAGTTCGAGTTCGGCCTGCAGCGCGGTGCGCTGGTCTACCGAGGCGGCATAGTCGTCGAGTTGCTTGCGAGCGGCCGACATTCGGCGGCGCAGCTCGTGCAGGCGGCGTTGTTCCTCGGCCAGGGTGCGCACGCGGCCCGACTCCTGCTGGCGGCGTTCGGCTTCCGTCGCCGCGGCGGTCAGGTCGGTCCGCGCGGTCGCGAGCAGCTCCTGCGACCAGCCGACGGCCTCCAGCGGGCCGAGGGTCTCCGCCGCTCCCGCCCCCGCCGCGACGCCGACCTGCGCGATCAGCCGGTCGATGCCCTGCTTGCGGGAGTCGAGGTCGGCGGTGGAGGCGCGGCGCTTGTCCGCGAGCCACTGTTCGGCGCTGCCGAATCGTTCGGTGTCGAAGAGCTTTTCGAGCAGCTTCTCGCGATCTTCGTTGTCCGCCCGCAGGAATCGCGCGAAGTCGCCCTGCGGCAGCAACACCACCTGGAAGAACTGGTCGGCGCTCATGCCGAGCAGCCGGATGATCTCATCGCCGATATCGGGTATCCGGGAGAGGTTTTCGCCGCGCCCGTCCAGCCAGGCCAGCGTCGCCTTGGCGGGATCGGTGCGCATGCCGGTGCCGCGCAGCTTCGGGCGTTCGAACTCGGGGATGCGGGTGAGTCGCACCCGGCGTCCGCCGAGGGTGGCCTCCAGGATCACCTGCGGCGGAGTCTGTTCCGGCGCGTGATCGGAGTGCAGTCGCTTGCTTTCGCCGCGGGCGCCGGGGACCCGGCCGTAGAGCGCGAACGCGATGGCGTCGAGCACGGTGGTCTTGCCCGCCCCGGTCTGCCCGTGCAGCAGGAAGAGCCCGTCGGCACCGAGCGCGTCGAAGTCGACGACCGTGGTTTCGGCGAACGGGCCGAAGGCGGTCATCTCCAGCTTGTGCAGCCTCATGCAGCCGCACCGGCCATCGTCGCATGGCCATCGCTGGGCGGCACGGGGCGCGCCGCTCGGCGAGCGGTAAGGCGCGGCCTCACGCCGAGAGTTCCGCTGCCGCGTCGGCGGCTGTCAGCGCCTGATCCGGTTCCGCGACCGCGGCCGCGAGTGCCCGCTCCAGCCAAGCCATTTCGCCCTCGCTCGGCACACCGCGGACGTCGGTGAGGAAGCTCTGCGCTACTTCGGTATCGCGGCGACCGTGCACCCGCTCACGGTAGCGCAGCTCCGGGTTGCCCTCCGGCCGCACCCACTCGACGTGCACCGCGTGCGGGAACCGTTCGCGCAGCTTGCGCATCGCGTCGACCGGGCGGGTCGAGTCGGTGAGCACCGCGGAAACGTAGTGCTCCTCGGCGGGCGCGTGGTGCACGTCGGTGAGCAGCTCGTCCAGTGTTCCGGTGAGCTTGCTCAGCCCGCGGACCACAGGCAGGTCGCGCCGCTGGACCGAGTGCAGTCCGGCGGCGTCGAGCTCGATGAGCCATACCGCCTTGCGGTGCGAGCTCTCCGCGAACGAATACGGCAGCGGGGAGCCGCAATAGCGCACGGACTCCGAGAGCGTTTGCGGGGAATGCAGGTGGCCGAGAGCGACATAGTCGATGCCGTCGAAGGCCGACATCGGCACCGTCTCCACGCCGCCGACCGAGATCGAGCGTTCCGAACCGGTCGCCTCGCCGCCGACGACAAAGGCGTGAGCGAGCACCACGGTGCGGGTGCCGTCGCGCCGCGCGATGTCCGCACGGATCCGGCCCATCGCGGCGTCGAGGATGTCGGCATGCGAACGCGCCTGCGGCACACCGAGTTCCGCGCGGGTGATGTCCGGCTCCAGGTACGGGATGCCGTAGCACGCCACGGGACCGTGCTCGTCGTCGAGCAGTACCGGCCGGTCGGCCTCGGCGACAGTGGTGCGCAGGTGCAGCCCACCCGCCGCCGCGAAGCTCGCGCCTGCCCCGAGCCGGGCGGGCGAATCGTGGTTGCCCGAGGTGGCGACGATGCGGGCCCCGGCCGCGCGGATGGCCTCGAAGCCGCGGTTGCACACCGCGATCGCGTCGGCACTCGGAATGGACCGGTCGTACACGTCGCCGGGCAGCACCACCACGTCGACAGACTCCTCGGCCACCAGCTCCGCGATCGCGGTCAGTGAACGCGCCTGGTCGGCAAGCAGATCGACCCCGTGGAACGTGCGCCCGATGTGCCAGTCCGAGGTGTGCAGCATCCGCATCCGCGAAACCGTAGGCCACCGCACCGACACAATTCAATTGCCGAGGCCGCCGTGTCGGATAGCCGCCCTTTTGTGCGGCGTGTCAGCGGTGATTCGCCGGCACTCCGATGGCTATTCCGCGGCGCGCGCGGGCACCGTGCGGCCGCGCCGCGGTCGTTCGGACGTCGGGCTCATAGTCCCACCGCGAGTGCGGTTTTCGACGCGGCGTAGCGCCTCGCGCCCTCGGGTGCGGCGCCTGGTCGATCACTACCGAGCGATGCGGGTCACGAATTCGGTTGCCTTGTCATGACTGACGGCGTCGCACCGAAACGTATGGACGGCTTGACCACCGCGTTTGCCGACACGGCGCTGCGTAATTGCCGACCGGCGCGTTCTTGTCGGTGGGGTGCGGCACTATCGGCGCTATGACCGCACCGATGCTCGTCGCACTGATGCTGGTGTTCGCCGCCGGGGTAGGGCTCGGCTGGCTCGGCCATGCCGCGCGCGCCGGGCAGCGGGCCGCGCAGGCGGAGGCGAGACTCGCGGCGGCCACCGACAACGAGCACCTGTTGCGGCAGTCGCTCACCGCGGCGAACGAGGATGCGGCGCGCAGGCATTCGCAGGCGATCGGCGCCATGGTCGATCCGCTGCGCGACGCGGTCGGCGCGCTGAACCAGCACATCCAGCAGGTCGAGCACCATCGGATCAACGCGTACTCCAGCCTGCGCGAGCAGGTCGCCGGCATGCAGCGCACCTCGCTGCAGCTCACCAGCCAGACCAGTCAGCTGGTCGCCGCGTTGCGCGCGCCGCAGGTGCGCGGGCGGTGGGGCGAGATCCAGCTGGAGCGGGTGGTCGAGCTGGCCGGGATGACCAGACACGTCGACTTCGACACCCAGGTGACCCGCGCGGCCCGCGGCGACGGCGATGGCGACCGCACCGGCAACGTCCGCCCCGACCTGGTGGTGAATCTGTCCGGCGGCAGGCACATCGTGGTCGACGCCAAGGTGCCGTTCAGCGCCTATCTGGACGCGAGCATGGTCGACGATCCCGACATGCGGGCCGAGCATCTGACCAGGCACGCCAAGCACCTGCGCGGGCACATCGACCAGCTGGCCGACAAGGCGTACTGGGCCGCGTTCGATCCGGCGCCGGAATTCGTGGTGCTTTTCATCCCCGGCGATCCGTTCCTGGACGCCGCGCTGACCACTGACTCGGGGCTGCTGGAGTACGCGTTCGGCCGGAACGTGATCCTCGCGACGCCGACCACATTGATCGCGCTGCTGCGCACGGTCGCGTTCGGCTGGCGGCAGGAGGCGCTGTCCCGGGATATGGCAACGGTTCAGCAATTAGGCAAGGAGTTGTACGCCCGGCTCGGCATGACGGGCAGGCATCTGGATCGGCTCGGCGCGCAACTCGGCAAGGCCGTCGACGCTTTCAACTACACGGTCGCGTCGGTGGAATCGCGGGTGATGGTCACCGCGCGCAAACTGCACGACCTGGAAATAGCGGAACAGGAGGTGCCTGCGATCGAGCGAGTGGATTCGTGGCCACGCGCGGTGGGCTTCGCCGACGCCGACGATTAGCCGGGACAACCGCCGTGCCATAACGCCGTCCGAGGCGGCGAAGGTTAGTGTTCATAATGTGGCTGCTTCCCAACGTGTGCGAACCCGGGTGCCCGCGCCGCAACGCTCGATACTGCCGACGGTCCCGGGTCTCCCGGTGGGCGCGGCGGTCCTGATCGCGGTTGCCTGCACGTTTCTGGGTTTCTTGATCGATGCGAACGGCGACAGTACCGACCTGACCGGTACCTTCGCCGCGCTATACATCGTCGGTTGTGTCGCAGCCGTACTGACAGTCCGCTATCGCGGGCTGTTCACCACCATGGTGCTGCCGCCGCTGCTGCTGTTCATCGCGGTTCCGCTGGCTTACAAGCAGCTGACCGGCGTCGCGCTGGACTCGATCACTGAAATCCTGCTGAAACTGGCGGTCCCGCTGGTCGAGCGGTTCCCCACCATGTTCCTCGCCACCGCGCTGGTCCTGCTGATCGGCGGCGCACGCATCATGATGCAGCGACGCAGCGACGCCGCGGCCGACCCCAAGCGCAGCGAAAGCTGGGGCCGACCCGGCACCAAGCGCCCGCGCACCGGCCGACCCGGCACCGCCGGTCTCGCCGAATCGGCCCGCCGCCGCACCCGCCGCCCCAAGGACGACGCGGACGATCTCGACCGCGCCGAAGACACCCCGCGACCGTCCCGCCGAGCCACCACACCGGTGGCCGACGCCCCGCCCCGAGTCGCCGGCCCCGCCCGCCCCCGCGAGGGCCGCCCGGCCCCCCGCACCGGCGCCCGCCCCGCCGCCGCAGGCCCGCGCACGGACGCCGAACCACCCCGCGGCAATCCCCCGCGCCGTCGCGGCGAAATGCCGCCACCCCACCCTCAGCCCAATGTCCGCTACCGCGAACGCGATTCGAGCCGCCCCGACCGCCGCAGGCCCGAAAACCTGTAGCTCCCGCCGGGGTCGTCAGTTACCCAGACCGTCGGCAAACGGCATTGCCCGCCAGTGCTCAATGGACGGTTTCAACGCGTCGGCGAGCATCGGCAGCTGCGGAACGAGCACGAGACACGCCAGCGTCCTTGCCATGCCTACGGCGTTGATGAAGCGCATCACGCGCTCATCCAACTGTCGCTGTCCTCGGCGCTCGGCCACGGCGTTGTAGGCGGCCTCGCACTCGGGGCCGAGAAACGCCAGATCCCATTCGACCGGTCCCAAGGTGGCCAGCTCGAAGTCGGCATACAACACACCACCCGGCACGGCGACGATATTGACCGCCGGGGAATCCCCGTGGATCGGCTGTAGGTCGATTCCAGGGAACTCCGCCTCGAACGCCGCACGCGACCGGATGACCGGCTCCAGGACCGCCCATTCGCGCTGTGCGCGTTCGAGGTCGGCTGGGTCGATCAGGCCGGGGTGCGCCGCGAGGGCGGCAAGGCTCTCGGTGACCCACGCCGGTTCGGCCGAGGACAGGAACGGCAGCTCCCCTGGGTAGTCGCGCAGCGCGGCGTGCAGGTCGGCGATCAGGCCGGAGTTGTGCACGTAGTCGGGCTCGACGCTCGGGTCCTGCTCGACGAACTGCCAGAACGTCATCGAGAAACCGTTGCGCCGCACGGGTTCCCGCCGCACCAGCGGACTCGGCGGAATCACCGGCGTGCCCTGTTCGGCGAGCCACGCCACCACATCGAGCTCTACCCGCTGGCGTGCGGCCTGCGCGTCGAGGTCCATGTGCGCGGGTAAAACGGTGGGGACGCGAACCACCACCGGTGCCGGAGCCAGGTGCACAACGACGGAGAACGCGTCGTGCAAGATCGTCGCGTCGGTCACCGTCAGCCCGAGCGCACGGCCCGCGGCGACGGCCGCGTCGACCGCGCGCGATGTACGGGTGGCGAGCTGGTCGGACGTCATGGCTGCTGGCACTCGGCGATGGTGCCAGGCCGGCAGGTTGCGACGCGACGGATTTAACGCGGGCGGCGTGTATTAACTAGCGGGCGCGGGTGGTGCGCAGCTCTCGGGGCAGAGCGAAGACGAGGGTTTCGTTGGCTGTGGTGACCGGCTGGACGTCGGCGTAGCCGTGCTCTTCGAGCATGTCGAGGACGCCGCGGACCAGGATCTCCGGAACCGAGGCGCCGGAGGTGATGCCGATGGTGCGCACGCCGGTGAGCCAGGCGGGGTCCACCTCGCGGGCGTAGTCGACCAGGTAGGAGGCCTTGGCGCCGGCGTTGAGGGCGACCTCGACCAGGCGCACCGAGTTCGACGAGTTGCGCGAGCCGACGACGATCACCAGATCGCATTCGGGTGCCATCGCCTTGACCGCGACCTGACGGTTCTGGGTGGCGTAGCAGATGTCGTCGCTGGGCGGGTCCTGCAGCGCGGGGAAGCGCTCACGCAGCCGCTGCACGGTTTCCATCGTCTCGTCGACGCTCAGCGTGGTTTGTGAGAGCCAAATCACCTTCGACTCGTCGCGCACGGTGACCTTGTCCACCGCGGCGGGACCGTCCACCAGTTGCACGTGGTCGGGTGCCTCGCCCGCGGTGCCCTCGACCTCCTCGTGGCCCTCGTGGCCGATCAGCAGGATGTCGTAGTCGTCGCGGGCGAACCGCTTCGCCTCCTGGTGCACCTTGGTGACCAGCGGGCAGGTCGCGTCGATGGTGTGCAGATTGCGCGCCGCGGCGGAGGTGTGCACGGCCGGTGAGACGCCGTGCGCGGAGAACACGACCACCGAGCCCTCGGGCACCTCGTCGGTCTCGTCGACGAAGATGACGCCCTGCTCACGCAGCGTTTCCACGACGTGGCGGTTGTGCACGATCTCCTTGCGCACGTAGATCGGCGCGCCGTGCTTTTCCAGGGTCTTCTCCACGGTTTCCACCGCTCGGTCCACGCCGGCGCAGTACCCGCGCGGCTCCGCGAGCAGCACCCGCTTGCCGCCGACGGTATCGGCGGTTCCGGCACCCGCTGAGCGGGCAATTCCGACGTTCAAGGGTATGGCCGTGGACATGCCGACAGCTTACGTGCGCACACCGACTCCGCGCCGTTCGGGCAGTGCGCCCGCGAACTGTGCGCGCGGCGGCGAGGCGTACTCTGCGCACGCCGTTCCATGCGCCAGAATCACTCCGGTGAGCCCCGACCTTTGCATAGCACACCATTTCGGGCAGGCTAGGACCATGTTTCGACCACCGTTCCTGGCCCGGGTAGCCGCCGGGGCCGCCGTATACGCCATTGAGGAAACTCGCAGGCTACCCACGGCCGCAATGAATTTGCCGATCACCGCCATCAGCCAGATGCTGCAGACGACGATGCACGTCCAGCAGTTCGTGACCAGCCTCGCACTCAAGGGCGACGCGGTTTTCGATCGTTTGGGCAACGCTCCGGAAGAACAGCCGGAGTGGGCCACCTTCGACGAGGACCTCGACAGCGAGCAATCCTTCGGCGGCACCGCGGCGCACACCAGCCGCTTCGATCTGTACGCCGCCGAAGAATCCGAATCGCCCGTCACCACCCAGGAGACCCCGGCCGGGCGCAACGGCCACCCGGTCGACTTCGTCGCCGAGCCGGACACCGCCGAGCCGGAACCGGAACTGGAGATCGTCCGCGCGGAGGACCCCGCGCCCGCGATCAGCGAGCCCGAAGTAGCCACCCGCTACGACTACGCCAACATGACCCTCGCGCAGCTGCGTGCCCGCCTGCGCATGCTGACCGTCGAAGACCTCACCGCGCTGCTGGATTACGAGCAGCAGACCCAGGACCGGGCGCCGTTCGTGACCATGCTGACGAATCGGATCGCCACCGTGCGGGCCCAGTGACCGAACCCCGGACGCCTTCGCAGACGGTTGGCCGGGCCACCCCCGGCCAACCCGAGCGCACCGACCAACCCCAGGCCGCCGCGCCCGCGAATTCCGCCGAGCAGCCGTATCCGGTCCGTTCCGTCGCGATCAAGGTCGCGCAGTGGATCGACCGGCTCGGCAGCATCTGGGTCGAGGGTCAGATCACTCAGATCAATCTGCGGCCGGGCACCCGCACCGCGTTCCTGGTGTTGCGCGACACGTCCGCGGACATGTCGCTCTCGGTGACGTGCGACCCGGATCTGATCCGCAAGTCCCCGATTCCGCTGCAGGAAGGCAGCCGGGTCGTGGTCTACGGCAAGCTGTCCTTTTTCACCGGCCGCGGCACTTTGTCTTTGCGCGTCATCGAGATTCGCCCGGTCGGCATCGGCGAGCTGCTCGCCAGGATCGAGCGGCTCAAGGCTTTGCTCGCCGCCGAGGGACTCTTCGATCCGCGGCTCAAGCGGCCGATCCCGTTCCTGCCCAAAACCATCGGCCTGATCACCGGCCGCGCGAGCGCCGCCGAGCGCGACGTTCTGACCGTGGCCAGAAATCGTTGGCCCGCAGTGCGTTTCGAGATCCGCAATACCGCGGTGCAGGGACCGACCGCGGTGACGCAGATGCTGGAAGCGCTGGCGCAGCTCGACCGCGACCCGACGGTCGAGGTGATCGTGCTCGCCCGCGGCGGCGGCAGCGTCGAGGATCTGCTGCCCTTCTCCGACGAGGCACTGTGCCGCGCCATCGTCGCCGCGACCACCCCGATCGTGAGCGCGATCGGCCACGAGCCGGACAACCCGCTCAGCGATCTGGTCGCCGACCTGCGCGCCGCCACCCCCACCGATGCCGCGAAACGCGTTGTCCCCGACGCCGCCGCGGAATTGGCCGGGGTGCGCGATATGCGCGCCCGCTCCGCCGCCGCGTTGCGCGGCTGGGTCGACCGGGAAACGCGCGCGCTGACCCAGCTGCGCTCGCGTCCCGTGCTCGCCGACCCGCTGCGCGAAATCGACCGCCGCCGTGAGGAAATCGAGCGCCTGCGGGCGTCGGCCCGGCGCATCGCCGAGCAGTACATCCGCACCGAGGCCACCGCGACCAGGCACCTGCGCGAGAAGCTGACCGCGGTGGGCCCGGCCGCCACCCTGGCCCGTGGCTACGCTGTCGTGCAGCGCCTCGCGGGCACTGAGCGGCATGTGGTGCGCACGATCGAGGACGCGCCCGCGGGCAGTCAGCTGCGCATCAGGGTCGCCGACGGCGCCGTCTCCGCGGCAGCGCTGGGCACGAAGGCACTAGGCGCGCAGCGCCCCACCGAAAACACCGAAACAAGGAGGAGCTGATCTTGGCCGAGCCCGGCAGTTATTCATCCACTCCGCCGACTGCCGAGACCGAACTGGCCGAGATCGCCACCTTCGGTTACGAGCGCGCCCGCGACGAGCTGGTCAATGTCGTGAAGATGCTCGAGCAGGGCGGTCTCGACCTGGACGAGTCGCTTGCCCTGTGGGAGCGCGGCGAGGCGCTGGCCAACCGCTGCGAGGAACACCTGGCCGGTGCCAGAAAGCGCGTCGAGGACGCGCTGTCGCGCACCGACCTCGAGGACGACAAATGACGATCCGCCGGGCCACGCCGGACATCCGCACCACCGACATCGAGCGCAGCCGCGACTTCTACAAGTTGCTCGGCTTCGAAGAGGCGATGGATCTCGGCTGGGTCGTCACCATGGCCTCACCGTCCAACCCCACCGCCCAGGTGCTGCTCGTCGGCCCCGGCGCGGAAAAGCTACAGCCGAACATGAGCGTCGAGGTCGACGACGTCGACGCCGTGCACGAGGCGATGACCGCCGCGGACGCCGACATCGTCTATCCGTTGACCGACGAGGAGTGGGGCGTCCGCCGCTTCTTCGTCCGCGACCCCAGCGGCACCATCGTCAACGTGGTCAGCCACCGTCATTGAACTGCCATGTGACACAAATTTGTGACACAATACTTCTATGACTGCCATCCCCATCCGTGAGCTCTCACACCACACAGCTCGATGCTTGGCGTTGGTCAAAGCGGGCGAAACGATCGAAATCACCGAGCGAGGCAAAGTCATCGGCCGCATCGTGCCGGTAGACGCGGAGCGGGATATTCGCGCCAAGATGCTTGCCGAAGGGCGGATGCGGCCGGCGACCAGGGGGCGTGCAGACCTTCTTGCGGATGTGCGCCGTCGGCTGGTAACAGCGCCTGCGGACCCAGCCGATCGGGCGAGCACGGCGCTGCGGGCGCTTCGAGATGACGAGCGCTACTGATGCTCTATCTGGACACCAGCGCGCTGGTGAAACTGGTCCATCTGGAGACCGAGTCCGCCGCGCTGATGAACTGGCTCGACGATCGACCCGAGGTGCCGTGGGTGGCGTCTGCCCTTGTCGAGGTCGAGTTGGTCCGCGCGGTGCGGGTTGCCGAGCCCGCCGACCTGATTCACATCCCCGCTGTCCTGTCTCGGGTGGACAGGCTCGATATGGATGGCATCGTACGGTCGAACGCCGCGGCGATTTCACCCGCGACCATCCGAAGCCTCGACGCACTCCACTTGGCCACCGCGCTGGAACTGGCAACTGATCTCACCGCTGTAGTCGCATATGACAAGCGGCTAGGTGAGGCCGCGGAAGCAGCAGGCCTGACCTGGGTGGCTCCTGCCTAACGGCTCAGCGGCTGTGCCGCGCTGATCGCCTGGGCCAGGGTGACGAACGAGTCGCGCTGGCCCGCGCCGGTGATGAGCACGCGGGACTGGCCGAGGTCGGCTACCCAGGCGGATTCCGAGCCGGGTTCGGAGTAGACGATCCATTTCTGGTCGCCGATCTGCTCGGTGCCGCTGGCGTAGCGGGAGCCGAGGACGAACCGGGACATCGATTCCTCGGTCGCGTTGCTCTGGCTGAAGCGCATGTAGGAGCCGTGGCCAGTGATATAGCCGACAGTGCTGATCGGGCCGCCGCCGGTGCCGCTGATGTTTTCGCGACTGCCGGAGTTGGGGGTCCAGTCACTGGGGAGGGCCGGGTTCCGGATGGGGAATGGCAGGCTGCGCGCGTCGGAGGTCAGCGCCGCCTTCACGTCGAAGTGGGGGATCTGTCCCTGCGTCGGACCCTTTGCGGCGAAACTGCATTGGCTCGCGAGGCCTGCGAAAACCACGGCGATCAACACGAGCGGGATCAACGACCAGAACAGATCCCGGTAGTCGTTCATGATGCGTGGCTTTTGTGGGGACACGCACTCAGTATCCACTCGCGTGTTCAGTGCGCCATCTCCCACCCCGGACGGGCGAGCAGGGTGTACGCCCGTCCCAGTCGGAGTGAGACAATCGTCCGGACCGTCGCGCGCGGTCAGGGCCGGAGGCGGCAGCTTACGTAGACCCCGCGCGCGGCGCATCGAATTCTGTACCGACGCACAGGAGGCACCCCGCAATGACGGCATCTTCCCCGACACCGAGCCGCCGCGAGGCGCCGGACCGCAACCTCGCGCTAGAGCTGGTCCGCGTCACCGAGGCCGGTGCGATGGCCGCTGGCCGGTGGGTCGGCCGCGGCGACAAGGAGGGGGGCGACGGCGCCGCCGTCGACGCGATGCGGCAGCTGGTGAATTCGGTGTCCATGCGCGGCGTCGTTGTCATCGGTGAGGGCGAGAAGGACGAAGCGCCCATGCTGTTCAACGGCGAGCTGGTGGGTGACGGCACCGGTCCAGAGGTCGACTTCGCGGTCGACCCGGTCGACGGCACCACGCTGATGTCGAAGGGCTCGCCCGGCGCCATCGCGGTGCTCGCGGTCGCCCAGCGCGGCGCCATGTTCGACCCGTCCGCGGTGTTCTACATGAGCAAGATCGCGGTCGGCCCGGACGCCGCCGACGTGATCGATATCTCCGTCCCGATCGGCGAGAACATCCGCCGGGTCGCCAAGGCCAAGAGCCTGTCGAAGTCGGATCTGACCGTCTGCATCCTGGACCGGCCCCGGCACGCCGGGCTGATCCAGGAGGTCCGCGACGCGGGCGCGCGCATCCGGCTGATCTCCGACGGCGACGTCGCGGGCGCCATCGCCGCGGCCCGCCCCGACTCCGGCACCGACATCCTGGTCGGCGTCGGCGGCACCCCCGAGGGCATCATCGCGGCCGCGGCGATGCGCTGTATGGGTGGCGAACTGCAGGGCATGCTCGCCCCGACCGACGACGACGAGCGGCAGAAGGCGATCGACGCGGGCCACGACCTCGACCGCGTCCTCACCACCGAGGACCTGGTAGCCGGCGACAACGTCTTCTTCTGCGCGACCGGCGTCACCGACGGCGATCTGCTGCGCGGTGTCCGCTACTACGGTGGTGGCGCGTCCACCCAGTCCATCGTGATGCGCTCCAAGTCCGGCACGGTCCGGATGATCGACGCCTACCACCGTTTGACCAAGTTGCGCGAGTACTCCTCGGTCGATTTCATCGGCGACGAACACGCCACCCCGCCGCTCCCCTGATCGGCAGCACCGAGTTCGACAAAGCGCGCAGGCGATTCGCCTGCGCGTTTTTGTTTTGCCGATCTTCGCCATGCGGCCCGCCTCTGCTTCGAACCGCGCCCTGTCTTCCCGGCGGGCGTCGGACGCGCGCCGACGGGCGACGACGCTCGTCCGCCTCGCGCGATATTCCCGATCAGCCGGGTCACCGCGGTGTGCGAATCACTACAGGCGCGCCAGCCCCACTGGACGCCGGTGCGGCATAGGGTCGAAATCATGACGGAGGAGACGCAGTATCGGATCGAGCACGACACGATGGGCGAGGTCAAGGTTCCGGTGGACGCGCTCTGGCGGGCGCAGACCCAGCGGGCCGTGGAGAACTTCCCGATCAGCGGCCGCGGCCTGGAGCGCGCGCAGATCCGCGCGCTCGGCCTGCTGAAAGCCGCCTGCGCCAAGGTGAATCGGGATCTCGGCCTGCTCGACCCGGCCAAGGCCGACGCCATCGTCGCCGCGGCGAACGAGATCGCCGAAGGCAAGCACGACGACCAGTTCCCGATCGATGTGTTCCAGACCGGCTCGGGCACCAGCTCGAACATGAACGCCAACGAGGTGATCGCCTCGATCGCTAAGGCGAATGGCGTCACGGTGCACCCGAACGACGACGTGAACATGTCGCAGTCGTCCAACGACACCTTCCCCACCGCCGTGCACCTGGCCGCCACCGAGGCGGTCATCACCGATCTGGTGCCGGCGCTCGAGCACCTGCGGCTGGCGCTGCTGGACAAGTCGACCGAGTGGCGGACCGTGGTCAAGTCGGGCCGCACCCATCTGATGGACGCGGTGCCGGTGACGCTCGGTCAGGAGTTCGGCGGCTACACCCGGCAGATCGCCGCGAGCATCGACCGTCTGATGGCGACGCTGCCGCGGCTCGGTGAGCTGCCGATCGGCGGCACCGCCGTCGGCACCGGCCTCAACGCACCCGACGGTTTCGGCGGGAAGGTCGTCGCGGAACTGGTCCGCTCGACCGGTCTGGACGCGCTGCGCGAGGCGGAAGATCACTTCGAGGCGCAGGCGGCGCGGGACGGACTCGTCGAGGCGTCGGGCGCGGTGCGCACCGTCGCGGTGAGCCTCACCAAGATCGCCAACGACATCCGCTGGATGGGGTCGGGCCCGCTGACCGGGCTCGGCGAGCTTCAGCTGCCCGACCTCCAGCCCGGCAGCTCGATCATGCCCGGCAAGGTCAATCCGGTGCTGCCCGAGGCGGTTACGCAGGTCGCCGCGCAGGTGATCGGTAATGACGCGGCGGTCACGTTCGGCGGCGCGAACGGCGCGTTCGAGCTGAATGTCTATATCCCGGTGATGGCGCGCAATCTGCTCGAGTCGATTCGCTTGCTGGCCAATGTTTCCCGACTCTTCGCCGACAGGTGTGTGCGCGGGCTGGTCGCCAATGTCGATCACCTGCGTACGTTGGCGGAATCTTCGCCGTCCATTGTGACGCCGCTGAATTCGGCAATAGGGTACGAGGAAGCGGCTGCTGTCGCCAAGGAAGCGTTGAAGCAGAAGAAGACCATTCGCCAGACGGTTATCGATCGCGGCCTGCTCGATGAAAAACTCACCGAGGAAGAACTCGACCGGCGATTGGATGTGCTGTCGATGGCGAAGGTCAAAGATAAGAAATAGCAATTACTTTCGACGCTGCGTCGAGCGGCACGTTGGACACCCTCATGGTCCAACGTGACGCCCGAACGTGCGTGTGCGCGGGTATGTCAGCCGAAGTAGACGTACCCGCGCGGGGCATCACAAAAAGATGCCGAGTGCAGTGAGAAACGCAGACGCGCCGAGGCCGAACAGAGCTACGAGCCCGCCAACAATTGCTGCAATCATGATTCTTTCCTTTCTTGCTTCCGCGCATTGCGGATGTACTCAGCTAATCGCGAGCAACGCCACGTGTGTTTCATCACTTTTTTCGCGGCGCAAGAAAAGAATCCGGTCGGCGCGGTGAATCCACGCGCCGACCGGGAGTAATTCAGCGCAGATGCGCGAGTTCGGCGCGGGCCTTTTCGCCCTCTTCGCCGAGATCCGTCCGGGTGAAGACGTTCCACCGCTGCAGCAGCGGCTTGAACACCAGTTCGTCCTGCTTGGCCGGATCGTAGATGCCGGCCTCGGCGAGCACGTCGTCACTGTTGCGCCCGTCGGCCATCGTCACCGACGGCACCGTGAAGCCTGCGACCTGGTCTGCGATGGCGCGCATCGCCTGGTCCGGCGCCACGTTCAGGCCCGCCTCGACCAGTTCGGCGAAGACGACCGCCTGCAGCTCGTCGTCGATCGCGATGCGCTCGGCGATCGCGGTGACCATCGGACTCTCGCCGAGCGCGGCGGTGTTGCGATGCCGGATCGCGGCGGCGATCTCCTCGAACGCGCAGGCGGCCAGCACGTCGAGCAGGTGCATGCCGGGGCGGCGGAAGCCGGTGGTCATGTTGTCCATCCGCATCCGCTCCAGCGCGACCGGATCCACCGACCTGGTCGTCATGAGGAAGTTGCGGATCAGGATCTCGTGCCGGTTCTCCTCGGCGGTCCACCGGCCGACCCAGCGCCACCAGGCACCGGTGCGCAGGTACTTGCCGAGCTCGCGGTGATACGAGGGCAGGTTGTCCGCGATCAGCACGCTGACGGTCAGGGCCAGCTTGGCGACGTCGCTGAGCTCGGACTGCTCCGGCGCCCAGTCGGTGCCATGCAGGAACGCGAAGTTGCGACCGTCGTCCCACGGCACGAAGTCATGCGGCTGCCATCCGTCGGCGGCGTCGATGTGACGGCGCAGAATGGATTCCACGTCCAGCGCGAGGGATTCGAGCAACTCGCGATCGGTCAAGAGAGTTTGCACCTAGACAACCTAGCGGTTGAGCCCGTGATACGGGGATTTTTGGAATGAGACTGGACGGGCGTCCGGGACCGGTCGGGGCGTCCCGGACGCCGCACCGACTACTGCTTCGGGGTGACCGTGGTCTTGCCGTCGACCCAGGTGATCGTGCCACCGGAGAAGTCGCTCTCCTTGCCGCCCGCGATGTCCTTCTCGTCGCTGGTCGGGTAGCCGAGCTTGCCCATGGCGCCGCCGTTGTCTTCCCACGCCTTGCGGATCTCGCCCCAGACGATGTGCGCCTCGCCGTCCTTGGCCTTGTACACCGTGCCGCCGACGAAGTCCTGGTACTTGCCGTCCTCAGGACCGGACTCCTGCGCCTCCAGCGGGGCGCCGAGCGCGCCGGCCGGACCGCCCGACGCCACGTACTTGTCGAAAATCGCACCGGAGACGGTGAGGTCACCGCGCTGCGTGGCGATCTTGGTCTCCGCCGCGGCACCCGAGGCGTGCTCCTCGCCGTGCTGCATCGCGGCCGCGGTGGTCGTGATGGAGGCCGCCGCGTTGTTGTCGTTCTTATCGTTGTCCTTGCTGCAGCCGGCGACGATCAGGCCTGCTGCGGCGAGCAGGGCAGTGTATCCAGCCGTTCGTCGAGCGAAGTGGTGCATTTCCATCCTCTCGAAAGTGGCTACCGAGACGTCGCCGACGCGGTGACGCCGCTGGCAGCCTAGGCCGATGTTCAGCAATGACCCGGCGAATCCACCAGGGACACGCCGGGTCATACCGAACAGCTATCGCAGAGATGTTACCCGGCGACTGTGAGCGGAAACACACCACCCAACTCAGGCGTTGGGGCCGTACTCCTCCAGCATCTCGGTGACGAGCGCCGCGATCGGCGAGCGCTCACTGCGGGTCAGCGTGATGTGCGCGAACAACGGGTGACCTTTGAGCTTCTCGATCACCGCGGCCACCCCGTCGTGCCTGCCGACGCGCAGGTTGTCGCGCTGGGCCACGTCGTGGGTGAGCACCACCCGCGAACCGGTGCCGAGCCGGCTGAGCACCGTGAGCAGCACGTTGCGTTCCAGCGACTGGGCCTCGTCGACGATCACGAACGAGTCGTGCAGCGACCGGCCACGAATGTGGGTGAGCGGCAACACCTCCAGCATGTCGCGGGCGAGCACCTCCTCCATCACCTCGCGACTGGCCAGCCCGTCGAGCGTGTCGAAGACCGCCTGGGCCCACGGACCCATCTTCTCGCTCTCGCTACCCGGCAGGTAGCCGAGTTCCTGGCCGCCGACCGCGTAGAGCGGACGGAAAACAACCACCTTTCGCTGAGTTCGCCGCTCCAGCACCGCCTCCAGGCCCGCGGTCAACGCGAGCGCGGATTTGCCGGTGCCCGCCCGGCCGCCGAGCGAGACGATGCCGATGCTCTCGTCCAGCAGGAGATCCAACGCGATGCGCTGCTCGGCGGAGCGGCCGTGCAGGCCGAACGCCTCGCGTTCACGCACCAGCTGAACCCGCTTGTCCGGCGTGACCCGGCCGAGCGCGCTGGAGCTACTGCCCAACAACCGGATGCCGGTGTGGCAGGGCAGTTCCCGGGCATCATCGATATCGAGGATGGTGTCCGAGTACAGCTGGTCGATCTGCGCCGTGCTGACGTCGAGTTCCACCATGCCGGACCAGCCGGAGGTGACGACGTCCTGTGCGTGATACTCGTCGGCTTGCAAGCCCACCGCACTCGCTTTGACCCGCAGCGGAATGTCCTTGGACACGAGCACCACCTGACGGCCCTCGGCCGCCAGATTCAGTGCACAGGCCAGGATTCGGGAATCATTGGTGTCGGTGCGGAATCCGACCGGAAGGACCGCGGGATCGGTGTGGTTCAGTTCCACCTGCAGCGTTCCACCCTCGGTGCCGATCGGCACCTGCTGATCGAGCCTGCCGTGCTGCAGGCGAAGATCGTCCAGGTTGCGCAGGGCTTCCCGCGCGAACCAGCCCAATTCATGGTGATGCCGTTTGCCTTCGAGTTCGCTGATGACCACCAGCGGTAGCACGACGTCGTGTTCGCCGAACCGGGTGAACGCCCAGGGATCGGACAAAAGGACCGAAGTGTCGATGACAAAGGTATCGGCCGGGGAATGCGAGGGGTGTGCACCCTTCGCGGCGGTTCCGCCTTTCGCGGAACGGGATTGCGCCGAGGGAGCGGGAACGGAGCGTGAAGCAGTCACGGTGGGCTCCTCTTTGTCCGCGCGGCACCCGCACGAACGATCTCGCTGGACCGGTCCGTCCTGATGGGATCTGGCGTTACCGTCAGATGCCACGAGGGCCGGGTGCCGGCCCCCTCGTACTGAGTAGCTCAGTCACGGTCAGGACCTCCCGTACGAGCCACACCGCCGCGGCCCGCACCATCGACGCTACCGCCGAACTACGCTTCCCCGCTCCCGCACAGGTAGGCGTGTCCGTGAATTTGTCGTTAACCCCAAAACACCCAGGCCCGCGTACCCCGCGCCAACCGTTCCCAAACCGGCCGGTACGGGGAAATCCCGCCGCTCAACGACGCCTTCGCGGCCGCGGCCGAGTCCAGCGCGGATTCGTCTCGTCGCCGACGACGTGACCAGCATCATTGCCGCATCATCGGCGATCAGCCAGTGCTGAACTACGTCGGCACGACGACTGGGCTCAGCGGACGGACCGGCCGTCGCCGCCGGTCGGTGCGGCCCGTTAGAGTCGCGGGTATGGCCGGTAACGAGGACCTGGAGAAGTTGTCGTCGAAGGAACTGCACGATCGGGCGGTGAAGCTGGCCGTGCGGCACGGGGACGTGAAGTTCCTGTGGCGCCTGCTCACCTCGATCCCGGCGGCCGAGGCCGCCGCGGGCAACCTCGGCGAGAGCGAGGCGGACATCAAGTACGTGCTGCCGATGCTGGACGACTACATCCACGCGGGCGACGGCGAGATCGCCGAGGTGCTGCGGCCGTTCTATCTGGAGTATCTGACCGAGCACAACTGATCTGTTGACCGGTGCCCGGTCCGTCGGCTACGAATTCCCGTCCGGCGCAACCGTGATGGCGCTGGACGGGCACACCTGCTCCGCTTCTCTGCTCATCGCGTGTTGTGCGGGCGGCGGTGCGGGGTCGAGTATCCGCACTTTTCCGTCGTCGGCGTTCTGATCGAACACCTCGGGCGCGAGGAGCGCGCACATCCCCGCGCCGATACAGCGGTCGCGGTCGGCGGTGATCTTCACGGGGCCCTCCTACCAGGTGACCGGGAGCCGGTGCACGCCATAGATATCCATGTCGTGCCGAAGCGGAAGGTCCTGCGCCGGGACGGCGAGCCGCAATGTCGGGAAGCGAGTCAGCAAGGCGGGCAACGCGACCCGCATCTCGACGCGAGCGAGCTGCTGACCGAGGCATTGGTGAACGCCGTGCCCGAAGCCGACATGGCCGACCGCGCTGCGGCGGATGTCGAAGGTGTCCGGCTCGTCGAACTTGACCGGGTCGCGGTTGGCCGCCTGGATCGATAGCGTCACCGTCTCCCCAGCCTTGATCGTCTGTCCGTCGAGCTCGACATCCGTGCGGGCCGTGCGCGGCGTGGTGTGCACGATGCTCAGGTATCGCATGAGCTCCTCGATGGTCTGGTCGGCGAGTTCGGGTCGAGCGCGTAGTTCGGCGAGTTGGGCGGGATGGGACAGCAACGCGAAGGTGCCGAGCGCCAGCATGTTCGCCGTGGTGTCCAGGCCCGCGCCGAGCAGCAGCGCGCCGACGCCGGCGAGCTCGTCGTCGTCGAGGTCGCTCTCGGTGAGGTCGCTGAGCAGGTCATCGGTGGGCGCCGCGCGCTTGGCGACCACCAGTTCGCGGAGGTACTCCACCACTGCCGCGTAGGCCGAGATCTGCTCGTCCATGCTCACGCTCGGGTCGTTGGCCACGGCCACGGACTGCCGGAAGGTGTCTCGGTCGGTGGCGGGAACGCCGAGCAGTTCGCAGACGGTCAGTGCGGGGACCGGGAAGGCGAAGGACTCGACCAGGTCGACCGGACCGCCGTCGCGCGCCATGGTGTCCAGATGTTCGGTCGTGACCTCCTCGACGCGCTCGGTGAGCATGGCCATCCTGCGCACGGTGAACTTGCCCGCCAACAACTTTCGGTAGCGGGTGTGCAGCGGCGGGTCGACACCGAGCATGTCGCCCGGCGGTGCGGGCGGCATCGGGCCGGTATCGGCGAGCGGGTTGTGTCCCAGCTCGTAGCGCACGCTGAAGCGCGGGTCGGCGAAAACGGCGCGGACGGTCGCGTGTCCGGTGGCGAGCCAACCGCGGTGGCCGTCAGGGAAATTCATGCGGACGAGCGAGGGCAGGGCGGTCAGTTCTGCGGGCGGGTCGAAGGGGCAGCCCGGCTGACGAGCTCTGGGGAGTTCGACGGCCTCGGAGAGCGGATTATGCGCCATGATTCCTACTTAGATCGTTATTCGGATATAGCCGAACGCTACGTTGCGTTCAGAATCTCCTCAACGGTAAAAGTAGCCGAAAACGCCGTACTGCCTGACAGATTCAGTATTTGAATTGCAATGACAATGCTAGTGAATGCACTCGAAAGATCTTCCTGTTGCAATGATCTGCGACTGAGCGCAACATTGGATCTGCGGCTCGACGAGCCGCTCGATTCAGGAGGCGAGCCCATGCCCGGTGGCAGGCTGACCGAGCACGATCGCAGGCAGATCGCCGACGGCCTCGCGGAAGGGCTCGGATACGCCGAGATCGCCAGGCAGCTGGGCAGACCCACGTCCACCGTCAGCCGCGAGGTCATCCGCAACGGCGGCCCGAGTCGTTACCACCCCGGACGCGCCCACCGGGCGACCGAGCAACGCGCCCGCAGGCATCGGGACCGCGGCGCGGCACCCGAAAACACCCCCGCCGCAGGCGATCCGGCCCTCCACGAATTCCTGACCCGGTTCACCGCACAGATCACCAACACCGGCGTGCCGCGCACCGCGGCCGCCGTGCTGGCCCGCCTGTACACCACCGACAGCGGCAGCCTCACCGCCGCCGAACTGGCACAACAGCTTCGGGTCAGCCCCGCCACCATCTCCTCGGCCGTCGGCATGCTGGAAGACCAAGGACTCATTCAGCGCGAACGTGACGCCCGCAGCCGCCGGGATCGCTACGTAGTCGACGAAAACATCTGGGTCCATGCGACATTGGTCAGCGCGCGGCAGGTGTCCGACCTGGCCGAGGTGGTCCGGCGCGGCGCCGAGATATTCGGCGCGGGCACACCGGCAAGCGACCGCGCGCAGCACACCAGCCGGTTCCTCGACGTCGTCGGTCGCGACATGATCGAGTCCGTCGAACGCTGGCGAAAGTTTCTCGACCAGCAGCACACGCAGGATTAACGCGGCCGCACGGCGCGATTCAGCCGCGCGGCAGTGCGGCGCGGAAGAGCCCGACGGCCGTGCCGCGCAGGAAGTTCTCCCAGCTGAAGTGGTCGTGCCACAGGATGATTCGGCCGTCGCGCAGTTCGAAGGTGCCGGTCACCCAGAACGCGATGCGGATCGGGCCGAAGCGCAAAATGTCGGTGCGGTCGGTGAGCACGATATTGCCGTCGGCGGCGATGTGGTGCATTTCCACCGCGAAACCGAGCGCATCCCGATCCAGGCCGAGCAGTACCTTGCGCGCCAGCCCGCCGCCCAAATCGGGCAACGAAGTGTTCTTCCACACGACGTCCGGGTGCAGTAGGTCCAGCGCGTCGGTGACGGGGCCGTGTTCGAGCGCGGCAAAGAACTGCCGCACCGTGGTGATCGCGTCCTGCTGTAGTTCGAGGTCCTGGGTCATGTTCCGACGATAGGCCGTACTCGGGTGGTGTGGCAGCCTCGCGGACGTCGAACGTGACGGCTCAGCTGCCCGATCGGCGCGCGATCAGGACGGCCAGACCGTCGAGAACGCGTTCGATGCCGAAGTTCAGGGCGTCATTCGAGCCGCCGGAGCTCGCTGTCGCCGCCGCCTCCTCGGCGAAGGCTGCGGCGACAGCGGGAAAACGATCGCCTGCCTGGGCCATCATCTCCGCGAACTGTTCGGCGAATTGACCGCCCGGGTCATCGCCCAAGGATTGCGTTTGACGAGCCAGACTCTGGACGTGACCGTGCACCAACACGATCGTGTCGAGCCGCTCCGAGCCGGTGAGACCGGTGCCGGTGAGCGCGGCGAGCGCGGCCTCCGTCCACCCCATCTCGTTGGGGCCGAACGGGCGCACACCGACCGTGAGTTCGATGGCCCAAGGGTGCGCGCGGTAGCGCTCGTAAATCGATTCGGACCATAGCCGCAGCCCGGCACGCCAGGCTTCGTTTGCCGAATCACCTTGCGCGGCGGCGGTATCCGGCGGCGTACCCATGCCAGCGTCGAGCATCAGCGCCATCAACTGCTCTTTGCCCGGCACGTACCGGTACAGCGACATCTTCGTGAAGCCGAGACTCTCGGCCAACCGCTGCATCGACAGGTTCGCCAGTCCCTCGCGATCGGCGATCGCGATCGCCTCGTCCACGATCCCGTCGAGGGAGAGGGCGGGCTTCGGCCCACGTTTGGGCCGCTGCTGGGTGCCCCACAGCAGCTGAACGGTGGTCGGTGTCGCCATGACCAAATCCTTCCGAAGAACGGCTTGACTTGAAACTGTGTCTACCATACTCTAATTCGTGTCCAGTGGAAACAGTTTCCACGGGATGCAGATTTGCAACCACAGGAGTCATCATGCGTAACAAGTCCGTCCTCGTCTCCGGCGCCAGCATCGCGGGCCCCGCCCTCGCCTACTGGCTGCACCGCTACGGCTTCGACGTCACCGTGGTCGAGCGCGCCCCCGGCCTGCGTCCGGGCGGCCAGGCCATCGACTTCAAGGGCCAGACCCACTTCACCGTCTTGGCACGCATGGGCATCCTGGACGACATCAAGGAGCGCCGGACCGGCACCACCGACACCGTCTTCGTCGACGAGACCGGCAAGCGGCTGGCCACCATGTCCGGCGACTTCACCGGCGGCGACGTGGAGATCCTGCGCGGCGACCTGGCCGAGATCATGTACAAGCGCACCGCGGAGCACTGCGAATATCTGTTCGGCGACTCGATCAGCGCACTCACCGAACTCGCCGATGGCGTGCACGTCGAATTCGAGCACGGTCCGGCCCGCACCTTCGACCTGGTCTTCGGCGCCGACGGCATCCACTCCCGGGTGCGCAAGCTGGCGTTCGGGCCGGAAAAGGATTTCGTCAAGTACCTCGGCCACTACTACTGCGTCGCCGGAGCCAGCCCGTGGAGCAAAGATGCCACCGGGCCGCGCGAACGCGTTACCGCCTACGGCCACAACTCGCCAGGGAAACTCGCGATCAGCGGCGGTTCCAAAGCGCAGCAGCTGTACATGTTCATGTCGCCCGAGCTCGACTACTCCCGCGACGACACCGCCGCCCAGCGGCGCATCGTCGAACAGGTTTACGCCGACGTGAACTGGGACGTTCCCAGGATGCTCAGCGAGATGGCCGATTTCAGCGACTTCTACCTCGACTCGCTCAGCCAGGTACGGATGAAGGGCGCCTACACCAAGGGCCGAGTCGCGCTGGTCGGTGACTCGGCGTACGGAAATACCTTGGCGGGCTTCGGCACCGGGCTCGCGGTGGTCGGCGCGTACGTCATCGCGGGCGAACTCGCCGTCGCCAACGGCGACTACACCGTGGCCTTCGCGCGCTACAACGAGATCATGAAGGGCTACGCCAAGATCATGGGCAACAGCAACGCGGGACGGTTCCTCGCGCCGAAGACCGCGCACGGTATCAAGTTGCGCAACTGGTTCTTCGGGTCGCGGATGTTCACCATGATGGCGAAGTACGCCGACAAGGCCGCCAACGACATCGACCTGCGGGACTACCCGACCATGGTCGGCGCGACCGAGATCAACTGAAACCGTTGGCCGCGCTGTGGTTTCGACCTCGCGCGCTGGTTCGAGGCCGACCAGTATGCGGGGTCGATCCGCCGATGTGCCCGCACCGGAGAATTCGCTGTGTTTCGATGGAACCGAAGCGGGGCGGGGCGCGTCTATAGGGTCAGAGGCACTCATGAAAGGGGACGGTGATGGCGGTGGACAGCCCGTTTCCCGGGTACATCGAGGATGCGAAGTCCGGGGCGTTGCAAGTGCGGATGGATCCGCAGGGGTTCGTCGATATCGACAAGGCATGTCAGGACCTGATCGATTCGCTGGTGGCGGTGCAGACCGACGCACGCGAACTCGGTGAGCGATCGTATTGGGGTCTAGGCGAAGCCAATCCCCGATTATCGTCCGCCATCGAACTGGTCACCCTGTTCCGCGAGAAGGCATTCGGCGGCCCCAACAACGCCTTCGACACCATCACCGACTACATCGCTGTCGCCCAAGAGATCCAGGCCATGTTCGCCGCCATCCGCGACAGCTACGTCCACGCCGACGCCGGGTTCGCCGCCAAGCTGCGGGAGCTCGACGTATGAACCTCGGAGTCAGTGGAACGGCCACTCGGCGAATCGGTTTCGCGGCAGCAGCGGCGGGCCTTCTACTGTTGGCTGGCTGTGGCGAGGAAAAGGGTGCGGGCACACCGACACCGGGCGCCTCACCGACATCGTCCGCCGCCGCCGCGACCACGTCGGCCGGGTCCAACCAGCCGACTGCATTCGACCCGTGCACGGCGCTGACGCCGCAGTTCTTGAGCGAGCACCGATGGGACGCGAAACCGCCGGAACCCAAGCAAGACAGCGCGAGTGGCATCGTCTGGAAAGGCTGCCGCTATGTCGGCAAGGCGGGCTACGGCTTCGTCATCGAGACGACCAACAGCACGCTCCCCCAGGTACGAGACAAATTTCCAGCCGCCGTGGAGGTCCCGACGGGCACGCGCAAAGCGGTGCGCTACGAGGCCCGGCCCGATGTCCCCGGCGGCTGCTCGATCAACATCGAGATGCAATCCGGGTCGCTGTACATCCTGACCAACGTTCCGCAGACACAGGCGAGCAAGAGCCTGCCCGCCTGTGATGTCGCCACCGAAATCGCCCAAGCAGTCGCACCATTGCTGCCGGCGGGCAGCTGAACACCCCACGGGGGGAGCGATCATGAAACAGACCGATGGCCGCGCGATCACCAATCCCGAGAACGCGCAAAGCTTTACCCACGCCGAGATCAAGCAGGCGGCCGACGGGATGAACCCGGACGGGCTCAACAGCGCGTTCGATGCCTGGTCGAAGATAGCGACGGCGGTGACCGACGCCGGTCACCAGTTCGAGTCCGCCATCAAGCAGGCGGTCGAACAGCATTGGGAGGGTGCGGCGGCCGACAGCGCGGTGCGCGGCATCCGCGACTACGCGACCCAGGTCGGCGAGTTCGGCGCGACGCTGCACGCGCAGAGCACACCGTTGTCGCAGGCGTCGAGCGCGGCCGCGAAGTTCAAGATGTCGGTGCCCGACGTGGTGGACACCTCGACCAATCCACGCGGGCCCGAGCTGCGCAACTCCAACGAGGAGCAGGCGCGCGACGAGATGACCACGCAGTACATCCAGCCGTACGGCACTACGGCCCCCGCCATCCCGACACTCCCGCCGCCGATCAGCCCGGTCGTCGCGCCGACGCCCGGCGGTGACACCAGCGTTGACCCCGGCACGAACCCGATCCCCGGGAAGACTCCCGACAACAACGGCTCCCGCACTGAGGACAACAGTTCCGCCAGTACGGATTCCGGCAAACAGGCGCCGACCGACAAGTCCGGCAATTCCTCGGACACTGCCACCCCCGACACCGACGGCAAGCCGGAAGACACAGCTGCGCAGTCTGTTTCGCCGAATCAGAACAACAACGCATCCACCACCCCCGCCGCGACGACAACCACCACCACCCCGACCTCGCCGAGCACCCAGACTTCCTCGGCCAACCCGATCACAACCGGAATCCCCACCACGACACTGCCGTCGACACCGGCCACCGTCACCTCCGCCTCGTACGACGGAACACCGAGCAAGCTGGGCACACCGAGCACCGGCGATCGCCCGAGCACCTCGGCATCTCCACCCACCTCGGCCGGTCCGAACAATGAAGCACGCCCAGGCACCTCCCGCCCGCCGCTGCCCGCCACCACGGCAGGCGCGGCAGCACCGCAACCCGCCGCCGCCCCCGGTCGAACCGGCGCTCCGGGCACGTCGGGATATCCCGGCATGTTTCCGCACGGCGGCCGAACCAGAGGCGAGGACGACGGCGAACACAAGTCTCCCAACTTCCTGCGCACCGAGGAGCACGCCAAGGAACTGCTGGGTGAGGTGGAAAAGACGGTGCCGCCGGTGATCGGAGAAAAGTGACAGCACAGTGGTCGCTGTCGGCGGAGCAGTTCGCGGCGGCCTGGTTCGGCACCGGCCTCGATCGCCTACCCTTTCCGTTCCGCTTCACCAGCCGCTTTCCCGGTTTGCGTGAATACCAGAACTATCAGCGGGAATTCCGCGACGAGCTGGCCCGCCCCGAGCGCGCCCCGCTGTCCCGCGCCATCACCGTGCTCGCCCGACCTGATTGGCGCATCGAGCTGTTCGGCCATGACAACACCAGCGACGGCGTCGAGCTGCGCGCGATCGGTTGCGCCAGTCGCGGCGGTGCGGGCGTCATCGCGCAGCAGACGCCCGCGCCCACCGGCGGCCGAATCCAATTGCGCCGCTGCCGCGTCGACCAACTCGCGACCGAGCTGGTGCGGCTACTGCCCGACACCGCCGCGGGCACCACGGGCGAAAAGTCGTTCCTGCTGGACGATCTCAACGATGAACGCCCCGACCTGTTCGGCAGCGCCCCCGCCAGCGAGGTCAAGGATCGCTACCGCCGCTTCTGGCGCCAATCCTGCGGCACCCGCGGCACCGCCGCGGTCCTGCTCGGCCCGCGCAACGCCGAACCGCTGCGCACCGGTCGTCTCCGCTGGATCGACACCGCCGACGGCCGGTATTACGAGGTCCCCGCCAACCGCGCCCTGATGATCCGCCCCGGCACCAGCGCCGACATCACCCGCTACCTCGACGAGGCGATCGCCCGGGCCCGGGCCAGGATGGATTCGGTGTGAACAGTGTGGGTGTCGGCCGGTCTGGGTACGTTGGCGACATGACTACCACTCGGGATGAAATCGAGGCGTTTCTAGTCGAATACCAAGAATCGTTGAGCACGTTCGACGCCGAACGCGCGGTCACGCACTGGGGTATGCCCGGCATGATCGTCAGCGACGCCTTCGTCGGCACGCTCTCCTCCACCACCGAGATGGCCGCGGGCCTGAAACAGTCCTACCCGTTCTATCAGGCACTCGGCCTCGCCTCCGTCGGGCACACCCTGCTCGAACAGGCCGACCTCACCGCCCGCCTCACCAGGATCCACGTGCGCTGGCACTTCTACGACGGCGACAGCGCCCTGCTCACCGACGGCGACTACGAATACCTGCTGCGCCGCGACGACGACGGCCGGTTGAAGGCGTACGTCGCGGTCGCCATCGATGAGATGGAGAAGCTCACCGCGCTGGCCGCCGCCAAGGGCATCGAACTGCCGACGAGCTGAGGCCGATCAGGTGTTCTCGCGGATCGCCTCGATGAGCAGCTGCACCTCGTGTTGATGCCCAATGGCGTTGGCGTGCAACGATTGTGCGGGTGAGCTCGGGAAGATGCCTTCGGCCCAGCGATCGTCCTCCAGCGCACAAGCGTCGTGGCCCACGCTCGCCGGGTAGACGTCGACGAAGGTCGCGCCGTGCGCCGCGGCCTGGTCGACCCAGCACCGCGTTGACGGCTTCGACGCCGGAGTAGATCAGGTCGGCCTGCGCCGGCGGCAGGGGCACCTGTGGGAAGCAGCCGCCCGCGCGCACCCGCTCGATCTTGCCCATCACGAAGATCTTGGCCTGCGGCGCGCGGGCACGGATATCGTCGAGCAGCGCAGCCAGTTTCGGCACCAGCGCGGTGGCGGTCCAGCCGTCGTCAGCGTAATCGTTGATGCCGAAGTCCACCGACACGATCGCCGCGTCCGAGGCCACCGCGTCCATCTGCGGGATATTCGAGCCGCCGAACGGCAACGGCTGTGCCACATACATATCCGCGATCTTCGCCCCGGAACACGCCGGGTCACGCAACGTCAGCCCGAGCGGGGCGGCAGCCAGATGCGCGTAATTGTGGTGGGACCGAAAGCACCCCAGCGGGTAGACCTGGTCCGCGATAAATGGCCCCGCCGCCCCCAACTCGAGACTGCGCTCCCCCACCATCAGACAAGGGTGATCCGCGCAAACACCATCGGGCTCCCACTCCCCTGATCAGCGACGACACGACTCAACAACCACATCGGTGCGCCGCCGGGTCCAGGCCCCGATCCTGCCGACGGCGACCACCACAACGCACACCCGGGCCCCGCCTTCCATCCCCGGGCAGTCCCCCCTCGAGTCCGTCGGTGTACTGATCCGGTAGGTGCACATATTCCAGGGAATGATCGGGTGGTGCTGGGCGCGTCGCCTGCCGTACCCGGCTGTAGTTATCGGTTGGTCACGTGAGGTGGGGGTTCCAGCGTGGTCATCTGGCTGTGGTGACGTTTCGAGATGGCGGTATCGAGCGCATGTCGGGTTCCAGCGGGGTGGACTTACGACCGCACACCCACTGCGTGAAGGCGCACACCGACTGTGTGAGGCGCACACCGTGTGTACTGGGGGTGCGGCTTACACAAGCGGTGTGCGCTTGGAGGCAGCCGTTCGATGACCGGGGCCATCAGCAAGTCGGGCTCAGCCCAGCAGGCGCCAGTCTTCGAGGCCGTCGTAGAGCGGGACGCTCTGGGCCAGCTTGGTGACTCGGCTGCGCAGGGTGTCGACGTCGGAGGTGCCTGCGAGGGCGGTGGCGATGATGTCGGCGACCTCGGTGAATTCGGTGTCGCCGAAGCCTCGGGTGGCCAGCGCGGCGGTGCCGATGCGCAGGCCGGAGGTGACCATCGGTGGGCGCGGGTCGAACGGAACGGCGTTGCGGTTCACCGTGATCCCGACCTCGTGCAGCAGGTCTTCGCCCTGCTGGCCGTCGAGTTCGGAGTTGCGCAGGTCGACGAGCACCAGGTGCACGTCGGTGCCGCCGGTGAGCACGCTGACGCCCTTGCCCTTGACGTCGGCCGCGGTGAGCCGCTCAGCCAGGATCTTGGCGCCGGACAGGGTGCGCTCCTGACGGTCCCGGAACTCACCGCCCGCGGCGATCTTGAAGGCGACGGCCTTGGCGGCGATGGCGTGCATGAGCGGTCCGCCCTGCTGGCCGGGGAAGACCGCGCTGTTGAGCTTCTTGGCGAATTCCTGCTTGGCCAGGATCAGGCCGGAGCGCGGGCCGCCGAGGGTCTTGTGCACGGTGGAGGACACCACGTGCGCGTGCGGCACCGGCGAGGGGTGCAGGCCCGCTGCGACCAGACCGGCGAAGTGCGCCATGTCCACCCAGAGGTAAGCGTCGACCTCGTCGGCGATCGCGCGGAACGCGGCGAAGTCCTGCTGCCGCGGGTAGGCCGACCAGCCTGCGACGATCACCTTCGGACGAGCCTCGAGGGCGATGCGGCGCACCTCGTCCATGTCGATGCGGTGGTCTTCCTTGCTGACGCCGTAGAAGTGCGTCTCGTACAGCTTGCCGGAGAAGTTCAGCCGCATGCCGTGGGTCAGGTGGCCGCCGTGCGCGAGGTCGAGGCCGAGCAGCTTGTCGCCGGGGTTCATCAGTGCCATCAGCACCGCGGCGTTCGCCTGCGCGCCGGAATGCGGCTGCACGTTGGCGAATTCGGCGCCGAAGAGTTCCTTGGCGCGATCGCGGGCGAGCGTCTCGACGACGTCGACGTGCTCGCAACCGCCGTAGTAGCGACGACCCGGGTAGCCCTCGGCGTACTTGTTGGTGAGCACGCTGCCCTGCGCCTGCAGCACCGCGCGCGGCACGAAGTTCTCCGAGGCGATCATCTCGAGGGTGTCCCGCTCGCGGGCGAGCTCACCCGCCATGGCGGCGGCAAGCTCCGGATCGAGCTCTCCGAGAGACTGAGTATTGACCGAGGCCGTCGTCTGCGTCACCGCCACAGTCTATGGGCCGCCACTGTGTTCTTCGGCATGGGGTTCCAGGCGACTCCGCGGCCGAGTGGCACACCGGCGAACGGAGTTCGCGCTGGCTGTCGTCAGTTGTCGGCGGACGGAAGGTACCGTTCGAGCAGGACCGCGAGGTGCTGTTGCGCGTCGGCCAGTGGCTGGGTGGATTTCATGGCGCGCGACTGCACGATGGCGCCCTCCAGCGCACTGATCACGAAGCTGGCGAAGGACTTCGCCTCCTCCGCGGGCAGGCCCGCGTCGGCGAAGCCGGTGCCGAGCTTGTCGTGCCAATCGGCGAATACCGCACCGGCCGAGGCTTGTACGCCGGGCTCGGATTCGGCGAGCGCGGCGCCGACGATCGGGCAGCCGGTGCGGAACGAGCTGGTGTCCAGCGCGCCGATCCACCAACCGAACAAGGCGTCGAACCATCGTTGCGGCGGCCGCGAGGTGGTGACCTTCTCGAGCACGGTCGTGAGCCGGGCCCCGGCGATCGTGGTGGCCGTCGCGACGAGCTCGCTCTTGCCGGACGGGAAGTGCTGATACAGCGAATTGCGTGACGCCTTGCCGCGGTCGAGCAATGCGGTGAGTCCAGCGCCTGCCACGCCTTGCTCGCGGACCAGTTCGATCGCGCTCTCGATCAGCCGAGCGCGTGGGCCTGTGGTCATCGGGCGCCCCCTGTCCGGTTGCAGTTCCGCGTGCCCGTCGAAGGATTGAGCACCGCGTCATTGTGACTTACGCCACCCGACAGTGGCCGACCGGAGTTTCCGCCCGTTGTCAGCGTTGTCAGCGTGACGCGATTGCCTCCCACGCGGATCCTCTTCCTCCAGCACTGTTGCATGAACCGATCGGTCCATGTTGCAATCATGACAGATGTGGACCGATCGGTTCACCGAAAGGACGGATTATGTCGGAAACCACGATCGACTTCGCGCAACTGACGGGCCTGGAAATGCTCCGCATGGCGATGACGATGCGGGACCGCCCGCCGTTCATCGGCGATCTGCTCGGCATGGAAGTGGACATGATCGAGCAGGGCAAGGTGGTGTTCGCGCTGCGCACCCGTCCCGACTTCGCCAACCCGCTCGGCACCACACACGGCGGCATCTGCGCCACCCTGCTCGACTCGGTGATGGGCTGCGCGGTGCACTCCACCCTTGCCGCCGGCGTCGGCTACTCCACGTTGGAACTGAAGGTCAACTACATCCGTGCCGTCCCCACCGACGGCCAGAAACTCACCGCCACCGGCACCACCATCCATGTCGGCCGCACCACCGCGACCGCCGAGGGCCGCGTCGTCGACGAACAGGGCAGGCTGGTCGCGCACGCCACCACCACCTGCGTAATCCTGCGCGGAAACCGCTGAGACACAAGGAGCTTCGCCATGAGTGCACGCAGCACCAGCGCCGCCGTCCGCAAGTTCCGCCGCGAACGCCTCATCGGCCGCTACCTGGCCAACCCTGCCGTCGGCCTGCTCGACCGCCTCGGCATCCGCTCGGCGTTCGTTTCCGAGCTGGAGACCACCGGCGCCAAAACCGGTGAGCCACGCCGTGTTCCGGTCACCGTCGCGTACGACGACGAGGGCGCCTGGCTGATCTCCCAGCACGGCTACCGTTCGGGCTGGGCACGCAACATCGCCGTCCACCCGAAAGTCCGCCTGCGCCAAGGCAAGCGCTGGTACACCGGCACCGCCGCCTTCGTCCCCGACGACGATGTGTCCGCCCGCTCGCGCAGCATGGCCCAAGGCCGGGTGCCCGAATCGGCGGCGGAATGGGTGATGAAAGCACTGGAAAGCGACGCGATCTCGGTGCGCATCACCTTCACCAACGCCTGACGCTCCCTGCCCCCGCTACTCGGGGCACCTTGATTCGGGGCCCGCCCGGGCGTAACGAGACCCCCGATGCCACCGGTTGAACAGGTGAATCGGCCGTCCGTCCTGAGGAGTCACCATGGTCACCCTGATCTCGGTTCCCACCAACCCGATCGAAGGACTGCTCCGCCAGCTGTCGATGCTCGTCTGCACCATCTCCTCCGGCCAGCACTGCGCGGTCGTCCAGTAGCGCAGCGAATTCCGCCGCCGCACAGCCACGGCGAGCGCGGACATTCGACTGGCCGGCACGAACCGGAGGGGATCGCGCCGTACGGCACGCCGCGGCGCTATCGCCCTCGGGTATTCGCACCCGCTGCCACTGCCCGGCAGCGGGTGCGAATCGTCTCAGCGATTAATTCACGCCGCAGCGTTCCGGCCGGTACCGCAAGCACCGCGTCAGCCGCGCCGGACCCCCGCCGGAGTGAGCGGCTCATCGAGCAAACGGCGGAAGCGGTCGGATCGCTCATCGGCGTCCGACGCGCGATCCAGCCAGTCGCCGAGCAGGCGGTAGCCCTCCACATACGTGGAGATGTATGCGCGCCAGAGCGGGGAGGACAGGAAACGCAGGGATTGGCGGGCGCGTTCGGGGGTGGTGAGGCTCCAGGTTTGCAGGAACTCGGCGACCTCGTCCTCGCTGCGGTGCTGGTCATGCAGGAGCAGTGCCGCGTCCTGGCGGACGCTGAGCAGTTTCGCCGAGGCGGTCGAAAGGCGTTCCGCCCGTTCGCCATCGAAGCGCAGGCCGAGGTCGGCGTAGATCTCCTGGGCCCATTTGCCCCAGCCGGGGCCGACAATCGAGCGCAAGGCCAGATCCGCGAGGCCCTCGGCCATCAGGCACTGCGGGGTGTTCACCAGGAACAGGGTTTGCTCGGCCTGCCCGGCCGCGACCAGTCCGGCCTCCTTGCGGCAGTGCTCGGTGTGGTGGCCGGGATAGGACTCGTGCGCGATCAGCGACGGCAGGTGCGCCATGTGCTGTTTGAGGTCGGAGTTGATCGCGACGCGGGAGTGGTAGTTGCCGAGGTAGTAGTTGAAGCCAGACCATGGCTTGTCGCCGACGACCTCGTAGGTGACGTGCTCGTGGTCGGGCAGCGGGTACCGGTCGCGGACCAGTTCGCGCAGTGCGCTCGAGAATGCTTCGACGCAAGCGGCCAACCGCTCCGGCGGGATCTCGTCGGCCTTGCGGTGCGCGGCCACCCGTTCGGCCAGCGGGCCCGCACCGGCGAGCACCTCGTCCATCTGCCGATGCGCGTCCCGATAGTCCTCGACGTCGCCCGGCGCGATGTCCACGTCGAAGTAGGCGCGCACCTCGTCGACGAAACCGATGTCGTCCCCGGCGAACTTGCGGCCGGAGCATTCCAGCGCGCGCAGGTGCACGTCCAGGAATTCGGTGCGCTCCGGCGTCAGCCCGGCGTCGCCCAGCCCGGCACGCAGTTCGGCCGCCCGGCGGGCCAGCTGCCGCGGCTCCGGCGCGGAGGCGTTGTCCACCTCGCGGCGCAGGGCCGGATCGCCGGTATACGCGTCGACGAACCCGTCTTCGAGCCGGTCGAATGCCAAGCCGAGCCGCAGGTACTCGGTCACCAGTGGATGCGCTTCCATCCGTCCGACCTTAGCCGCACACCAGCAGCCCGCGCCCGGCATATTCGCGCGATGCCGCGCTGCGCCGGCCCGGTGAAATGCACTCAGCATCGACCCGGTTACCCCACTATCGGTACCCCGCTTATCGCACGCTGTTGATGCAGAGCAGAATTCGGCTATGCGGCGAGAGTTAGACCGAAAGACACCGAGCCGGCACGGTATGTGTACGCGTTTGCCGAACTGGAGCGTCGGGTAAGTGGGACGAATGAGCGAGCCCAGTCCGTATGTGGAATTCGACCGGAAACAGTGGCGCACACTGCGTAAGTCGACTCCCCTGGTGCTCACCGAGGAAGAACTGCGGGGCCTGCGCGGTCTCGGCGAACAGATCGACCTCGAAGAAGTCGCGGAGGTCTATCTGCCGCTCGCTCGCCTCATCCATCTGCAGGTGGCCGCGCGCCAGCGGCTGTTCGCCGCGACCGCGACCTTCCTCGGCGAGACGCACCCCGATCGGCAGGTGCCGTTCGTGATCGGCGTCGCGGGCAGTGTCGCGGTCGGTAAATCCACCACCGCCCGCGTGCTGCAGGCGCTGCTCGCCCGCTGGGACCACCACCCGCGGGTGGACCTGGTCACCACCGACGGATTCCTCTATCCCACCGCCGAACTCACCCGCCGCGGCATCATGCACCGCAAGGGCTTCCCGGAGAGCTACGACCGCCGCAAGCTGCTGCGATTCGTCACCGAGGTGAAGTCAGGCGCGGCCGAGGTGTGCGCGCCGGTGTACTCGCACATCTCCTACGACATCGTGCCGGACAAGTTCCACTGCGTGCACCAACCCGACATCCTGATCGTCGAGGGCCTGAACGTGCTGCAGACCGGGCCCCGGCTGATGGTCTCGGACCTGTTCGACTTCTCGATCTACGTGGACGCCCGCATCGAGGACATCGAGAGTTGGTACGTGCAACGGTTTCTCGCGCTGCGCGAGACCGCCTTCGCGAACCCGAACGCGCATTTTCACCACTACTCCGGATTCACCGACGAGCAGGCGACACATGCCGCGTCGGAGATCTGGAACAACACCAACCGCCCGAATCTGGTGGAGAACATTCTGCCGACCCGGCCGCGGGCCACTCTCGTGTTGCGTAAGGACGCCGACCACAGCATCAATAGACTGCGACTGCGCAAATTGTGATCCCGCTTACAATTTCCACGCTTCGTCGAGGCGTTTGGCCACATTGATATCGCGGGCCGCGGCAATGTGCGGCTTCTGGATCTCCTTGGCGATATAGCGGGCGACGAAACGCCGGATCTCCTGATCGACGCTGGCGAGGACGCGCAACAGTTGCCCGCGAATGGTGCCTGTGGCCACATTGATCCGGACGTCGCTCGACCGCGGCGTCGCGATGTCGATCACCACGCGCAGCGGCGCGGCGGCCCGCACGATCAGGTGCAGATGGATGTGGCCGTCCACCTCGAACCGATGTTTGTCCAGCGCGAGATCGATGAGCATGTCCACGCTGAGCGGAATCTTCAGCGCGAACGAGATCACCTCGTCGATGTCGCGCCGCACCTCGGCCTGTCCGAGCTGCACCTGCGCGCTCGCCTTCGCCAACCGGCCTGGGCCGACCCCGATCGGGCCGAAATCGAAGGCGGCGCCGGTCAACTGATCGAAGGCGCCGAGGATGCGCTGTTCGGTGGCGGCGTATTCGAGGAATCGCCTGCCGAAGTCCTCGTAGCTGATGTAAGGAATCGGTTCGGTCGCCTCGGGGGCCGCGTCCTGGTGCCCGTCGGAGCGGCTGTCGAGGTCACTCATGACCCACCGCGCAGTGCCGGGCGGGCGTCAGAGCCCGAAGCGCCGATGCCGTGCCGCGAAGTCGCGCAACGCCCGCAGGAAGTCCACGCGCCGGAATTCCGGCCAGTACGCCTCGGTGAACCATATCTCCGAGTATGCGCTCTGCCACAGCAGGAAACCGGAGAGTCGCTGTTCCCCGGACGTGCGAATAACCAGATCCGGGTCGGGCTGGCCGGAGGTGTAGAGGTGCTGGCCGATGGCGTTCACCGTGATCGACTGCACGAGATCCTCGCCGGTCTCCCCGGCGGCGATCTCCTGGCGGACCAGCGAGCGCACCGCGTCGGTGATCTCCTGCCTGCCGCCGTAGCCGACCGCGACGTTCACGTGCACGCCGTCGCGTCCCTCGGTGCGTTCGGCGGCGGTGCGCAGCCGCTTGGCGATCAGCTCGGGGAAGCCGTCGAGCGAGCCGACGATCCGCACGCCCCAATTCTGTTCCGGTGCCGACAGTTCCTCGAGCACGTCGGTGATCACCTCGAACAGCGTTTCCAGCTCGTCGGGGTCGCGCTGCAGGTTCTCGGTGGAGAGCAGATAGACGGTGACCATCTCGATGCCCTCGGCCTGACACCAGCCGACGAGTTCGGCGATTTTCACCGCGCCGACCCGATGACCGTGGCTCACGTCGGTGAAACCGTTCTCGCGCGCCCACCGCCGATTGCCATCGCACATCACCGCGACGTGGCGGGGATGTTGTTTGCCGGCCAGCTGCTTCATGAGCCGGGCCTCGTAGATGCGATACGGCAAACCCCGCACCTGAACCGGAAGCTCCACGCGGCCACCCTACGCCTCAGCGGCGGAATCCTGGCAGCGACCGGGTCTCCCGGTACAGTAGCGAGGGGGCGAAACCTACGGTCTCGTAGGTTACCGGTGAGTTCAACCAGGAGGTAGCTCGTGTCCGAATCGGTCGACGCCACCGACACCGGAGTGGCCGACGGCTCGGGGTCCGACTCCCTGGCCGCAGCGCTCGGGAAGCCACGGATGCGCGGCTGGATCCACACCTGGGCGGTCGGCATAGCGGCCGTCGCCGCCATCGTGCTGGTCGCCAAGGCGGCCACCATCTCGGCGACCGCCGGCTGGTCCACCGCGGTCTATGGGCTGACCGTGTGCGGGCTGTTCGGCATCAGCGCGGTCTATCACCGGGTCACCTGGCCGACCCCGCAGGCCCGCATCCGGATGAAGCGGGCGGACCACTCGATGATCTTCCTTTTCATCGCGGGCAGTTACACGCCGTTCGCCCTGCTCGGCCTCCCCGGCCGCACCGGACAGACGCTGCTCATCGTGGTGTGGGCGGGCGCGCTGGCCGGTGTCGCGCTGAAACTGTTGTGGCCCACCGCTCCTCGCTGGGTCGGCGTGCCGCTGTACCTGTTGCTCGGCTGGGCGATCGTGCCGGTCGCCGGGCAGCTGAACAGTCAGATCGGCATCGCGCCGCTGATCCTGCTGCTGGTCGGCGGGCTGATCTACAGCGCAGGCGCGATCCTCTACGCCACCAAGTGGCCCAACCCGTGGCCGACCGTCTTCGGCCATCACGAGTTCTTCCACGCCGCGACCGTGCTCGCCGCGCTGACTCACTATGTCGCGGTGTGGCTCGTCGTGCTGCGCTGACCGGCACAAACGGCCGACACAACAGGCCCACTGTCCCCTTTTCACGGATTCGGCAATAAAGTCGGCAACGAGGTCGAAACGAGACGGGGCAGCAGCGACGATGGCACAGCAGACGATCGAAGTCGGCGTACCGATCCCGGAGCCGAGTGCCCGGCGGTGGCTCGATCATCGCCGAGCGGCGGCCGAGTTCGCCGCCCGACGTAGCGCGCTGCCCGTCGCGCCGCGGCACACGCGATGACCGCCCGGCTGATCATCTGGGCGCTCAAGGCCCGCGCCGGTCTGGCCGCGGTGGTTATCACGGCCAACCTCAGCGGGTTCGCCGTCATCGTCACCGAGCTATGGCTCAGCGGATCCCTCAGCAGATTCGGCCACGATTGGATCCGGTCCATCGTGCTCGCCGGCATCTATCCGTCGCTGGGTTTCCTGGCCGGGGTCGCGCTCGCCATCCGCGACCGTTCCGTGCACTTCGGTTGGCTCGATCAGGGCCGTAAACCGACCGAAGACGAGGCGCGCCAGGTGCTGCGCCTGCCCCTCTCCATCACCGCGCGGTCATTCGCCGTGTGGATCACCGGCGTCATCGTTGCCACCATCACGCTCATGCAGTTGGCTCCGGACAACGACCCGGCGGTCATCGCGGCATTGTTCGCGCTCGGCGGTATCGAATCGATCGGACTCACCTTCCTCATCGTGGATCGGCTGATCCGGCCGACCATTCCGGTGGTCGCCACTGTGCTCGGACCCACCATGCACTGGAGTTCCTCGGTGTTGGTCCGCGTGGTGGTGAGCTGGGCGGTCGCCTCGGCGTTGCCGTTGCTGATGCTGATCGTGGTGCTGGCCAATCGGGCGGCGGCACCGCCCGACCGGATCCGCACCGCGATCTACCTTTCGGTGGTCGGCCTCAGCGTCGGCGCGCTGGCCACGGCATTCCTGGCCCGCGCGGTGGCCACGCCGATGCGCACGCTGCGGCTGGCGCTGGATCGCATCACCAGGGGCGATCTCGACGTGCGTGTGCCCGTGGGCAGCACCAGCGAGATCGGGCGGTTGGAGAACTCGGTCAACGAGCTGGCCGCGAATCTAGGTGAGCGCCAACGGATGCGGGACGTGTTCGGCAGGCACGTCGGCACCGAGGTGGCCGAGCGCGCGCTGGCAGGCGGGCTGGACCTGACCGGTGACGTACGGGTGGTGACCGCGCTGTTCGTCGACGTGACCGGGTCGGTCGAACTGTCCACCGGGCTGCCGCCGGAGGAGTTCGTCGCCAAACTGAACCGGCTGCTAGCGACCGTTGTCGCCGCGACCGAGGAGAACCACGGGCTGGTCAACAAGTTCGAGGGCGACGCGGCGCTGTGCATCTTCGGCGCGCCGATCGCCTTGCGCGACAACGCGACTCCCGCACTGCGCGCGGCACGCCGGATCCGCGACGAAGTGGTCGCGGCCGGTGAACTCGATATCGGTATCGGCGTCGCGCACGGCCGGGTCTTCGCGGGCGACATCGGCTCGGACACCCGGCTGGAGTACACCGTCATCGGCGACGCCGTCAACGAGGCCGCCCGCCTCACCACCGAGGCAAAAGAGGTCCCCCGCCGAATCCTGGTGAGCGGCTCCGCCATCGAGGACACCGCGCCGCACGAACGCGCGAAATGGGCGCTCTACGAAACGATCCTGCTGCGCGGGATGAAGCAGCCGACGGCTTGTTGGACCGACGTCGATCAGCCCGCTACTACCAAATTGAGCACCAACGGTTCGCAGGCTGCCGCACCGAGCGGCACCGCCGACCCGACAACCGACCGCAGTGCAGTAGTCGAAGTCCGCACTGCCGCAACGGAAACCGACTGAGATCGGCGCTGCGCCAACTTCGCGCAGACGCGTACCGTCGCATATGTGTGCGCGCTACCGGCAGATCGCAGTTCGCCGCGCAGCCCTACGGCCGCTCCAGAGCCGCGCGCAACTCGGCCGCTGTCGCCACCGGTAGATCGCAGACCGTGCCGCGGCAGACGTAGGCGGCTGGCTCGCCGCCGAGCAGCGGACGGTCGGCCAGCAGGGGTACCGAGTTCGGCGGGGCGGCAAGGATCACCGTGCCACCAGGGGCGACAGCGCGCGCCGTGGCGAGCAGTTCGCTTGGCTCGCTGGGCGATTCGGCGGCGATGGCGACCTGGAGGGGGCCGCGAAGAGCGGCCTCGGCGACCGTGAGCCACTGGCCCGCGGAGCGAGGGGCGCGGGCCAGCACGACCGCACCGCGCTGGAGGGTCTGCTCGGCTAACGCGAAGTATGGGACGGCCTGTTCAGGCTCGCTGACGGCGGCCGCGGTGAGCAACGCCTCGGCGAGCGAGGACGCGCCTGCCGGAGTAGCACCGTCGACGGGATCGCGGGGGCGAGCAACCAGGGTCTCGGCGTCGTCGGCGGTGTCGTACCAACTGCCGGGGATGCCGGGATCGGCGAAGTGCTGAATCGCCGTGTCCAGCAACCGTTGTGCCTCGTCGAGCCAGTCGAGCTCGCCGGTGGCCTGATGCAGAGCGAGCAGGCCGGTGACGAGCCAGGCGTAATCTTCCAGCACGCCGGGCGACGTTCCCGCGGCGCCGTTCAACGAGGCGCGGCGCACGCGGCCGTCGATCACGTGCTCGGACAACAGGAATCGCGCGCAGCGGACCGCCGCCGCCACCCAGTCTTCTTCTCCCAGCGCGGCACCCGCTTCGGCCAAGGCCGTGATCGCCATGCCGTTCCACGCGGTAACCACTTTGTCGTCGCGGTCCGGTTGCGGTCGACCGTCGCGCGCCTTACGGAGGGCAGCGGTGACGCGTTCGAGCCGCTCGGCATCGGCGGGCGCGGGGTCGGCGTATCGGGTGAGCACCGAGGTGCCCTGCTCGAAGTTCCCGCCGGTTGTCACTCCGAAAAACTCTGCGGCCCAGGCACCGTCGATCGGACCGAGTTCGCCGACCAGCTCGGCGGGTGTCCACACGTAGGTCGCGCCCTCCACCCCTGGCTGCCCGGCCTCGAGATGCGTGTCGGCGTCCAGGCCCGAGGCGAAGCCACCCTGCTCGGTGCCCAGATCATCCAGCAGGAACTGAACGGTTTCACGAGTCACTCGGTGCGCCAACGACTCCGGATCCACCGGCGCGCGCCGCGCTAAATGCCCATAGACCCGCAGCAATTGCGCATTGTCGTACAGCATCTTCTCGAAATGCGGTATCAACCAGGCTGGATCGACAGAGTAACGCGCGAAACCGCCACGCAACTGGTCGTAGATGCCACCACGCGCCATCGCCTCGGCCGTGCGGCTCACCGCCGCGAACGCCGCCTGATCACCGCTACGCTCCCAACTGCGCAGCAACCCCTCCAGCAACGCCGACGGCGGAAACTTCGGCGCCCCACCGAATCCCGCGTACTTCGGATCCTCGTCCCGCAGCACCGCCGCGACCGCATGATCGAGCAGTTCCGCCGTGATCGCCAGATCCGAGTCGGGCAACCCCGCCGCCTGCGCCCGCAACGCCTCGGTCACCTGCGCGGACGCCTTGTGCACCTCATCGCGCCGCTGCTGCCACGTCTCGGTGATCGCGGTGAGCAACTGCGTGAACGACGGCATCCCACCGCGCGGCACCTTCGGATAGTAGGTACCGCAATAGAACGGCTCCCCCACCGGCGTGAGAAAGCAGGTCATCGGCCACCCACCCTGCCCCGTCATCGCCACGGTCGCATTCATATAGACCGCATCCAGATCAGGCCGCTCCTCCCGATCCACCTTCACACAAACAAAATTCTCGTTCATCAACGCCGCGGTAGCGACATCCTCGAACGACTCGTGCGCCATCACATGACACCAGTGGCAAGACGCGTATCCGATGGACAACAGAATCGGCACATCCCGCGCCGTCGCCTCCGCCAAAGCATCGGCACCCCATTGCCGCCAATCGACGGGATTGTCGGCGTGCTGACGCAGATAAGGCGAAGTGGCACTAGCCAATTGGTTCACACGCATCAACCTCCCGTATCAGGCGGGCACCGAAGGTGCTCGACCCGCCTCAACCTCGGTCCACAAGCTCAACTTGCCAGAAGGGCAAAATCTTGCCTTGCCACCGCACCGCCGACTAGTGGGCCATCACCTGAAGCGTAGTGGGCCATCACCGCAGACATTCAGCCGACGACCGCTCCGAACAGCGCTGATTTCCGGACGTCGGACTCTCGAGTCCCGCATGGAACCGGCTTGTCCGCCGGAGGGGCCGTCTGTACTAGACGACGGTCCCGGGGCCGGGGCGGGGATGTCGGTGGCTCATGGCAGTGTCAGCCGCTGTGACTGCTTCAGCTGATGACGACGCCTGGGTTCATGATCATGGACTGTGTTTCCCGACCTTGATCGCGATCAACGAACCGGGGCGGCGTGAACACCATGACCGGTGGCTTCGGGTGGATGTACAGCAGAAATCTGCCGCTGGTCAGCTTCACCTTCGCCCGTCAGATCAACGCCCGAGAGCTGTTGGAGCGGATGGGCGTCGACCAGGACACGGTGGCGGTGCGCGGGATGGAGGACTTCCACTACGAGCTGGGCGGCCTTCTCTACGAACGTGACGGATATGTGGTCACCGCAGGGCATTACCGAAGCTGGGCCTGGGTAGAGGAGCACGGTGGCTGGAAATCGCGGGAAGACCCAGGACTGATGCTGCGCGCCTCGATCGGCACCGCGGCACTGGAGTTGCGTTCCAGCATGAAACCGGGAGTGGTATTCCAGTACGCCGAGAACGGCCGTCTCATCACCGGACTCGACACCACCGACGTCGTCAAACGGACAGGCCATGAACCGCACCACTTCGACACCGAGATCCAGGCCCTCGGCGCCCGACTCGAAGAAGGCGAATACGGCGGCGAATACGGCCCCTTGGGATCCCTCGGACTGTTCTACAGGCTTGCGGAGAACCTCGGTGTCGGGGTGACTGAAGAAGATGCCCGCATCGACCGTCCCGTCCTCAGCGGCCGGCTCCTACCCCCAGCCTCGCGGTAGCTGCCGAGTCACCCAACACGCACGCCGACGTTTCGGGTGATGTATATGAACCATCACATAATCGGCGGTTGCGGGCGTTCTCGTGGTCGGGGGTGATCTCCGCCCGTTGATCTTCGAGCGATCCGTAGGCCGCGCGGTATGCGGCTGGTTACAGCGCTTACCCAGGTCCGTGCCGAAGGGGACCATCGAGCGGGCAGGTCGTCGCGCCACCCTGGCGGACATAGACGGGTAGCGGTAACGCACGTCTCGTTGTGCTTGTACATCAGCCGATTCGATCAAGCGCCGCAATCGCACTGTGTCTTGTCTCATATGTTCGTTTTGTCGATATCGCCTTTGCTTCCCGGCCCGCCACAGTTACGTTCGTGATCGGCGCCGGTTGTCGTCGCCTTCTGTGAAAAAAGTGGGGGAAATGCCATGCAAGACAAGCGAATTCGCCGAGCTTTACTGGGAATCATCAGAGTGACGGCGGCCGCGGTAGCGGTCGCGACGGTGACGGTGGGCGCAACGATGGCGACGGCCAACGCCGACCAACCGTCCTCGGGCTGCACCTATGCCTCGGGGTCGAATCCGGCCAACCAACCCGCAGTGTCCAGCACGACCCCGCAGGTGAATTCGACCTACACCGTCAGCGCCGCCGTACTGAATCCGAACACCACCATCGTCTTCAGCGCGGTCGGTCCCAACGGGACGAGTGTGCCGATCGGCTCTCCGGTAGTGATCGCCGACGGCGTCGGCACCACCGCCAGCGTGCAGTGGACTCCCACGACAGCGGGAACCCACCAACTCTATGCCGCGGAATCCGGCCCCGGCTGGAACTTCACCTACGGCCCCACCACCTGCGCCGTCACGGCAGCGTCGGGCTGCACCTATGCCTCGGGATCGAATCCGGCCAACCAACCCGCAGTGTCCAGCACGACCCCGCAGGTGAATTCGACCTACACCGTCAGCGCCGCCGTACTGAATCCGAACACCACCATCGTCTTCAGCGCGGTCGGTCCCAACGGGACGAGTGTGCCGATCGGCTCTCCGGTAGTGATCGCCGACGGCGTCGGCACCACCGCCAGCGTGCAGTGGACTCCCACGACAGCGGGAACCCACCAACTCTATGCCGCGGAATCCGGCCCCGGCTGGAACTTCACCTACGGCCCCACCACCTGCGCCGTCACGGCAGCGCCTTAAACCATCACTCAGCGGTGACTGGAACACTGCGGATCGGGCGCCGTGGGTGCGACAAGTGCGTGCACCGGCCGGGCCGCGGGCGGGTGGGCATCGCGCTCACCTTGCCCGCGGCCGCGGATCAGCCCTGGTCGGGGAAGTTCGCCCGGATGACGTTGTGCGGGTCGCGGTTTCGTTTGATCTCCCGCAGCCGCGCGAGGGTGTCGAAGTCGAAGGCCGCGCGGCGGCGGACTCGCCGGGCGCGAGGAAGGTGTAGGGCTTGGTGCCGGTGAGCTGCGTGCCGAGCGCGTCGGTGAGCTCCGTGAACCGGCTTCGAGGAGGCCGAGATAGTCCTTGACCGTGGCTGAGTCGAGGCCGACGACGTCGGCGATGTTCGCGATACTGGCTACCTGGCCGGTCTGGCCTGCGGGTCTCTGGAGAACTTGTGGCAGTACTTGCCGGTGGCGAGTCACAGCCAAGCCTCCTCGGTGGCGATCCGCACAGCATCCAGCAGGGTGCGGGCATTGAGCTTGGCCACGACGGTGCTCAAGTAGTTGCGGACGGTCGAGCGAGCGATGAAGAGCTCTGTGGCGATCTCGCCGGCGGTGCTGCCGCCTCTGGCCAGTCGGAGCACGGCGATCTCGCGCGGGGTCAGCGGGTTGCCCGGGAGGGTGAGTGCCTGTGCGGCGAGCAACGGATCGATCACGCGCTGGCCCGCCGCGACCTGCCGGATCGCCGCGGTGAGCGCCTGTGGCGGTATGTCCTTGGTGAGGAAGCCGCCGACCTGGGCGGTGAGCATGGCTCGGCGCAGGTTGGCGACGCTACAGAGCGAGGTGAGGATCAAAATCCGGCAGGAGGGGAGTTGCGCGCGCAGCTCGGTGGCGGCGGTCAGACCGTCCAAGCCGGGCATATCGATGTCGAGCACGGCAATGTCGGGCCGGTGTTCGAGTGCGCTCGACACGATCATTCGGCCGCAGTAGACCTGGGCTACCACTTCGAGATCGGGCTGTTGATCCAGCAGGTTCGTGAGCGCGCCCCTGATGAGTTTCATGTCGTCGGCCACAAGCACCCGGATCATGGAGTTCCTCTGATATTTCGCTGCTGGGGACTGATCTACGGCCGTGACGGATTCACAGTCGAGCCTGGGAAATGATGACTGTTCCCGGCACGGATTTCGACGCAGACTCTCAGAGGAAAGTCGTGATCATCCCCGAGGTGATCGTCGACGGCGCGGACGCAGGCCAGGCGGTCGGTTCTCATCGATTCATCTTGGACGCGGGCGCCCTGGGCGGCAACGTGAACCGCTCTCTCCCCCAGCGCTTTCGGGCTACGTGCCAATGTAACCAACTAGACTCCAGATAACTAGTTGCCATGACACTAGTTATCTGGATACTATGGCTGCACACGGATCGACGGATCGGAAACTGAAATGAGCAAGACCGCAACAGCATTGGTGATCGGCGGCGGCGTCGCCGGATCGGTGACCGCGCTGGCATTACGCAAAGCCGGCATCGACGCCACCGTCTATGAGCGTTACCCCACCGCCGCGGACGGCGTCGGCGCAGGATTGAGTCTTGCCCCCAACGGCCAGCAGGCGCTGCGGGCCATCGGTGGCGAACGCGCTATCGACGCACTCGGGCTCGAATTCCCCGGCTCGATCTTCGGCGACGCCAACGGCAACATCTTCACCGAGTTCGCGGGCTTCCCCGATCTGCCGGCCACCCGAGTCATGGCGCGCGCCGACCTTTTCCGGGCGTTGGCCGACCACGCGGCAGCGGGCGGCGTGCACTTCGAATACGACAAGAAACTCGTCTCCGTCACCGAAACCGCCGACGCGGTGACCGCGACGTTCGCCGACGGCAGCACCGCGACCGCCGACGTCTTGATCGGGGCCGACGGCATCCGGTCCACCGTGCGCACGCTCATCGACCCGGCCGCCCCCGGCCCTGAATACGGCGGTGTACTGAGCTTCGGCGGCATCGCTCGCGGCAGCGACGTGGCGACGAAAGACGGGATGATGTATTTCGCCTTCGGCCAGCACTTTCTCGGCTACTACGGCGTCCCGGCCGGTGCCGTCATCGGTGTCGGTCGCGGCGGGCGCGACGATCCGAATTCCGGTAACAGCGAGAGAAACACGGTCTGGTTCGCCAGCCTGCCGCGCACCGAACCGCTGACCGCGGCGGAAACCACTGCGATCTCCAACGCCGAATGGCTGACCCGGCTGCGCGAGTTGTACGCGGGCCACCTGCCGGGCGAGGCGCTGCTCGCGCACACCGTGCCCGAGGATGTCACCGTCGTCGGCCCGATGGAACTGATGCCGTCCGTGCCGACCTGGCACCGCGGGCGCATCGTGCTGGTCGGCGATTCGGCACACGCGCCGTCGTCGAGTTCCGGGCAGGGTGCGTCGCTGGCCATCGAAAGCGCCGTCGAACTCGCGCGGTGTCTGCGCGACCTACCCGTTCCCGCGGCCTTCGCCGCGTACGAGCGGCTGCGCCGCCCCCGAGTGACGGCCATCGCCGACGGCGCGCGCGGCACCAACAAGGCCAAAGCGGAGGGCAAGCCAGCGGGAAAACCCGCCCTCCCCGCGCCGGAAGAGATGTTCCGCCACACCCACTACTACGCCATCGACTGGGATCAGACCGTCACCGCCGATTCCGGCGAGTAGACCTCACCTGCACGAGGAAGGCAGTGCGTTCGCGTCCTCGGCTCGTTCTTCCTTGGCCACGGTCTGGACGTTGAGCTGGGGCATTGTTGGCAGCGAGGCGACGGCGGGGTAACCGGGGTAGGTGCGGTCGAGTCCGGCCAGGATCGACCGTTCTTCGTCGTCGGTCACCTTGGCGGCGCCGGGCGATGCGGGAGCTATAGCGGTGCGGACCAGGCCGCGGACCTTCCGCAAATAGGTTCGCTGCTGGTCGATCAGCTCCGGGCCCGCCGGAGCGCCGTGGCCGGGATAGATCGTGCGGATCCCGGGGAATCGCTCGGTCAGCTTGTCGAGATCGACGAGCCATCCGCACGAATGCCCTTCCAGCAGTGCGGGAGTGGCCTTGTCCGCGACCAGGTCACCCGCGAACAGCGTGCCGCTGCGCGGCTCGAAGTAGGCGGTGGCCGCCGCCGACTCACCGGGCTCGAAGTCGGCCGACCGGAGCTCGGTGCCGCCGATGCCGATCGTGGCCCCCGGCTCAAAGGTGTGGTCCGGCACCGTCATTCGGGGTGTGTAGTCCGAATCCGGCAGGCTCCGGGTGAGATCGTAGAACTGCAGCGGGTCGGTCTGGATCTCCGACGCGGTGACCTTCGACGAGTAGATCGGCGCCTCGGGAAAAGCCTCGTGCAGCACACCGATCCCGCCGACGTGGTCCGGATGCGAGTGGGTGATCAGCACCGCCGCGACCGGACGACCGGTGGCCTTGATCGCCGACACCGCACTGCGCGCGTCCGTCAGCGAGCGCTGGGCATCCACGACGACCAGGCCATCCGGGGTGTCTATCCAGAAGGTGTTGACGGAGCCCGGATTCGACGAAGCGAACTGTCCGACGGCGGGTGCCGCAGCTGGTGCGGTGGTGGTGCCGGTCGAGGAGCAGCCGCTGGCGAAAACCATGAGCGCCGCCGCGGCAGCCATACTCGTCGGCACGAATTTCCTGGTCGATGGGGTCATATGGACGACGTTAAATTCGCTGGGTAGGCAAATGTATGGCTGATACGCTCGCTTTTTTGTCAGAGCGTCTTCGGTGTTCGGTGAGGTTGCAGGTGGATGTATTCAGTGACGCCCTCACCGCGCTGCGCACCGGTACTCCGGTGTTCACCCGCACCGATGCGCGGGCGCCGTGGAGTATGCGATTTCCCGCGGTCTCGGGTGCCAGCTTCCATGTAGCGCTGCACGGGAGTTGCCTGCTCCTCCCGCTCGACGACGGCGCCCCGACCCGCCTCGATACCGGCGACATCGTGTTCCTGCGGCAGGGCAGCGGGCACACGCTGTGCAGCGACCCGGTCCTGACGCCGGATGTGTTCGCCCAGGATCGAATCGATGACAGCTCGTACATCAGGGAGTTGCTGATCGACGGCAAGTCGGTCGACCAACGGGTGCCCGTCGAGGAGAATCAGCCCGTCGTCGGTTGCGGCCTGTATCAGGACGGACCGGGTGCCCGGACGCTACTCGCCTGCGGCGCTTACAAACTCGACATCACCCGGCAGCATCCGCTGCTCGCGGGCATGCCCGCGGTGATCCATCTGCCCGCGGCGGGCCACCAGCCCGCACTCCGCATCGCCGTCGGCCAGCTGACCGGCGAGATGGACGATCCGGGCCCAGGCAGCGACAGCATCGTCGCGGCCCTCATCGACCTACTGCTGCTGTTGATCATGCGAGCCTGGTACCAGGACATCACCGACGATCACGCGAAAGGCTGGTCGGCGGCGGTCTCCGACCCGCTCATCGCGCCCGCGCTCGGCGCCATCCACGCCGACCCCGGCCATCCGTGGACCGTCGAAGAACTCAGCCGGGCATCCGGACTGTCGCGCGCCGCGTTCGCCAAGCGATTCACCGCCGTCCTCGGCGAACCGCCGCTCAGCTATCTCACCAGCTGGCGGATGACCACGGCGGGCAGGCTGCTCCGGGAAACCGACGCCCGGCTGTCGACCGTGGCCGAACGCACCGGCTACCGCTCGGAGTTCGCCTTCGCGAAAGCATTCAAACGCGAATACGGCGCCGCACCGGGCAGCTACCGCCGTGCCTCCCGCACTGGGTTCGCCGACGAACAACTCTCGGGGTAGTCGACCAGGTATTCCGAGTTCGCCGCTGGCTTGCTGAATCGGCACGACGCCCCTTAGGTTGACGCAGTGCTATACGGTCGGGCCCGCGAAGAGCGACAGATCAGCCAGTTGCTCGAAGACGCGAGGACGGGCTCGAGTGGTTCCTTGGTGATCGTCGCCGAACCCGGGGTCGGCAAGTCCGCGTTGCTCGACCGGGCAGCGAGCATGGTCGATGACAGCTGGCAGGTGTTGCGCTGCACTGGCGTCGAGTGCGAGTCCGAACTGCCGTTCGCCGGGCTGCAGTTGCTGCTCGCCGGGGCGATGGACCGGCTCGCCGCGCTGCCGCCGTTGCAAGCGGCCGCGGTGCGTGGTGCGTTCGGACTCGATGGGTCGCCGCGCACCGAGGATCGGTTCCTGGTCGGCCTCGGCACCTTGTCGCTGCTGGCCGAAATGTCCGCGGCCGGACCGGTGCTGGTGCTGGTGGATGACGCGCACTGGGTGGATCAACCATCGATCGAGGCAATGTTGTTCGTCGCCCGCCGGCTGGGCGCCGAAGGTGTTGTCGTGCTGTTCGCCGCATGTACAGAGTTCGCCGCGCAGGGACTGACTGAGCTGCGACTTGGCTCGCTCGACCCGCAAGCGTCCCGGGCCCTGCTCGCCGAGACCGTGCCCAAGCTGGCGCCGGAGACGCGTGACCGGGTGCTCGCCGAGGCCGCGGGCAATCCGCTGGCCTTGCTGGAAATGCCCGGCATGAATCTGGATCTGCTTCCCGTCGGCCCACTTCCGCTGCCGGATCGGTTGCGCAGCGGCTATCAGTGCCATCTCCTGGATCAGCCCGAGTCGATCCGCACCGCCCTGCTGGTCGTGGCCGCCGAGGAGACCGGCGATCTGGCTCTGGTGTTGCGGGTGCTGACCGGTCTCGGGTTGACCGAAGAGGTGCTGGCCGCAGCGGCACCGACCGAGATGCTGACGGTGTCGGAACTGACGATCGCCTTCCGCCATCCACTCCGGCGCGCCGCGGTCTACGAGACCGCCACGTTCACCCAGCGCCGCACCGTACACGCCGCGATCGCCGCCGCTATCACCGATGATCCCGATCGCCGGGCCTGGCATCTCGCCGGTGCCGCGAGCGGGCCGGACGAGCAGGTAGCCGCGGCTTTGCAGGCGGCCGCCGAAAATGCCTGCGCCCGAACCGGATACGCCACCGCCGCAGTCGCGCTGGAGCGATCGGCGCGGCTCACGCCGGACCCGGCCGACCGCGTGCGCCGCCTCGTGCTCGCGGTCGAGGCCGCCGCGGACGCGGGCCGCCCGGAGCGCGCACTCGGCCTGATCACCGAGGCCAAGCGGCTGGCCACGGACCCGATCGCGGCCGCGCGGCTGGCCGTTGTGCAGGCCAGGGTCGAGTTCGACCGGGGCGCGTTGCAGATCGCCTACGAACTGCTGCTCACCGCGGCCAGGCGAGTCGCGACGGTCGAACCTGATATGGCGGCGAAGATGCTGGTCGAGGCCGCCCAAACCGCTTGGACCACAGGCGATCTGGCGGGCGTCCGGGCAGCGCGGGCACGGCTGGCCGAGCTACCCACCAGCCCGCTCCTGGTCGACATGATCACGGTGATCGACGGTCCGCTCGCGCTGCACTCGGTGGACCCGGCGACCGGAGTACAGCTGATCCGTGCCAACGTCGCGCGCATCAAGGCGGTTTCCGGCGGCCCACCGGCCATGCGGTTCGCCCTGGCGGTCCAGTCGATCATCGCCAGCGACATCGGCGAGGCGCGAGAAATCCTGGCCGGGTTGGCCATCGAATGCCGGGACCAGGGCATGGTGGGCTGGCTGCCCACCGTCGGCTGCGGCCTCGGGATGGCGGAGTTACTGCTCGGCCGGTTCCGCGAGGCGGAGGTGGCGCTGACCGACGCGTTGCGGATCGCCGAGGATATCGGACAGCCTGGCCAGATCTGCCAGGTCCATTCCGTCCTGTCCATCCTCGCGGCCAGCCGTGGCGACGAAGCCGCCTGCCGGGACTTCGCCAGACACGCGCTGCGGCAGGCGGATCGGGGATTCAACTCGATCGCCGCGGCACGCAGTGGTTGGGCGCTGGCGCTGCTCGATCTGGGTTCCGGTCGGCACGAGGCGGCTGTGGACCGGCTGGAGGCGATCCATCGGGACCCGAATCACGCGCTCGGCCAATGGATTCACTTGCTGAGTGACTACGTGGAAGCCGCGGTGCGACTCCGTCGCCCGGAACGCGCGCGCGAACCGATGGCGTTGCTCGCACAATGGTCGGCGGCCACCGGTTCGGCGTGGGTCCGAGCACACGAGCTGCGCTGCCGAGCCATGCTCGACGACGACGGCGCCCTCTTTGCGCAGGCACTGAAAGTTCATGCCGCCGAGGGACGTTGGTTCGATCAGGCGCGCACCGAACTGCTGTACGGCGAATGGTTGCGCCGCGAAAGGCAGTTGACCGAGGCGCGCTCGGAATTGCGGATGGCGCTGGGGATCTTCGAGCGACTGCACGCGCACCCGTGGGCGGAGCGCGCACGCAACGAGCTGCGGGCCGCGGGCGTCGGCGTGATCGACACCGGAGCGAGCGACCGGACCCCGTCGGACCTGGCCGCACTCCTCACGTCCCAAGAACTCCAGGTGGTTCGGCTGGCCGCCGCCGGTGCGACCAACAAGGAGATCGGCGCCCAACTGTTCCTGAGCCCCAAAACCGTGGGGAACCATCTCTATCGCGCCTATCCGAAGCTCGGCGTCACCAGCCGGGTCGCGCTGGCACGCCTCCAATTGGACTGACCGGTGCCGTCTTCCGGACTCGGCCGAGCAGCACCAGCGCCCAGGCGAAGCTGCCGAACGAGACCAGGTTGGCGATCGCCCTGGCGCTGTTCCACAGCACCCACTTGTCCTCGAAGGCCGACCGCACCGCGGCCAGATCCGCCTGGTCCGGCGCTCCCACGGCGGCCAGCTGATCGTTCAGCGGCACGTTGATCCCCGTGGTGATGCCGAGCATCATCACATAGGACAGCAGGCCGGCGAACAACCAGGCGCGCAGCTGTCTGTCCGCGCCGCGCCAAAGGCCTGCCACCGCAACGGATCCCACCGCGACGCCGCCCATGAACAGGCTCATGAAGAGTGGATTCACAATGGCGACGTTGATGTTCCGCATCACCTCGACGAACGCGTGATCCCCGCTCTGTTTCAAGCCGGGCATCACGGAGTACGCGAAGCCGGCGAACAGCCCCGCCATCAGCCCGGAGACGACGGTGGATGCCACCAATGCGCCTGTCTGCCAACTCTTCACGGTTGAATTTCCTTTGGTCATTGTCAAAACTCCAGACATCAGGCAGCGAGCAGTAGGGCAGCGCTGATCAGCACGATCACCGCGGTAGCGAAGTGGATACCGAAGGCAGCGGCCTTGGTACCGCCGTTGCGCAGCACGATGGCCGTGTCACCGAACGGCGTGAGCGCGACGGCCAGCATCGCCCAGCCCGCGGGATGTGCTCCGGCACAAGCGAGTACGACGAGACCGATAATGCCGGAGGTGACATCGCGCAGCCCCTTGACGATCAGGTAGGTGCCCGCGTCACCGGCCGACCTGGCGGGGACGCCGAAGCCCGCGGCGGCGGCATCGGGCCTGCGGAAGAACCGCACGCCGATAAAGATGATCAACAAGTCGAGCAGAATCGCCAGACCGTAAGCGAGGGGGGTGAGCACGTTTCTCCTGGTGCGCTAGTGGTGAGTGAGCGGATCGCACGTCACCGTCTCGGATCCACCGGCGTTTGGATCCGGAAGGCGTGCTCGAGCACCGTGGCCGCCGCGAGGCCGCGGCGCTCGGCGAACGGTGCGGTGATCAGTTGAACGCCCAGCGGCAGCCCCTCGGCCGTCTGTCCGGCCGGCAGCGTAACCGCGGGCAGCGCAAGGTAATTGGCCGCGATGGTCAGTCGTTGTGCCGAATACATCGTGGCCACGTTCGCGGCACCGCCGATGTCGTATCCCACCGGCCATGGCGGCGCGGCCGACACCGGGCCGAGCACGATCGGATAGTCGGCGAGGAAGTGCGACCAGGCGGCGCGCAAGGTGAGGCGATCGCCCAACGCTCCCATGTATCCCGCCAGATCCAAGGGCGGAAATAGTGCCAATGCGGCGTCGATGAAGGCGTTCAATCCGGCACTGCCGACTGTGCGCATCAATTCCAGCCGTTGCACCACCACCTCGGTCGACACCAACCGGCCGTAGGCGGTGGCGACCTCCGCCAATTGTGGGGGCGCCAGCTCGGTGACCGGATAACCGGCCCGGTCGAGCGCGTCCGCGGCCGACAACACCGCGTCGCGCACCTGCGGAGCGACGCGATCGGCACCGCCGTCGTAGGTCACCGCGACTGCCGGTAGCGCTCCGGTCGGCGCAACATCCGGGTCACGCACCGGAACCCAGGCGGGATCACGCGGATCACCGCCGATCACGGCATCGAAAACCAGCGAGAGATCACCCACCGATCGCGCCACCGGTCCTGGCGCAGCGAACATTTGGAGGGTGGGCGACGGCGGTGGGCCCGGCAGGCTGGAGGCCACCGCGACCCGCCCCGGCGTCGTGCGCAACGAGGTGACACCGCAGAACGCGGCGGGCACGCGCAGCGATCCGCCGAAATCGGTGCCGAGTCCGAGTGGGGCCATACCGGTGGCGACGGCGACCGCGTCGCCGCCACTGGAACCGCCGGGGCTGCGCGAGGCGTCCCACGGATTGAACGTCGGGCCCGTGACGTCATTGTCGGTATGCCATCGGGTGGCGAAGTCCGGCATGTTCGTTCGTCCGATCGGAATCGCGCCCGCCCGGCGCAAGGCGGCCACGATCGGCGCGTCGACGGGTGCGACGGCGTCGGCGAACGCGGCAACTCCCCAGGTCGTCGGGCTGCCGGCCACATCGAGGTTGTTCTTGACGGTGAACGGAACGCCGTGCAGCGGACCTCTATGCCCGGTGTGCCGATCGGCGGCTTCGGCTGCGTCCAGCGCGGTTTCGGTGTGCACCGATGTCATGGCGCCGACCACCGGATCGACTTCCGTGATGCGGTCGAGGTGCGATACCAGCACCTGCGTGGCCGTTATCTCCCGCGCGGCGATCATGGCCGCAAGCGAGGTCGCATCGAGTCGCCACAGGGCGGTGCGGTGTCCGGTGGTCATGTGATCTCCTGATATTCCGGGGCGTCGGCAATCGATACGCGGCGCGTCCGCTGCCGATTGATATTTCGTCGAATACCGTTCGGCAGAAAGGCATTTGGTGACACTGCCGAGATGCGCGGCAGGTCAGCGGTGCGGCCTGTGGTCGCAGCGGCAGCGGTGACCCGTTCGGTCATACCGGCCGAAGTTCGGGCCCACCCTCGGCAGTCGCTGGCACATCTACCGAAATCTGCTGTGTCGCAGAAAGATCCGAAATACGTCGGCCGAGGTTGACGAAGAACAGGATCAGGCCGACCGTCAGTACGATGTGCCCGATCCCCGCGGTTCCGGAGACGGCCGCGCTGGTGTGCAAGCCCAGCACGGTTTGGCAGCCGTGCACGGTCATGATGGCGACGGTCAGCACGACGCCCGCGTTGTAGGTCCAGAAGGACCAGGCGAAGAGCTTGCTCGACGCCAACGCGAACAGCTTCTCCAACACCAGCAGAATCAGGTGGAACAACATGCCGAGCGCAAGCAGGTGCGTGTGCACGACCGCCAGCTGGGTGTCGCCCGTGAAGTCGTTCAGCTTGGTGAATTCGCGATAGAACAGCCCGCTGATCACTCCGATGATCATGTAAGCGTGTGCGGCGTAATAGATCTTCTGCACAGGGCTCCTCGAGTCAGGCGGTGATCAGCTACCTGGCGCTGAGCATTGCTGGTGGCGAGAAGAAACGTATGCGCGGACAGCCCTGTGCCGGTATGAGGCGATCTCCTCTACTTTGCCCGGCGTCGTGGCCGCGGCACCGGCTCACAGCGGCAATTCGCCGGCTCAGAGGGCGAAGGTCCTCAGGTGTCGACGGTGACGAACTTGCTGGTGGGGCTGGCTTGGGCGACCGCCTTGCGCAGCGATTCGAGCCCACCCCAGTCCCGGGCGGGCTCGGCATCGCCCAGCCGCCGTTGAGTCAACGCATCCGCAAGCTCGAACACGACCTCGGCGCCCGGCTGTTCGACCGGAACAGCCGCCGGGTCGAGCTCACCGAGGCAGGCCAGATCCTGCTTGCCGAGTCCCGCGAGCTACTCGCCCGCTGGGAGCGCACGACCTCGCTGGTCGGCAAGGCGCATCGGGGCGAGATGGACGCGTTGCGGGTCGGTGTGCCGCCGGAACTGGCGGGGCGGCTGCTCGCCGCGATCCTCACCTCGTTCGAAAGTCGGGACGTACGAGTGGATCTGCAGGAGCTGACCACCGCCGAGCAGGTCCGCCTGCTCGCCGACCGGCAGCTCGACGCGGGCCTGCTACAGCATCCGGTCGACGTGGTGGGCCTCGAGCTCGGCCCAGCCGTGGACACGCCCGTCGGCGTGGTGCTGCCGCGCGATTCACCACTGGCCGTGCGTTCTTCGCTCACCCTCGCCGATCTGGCCGGACTCGGGCTGGTGATCTTCCCGCGGGCGGCCGCGCCGGGACTCTACGACGCGACGCTGCGCACCTGCTGGGAGCACGGCTTCAAACCCGCGCGGGTGCAGCATGCCCGCAATCCCGAATTCGTGCTCGGCATGGTGCTTTCCGGCCGCGGCGTCGCCTTCGATCAGGGCATGGTGGCGCAGAAGGAACCGAGGGTGGTCTGGCGGCCGCTACCGGAGGGCATGCTGAGCTGGCGGCTCTCGCTCGCCTGGCCAGCGGCCGCGCCGCACCCGCTGGTCCCCGAACTCGCCGAGCTGGTCGTGCGAGTTGTGCAGGGCGACGGCGCATCTCGGCCCGCTGAGGTTCAGGCCGCGTCCCAGCGACCGTGGAATGTGGTGTACGGCAGGCCATGAGCCGGTGTCAGCGAGCGAGCCGAAGAGGTGGCACACCATCGCCCGCGGCGGTGCCCGGCACCGGCGAGGCGCAGTCGTGCACGATGCTGCCGACCGCGTGCGCGGCGACGGCGCCGATGGCACGATCCACCTCGGGTAGCCGTTGGGCAATCGTGCCCGCCCTGGTGAAAACCGATACGGCATAACGGGTTCCGTCCGGGTACTCCAGCACGCCGATCTCGTTACGTATCCCGGGCAGCGTGCCGGTCTTGGCCCACACCTGCACCTCCGGCGGGAACGCACCGGCGAGCCGATGCCAATTCACCTGCTGGCGCATGAGATCCCGGACCCACCGGCACGCCTCGGCGGAACCGGCGCGATCCTGACCGATGAGCGTGAGCAGGCGGGTCATCTCTCGCGGCGTGCTCGCGGTGGTCCGGTGCGGATCCAGGGCACGAGTGCCGAGGACCTCGTCGGCGGTGAGCGCCGGGAACCTCGCGGCGAACTCCGCGGCGTCGGGCGCGCCGATGTCGTCGGCCATGCTCTGCACTGTGTTTCGCGGCGCGCCGACGATCCGGGTGGACTCGAGGCCGAGCTCGCGCACCAGCGACCGCACATTGTCCAGGCCGACCCGGTCGAACAGCAGGTCCGCGGCGGTGTTGTCGCTCAACGTGAGGGCGAAGAACGCGGCGTCACGCAGGCTCAGGTCGACGTCGTCGTGACAACCCGCCGTGCCGACCCCGCCGAGGCGATCCGTGCCGCCCGCGCGCACCCGGTCGGTCGGATCCAGCTGACCCGCCGCCACCTGACGGGCGAACTCCAGCACCAGCGGCACCTTCACCACCGAGGCCAGCACCACCGGCTCGTCGGCACCTGACCCGGCCTCCGCACCGCAGTCGAAACACTGCGCATGCACCCAGCCCCGCACCCCGACATCCCGAAAGAACTCCTGCACGACTCCCCAACCTGCCACATCGCTTGACTCTCCCGGTGCTGGAGCGTTCAGGCTGGCCTTCCATCCGACAAGGCGAACGGAGAACAGTGATGAAGCTCGACCTGGCCAAGACCGACAAGCACTACTACCACGCACCCACCGAACCGACGCTGCGCACCTTCGGCACCTACGGGTACGTGACGGTCACCGGTTCAGGAGCTCCCGAAGGCCCGGAATACACCACGGCCGTCGAGACGCTGTATCGAACCGCGTACGGCGCCAAGAAGATCGCCAAAGCCGCCGGGCACGATTTCGTCGTGCCGAAGCTGGAGGGGCTGTGGTGGGTGGAGTCCGACGAACCCCCGCTCACGGTGCCACGCGCGGAATGGCACTGGAAGCTGATGATCCGCGTGCCGGAGGTCGTCACCGCGGCGACCGGGCACGGGGCGACCTTCGAGCGGCTCACCGAAGGCGACGCCGTCCAGGCGCTGCATATCGGTCCGTACGCCACCGAACCGGAGACGCTGGCCAGAATGGACGCGTTCATGACCGCCGGTGGGCTCGCGATGAACGGCCGCCATCACGAGATCTATCTCTCCGACCCGCGCCGGGTTCCCGCGGCGCAGATCAAGACCATCCTGCGCCACCCGGTCCGCCGCGTCGCCGAAAAATAAGATGCGCCGGTCGAATTCGACCGGATACAGTTCGCAATGCGCCCGGTGCGCGGACAACGGTCGATTCGACCGAATCGGCGGATCAGGTAGCTCGACCGGTAGAGCTACCTGCCGTCGGCTCGAATATAGGTGAGTCGACGGTGGCATATCGTGAACTCCGGTGCGCATGAATACGCACCCACAGTGCGGCATACGTTTCCCTCGTGTGCCCGAAATACAGTGGGTGCCTGGGAAATCGGATGGATAAACCTGCAGCTGAACGAAAGGGCTGAATTGCCATGCGCAAATTCACCAGCAAACGCCGGAATGCGGACGCCGCGCAAGATATCACCGCGGCGACGTCGTCGGCGCATGCCGAGCAGCACGCATTACATCGCAACCACGGTGGCCGGCTCGGCTACCAGCAGATCGCGGACAGGGAGCTGTTGCTGCTCGCAGCCTCGTCCGTGGTGCGGATCCGTTAACCCGCGCTACGGCGTGCGCGCGAGCACTTCCCGGCCGACATAACCGAGCAGCCGGCGATGCGCGGGCTCCCCCTCTCCGACAGCGACCTCCGCGTCGAAGACGCCGGGGCCACGGAACTTATCGATGCCACCCCTGGCCTGCATGGTGGCGAGAAGTTCGCCACACAGCTCATCGTCGGCCAGCTCGGGCTTGCCGACGGCGACCGCGAGGTCGACGCCGTGCACAACCAGTTCGGTGAGGTGCACAAGGGCCGCCATCGGCGCGGGCAGCGCGCCGAACGACACCTGCACGGTGTTGTCCAGCGCGTCGGGGCGATGCCAGGCGGCCCGATCCACCTCCGCCGCCGCCGCGTACGCGCCCTGCGGATCGCCGCCGAGCCAATCGGATTCGTGATCGGCGCCGGAATCCGTGCCGCTCAGCGCGGCCGCGAAGAAGTGCATGTTGCCAACCATGTGGTTGAGCACGGCACGCACATCCCATTCCCGGCAGGGCGTCGGCGCCGCCATGGAGCTCTCGTCCAAGGCGGCGACGATCACGCTCGTCGCATCGAGTGCACGGTCGATCTGTCCGATCACGTTCTCCATGAGCTTCCTTCGGTCGAGCGGTCTGGCTGAATTGGTAACACAGGCGGGCGACATATGGCGGCCGTTACGAAAGCTGGTTGCGGCGAATCAGGTTGCCAGCAGTGTGCTTCTCGGTGGCCGTTGGATTAAGCGGATGCGCGAGCCGAATGCATGCTCGCTACAGTGTGCAATGCGCCCGGTGCGCACGCAACGGCCGCACCGGAACGTTTGAAAACCGTTGTGTTAGCGGCGTTGTGACCGTAGAGCGCGCTATGCAGTGGTGTGAAGCTGACAACCACTTCCGATTAAGCTGCACCCGTAGCGTTATCTTTATCCACTTCAGGCATCGTTTAAACCTGTTACCTCCGATTGAAATTCACACCGCCTGCCCGCGCCACCGTTGCCGGTTCAACCAGCCGATTTGCGCCGCTGTCGCGAGCAATGGTCGTCGCCTATCATGTCGTGACCATGCGAATCGACCTCTGCACCCTCGTTGTCGAGGACTACGACCCCGCGATCGCCTTCTTCACCGGGCCGCTCGGATTCGACTTGATCGAGGACTACCCCGCACAAACGAACGACGGGCGACCGAAGCGCTGGGTCGTCGTTCGCCCACCCGGCGCCCAGACGGGCCTACTGCTGGCCCGAGCGGACGGCGCGGAGCAGGCCGAGGCGATCGGCGACCAAACAGCGGGCCGAGTCGGATTCTTCCTCCGCGTAGACGATTTCGACGCCGCTTTCCACCGAATGGTGTCGTGCGGCGTCGAATTCATCACTGCGCCAAGAAAAGAGCCCTATGGAAGGGTCGCGGTATTTCGCGATATCGCGGGCAATCGCTGGGATCTGCTCGGCCCAGCCTGAACTGCGAAAGTCAGGTCTTTTCGGCCCGGCTGTCCGGCTCGGCCTCGTCGGGCCGGGTGGTGATGCCGCGCTCGGTCCCCTCGTCGGCCTCCTGGTCCGGTTCCGGATGTTCCGGCTCGAAGGTCGCGGGCAGCTTCTTGAGGTGCTTGTTCATCGAACGCACCAGCAGCACCGTGCCCGCCAGCAGGATCAAGATGATGACCAGGCCGAGCGGGGACGCCTTGCCGAACTCCGGCCCGGTCGGGGTGCCGCCGGGGGCTTGCGCGAGCAGAACCAGCATCACCGCTGCTCGTCTTCGATGCCGGCGAACAGGTCGGTCTCCGGCAGCGCCGTCTTGACCCTGGTCTTGGCCAGCTCGAACTCCTCGGTCGGCCAGAGCCGCTGCTGCAGCTCCAGCGGAATGGCGAAGAACGCGCCGTTCGGGTCGATCTGGGTCGCGTGCGCGCGCAGGGCGTCGTCACGCTGCGGGAAGTACTTGGCGCAGTCGATCTGCGTGGTGACCCTGGAGAACACGTCGCCGCGCTCCGGGACGTACTTGCGCATCCGGTCCAGCCACTCCTGCAGCGGGAACGGCTCACCCATCCGCTCGTACTCCTCGGCGAAGATCTCCATCCGCCGGGCCGTGAAACCGTGGTCGTAGTACAGCTTCAGCGGCGTCCACGGCGCGCCCGCGTCGGGGAACCGTTCGGGATCGCCCGCCGCCTCGTACGCGGCGACCGATACCTCGTGGCAACGAATGTGATCGGGGTGCGGGTAGCCACCCAGCTCGTCGTAGGTCGTCATCACGTGCGGCTTGAACTCGCGGACCACCCGGACGAGCGCCTCGGTGGCCTCCTCCAGCGGTATCACCGCGAAGCTGCCCTCGGGCAGCGGCGGCAGCGGATCACCCTCCGGCAGACCGGAATCGACGAATCCGAGCCAGTGCTGGCGCACGCCGAGCGCGCGCGCCGCGGCGGCCATCTCCTCGCGGCGGACCTCGTTGATCCGGTCCAGGACACCGGGGGTGTCCATGGCGGGGTTCAGGATGCTGCCACGTTCGCCACCGGTCAGTGTCACGACGAGGACATCGTGTCCTTCGTCGGCGTACCGGGCGGTCGTCGCGGCACCCTTGCTCGATTCGTCGTCGGGGTGGGCATGCACCGCCATGAGGCGAAGGCCACTCACGTCTCGTTCACCATCGCTCTCGCTCGCGGGTGTCGGGTCTTCGTTCCCTATAGTTCCATTCGACCGACTTTTGTTCCGACGTACCCCCCGGGAGCGACCTTGTGACCGATCGAAGCGACGCCTCGGGTCCGGCGACGAGCAGTAGGCCGACCGACCGGTATGGAACCAAGCCGCCGGTCGACCGCCGCTGGCTGCCGGCGGTCCTCGGCGTGGTCGTGGTGTTGCTCGGCTGCGGCGTCGCCTTCCTCGGCTACCAGAAGTACGGACCGAAGGACATCGAGTCCGAGCAGCTCGGCTACACCGTCGTCGACGACGCGACCATGACCATCCGGATCAAGGTCACCCGCAAGGACCCTGGACAGGCTGCGGTATGTTTCGTCCGCGCAATGGCGCGCGACAGCGTCGAGGTCGGCCGCCGCGAGGTGCTGATCGAGCCCTCTACCAGCGGCACGATCGAGCAGACCACCACGGTCAAGACCTCGTCTCGACCAGCGTCGAGCAGTATTTACGGCTGCAGCGGGCAGGTTCCCGGCTATCTCCGAGCAGGGTGATATGCCTGTTTTGCCGTACCATTTCTCCTCGAAATTAACTCCGACCTGCACGTTTGTGATTCATGCTAAAATGGCCTGATACACGGTTCCGGGGTTCGGAGCCGTGTTTGCTGCATTGGCGGCCAGCGCTATCTGTTCCGGATTATGAGCTTTGCCCGGAACCAGGGTCTGTCGGGGTTCGATGAACTTCCCAGGATCGCTCTAGCCGTCGACTGGTGCGTGCCCGCCCCACGGGTGGGTACTGCGGCAGTTATCAGGGAATCCCGGCCTGCCGGGAACAACTACTAGGGAGTGATCGAGATGACTGAGACGCAAGTGACTTGGCTGACCCCGGAGTCGCACGACAGGCTCAAGGGCGAACTCGACGCGCTCATTGCCAATCGTCCCGTTATCGCTGCCGAGATCAACGAACGCCGTGAAGAGGGCGACCTCAAGGAGAACGGCGGATACCACGCCGCGCGCGAGGAGCAGGGCCAGCAGGAAGCGCGCATCCGCCAGCTCCAGGAACTGCTGAACAACGCCAAGGTGGGTGTCGCGCCGACCAAGTCCGGCGTCGCACTCCCCGGCTCGGTCGTCAAGGTCTACTACGACGGCGACGAGTCCGACACCGAGACCTTCCTCATCGCCACCCGCGAAGAGGGCCTGAACGACTCCAAGCTGGAGACCTACTCGCCCGCGTCCCCGCTCGGCGGCGCCCTCATCGACGCCAAGGTCGGCGACACTCGCGAGTACACGCTGCCCAACGGCAAGACGATGAAGGTCACCCTGGTCAGCGCGGAGCCGTACCACAGCTGATACTTCCGGCCGTGGTCTCCCGCGACCCGGTCGATCTGTTCCCCTGAGACACGAACGGCCGCACCCGAATCCGAGGTGCGGCCGTTTCGTCATCTGTGCGGGTCCTAGCCGAGCGCCTGCTCGATATCGGCGAGCAGATCCGCGGCGTCCTCGATACCGACCGAGAGTCGCACCAGATCCGCGGGGACCTCGAGCACGGAGCCCTCGGTGGACGCGTGCGTCATCGCGGCCGGATGCTCGATCAGCGATTCCACCCCGCCCAGCGACTCGGCGAGGGTGAAAACCTTGGTGCGCGAGCAGAAGTCGCGGGCCGCGTGCGGACCGCCGTGCAGCCGCACCGAGATCATCCCGCCGAACCGGCGCATCTGCTTGGCGGCGACCGCGTGGCCGGGGTGCTCCGGCAGGCCGGGGTAGATCACCTGGGAGATGGCCGGATGCCTGGAGAGGAATTCGGCCAGGGTCTCCGCGTTGTCGCAGTGCCGATCCATCCGCACGGCAAGGGTTTTGGTGCCGCGCATGGTGAGGAACGCGTCGAACGGGCCGGGCACCGCGCCCGCGCCGTTCTGCAGGAAGGCGAACGCCGCGTCGAGTTCGGGGTCGTTGGTGATCAGCGCGCCGCCGACCACATCGGAGTGCCCGCCGAGGTACTTGGTGGTCGAGTGCGTGACGATGTCCGCGCCGAGCAGCAGCGGCTGCTGCAGGTACGGGGTGGCGAAGGTGTTGTCCACCACCAGCTTCGCGCCCGCGCCGTGCGCGATATCGGCGAGCGCCGGGATGTCGCCGATGCTCAGCAGCGGGTTGGTCGGGGTCTCCACCCACACCAGCTTGGTGTTCGGCCGGATCGCCGCGCGCATCTCGTCCACGTCGAACACGTGGGCGGGCGAATGCTCGATGCCCCACTGGCTGAACACCTTGTCGATCAGGCGGAAGGTGCCGCCGTACGCGTCGTCCGGGATGACGATGTGGTCACCGGGGCGCAGCACCGCGCGAATGGCACAGTCGGTGGCGGCCATGCCCGACGCGAACGCCCGGCCGTAGCTGCCGGACTCGAGCGCGGCGAGGTTCGCTTCCAGCGCGGACCTGGTCGGATTGCCGGTGCGGGCGTACTCGAAACCGCCACGCAGACCGCCGACTCCGTCCTGGGCGAACGTCGAACTCGCGTAGATGGGCACGTTGACCGCACCGGTCTGCGGGTCGGGATCGAATCCCGCGTGGACGGCACGTGTCGAGAACCCCAGATCGCTCATGGCCTCAGCCTAATCAGGGGCGATCTCCGGGCAACCCCCCGGTAGTACCAGATGGATACGCTGCGGACGATCCCATCCCCGTTCCGACGTAGTTACGCAGCTAGGGCGGGTAGACCGGAAATATTATGACGAGTACCTCCGAAGACCCCGATATCACCGGCGCCCTCCCAATTACGCTTAGCGCATGGTGACTGTGGAAGAACTGTTCGCGATCGACTCCCTGCTGTCCGACGATGAGCGCGAGATCCGCGATGCCGTCGCGACCTTCGCGAATCAACGCTTGCGACCGCACATCGCGGACTGGTTCGAGGAGGGCACCTTCCCGGCCCGCGAACTCGCGCCGCAGCTGGGCGAGGTCGGACTGCTCGGCATGCATCTCGAGGGCTACGGCTGCGCGGGCATGTCGGCGACGATGTACGGCCTGGCCTGCCAGGAACTGGAGGCCGTCGATTCCGGCGTGCGCAGCATGGTGTCGGTGCAGGGTTCGCTGGCGATGACCGCGATCCACAAGTACGGCTCGGAGGAGCAGAAGCAGCAGTGGCTGCCGGAGATGGCGGCGGGCCGCGCGCTCGGCTGCTTCGGTCTCACCGAACCCGATTTCGGCTCCAACCCCGGCGGCATGCGAACCAGGGCCAAGCGCGACGGCACCGACTGGGTGCTCAACGGCTCGAAGATGTGGATCACCAACGGTTCGGTGGCCGACATCGCGGTGGTCTGGGCGCAGACCGAGGACGAGGGCAGGCAGGTGATCCGCGGCTTCCTGGTGCCCGCCGGGACGCCGGGGTTCAGCGCGCGCGAGATGCATCGCAAGCTGTCGCTGCGCGCCTCGGTGACCGCCGAGCTGGACTTCGACGATGTCCGGCTGCCCGCCGATGCCGTGCTGCCGGAGTCGCGCGGGCTCGCGTCGCCGCTGGCCTGTCTGAGCGAGGCGCGGTTCGGCATCATCTTCGGCGCGCTCGGCGCGGCCCGCGACTGCCTGGCCTCGACCATCGAATACGCGCGCACCCGCGAGGTGTTCGACAAGCCGCTGGCCGGATACCAGCTGACCCAGGCGAAGCTCGCGGACATGGCGCTGGAGTTCGGCAAGGGCCAGCTGCTCGCGCTGCACCTCGGCCGGCTGAAGGACCGTGGTGTGGTGACGCCCGAACAGGTGAGCGCAGGCAAGTTGAACAGCACCAGGGAGGCCATCGCGATCGCCCGCGAGTGCCGCACCATCCTCGGCGCCAACGGCATCACGCTGGACTATCCGGTGCTGCGCCATGCGAACAACCTGGAGTCGGTGCTCACCTACGAGGGCACGGCGGAGGTGCATCAGCTGGTGCTCGGCCGCGCGCTGACCGATGCCAACGCGTTCAGGTAACAGCGGACCCGTCCAGGCGAATCGGTTCGCTGCCGTCAAAAGTCGAGCGAGTGGTAATAAATACCGAACGGTCGCATTTATCCACTCAGGTTTGGCGAACCGGTTCTCTAGCAATGGTTTTCGTGCGGAGTGTTTGCTGGACCGCACTTTTCCGGCGAAACAGACTGGGTCAAGCGTCACAGTTCTATAAAGACTCGCCGATTGCTAGCATAGGAACATGTTTCTGCTCGGCCCCGCGTTGCTCGAAGTGTCGGCGCGCAAGATATTGACCCGCCTGCACAAGACGCACGGGGTACCGGCGCTCGCCGCGGCGGCGGAACTGCCCGCGCTGTCGGCGGCGCTGGATCAGCACGCGGCCGCCGTGCGCGACATCCTCGAGCTCGGCGTCGAAGGTGCCGCGCGGGTGCCGATGAGCGTGCTGCTCGCGGGTTACGCGCGTGGCCTGCTCGATCACGTGCGCGAGGCCGCGGCCGACCACGGCATGACCAGTGCGGCGCCGGACGATCTCGGCAGCTGGGCGAATGCCGACTGGCTCCAGCTGCGCCTGGCGAGTGTGTGCCTGCACCCGTCCCAGCAGCTCGCCTGAGCCCCTGACACGACGCGTCCGCCGCAGGCCATAGCCCACGGCGGACGCGTTTGTTCGTTGCCTAGCTGCGCTCGCCCGGGTCGCGGTAGCCCATGTACTCGCCGGACTGCTCGTACGAGCCGCCACCCTGCATCGCGCCCTGATCCCACTGCTGCGCGTGCTGGCCGCGCGAGGCCTGCTGATCCATCCATAGCTGCTCACGCGAGGCATCTTCCCGGCCGCGCGAGTACGCCTCGGCGTGCCCCTTGACCGCGGGCATCTCCTCTTCCAGCCCGCTCAGCCAGTTCTCCCAGCGCTGCTGCATCGGCCGAACCATGCCGCCGCCGACGCCGACCACCAGGATGCCGCCGATGGTGGCGAGCACGGTGATCAGGATCGGCATGGTGACCGACATGGCCACCCCGATCTGGTTCAGCGCGGCGACGATGCCGACACCCCAGATGAACACCGCGGCGATCCGGCCGATCATCGCGCCGTAGGACAGGCCGCCGAGCATGTTGCCGACCAGGTCACGCACCGCGGAGGCGATCGCACCGGCGATCACCACGATGATGATCGCGACCGCGGCCTTCGGCAGCCAGGAGACGATGCCGTCGAGCAGATCGCTCACCGGGTTCGGGCCGAAGACGCCGAAGCCGAGCTGCAGGGCGATCAACAGGATCGCGTAGTAGGCGAGCTTCGCCAGCAGGTCGGAGGCGTCGTAGCGGCTGCGCGACATCATCTGCTTGAGGCCGCCGCGCTCGACGAGGCGGTCGAAGCCGAGCCGGTCGAGCACCTTGTCCACGATCGTCGAAACGACCTTCGCGACGATCCAGCCGATGAGCAGGATGACGATGAATCCGGCGAGCTTGGGCACGAACGTGGCCACCGAACTCCACGCGTCCGAGAACCCCTTCTGGAAATCGATAGCCAAACTGGAGGTGTACATGCCCATCCCTTCGCTATCCGATTAAGCCAGGGCGGTTTGCCGAGGCTGCTTCAACGCCGGTTATACCCCGGCCGCATAACTCGAACCTTCCATTTGCAGATAATTTGCCACATTGCGGCTTTCGGCGCGACCGCTCGTCCGATCCGTTACCAGAGGCCGTACTCTCGATTCCGGCCACCGCCGACTGGTCGGTCTTCCTCACCACCCGTCCCACCGCGATGAGGAGAAGATTGTTACGACCTGTCATCGCTGTGCCATCTCGATGTCACCGACACGCCGAGGTACGCGGCGCACCCTTGACTCGGATTCGGCATCAGGGCAATGCCTCCCGCCTGACGTCACCCGGAGGTGCACGATGAAGACCTTGTCAGCCGCTGAAACGAGTCACCGGCCGCTAGGAGCCCGCGATGTTCGTGCGTGATCGCGCGCTGCCCGCCACCGGAGGTACCGCCCGGTCGCTGCCGGATCAACGCGAGCTGGTCGCCGCTTTCGGCAGCCGCGACGGCGAGACGACCGCCGAGCATCCGCTGATCGGCTGGGCCCGCAGGCTGGCCACCCTGCATCGGCAGCGCCACGGCAATCCGCTCGCGGCCGCCGGAATAGATTGCCACCGTGCGGAATTGGTTGCCGCCATCGATACCTGGGTGGCCACCCAGCTGCCCCGTCGCAGCTGCACCGAACACCTACGTACCGGCTCCCTCGGTGCCACCATCGATCGTATGGCCGCGGCCCACGCGCACGCCAGCCACCTGCTGCATACCGCCGAGAAAGTTTCCGACGTCCGGGTGCACGCGGCGTGGTATCGGCTCGCCTCGCTGGCGGATGAGTGGACGGATCTGATTGTGGGGGCGGTTCGGAAAGCGTAGTGGTGCACTGGTGTCGGCCTGCACGGACAATCTTCACGTCGAATGGGGACAATAACCGGTCACCGGCCGGATATTGTCCGCGCAGGCCGGGTCAGACCGCTAACTCGGGTTCTCGCATCGACAATTGCCGCGCCGAGAACCACCGCATTCCCTTGGCCAGCAACGGCAGCATCAGCACCATCAGCAGCAGGCGCATGCTCTGCACGCAGGTGATCAGCGGCAGGTTGGCGTCCATCGACTCGGCGGTGGCCAGCACGGCGTTGATGCCGCCCGGCGTGGTGGCCAGGTAGATGTCGGACAGCTCGAGGTCGACGAAGGTGGCGACCGCGAAGGCGAGGCCCGCGACGATGGCGGACAGCGCGACGATGGTGACCGTCATGCCGGGGATCATCCGTGCCATCTCGCGGACAACGGTTCTGGTGAAGCGGGTGCCGACCTCGAAGCCGATGAGCACGAACAGCAGGTCCTTGAACAGGTTCGTCGGCGCGTACCCGTGGCTGACGCCGAGGGCGGTGAGCACCGCGGTCATCAGCATCGGCCCGATCAGCGCCGGGCTCGGCAGGCCGAGCCGCTTGCCGAGCTTGGTGCCGACGACGCAGAGCATGATCGCGATGGACAAACCGGCGACCTGGTCGCCGCGCCCGACGATCATCCAGAACGGCAGATCAGGATTGGTGACCGAGGCGCCCAACGTCGCGTGCCCGCTACTCAGGCTGTCGCCGCTGTTGTTCAGCAGCGCGCCGAGGGCGGGTGCGCTCACGGCGACCAGCGCGACCCGCAGGTACTGCATGAACGCCACCTGGCGTGGATCGGCGTCCATATCGTCGGCCACCGCCACCACCGCCGCGGAACCGCCCGCCAGCAGGCCGAGCGTCGCGGTCGGCAGTTCCACGTGGGCGAAGCGGGCGAACACCACCGCGACCACCAAGCTGATCAACAGGGTCGCCACCGTCACCGCGAGCACCGGGATCAACGCCAGCCCGATACTCGACAGCAACGAGATCTCCAGATAGCTGCCCATCAGCACACCGAGCATGGACTGCACGCCGCACGACAGCTGCCGGGGCATCGGCGCGGGCAACTTTCCGGCCAATGCGAGGGCGCCGCCGACGACGATCGCGAGAATCATCTGCGGCGCGGGAAAATTCACCCGATCGAGCAACTCGGCCCCGGCAAGCACCGAGGTAAGCAGAGCTACCCAACCGATCACTTGCCTCCGAGTCATACCTCGTAATCCTGGCCCTAGTCGGTGAACAGACCGTTACAACTCCGTTATCGCGGTTAACGACCGGTGTGATCCCGGCCGCAGCGCACCAATCCCCAGTTCAGAACGGACATTTCCTAAGCCCCGCGCTGGTTCGTACTCTGTCCCGAGCTCCACGATACCGAGTCGAGCGAACCCGCAGCTCGCAGCTGTTCACCTGCTGTTGCCGTGCGGATCGCACAGACCGCCGAACCGCCACGTGTACTATTCGCCCGAACCACCCCCACCGCGGGAGCTCGGGCAAGGCCGGGCTGAGAGGGCGGACCCCAGCGCTTCGCCGACCGCATGAACCTGTCCGGGTAATGCCGGCGTAGGAAGAGCGTTTCGGGCATGTCTTCACCGACCCTGCACAACTCCGATCGGCACGAGGCCCCCTTCACCCTCGACGAACCCGCCCCGAAGGTGCTGTCGTTCTGGGATCAGAGCGCATTCTGGGCAAATCTGGGCGTCAGCCTCATCGCCTTCTCCGGCGCGTATACCGTGCTCGCGCCGAATTCCGACGGCGCACCGCGGATCTCCATTTCCGCGGGCATCCTCGCGATGATCGTCGGGACGGTCGTCGGCGGCCTGATGCTCGGCTTGGCCGCCGTGCCCGGCGCGAAGACCGGTAAACCGGCGATGGTCCTGTTGCGCGGCCTGTTCGGCGCGAAACTCAGTTATCTGCCAACCGTTTTGAACATCGCCCAGCTGATCGGCTGGGGCACCTTCGAATTGATCGTCATCGGTGACGCCGCCGACGAGCTGTTCGGCGGCGGCCCGCACTGGCTCTACGTGGTGGCCGCCGGCGTGCTCACCACGGTCCTGACGATCTGGCCGCTCGGCTCGGTGCGGATGCTGCGCCGGTTCGTCACGGTCGGCGTGGTGATCGCGCTGATCTGGTTCTACATCCAGTTCTTCCGGACCGGCCTGCCCGATCTGTCGGCCAACCCCGGCCCGCACGGCAGCGGCCCGTTCGGCGCGGACTGGAACCTCTTCTGGATCGCCACCGACGCGGCACTCGCGGTGTCGATCTCCTGGGTGCCGGTCGCGGCCGACTACACCCGGCATTCGCGCAGCACCGGCACCGCGTTCGGCGCGGCGAGCGGGGCCTATGCGATCACCCAGATCGTGGCCTACACGCTCGGCCTGTTCGCGCTGGCCCGCGCCACCGGTGACGGCCAGTACTCGCCGTTCCTGCAGGTCAGCCTCGGTGGATTGTTCTTCTTCGTCTTCGTGTTGCGCGAGGCCGACCAGTCCTTCGCCAATGTGTACTCCACCGCCGTCTCCATCCAGAATCTCGCGCCGCGGATCGACCGGCGGATCCTGTCGATCGGCCTCGGCCTGCTGATCACGCTGCTGGCGCTGCAGCTGAACATGGCCAACTACTTCGGTTTCCTCGGCCTGATCGGTTCGGTGTTCGTGCCGCTGCTCGGCGTGCTCGTCGCCGACTTCTTCCTGCGCGCGAAGGGCGAGTGGAACACCTCCGACGACGCCCCGCCGCGCTGGGGCATGATCATCGCCTGGCTGACCGGGCTCTCGGTCTATCAGCTCATCAATCCTGGCGACGCCGGCGTGTGGACCGACTTCTGGGTGCACGCGCAGGAGCAGCTGCACTTCACCAAGCAGGCGTGGATGAGTGCGTCACTGCTGTCGTTCCTCGCCGCGTTGGTGGTCGCGTGGGCGGCCGGGCAGGTCGCGACACTGCGACAAGATCGGGTAGCGAGCGGCGCAGCCGACTAGCTGCTGCCACGATGGAGGGATGGGCGAGGTCCGGATCGGCACGTCAGGATGGGTGTATCCGCCTTGGCGTGGTGTCTTCTATCCCAACGGCGTGACGCAGAAGCGTGAGCTCGCGTACCTGTCGCAGCAGCTGAACAGCGTCGAGATCAACGGCTCGTTCTACGCGCTGCAGCGCCCGTCGAGCTATCAGAACTGGGCGAGTCAGACGCCGGACGATTTCGTATTCGCGGTGAAGGGCAGCCGATTCATCACGCACATGAAGCGGTTGCGCGATGGCGACGAACTACTGGCGAACTTCCTCGCCTCCGGACTGCTCGCTCTCGGCCCCAAACTCGGCCCGATCCTCTGGCAGCTGCCGCCGAACTTCCAGTTCGATTCCGAGGTGCTGGCGGCCTTCTTCGGGCACCTCCCCCGCACCACCACGCAGGCCGCGGAAATAGCGAAACGGCATGACCATCGGGTGGATCCGGCCTATGTGACCACCGATGCCGACCGTCCGCTGCGGCACGCGTTGGAGATCCGGCATCCCAGCTTCGTCACGCCCGAATTCACCGACCTGCTGACCAAGCACCAGATCGCGCTCGTAATCGCCGACGCCGCAGGCAAATTCCCGTTGATCGAGGAGGTCACCGCGGACTTCGTCTACATCCGGCTGCACGGTCATGACGAGTTATACGTCAGCGGCTACACCGACGAGGGCCTCGACATGTGGGCCGAGAAAATCCGCACCTGGTCCACCGACCACGACGTCTACTGCTACTTCGACAACGACGCCAAGGTCATGGCCCCACGCGACGCCCGATCACTGCGCGCCCGTCTCGAATAGCCGGGGCCCACCCGGACCCCGACCGACATTCCTCGACAACAGATCTCGTGAGCACATGGGTAACTCACCGGGGACACGCTGTCCCTGCCCACCGCCGCACCGCCGGCCGCCGACGTCGAGCGCCGCGCACCTAGATCTGGCCCGGAGCGGCGGATGAGCTCAGTGCCCGAACGTGCCTACGCTCAGGAAGCCGAGCAGATCGTGGCGAGTGATGACGCCGACCGGCTTGCCCTCCTCTACGACCATCAGCGCGTCGGTGTCCGACAGCGCCTTGGTCGCGGCGGAGATCGGTTCGCCCGCGCCGATCAGCGGGAACGACGGGCTCATGTGCTTGCCGACCGAATCGGTCAGGTGCGCACGCCCTTCGAACACCGCCGAGAGCAGGTCGCGCTCCGAGACGCTGCCCGCGACCTCGCCTGCCATCACCGGCGGCTCCGCGCCGACCACCGGCATCTGCGAAACCCCGTACTCGCGCAGGATTTCGATGGCGTCGCGCAGCGTCTCCGACGGGTGGGTGTGCACCAGGTCGGGCAGCTCGCCGGACTTGCCGCGCAACACGTCACCGACCAACGGTTCCACGGTGCTGCCGTCGAGGCGCTCGCGCAGGAAGCCGTAGGAGCTCATCCACTGGTCGTTGAAGATCTTCGACAGGTAGCCGCGGCCGCCGTCCGGCAGCAGCACCACCACGACCGCGTCCGGTTCCCGCTTGGCGATCTCGATGGCCGCGACCACCGCCATCCCGCAGGAGCCGCCGACCAGCAGGCCCTCCTCCCGAGCCAGGCGCCTGGTCATGTCGAAGGAGTCCGCGTCGGAGACGGCGATGATCTCGTCCGGGATCGCCGGGTCGTAGGCGGACGGCCAGAAGTCTTCGCCGACGCCCTCGACCAGGTACGGCCGTCCGGTGCCGCCGGAGTACACCGAGCCCTCCGGGTCGGCGCCGATGATCTTGACCTTGCCGCCGGACACCTCCTTGAGGTATCGGCCGACGCCGGTGATGGTGCCGCCGGTGCCGACACCCGCGACGAAGTGGGTGACCGTGCCGTCGGTGTCGCGCCAGATCTCCGGACCGGTCGTCTCGTAGTGGCTGTCCGGGCCGCCCGGGTTGGAGTACTGATCCGGCTTCCACGCGCCGTCGATCTCGCCGACCAGACGGTTGGAGACGCTGTAGTAGCTGGCCGGGTCCTCCGGTGCAACGGCGGTCGGGCACACCACAACCTCGGCGCCGTACGCGCGCAGCACGTTGCGCTTGTCCTCGCTGACCTTGTCGGGGCAGACGAAGACGCAGTGGTAACCGCGCTGCTGAGCGACCAGCGCGAGGCCGACGCCGGTGTTGCCCGAGGTGGGTTCGACGATGGTGCCACCGGGCCGTAACTGCCCGGACTTCTCGGCCGCGTCGATCATCTTCACCGCGATCCGGTCCTTGGAGCTACCACCCGGATTCAGGTATTCGATCTTGGCCGCTACCAGTCCGGTATTCGGTCCTACAACAGAGTTCAACCGGACCAGCGGCGTATTGCCGATGAGGTCCACGACATGGTCGGCGATGCGCATGCGCCCCATAGTTCCAGATGGACCCGGTGTGAGTTGGCGCACGCCACGCGCAAGCCCGTCTGGCCTGACAAACCGGGAATCGGGCAACCACCCATTTAGGATCCGAACCATGAAGCAGCCGAACATCGCCAGGGCCGGCGTTGTGCTGGCCGGAGCGGCGCTGGCCGCCCTGGTCGGACCGGGCGCGCAGGCGAACGCAGTCACCATCGAATTCCCTCAGGTGGTCACCATGGCGCACGGTGGCCTGTGCGGGACAACCGTCCGGACCTGGGCCGATGTCAGCCCCGCCTGGCCGGGCGGGGCCATCCTCAACATGCGTGCGCTGCCGGTCGTCGGCATCGGCGAGGGCGACTATCCACTGGCCCCGCTGTGTGAGGTGCACACCATAGTGGACTGGCGCAACACCACCACCGGCGCTGTCGGCAGGTACGAGGACACGATCGTCACGGGCCTCTACGGCAGCGTCCAGTACGCGCTGTTCCAGGACACCGGTCCGGGCCATGTCGAGGTCACCGTCACCACCGACGCGGCGAGCATTCCGGCGCACGGCTGGTTCGACGTTCCCGCTCCCGCTGCCCCGCCTGTATAAAGTCGGTACATTTTCTTTTGTGAGCGCACCACGCATCGGCTGGCGTACCGCCGCGGTGACCGGTGCCGCAACAGTCCTGGCCGGTTCCGGCGCCGGCACCGCATGGTGGGCGACCTCTCGACTGTTGATGGCGCAGGCCGGCGCGGCGCGTGGCGTCATCGGCCGCGACACCTCGAAACCCCCTGAAGCGGACGGTATCTACACGGCGGGCTGCCTGGAACCGGAACCTTGGCGTTCCGGTAAGCACGCGGATCTTCACCTGATGGTTTTCGGCGATTCCACCGCGGCCGGGGTCGGCTGTCTGGTCGCCGACGAAGTGCCCGGCGTGCGCCTGGCTCGCGGCCTCGCCCTCGCCACCGAGCAGCGAATCCGATTGAGCACCAAGGCGATCTCCGGCGCCACCTCCAAGGGCCTGTCCGGTCAGGTGGACGCGATGTTCGTGGCGGGTCCACCGCCGGACGCCGCGATCATCCTCATCGGCGCCAACGACATCACCAAGAAGCACTCGGTCCGCGCCTCCGCCCGCAGGCTGGCCGCCGCGGTCGCCCGGCTGAGCATGGCCGACAGCGTCGTGGTGGTCGGCACCTGCCCGAATCTCGGCACGGTGACCGCGATTCCGCAGCCGCTGCGCACGGTGGTGCACAACTGGAGCGTCCGGCTGGCCCGCGCCCAAACGGTGGCCACCAGCGTCGCGGGCGGACGCCCGGTGCCGATGGGCTACCTGCTCGCGCCGGAATTCCGCGCCCAGCCCGAACTCCTGTTCTCCGCCGACGGTTTCCACCCTTCGGCGGCAGGCTACGAACTCGCCGCCGCGCAACTACTTCCGGTCCTGCTCGCGGCGCTGAGCGAGGCGACCCCGGGTGCCCGGTCACCGGGGCGCGACGTAGATTCGATAGGAACCCGCGAGTAACAACAGCGGTTCGCACGTTCCTTCCGACAAAGGAGTCCTCATGCCTGAGGCTGTCATCGTCTCGACCGCCCGCTCCCCCATCGGCCGGGCGGCCAAGGGATCGCTGGTCGACATGCGGCCCGACGACCTGACCACCCAGATCGTCCGCGCGGCGCTCGACAAGGTGCCCGCCCTGGACCCCGCCCAGATCGATGACCTGATCCTCGGCTGCGGTTCCCCCGGCGGCGAGTCGGGCTTCAACCTGGCCCGCATCGTCGCGGTCCAGCTCGGCTACGACTTCGTACCCGGCACCACCGTGCACCGCTACTGCGCGTCGTCGCTGCAGTCCACCCGGATGGCCTTCCACGCGATCAAGGCCGGCGAGGGTCACGCGTTCATCTCCGCGGGCGTCGAGACCGTGTCCCGGTACAAGAACGGTTCCGCCGACAGCTGGCCGAACACCCAGAACGAGCTCTTCGCCGAGGCGCAGGCGCGCACCGCGAAGACCGCCGAGGGCGGCGCGGGCGTCTGGCACGACCCGCGCGAGGACGGCCTGATCCCCGACGCCTACATCGCGATGGGCCAGACCGCAGAGAACGTCGCGGGCTTCACCGGCATCACCCGCGAGGAGCAGGACCGCTGGGGCGTCCGGTCGCAGAACCGGGCCGAGGAAGCGATCAACAACGGCTTCTTCGAGCGCGAGATCACCCCGGTCACGCTGCCCGACGGTTCGGTGGTGTCCAAGGACGACGGCCCCCGCGCCGGCGTCACCTACGAGGCGGTCAGCAAGCTGAAGCCGGTGTTCCGCCCGGACGGCACCGTCACCGCGGGCAACTGCTGTCCGCTCAACGACGGCGCCGCCGCGCTCGTCATCATGAGCGACACCAAGGCCAAGGAACTCGGCCTCACCCCGCTGGCCCGCATCGTGTCCACCGGCGTCTCCGGCCTGTCCCCGGAGATCATGGGCCTCGGCCCGATCGAGGCGTGCAAGCGCGCGCTCGCGTTGGCGGGCAAGTCGATCGACGACATCGACCTGGTCGAGATCAACGAGGCGTTCGCGGTGCAGGTGCTCGGCTCGGCCCGCGAGCTGAAGATCGACGAGGACAAGCTGAACGTCTCCGGCGGCGCCATCGCGCTCGGCCACCCGTTCGGCATGACCGGTGCCCGCATCACCACCACGCTGATCAACAACCTGCAGACCCACGACAAGCAGTTCGGTCTGGAGACCATGTGCGTCGGCGGCGGCCAGGGCATGGCGATGGTCATCGAGCGCTTGAGCTGAGCAAGTAGGTCGAAGGGCGGTCATCCGGTTTCCGGGTGACCGCCCTTTCTGGTCTGCGGGATTACCTGACAGGTAATCGCTTTCGCTACCTGGAACGTCAAAGATAAAGAACATCAACGCAACAACTGCTCAGGAGCCCGCAATGCCTGCCTATGCGATCGCCCACCTGCACGACGTCGATGTCAATGCCGAAATCGTCGAATACCTCCAGCGCATCGACGCAACGCTGACGCCGTTCGGCGGGAGGTTCATTGTGCACGGGGGCAAGCAGACTGTGCTGGAGGGTCCGGCCAACGGCAATGTCATCGTGATCGAGTTCCCGGATTACGCGGCGGCACAGGGCTGGTACGACTCGCCGGAATACCGCGAGATCCTGCCGCTGCGCACCGAGAACGCCGTCGGCGTCACGATGATTGCCGAGCACTGCGGCGATAACCACGCCGCTACCGATGTCCTGGCGGTTCAAGACTGAATCAGTATCGGAAAAGCAGAACGGGTGGCTGCCGGAAATCTCCGGCGACCACCCGTTTGTCAGTTCAGCGGGCCGAAACCCGCTGCCCTTAATCGTTGTTGAAGTAGCTCAGCAGTCGCAGGATCTCGACGTACAGCCAGACCAGGGTGACGGTGAGGCCGAGCGCGACGCCCCAGGCCGCCTTCTCCGGCGCCTGCGCGCGGATCAGCTGATCGGCGGCGTCGAAGTCGAGCAGGAAGCTGAACGCGGCGATCGCGATGACCACCAGGCTGAACACGATCGCGAGCGGGCCACCGTCGCGCAGGCCGAGGCCGCCCGAGATGAAGAAGCTGGCGATCAGGTTGCCCACCACCAGGACAAGCACGCCGATCATGGCGCCGACGACCATCCGGGTGAAGCGCGGTGTGACGCGAATCGCGCCGGTCTTGTAGACGACCAGCATGCCGGCGAACACACCGAAGGTGCCGAGCACGGCCTGCGCGATCATCGCGCTGCCGCCCACCCCGCCGAATTTGACGTTGGTGAACATGAACGACAGCGCACCGACGAACAGGCCCTCGAACACCGCGTACGACAGCACGATGACCGGGTTGTCCATCTTCCTGGCGAAGGTCGCCACGAGGACGAGCACCAGGCCGACCAGACCGCCGCCGATGACGAACAGCGGAGCCAGCGAGGCGTTCGCGTTGGTCAGGCCGTAGGAAATGATCGCCGACAGCGCGAGCACGCCCAGTGTGATGGCCGTCTTGGTCACCACGTCGTCGATGGTCATCGCCCGGGTGTCCGTCGGCTGCTGGTACTGCTGCGGCTGCTGGTACTGCTGCCCGTACTGATTGCCGAACTGCTGACCCATCTGGCCCGCACCGGTCACGCCGGAACCGAAGTTGGCGTAGCCATTGCCCTCTTGCCGAGGCAAGTTTCGGAAAACCGGATTGCTTGTGCTACGCACTTGCGTCCCTTTCTGGTCGATGCCGCTGTTCATCGAGTTCACACTCGAGAACCAACTGCTAGGTCCAACGTTTGCTGCGCGGCACGAGTTCCCGGGGAAGTTGCCGACGCGGACAATTCGGACTCTACCGCTGTTGCGCGTCGTGCAGGCCACGCACGGACCGAGTGACCGTGAACTTGCGGTTGCGTCCGACCACGTCGGTGCGGCCGACCATGCGCTCGATCACACCTCGGTAATTGAGATGCGAGTTGAAGACCGTCCACAGCTCACCGCCGGGCCGCAGCACCCGGCCGGTCTCGGCGAACATCTTGATCGCCGAGCCGGTGTGCACGGCGGCGCCGACGTGGAAGGGCGGATTGCACAGCACCAGGTCAGCACTGTTGTCGGCGGCCGAGGACATCACGTCGTCACGCACCACCGTCACCCGCTCCGCGACCCCATTCACCGCCGCCGTCGCCCGCGCCGAGGCCACCGCGGCCGCCGACTGATCGGTGCCGAGCACCCGGAGCGCGGGCCGCGCCTTGGCCAGCGCGACGGCCAGTATCCCGGTGCCGCAGCCGAGGTCGATGGCCTCGCGCGCATCGGGCTTCATCCACTTCAGGTGGTCGAGCAGGAATCGGGTGCCGATATCCAGCCGGGCACCGGAGAAGGCGGCGCCGTGCGCGACCACGTCGATGCCGAGATCGTCGAGCCGGTCCTGGACCGGGAACGGCGGCTCGCCGACCGGCTTCGGCCCGCTGACCAGCAGGGTGCGCGACTTCTGCCGGCCACGGCTGGCCCGGACCTCGGAAAACGACTGGGCCAGAATGTCATTCATCGACTTCGTCAGATACTTGTCCCGGCCGCCCGCGAACACCACCACCTCGGGATCGGCGTAGCGGGCGATGGCGTCGGCGACCTCGGCCAGTCCGGCCAGCGCCCGCGGCAGCCGCAGCAGCACCACCCGGACGCCGGCGAGCAGTTCGGGGCCGAGCGGGTACGCGGTGTAGCGATCCGCGTACCCGAGCGCGCGGGCGTTGTTGGCCAGGGCGAGTTCGCCGGTCAGCAGGTCCTGGTAGACGCGGACGTTGCGCAGTTCGTGTGCGGCGACCGCGCCGATGGTCAGCGCGCCGTACGCGTCACCGAGGATAGCTACCTTTCCGCTATCGGCAGTGGCGAGCGCGTCGTCGGCGACATCGAGGATCAGCCGATCGGCGGCATCCACGGCGTAGAGGTTTAAAGCCTCCACATCTGGATAGCGCCGGAGCCGGCTCAGTACGTCCTCGATATCTGCCACGGCTCAAGTGTGCTAGATCGTTGCCCTAGGTTCGCACCGGCCCCGGCAAACCCACTCCAGCAAACCGTGCAGTCTCTTGGGCATTATCCGGAATATAAAGTGCCACAAGCGATTCCATTCAGTTGACGCCCGCTTTGCCGCCCGTGGGAGTCACCGCGTGCCAGATCCCACCGATGCCTTGCCCGAGCAGGTCGCCCGCCTTCCGGTCCTTGGCGAAGTAATACACCGGCCACCCGGCGATGGTGATTTGGCATGCGCCGTCAGCACGTTCGACGAAGCCGACGAGCTGTGGATCGATGCCACCGGCGTACACGGCCTGGCCGCGCCGCGCGACCAGCGGTGGCCACGTCACGGCACAATCACCCGCGCAATTCGACTTCGACGGGTCAGCGGTGTCGTTGCCGAACCGGTACAGCGCGCGGTCGGCCGCCGTAACGTACTGTCCGACAGCATTATTGTCCGCGATGGCAAGCTGAACGGCATTCGCGCCGGTCAGCGCCGTGCCGCGGGATATCTTCAGCCAGTCCTGCGTCTTGGCGGGCGCCTCGCTCCCCGGCGCGCCGGCCGGGGCCACGGCGGCGGCCGACGCCACCGGAGCCGGGGCCGCCCCGGGTGCCGGTTTCGCCGTGCCGGTGCTTGCACAGGCCCACAGCACGCCGGCGAGAATCACCGAGGCAGCGGCAAATGGCAGCGTGGCTCGCCGGAAGTGCTTGGTCGACAGCATTTTTCAGATCCTCCGGATCAATCGTGACGCGCGATTCGCGTCCGGTCTTGGACAACCACGAGGCAGACCCGGCACCGGTTCATTCGAAATTACTTCCGATGGCAAACATTGAGAAACCTATAAATCCCGCACGATGCACTGATAGCCGATTATCATCAGTCCCATGCGTAACAGGATGGTGTTGGCCATCGCCGCTGCGACGGCACTGCTCGCGGGCTGCGGCGACGACGGATCCACCGCGACCACCCCTGCCGCCCCCACCTCGACCACCGGAACCATGGCCGAAGCGCCGAGCGTCCCGGGCGACGCCACCACCAAGCGCGGCACCGCGTCCGGTGACGCGGGCCTCACCGTCACCAACATTCGCATCGGCCACCAGCCCGGCTTCGACCGCGTGGTCTACGACCTCGGCGGCAAAGGCACCCCCGGCTGGATCGTGCAGTACGCCGACCGGGCCGTGCAGGACGGCAGCGGCAAGCCGATCGACGTGGCCGGGACCTCGATCCTCGAGGTGCAGATCCTCGGCTCGGCATACCCGTTCGACAGCGCCGTGCCTGCGTACGCGGGGCCCGACCCCGCGACCGATCCGAGCGCACCCGCCATCGCGGGCGTCTACCGGACCACCGTCTTCGAGGGCACCACACAGTCGTTCATCGGCGTGCATGCCGATCGGCCCGGGTTCACCGTCACCACGTTGACCAATCCGACGCGGCTGGTAATCGACGTCGCCACCCCGTAGGTACCCGTACCGCCAGGGGGTATCAGCATCGCGCCGGATAGTCGTTACTACACTGACCGCGTGGCCGAACAGCACCTTCCGCTCCGCGCAACCGGGCTCGCCCGGGCGCTCGGCATGCTGGTGCTACTCGCCGGGATCGTGGCGATGCACGCGGCGGTGTTCGCGGTACCCGGCCACGCGGATGCGACGATCTCCGATCACGCCGCGATGGTGAGGACTCGCGGCCCCGTGGCTGAGGAAACCGGTGGCGTCGCGTGGACAGTTGCTGCGTCGAGCGCCACCACGCCTGTCGGACACCGTGTCGCCGAGATCGCTGGAACGGACGACCAGGCACGGTCGGCGATGCCGATCGCCATCGCCGAGCCGATCACCTTGACCGACATCAATCATGGTGCGCCAGGCGCGGATTGCGCGGGTGACGGATGCGATGGCGCACACGGTGGCATGCACGGCTGCGTGTTCATCCTTACTGCCGTAGCCCTATTGCTTGCGCTGGTGCTGCTGTATCGGATCGCTGTCGACCGGCCGGGCAATGATGTTGCGCGACTGTGTCATTGGCGCCCGCGTCGGGAACGGTCGCCGCCGTGGACCGTGCTCTCACTGGCCGAATTGTCGATTCTGCGGATCTGACAGGTGCACCGGCGACCGCCTGGACGATCGCTGGAGTTGCCCTGCCCGACACCCAGTCCCGCGCAATTCACAAGGAGCACAACCATGTTCATCACCCGTACCCGAATCACCGCCGCCCTCGCCGCGAGCACCGCGGCTGCCGCCCTCATCCTCGCGGGCTGTAGCGACGACGACGCCATGCCCGGCATGGATCACGGCGCATCGAGCACCTCCGCGCCCGCGAGCGCGCCGGCGGCCCGCACCGACTTCAACGACGCCGACGTCACCTTCCTGCAGATGATGTACCCGCATCACGCACAGGCGGTCGACATGGCGAAGCTGGTCCCCGGCCACAGCCAGAACCCGCAGTTGCTGACCCTCGCCGCGAACGTCGAACAGGCGCAGGCACCGGAGATGCGGCAAATCACCACGCTGCTGCAAAGCTTCGGCAAGCCCGCCCCCACGGCGACCGGGCACGGCGGTCACACCATGCCGGGAATGATGAGCGTCGCTCAGATGACGGCCCTGCAGGCCGCGTCCGGCCCTGACTTCGATCGTCAGTGGCTCACCATGATGATCGAGCATCACACCGGCGCGGTCACCATGGCCGAGACCGAGCTCGCCAACGGCACGAATACGGAGTCGAAGACCTTGGCCCGCACCATCATCGACAACCAGCGCGCGGAAATCGACACCATGCGCACCATGCTCGGCCAGGGCTGACCCGCCCGCCTGTCGCACCGGGATACCCCTCCGGCCCCGGTGCGACAGGCCCCTATTCACAGATATCGGTTGGTCGTCGATATCCGGCCGGCTGGCCGCCCCTCGCGCCGCACGGACGTACCGTCAAAAGTCCGGCATCGGCGAAGAGAGGACCGATCATGCGACGACTCGAACGCGCGGGCCTGAGTCCGACCTCGCCGCATCACCTCCGAGGTCACCGCCTCCTCGGTCGCCGCGTCGGCGGCCCGCGCCGCCGCCGTCGAACGCGCCGTCGGATCGGCCTGCGACGCCTTCCTCGCCGCGAACGGCAACTCGATCCGGGACTTCAACGCCTACATCGCGGTCAGCAACGACAAGGACACCGCCCTCGCCGCCTGTGCCGGGCGCGGCACCCGCTAAGGCGTACCGCCGAAGAACTTCTCCAACAGCGCGTTGAACGGTGCACCTGTGTCGGGCACCAGGTGACCCATCCCCGCACACACCGCACGTTCGGCGCCGGTCTGTTCGGCGATGGCATCGCAGATGATTTCGTTCGACTCCATGTGCCCACCGGAAATCACCAGTATCGGAAAGCCCGCCGCCCGCAGCAGGTCCATCGGCGGCGCGGCCTCATCCGGCGGGCGTGCGCCCTGCAGCCGGCGCATCCCGTCGATCAGCACCGCCGGTACCGGCGTGCCGAGGGCGACGGGCACCCCTTCGATATCGAAGAAACGCGCCAACGCGGCTTCCGGCGACAGAGCGGGGTCTTCGATCAGCACGCGACTCGCGGCGGCCACCCCGTCGACAGCGGGGTTCCCGCGGGCGATGCCGAACAACGGTGGCTCGACGATGGTGAGCGATCGGACGTGCTCGGGCCGCAGCGCCGCGGCATACATCGACACGATCGCGCCGTAGGACAACCCGACCAGATGCACCGGTCGGTCCAGCAGCTGATCTGCGATCAGCCGCGCCTCCGGCTCGAAATCCTGGCGTCCCGCAGCGGGTGTGCCGCCGTGGCCGGGGCGGTCCGGCGCGAGCAGGGTCCACCGCTCGGTCAACGGCCGTTGCGCGCGCCAGGCTTCGCGGCCGCCGAGAATCCCGCCGTGCACCAGCACGACCGGCGGCCCCTCGCCCCACCTGTGCACATGCAGGCGGACATCGGAATTCGTCGGATCCATTCGCGTCTCCTTCGGCTCGACCGAGTTCGCGCTTACCGAGGCGGTCCGCACTTCTCCATGTTCACCTGGGTCATGTGCAGGCTCGCCTGAGCGATGTCCGGACCGACGGTCTCGATGGTGGCCTGTCCCTTCGAGATGGCCCGGTAGCCCGCGCTGATCTTGTCGAGGTCACCGGTCACCTCGGCCGGTGCGACGGCTTTCACCTGGTCGAACTGATCGGCCGTCTTGGCGTAGTCGGCCGGGGTGATATCGGACTTCGAGCCCAGTTCGCGGGTGCTGCGGGACAATTGGACCATCGACTGGCAGTAGTCCCCCGGTGCGGCGGGTCCCGGTGCTGCCGCCGGTGAGCTGCTGGTGCCCGGGGTCGCAGCGCTGGTGCCCTTGTCGTCGGAGCAGGCCGTGCCTCCGGCCGCGACGAGGGCGGTGAGCGCGATCGCGCAGAGTGTTCGGCGATTCATGGACGGTTCCTCCGAGTGTTGATGGCTTTGTGCTGTCGATACTTCGGGACGAACGTCTCACCGGGCTTTCACCCGCGTCTCAGGGCGCGACCGGGCCGGTAGATCACCGATCCAGCACGCGGCGCAGCACCTCGCCGATCGTTTCCGCTGGATCGGCACCTGCCGTTGGTGCCCGCCAGGCAATAACTTGGTCGGGGCGAACGAGCACGGCGCCATCGGCGGTGATGCCGACCCGTCCCGGCCAGTCGCTCGCTTCGAGCACCGTGGCCACGAGCGGCATGCCCAGTCGAGCCGCCGCCTCCTGGGCCGCCCGCACCCACGCTTCGCCACCTGGACCGGCCAGCAGGGCAAACTCCGATCGGACCAGATCCAACGTGGAGCGGCCCTCGTCGATCCAAAGATGGGGTAACCGGGATCCCGGGGTGCCGTCGAGCACGAGTTCGACATCCTCGGTGTCCGGCAACCGCGGGTCGGCGTCGATGACCGCTGCGGAGTCGTAGCGGTAGCCGAGTTGCACCACCGGCGCGGCCGCCATGCCCACCGCCGCACGCGCGACTCCTGCGGTTGGGCTCATATCCCAGTGCAGCCGTGGGTTGGCCACGCGCAGCAGGGCTTGTTCCAGCGTGTACGACGCGACCGATCGGCGTTCTGTCTCATACGTTTTCAGTAGTACGGGACCTGCCTGCCCGTGCAGGACCGCCGCCAGCTTCCAGGCCAGGTTGTGCGCGTCGGCGGCACCGGTGTTCAGGCCGAACGCGCCTTGCGGTGGTACCGCGTGCGCCGCGTCGCCGACCAAGAACACCCGTCCCTGCCCGAACCTGTCGGCGAGCAAACCTCTTGCGCTCCATGGCAACCGGCTGAGCACCTCGACCTCCAGCGCCGGATCGCCGACGGCGGTACGGATCTGATCGACACACCGTTCATTGGTGAAGTCCTCGACGGATTCTCCGTTCTCCGGGTGGTAATCCGTATGGAAGATCCACTCTTTCGCGCCGTCGACGGTCACCAACATGCCGAACGCGTCCGGACCGGTGATGTCGCAGTTGGCGAAGTGCCGACCGTGCGTGTAAGGCCGCAGGTCCGCGCGGAAGAGCATGCTCACCTTCGGATTGCCCAGTGTTCCCGGGCCGGTCATCTCGATGCCCAGTGCGTCGCGTATTCCGCTGCGTACGCCGTCGGCGGCGATCAGGTAGTCCGCACGGACCGTAGTTCCGTCGTCGAGGTGCGCGGTGACTCCTTCGGCGTCCTGCTCGAAGGAGCTCAACCGTGTCGAAAATCGAAGGGTGGCACCGCGTTCCGCCGCCGCGGGGGCGAGTACCCGGTCCAACCGATCCTGTGCGCAGATGCCGCGGATCATGGCCGGGCTGATCCGGCCGGAGCCCCAGCCGGTCCGGATGGGCGGTGCGTCCGGCACGGCGGACAGGTCCACCGCGGCGAGCGTGCTGCCGGAGATCTTGCCGAGACTGCCCGCCGACATGTCGACGGCCACGGCGTCGACCTCGTCCGCCAGTCCCACCTGGCGCAGGAATTCCATCGTGCGCGGGCCGAGACCGGTCGCCCTCGGATGAATGGACGGTCCCGCCGCGCCTTCGACAAGCAGGGGCGCAATTCCGTGCTGCGCCAGGAAAACGGCAGTGAACAGACCGACCGATCCACCGCCGACGATCAGCACGGGAACTCTCGTCTCGGACATGCGCCCTCCTTGTGGCTACAGCGTACTCATTACGGCTACACCGTAGCCATAATGCTACGATGTGCGCAACAGGGAAGGATACGATGACGAATACGGCCAAGACGCTGGTGTGGGCCAAGGAGCGGCGTACGCCGAGCCGCCGCGCGCCCAGCATCGAGCGGATCGTGCGCACCGCCGTCGACCTGGCCGACGGCGAGGGGCTCGACGCGGTCACCATGCGCCGCGTCGCCGCCGAACTCGAATCCGGCACCGCGTCGCTGTACCGCTACGTCGAGAGCCGGGATGACCTGCTGGACTTGATGATCGACGCGGTGCACGGCGAAACCCCGCCGCCCGCACTCTCCGGCGGCTGGCGCGCCGACCTCGATGCCGTCGCCGCACACACCCGCGCGACGCTGATCCGGCATCCGTGGCTCGGGTCGGAGCTCACCGGTCGTCCCGCGCTCGGCGCGAATTCGCTACGTCTGCACGACATCGCGCTCACCGCCGCAGGCGCACTCACCCGCGATATCAACCTCACGGCCGCCATCGTCGACACCGTGCACGCCTATGTCTTCGGTGCCGTCGCCCAGCAATTGGCCGACGAAAAGGCCCAGCGGCGAACGGGACTCACCGAGAGCGAGTGGCAGCAGACCGTCGCGCCTTACCTCCGCAAGGTGCTGGCCGACGGCGACTATCCCGAATTCGGCCGCAGGGTCCGCGACGCCGACGATCCCGACGCAGATCAGCGTTTCGCGTTCGGCCTCGGCTGTGTGCTCGACGGAATCGCCTCGCGGGCAGCGGAATTCGATTAGGTCACTCGTCGGGCCGCTCGATGACCTGCCAAGCGGGCGCGTCCGCCGAGGCGGGAATGGTGCGTGCACGCTTGCGCATTTGCTCGAGCACCACCAGCGCCGCACCTCCGAGCAAGGTCAGCACGGCGAAGATCGTCACGACGGTCGCCGCGGCACCGAACCCCCACATCGCCACCACCGCGGCGGCGACGGCGAGGACAACGCCGATGAACACCAAGCCGAAACCGGCCCAGTTCCTGGTGTCCGCCAAGGTCTCGCCAGGCTGCGGCTCGGCGATGCGGGTGATGTCCTCAGCGTCGTCGAGCGGCGGAATCTCGTACGGACCATCCACTGTCATGCTGCTAACCTCACGCCGCGATACCGGCTGGCCGGCCGGTACCTGATGCGACAAGTATGCCCCCATTGCCTCATCCGAAACTAGGCGAGACTCTCGTTGCCCACCAGGGTGTTTCGGTCGCGGCAGCTCAGTTGTAGGACTTACCGACTCCGTCGAGCAGACGTTCCAACGTGTCGAATGTGGGGGTGGTGACCACGTCGATGAGGTCGGTGGCCACCGGAATGTTGTGCTCGGCGGTCACTTTCGCGAACTGGGTGGCGTCGCCGGTGCGGAAGCCGTGCTCGGCGGCGAGGCGTTGCAGGTCGGGGTCGGTGGACAGCAGGCGGCCGATCCGGTCGCCCGCCTCGCCCAACGGCACCAGCGTGTGCCGGGACAGAATGGTCGGCGAAGGGTACAGCAGCGACATATCGGGCTTGATCTGCCCGCGCACCGTGGCGTCCACGAACTGCGACTCGTAGATCCAGACCAGCGGTGTCGGGCCCATGCCGGCGGCAAGGTAGGCGTCGAACGGGCCCTCGCTACTATTCTGGGTGTAGCCCTGTCCGACGAACAGCCTTGACACCGTGGGGATTACGTCCTGTTCGGCGGAGGTTCCCTGCACGATCGTATTGTTGTTCGCGACGTAGCCCGCGATGGCCAGATACATCGCCGCGGAGTTGGAGCTGCGCGGATCGGTCGTGGAAATCAGCACGTTCTTGCGCGCGGAATACGCGGTGTTGTCGCCGAGCTGGTCCCACCGGGTGTTGTTGCCGACCATGCGCAGGTAGGGCGCCATATCGAAGGTCGGCACCGGACCCTGATGCACCACGCCGGCTTTGGCGAGCAGGTCGGCGATCGGCTTGAACGTGGCGATCGCCATCGGCGAGGAGAACGGGATGTATTTGGCACTCACGTTGCGCTGCCGCTGAATTCGCTCCGCCGCCTGCTCACTCGACGGGAACGCGAACTCGTACTTCCCGAGATCGACCGACGTCGCGATCTCCCGCGATCCGGCCGCATCGACCTCCACCTTCACCCCGTTGCGCGCCAGCACCTCGGCGACCTTGGGATCCTGAAAAAACGACATCTTCTCGGATCCGACCACGCCACGCACCAGCGCCAGCGACGACACCCCCGGCCCCGCCGCCTGCGGAGCCGAATTCGGCTGCCGCACTGCCAGTGCCAGCGTAACAACGGTCACCACCACCAGGGCCGCGACCACCGCGGCAACCGCCGCCGGTGCGAAACGCTTATTCGCCGACCAGGTTTCGCGAACCGCGGCAGGCAAACGACGGTCGCCCGATTCGGCCTTGTGCCGCGGCCTGCGCGTCCGTGCGGTGTCCGGCCCACTGGAAGCCTTTGCCACCTCCCCCGCGGCCTCCAACTGCCGACGGACGTACCGCTCCACCAGAATCGGAATGAATGTCCGCACCGGATGCCCCGCAAACCGCCGTCGGGCCGCCCCCACCACCCCCTCGATGTATTCCGGAGAGTAAGTGCCACTGAAGTTTTCGACCAACCGCTCCGTCATCTGACGAATCGCCTGTTCCTCACGAACAGTGTCGGCAACCACCACATTCTCCTCGGCATCGAGCGGCCACTACATCCCCATCGCGCCGGCCAACCCTAGCCCCATCCCACCCCCCGCCACCTGCCCCGATCGCCCCCCACCCACAGAATTCAATCCACCATCCCCACCCCGCAACCCCCCGTTTCCCTGACCGAAATCCCCGGCTTGGGAACCAACGATCGCCCCGCGCAATCGAGAACCCTCCAACGACCCGCTGACTCCGAATAACCAACGACATCGACTCGACTTCGCTCAGACACAGCGAACAACCGAGTCACCGGGGCGGGCCACAGGGGGAACAGGGGTTATGCTTTCCATGGTATATTCGATACACGGCGGGGAAGAGCCGTACGGAATCGAGCTCGAGCCGGAGGTGCGAGCATGGCTGAACACTCTGACAAAAGCCGAGTACCGAGCGGTCGAGTTCAAGGTCGACCGACTGGCTGACAACCCGACGACTTTGGGAGAGCCATGGACCCGCCATCTCGGCGGCGCGGTTCGCGAGTTGCGGTTCCACTTGAGCGGCAAGGCAATCCGCATTAGTTACTGGCTTACCCGCGAACGTCGAGTGGTGTTGTTGACTGTTTTCGCAAAGACGCGAACGCGAGAACGGTCGGAAGTCGACCGAGCGCTGCACGCTCAAAAGGTATGCGAGGCAGAGCATGACCCCGCTACACATGTCTACGACCGCGCCTTCGAGGAGGAATGAGATGTCTCGCGGATCGCACACCAGCTGGAAGATTCCACCTGAGCACCGGGCGGACGCCGACTATGTCGCAGCTGCCGATGCGTTCGCACTCGGCCAAGCCGTTCACGACCGGCGCACGACACTCGGCCTTACCCAGGCCGAGCTCGCTCGGCGTGCCGGGATGACGCAGCCGCAGGTGAGTCGGATGGAGGGGGGTGATGTAACCCCGACACTCCCGCTGCTGCACCGGTTGTCCATTGCTCTGGAGGCAGAGTTGAACCTCTCGTTCCAGGGTGAAGAACTGGCGGTGCGATTTACCCAGTGCGCGGCGTGATCGTCCGGGGTGGGGGAGCACGAGATTTCGGCGCGAGGCGCTATCGTCGGCTGGAGTCGCTGACTAAGGAGATGCTGATGCCTCGGACTGCTGTTGTTACCGGTGCTTCGTCCGGGATCGGGAAGGCGACGGCCGCGGCGTTGGTGGCGCGGGGGTATCGGGTGATCGGGACGAGCCGGAAGCCGGAGGGGGTCGGTGACGAGGCTCGGGTGCCGGGGGTCGAGTATCGGGCGCTCGATTTGACCGAGAGCGGGTCGATCGATGCGTTCGTTGCCGGGCTCGGGGAAATCGATGTGCTGGTCAACAATGCCGGGGAGAGTCAGGCGGGGCCGTTGGCGGAACTGCCGATGGATGCGGTGGAGCGGCTGTTTCGGCTGAATGTGCTCGGGCCGGTCGCGCTCACCCAGGCGGTACTGCCTGGCATGCGGCAACGCGGGTACGGCCGGGTGATCATGGTGGGATCGATGATCGCCAGCTTCCCGATGCCGTATCGATCATCGTATGGGGCGACCAAGGCGGCGCTGAAAGGATTCGCGGTGGCCGCGCGGTTCGAGGAATCACCCTTCGGGGTGTGGATCAGCACGGTCGAGCCGGGGCAGATCAATACGGGACTGCGGGAACGCCGGACGAAATATCTGACCGACGGCTCGCCACACACCGCCGATTTCACCAGGTTCATCGCGAAATTGGATGAGGCGCAGGGCAAAGGCATCACCGCCGAACGGGTCGCCGACACGATCGTCAAGGCCATCGAGGCCGGCCGACCGCAGCCGCTCTACGCCGTCGGCAGCAACGCCCCCGTGATGTTCGCGGTGCGCAGGATACTGCCGCGCACCGTAATGGAACGCCTCATCGCACGCGTCCACGGACTGTCCCGATAGTCACTCAGGGCGTCGCGACCTGCGCCTGCCACATCCAGTGCAGCTGCTCGAGCCGCGCGGCAATGCCGATGAGCAGGTCCTGAGTAACAGGGTCGGCCTTCTCGGTCGCCTCGATCCGCTCCCGAAGCCCCTTGATCACCGCGGTGAGATTGACGACGACCCCGTCGATCACATCGGTGTCTTTCTGCCAGCCATCGGGGAAGCCGACCGCACCGGTTTCCTTGGCGACCGTCGCCGCTCGTCCGTCCGGACTCACCCCGACGGCGGTAGCCCGCTCGGCCGCAGCATCGGTGAAATCTCTTGCCGCCGTAACCAATTCGTCCAGCGCCAAATGCACCGACCGGAAATTCGGCCCGATCACATTCCAATGCGCCTGCTTGGCGATCAAGGACAGGTCGATCAGGTCGATCACGGTAGCGCGCAGCGCCTCCCCCGCGATCTTCTGCTGCTCCGCATCTAGGGTGCTGGTGATGGGCTGGCTCATCGTTCACGCCTTTCTGGTCGGATCCATGTCACTGACCGTCTACCCGCACCGCACGTCCTAAACGTGCAGCGTGACGAGCGCCATGCCCTCCGAACAGGTCAGCTGACCGGGATCTGCTGTTGGAACCAGGCAAGGACCTGCGGCATAGCAACCCGAGCGGAGTTCGTGTGGTCGAGGTCGCCGAGGTTGTGCAAGGTGACGTTGGCGCTGTGCATGGCTTGCAGGCAGTGTTCGGCATTCGCGTACGGAACGTTGCGATCGGCGGTCGCGGCGTAGAGGCGGACCGGGACGCGTGGAGTCCAATCGCAGGTGCCGTCGCTGTCGGTGATCGCTTTCAGCACCGCGCCGGTCGGGTGCTTCGCCAACTCGACGAACTTCGGCGTCAACAGTAAGTCCGGGGTAATGGGTAGCAAGGTGGCGATGGTGAGCTCGTTGCGCGTGCCGTCGAAGAGTCCTTCGATCTTTCCGGCATACGGTTCCTGGAAGGCTTCGGCGGGGTTGTCATAGAGGTGGTAGATCCGGTTCATCGCGGTGAGCCAGTAGGCGAAGTAGAACACCGCGGGTCCGGGGGCGACACGTCCGTCGAGGCCGGCAGGGGTTTCGACGTCGCGCAGAGCGTAGGGGCCGCTGACCGGAGCCAAGGCGGCGAGGCCGAACCCCGGCACCTCATCGGCCTGTAACGCTTTGCCGAATGCCATTGCGGCATGGCCACCTTGGGAGAAGCCGGTCACCAAGATGTCCCGGTCGAGTTCGCGATGCTGTTGCGCGGCAACACTTTTAGCTGCGATCAGCAGGTCGGCGGATGCGCTCACCTCCGTCGGCGCATGCGTATAGGGATGATCGCCCTGGCCGTCGCCGAGACCCAGGTAGTCCGGGGCGATCGCCGCGTACCCGGCAGCCGCGAACATGATGGTGCGCGCTTGATCGGGACGGCTCTCATTATTGACCGACGGCGCATCGCTTTTCAGCACCAGCGTGCCGTGCTCGAAGCTGACCGTGCGTAGCCGAGGCGAATCCGTGCGCGGGAGCACGACGAGCCCGCTCGCGGTGGTGGGCTTACCTGCCGCGGTGATGGTTCGATAGTCGATGCGATACGCGTCCACCCCGTTGAGCACCGGAGTAGAGAAATTGCCCTTGGCGAGGTAGGCGGCGGTCTCCTCGGTCGACAATTGCGCGACCGGGGTCGCGGACACCATGGTGCCCCGTTCTCCTTGCCCGGGATCGGTCGCATCGTGCTTCGGCTCGGCCACGCAGGCGCTGGCTCCGCACAGCAGAACGAGCGCTCCGACCACAGCGAAACGTCGCGTTCTGAACATGCACAGGCTCCTCTGCTGGCTATCTGCCCACACTATGCCCGTGCTGACGACCTATCCGGCCAGCCGGTCCGCCTCGTCGAGGTGGTCACGCAGGCCCAGCAGCTCCCAACGCTGCAAGGCCAGCGGCACGTTCCCTTCACGCCAGAGCCGGTCGTGGAATCCCCGCAGATCGAATTCGTCGCCGAGTTCCCGTACTGCCGTGCTGAGCAGATCCTGAATCTGCAGTTTGCCGATTTGATAGCTCAGCGCCTGGCCGGGGTTCCCAGCAAAGAACACGGCTTCGTCCCACGCCGTCTCGCGGTCCATCGGCACCGCGACCGCCAGCCGATCGGCGGCTTCGTCGATGGAGAGTTCACCGAGGGCGAGCGCGATATCCACCTCGACGCGTAAAGCTCGCAGCCGCATGGCATTTGCCACGAAGATCGCGCTGGCCGGTGCCTCGTCGAACAGTCCGGCGTGCAGCATCAGCTCCTCGTAGTTGAACGCGATGCCCTCGTTGGGCGTCGAGTCGTAGAACCACCGCCGCGCGGGATTGTCGTGGTGCCAACCGATCGCGACCTGCTGGGCGTGTACCCCTTCGTGCACGATCGCGGTGCGCGACTCGAACGCGGCGGCACGATCGAAGTACGGCAGATCCGGCCGTGGCGTCGGGACGTACCGAGTAGCGTCTTCGTCCATTCGAGCGGGACCGGTCAGATCATCGGTGACGCCGAGCCAGGTCAACGGCTCTAGATAGGGCGGCAGCGGCGCGAATCTGTAGTGCCGCAAGGTCTCCGGCTGACTCAGCAGTCCTCGCTCATCGGCGAACGCACGCACCGCACGCTCATCGACGGCCTGACGCGCAACGTGCTCGGACGCGTCGGCGGACAGCTCCGGCGCGGACGCGTCCCGATGCCGGGTACGCAGCAGCGCCTCGAGGGCGACGGCCCGATGCCACTCTTGGATGCCCATCTCGCGCAGCCGCTGCGCCGAATAAGGCAGCAGCGCAACACGATGCAGGAAGTAGGCCAGCGATTCCGGTCCGACCGGTTCGATCGCGCCCAGCGATGGCAACTGTTCGGTGAGCCAATCCCGGTACGCCGCAACAGCGTCGGCGGCCACTCTGGCGGCCGCGGGCAACTCGGCCGCGTACTCGTCGGGCAGGAACGGCACCAGCGCCGTCATCGCGGCTTCCAGCGATCCTTCGGCCTCACCCAACAGCCGCAGCGTGCTGCGCGTGAACGGCGCACCGGCGCGGCCCGCGAGATTCTTCCTGGCCTGTTCGAGCACGAGCGGAACATGCCGCAGCAGCGCACTCACCTTCGCGGCCCGAGTCGCGTCGAACGGCGACGAGACGAGTAGCTCCACATAGATCGGGCCGAGGCTCTGCTGCACGTAGAAGCCGGGATCGCGCTCCCAGGCCCGAATCAGCTCCAGCTCCCAGTGCACCCTGGCCAGCGCCGAACCGAGCAGCCTGCCGTCGACGCGCACCGCGACCGGCTCGTCGGACAGGTCGAGTTCGCCATGTCTGCGAGTCAGCTCGGCGAGCACCTCCCGGCGATCGGCGATGGCCTTCGGCGACCAATCGGGCAGCCAGCCATCCGGCCGTTCTACCCGTGGCAGATCATCGCTGGAGTCGGGCAGTGTCGCCAGCCGCCAGTTCCAGAACTCTTCGGCAAGCTTCGCTAGGCCCATGTCCGCACAATACAATTGGCGCCGGCTAACCGGCCAGCCATTAGATGCGGGGTGCGGGTGCCGCTACGACTTACATCCCGGCGTGCGAGAACAACCCGGGCGAACCGATACCCTGCTGTTCCGGTGTCGCGGGCACGATGCGCTCGAACAGCGCCAGGTAATCGTCGATCATTCGATCCGCGCTGAAGCGCTCGCACACGTCGGCTCGGGCGGCACGCCGGTCGAGCTGATCGACCTTGGCGAGCGCGGCCGCTGCCCCGGCGACGTCGGTGACCAGGAATCCGGTGACACCGTCGCGAATGATTTCCGGCATCGATCCCAGCGGGGTTGCGATGACCGGTGTTCCGGTCGCGAGGGCCTCGACGACCGCAAGGCCGAACGGTTCGGCGAATCCGATCAGATGCAGCAAAGCGCGTGCGCCACCGAGCAGTTCGTCTCGGCGCGCCGGTCCGACCGGCCCGACGTAGGTCACGGCGGGGTCGGCGAGGTGCGGTTCGACCGCCGTGCGGAAGTACTCCTCGTCCTGCACTACGCCCGCGATGATCAACGGCAGTCCGGTGAGCCGCGCCACCTCGATGGCCAGGTGCGTCCCCTTGTCGGGGTGAATTCGTCCGAGAAAGAGTAGATATTCGCCGTGCTCGGGCCGAAATGTGAACTGCGCGGTATCAATACCGTGATGGATTGTCGCCGCATAGCGGAGTGCGGGGTGCCGGTCGGCATCGCTGATCGATACATAGTGCGCGATATCGTCGAATGCCTCATATACCGGCACAATTTTCGGCGAGGAAAAGCCGTGGATCGTGGTGACCATCGGTGTCGGCACCAGGCGGCTGTAGGTCAGCGGCATGAAGTCGAAATGGTTGGCCAGCACGTCGAACTCGCCGGCATGCTCGAATACGGTCGAATTATGCAGCGCCTCAGCGACTTTGGCGTCGGCGTCGACGGCCTCCTCGTACCCCGACGACACCGGCGCGACCAGCCGCGCCGACGTCTCGGAGTCCGCGGTGGCGAACAACGTGACGTCGTGTCCCCGCGCGACGAATCCCTCGGCCAGGGTCGATGCGATGTGCTCCCACGGTCCATAGTTTTTCGGTGGCGTGCGATGAGCTACCGACGCGATTACGCCGATTTTCATAAAATCCTCGATTACTGGCGGATTAACCGCCGAGAGCCGCCTGCGAATGAGCGGACTTGGTGCCACGACCCTATCACATCGACCCCGCGTGACCTGGGTGTTACTATCGGGGCCTAGTGGTCGATCCGCCCGTGTCGTGCTCCGGAACGGATTCTCAAGCGCTTCAGCGCGACACGATTCAGCCAATTGAGTGGCTGCAGACAGCGGCACTGTCGGCGCTGGCTCGAATCAGAAAGGCTGACGTTGTGTCAGTTCGGTCTTACGGCGTTCTGAGCACTTATCCACCCACCCAGTGCGGGTTGGCCACCTTCACCGACTCGCTGGTCGGCGCGCTGACCACACCCACCGAAACCGGTTTTGCGACGGTCGATTTCGGTCAGGGTCCGGCCGCCACGCGTACCGTCGGCATCGTTGCCGTGGTCGACACCGCCGAGCCGACACCGGCACCACTGGTCGCGCACCAGTGGGAGCGCAGCGCCCGCCGCGGCGCCGCCACCGCGGCTGCGGCCCTCAATCGCTTCGATGTCGCGATCATCCAGCACGAATACGGCATCTACAGCGGGCGCGACGGCGTCGATGTACTCGAAGTCGTTCGCGCTCTTCGCGTCCCGGCTATCGCGGTGCTGCATACCGTATTGGTCACCCCGACCACGCAGCAGCGAATGATCCTCGAAGAGCTGGCCCGCCATTGCGCCGCGCTCGTCACCATGACCGAGACGGCCCGCCAGCGGCTGATCGAGCACTATGCGGTCGACCGGTCCAAGGTCAGCGTGATCCCGCACGGTGCGACAGCGCACCTCCCCGGACCGCACAGCACCCGGCATCAGCCGATCTCACGGACGCCGGTGATCCTGACCTGGGGCCTGCTCGGCGAAGGCAAGGGCATCGAATGGGGCATCGACGCGATGGCCCATCTCGCCGATCTGCGCCCGGCCGCACGCTACCGGGTGGTCGGGCAGACCCATCCCAGGGTGCTGGCCCGGCACGGCGAGTCCTACCGCACCAGCCTTGTCGACAGGGCCGCGCGGCGCGGCGTCACCAACGCCGTACATTTCGACGCCCGCTACCTGTCCAGCGACGAGCTGCACCGGCTGATCCAGCAGGCCGATGTCGTGCTGCTCCCCTACGACTCGCGCGAACAGGTGACTTCCGGAGTTCTGATAGAAGCCGTCGCAGCGGGTAAACCGGTGGTATCGACGGATTTCCCGCACGCGCGGGAACTGCTGTCGAGCGGCGCCGGTCTCCTTGTCGATCGCGAATCACCGACCGCCATCGCGTCCGCGCTGCGCAAGGTGTTCACCGAGCCAGGCCTGGCGGCCCGAATGAGCGCCGAAGCGAAACGCATTGCGCCAGACCTACTCTGGCCCGCAGTGAGCAGGAAATACCATGCGCTTGCCGCAGAGACGCTGCAAGCCGATGCAAAGTTGGCCACAGCATGAGTGAAACGATCACCATCTCTTACGCCCACCTGGTGCGACTCAGCGACGAGGTCGGGATCTTCGAGCACGCGAAGTTCACCACGCCGCGCCTCGAGAACGGTTACTGCGTAGACGATGTCGCGCGCGCCCTCGTTGTCGTGGTCCGCGAGCCGGAGCCGACCGAGGAGCTGGACGCGCTCGTACAGGTGTACGCGCGCTTCATCTTCGAGGCACTCACCGAGGACGGCCGCAGTCACAATCGACGCGGCACGGACCGGAACTGGCAGGACGAGGCGAGCCTCGAGGACCACTGGGGGCGTGCTATCTGGGCACTCGGCACCGTCGCCGCCCGCAGGCCGGAGCTGACAGAAAAGGCGTTGGCGCACTTCACCATCGCCGCCAAGCAGCGCTCGCAGTTCCCGCGCGCGATGGCCTTCGCCGCGCTCGGTGCGGCCGAGGTGCTGCGCGCCGACCCCGGAAACCTCACGGCCCCCAAGCTGTTGGCCGATGCCGCAAAGCTGATCGGCCCGCCAACCCGTCGCCTGGACTGGCGCTGGCCCGAGCCGCGGCTGCACTACGCCAATGCCGTACTGGCCGAAGCGCTCCTGGTGGCCGGTGCCGCGCCGGGTCAAGGCCGCACGCACGCAGACGGATTGGCGATGCTGCGCTGGCTGTTGGAGATCGAGACCTCGGGCGACCATCTGTCGGTCACCCCGGTTGACGGCTGGGCAACCGGCGAGAAGCGGCCTGGTTTCGACCAGCAGCCGATCGAGGTCGCGACGCTGGCCGACGCCTGCGCCCGCGCCTACGACGACACCAACGACCACCATTGGAAGGAGGCGGTCATGTTATGCGAGGCATGGTTCCGCGGCACCAACGACGTCTCGACCCCGCTCATCGATCCGGTCAGCGGCGGCTGCTGTGACGGACTCGAACCCACCGGGCGAAACGAGAACCAGGGCGCCGAGTCGACCCTGGCGCTGATTTCCACCATGCAGCAGGCCCGCCGCCTGCAACAGGCGGCCGCATGACCAACACCGCGGCGGCAACCACAGCTGACCTGGCCCGCCGCGGCGGCGAGGCCCTGTTCCCGGACGGGAGCCGGGTACTGGCCAGGCTGTTCCAACCCGGCCAAGAGCTACTCGGACACGGCATTTCGCGCGCCGAGGCGATCATCGCGCGCGTGCTGCGCCTGTCCGACGCGGACGTGACGAGCACCTTGGCCTCCGCGCTGCTGCGGTTCGGCAACCGGCATCGCGACATCCACGCGGTATTCGCCGCGCACAGTGCGGTGGTCGAGCAACTGCTCCCCACGATGCTCACCGCGGATCGGCGGCAGCTCATCGGCGCGTGCTTCACCCAGGAGTACGCGGTCGAGGCGGCGGCGCTGTTCAATCCGTCGATGGTCCCGCACCCGGACCAGACCGGTCTCGCCCCAGGCGAATTGCGCTTCATCATGAGTGTGCGCGCCCTTGGCGAGGGGCATATCTCTTGCATCGAGTTCCGCACCGGCGTCCTCGGGCGCGGCGATTCGATCCGGCTGAACACCCCGACTCCGTTCCTCGAGGCCGGCCAAGTCACCCCGTCGACGGCCGGAAACTACACGGTGACCTTTCCCGTCGACCGGCCGATGTCCGAGCGGATCCTGTTTCCGGCCAGCGCCGACGAGAGCCATGGCATCGAGGACGCACGCTTCACCAGGTTCACCGAAAACGACGGGACGGCAACGTATTACGCCACCTACACCGCGTTCGACGGCGGCCGGGTCGCGCCGAGGCTGTTGCACACCAACGATTTCGTCACCTTCGACAGCACCAGGCTCGACGGCGGCGGCGCCACCGACAAGGGAATGGCGCTGTTCCCGCGCCGGGTCGACGACCGCTATCTCATGCTGTCGCGCTGGGATCGGGAAAACATCAGCGTGGTCAGCTCGCCGGACGCGCGCGGGTGGAGCGATCCGGTTACCATCTATCGACCGACCCAGCCCTGGGAGCTGATCCAGCTCGGCAACTGCGGACCGCCGATCGAAACCCCTGGTGGCTGGCTGGTTTTGACACACGGCGTCGGCCCCGTACGCACCTATGGGATCGGCGCGATCCTGCTCGACCTGGCCGACCCGACTCGGGTGATCGGCGCACTGCGCCAGCCGTTGCTCGCACCGACCGCGGCCGAGCGCGACGGCTATGTGCCCAATGTCGTGTACTCCTGCGGCGCGCTGGTGCACCGTGACACCCTCGTTCTCCCCTACGGTTGCAGCGACTCGGCCATCCGATTCGCCTTCGTGGATATGCCCGTACTGCTGCGGCGGCTGATGGACGAGGGACCGCCTGCGCACTAGCTGTCGCCGGTGTAGCGCCGCCAGGCGTTTTCGAGCTGCGCCGCCATATCGATGCTCGGGTCGATCAGCCAGCGGGCCTGCAGCCCGTCGGCGAGCGCGAAGAACATGGTGGCCGCGGCGTCGGCATCGATGCGATCGGACAACGCGCCCGCCTGCTGCATCTCCCGCAGGGCGTGCGCGAACGCCTCGGTGCCTAGTCGGTACCGCTCCAGCATGTAGTCGTGCGCGGGGTGGTGCGGGTCCGCCGCGGCCGCCTGGATGTGGGTGAACAGTTCGATCAGACCGGGCACCTTCGCGTTGCCGCGGACCACCGCCACGAACGCGGCGGGCGCCGTGCCGCGCATGGTCGCGAGGTCGGATTCGTCGCGCTTGCGCAGCACGGCGACGAACAGTTCCTCTTTCGAGCCGAAGTAGTGCAGCAGGCCGCCCTGGCTCAGGCCGACCGCTTCGGCCAGCTCGGCGACCGAGGTGGCCAGGTAAACCGAGCGTTGTACGGTTTTCATTCCGGACCATCCGCTCAGGTCCACCACAACGAACGGGAGACACCACCCGATGCGTATCCGTCTTCGCGGCGTCGTCTTGGCCGTGCTGGCCGCCGCCACTGTCCTGACGGGCCTGCCCGCCACGGCCGCCGCCCGGCCGGAACCGCCCGCGCGGGTCGCGCCGCTCGGCCCGGATTTCCTGTGGGGTGTCGCCGCTTCCGGATATCAATCCGAAGGGCATGCGCCGGACAGCAATTGGAGCCGCTACGTCGCCGCGGGCAAAACCGATGACCCCTACCGTGATTCGGTCGACTTCTACAGCCGCTACGCCTCCGATATCGAGCTGGCGGCCGGGCTCGGCGTCAAGGTGTATCGGATCAGCATCGAATGGGCACGGGTGCAGCCGCAGCCCGGCGGGTGGTCCGACGAGGGATTCCGCTTCTACGACAACGTGATCGCGAAGATCCGCGCCGCCGGGATGCGGCCGATGATCACGCTGGACCACTGGGTGTTCCCCGGCTGGGAGGTCGACCGCGACGGTTGGCACAACCCGGGGATGGTCGAGGACTGGCTGGCCAACGCGCGCACCGTGGTCGATCGCTACGCCGCCGCCGACCCGCTCTGGGTGACCTTCAACGAGCCGACCTTCTACGGCCTCAACGAGTTGCGCCACGGCGGCCTGCCCGCGACCGACGTGCCCGGCATGCAGGACCGGCTGGCCCAGGCGCACAACGCCATCTACGACCACATCCACCAGGTGCAGCCCGGCGCCATGGTGACCAGCAATGTCGCCTATATCCCCGGCGGCGAGGACGCGATCAACAAGCCGTTCATCGACAAGATCGCCGCGAGGCTGGACTACATCGGCATCGATTACTACTACGGCCTGTCACCCGACACCGCGACCTCTATGTTGCAGAACTTTACTCAGCTCTGGCGGAACCCGCTGCAGCCCGAGGGCATCTACTATGCGCTGCAACACTATTCGCGCGAGTTCCCGGGCAAGCCGCTCTACATTGTCGAGAACGGCATGCCCACCGAGAACGGCGAGCCGCGCGCCGACGGCTACACCCGAGGCGACGACCTGCGCGACACCATCTACTGGATCCAGCGCGCGAAGGCCGACGGCATGAACGTGATCGGCTACAACTACTGGAGCCTCACCGATAACTACGAATGGGGCAGCTACACACCGCGCTTCGGCCTGTACACCGTCGACGTGCTGACCGACCCCAGCCTCACCCGTCGGCCCACCGACGCCGTCCCCGCCTACACCGCCATCACGCACTCCGGTGGCGTTCCGGCCGACTACCGTCCGACGCACGCACCACAGCCGTGTTCGCTGGTCGATGCCGCTACCAGCTGCCTCGACCCACTGACCGTCCCGCGGTAACCGAGTTCGCCGCCTTGCCCGAATGATGAAGGGATTTCGATGAATATGAGGTGGCGGCTGACTGCGGCCGGTGCGGTGGCGGGCATCCTGACCGGACTCTGCGTGCCGGGTGCACAAGCCGAACCCGGTAGCGGCCAATCGAACACGGCCGCAACCGATATCGCGGCCACGCCGAGCGTCGGCAAAGACCCCGACGGCAGCGTCCCACCCGAGGGATCCGACGACTGGACCTGCCTGCCCACCGCCGCGCACCCGCGACCCGTAGTTCTCGTGCACGGCACCTGGGGCAACCAGAACGACTGGGACGTACTCGCCCCGCAGCTGAAAGACGAAGGCTACTGCGTCTTCTCGCTGAACTACGGCCGCGACACCTCGAGCGTGCTCGGCGCGCTTCCCGGAATGTACGGCGTGGGAGACATCCACGCCTCCGCCACGGAACTCGCTGCCTTCGTCGACCGCGTCCGCGCCGCAACACATTCGGCGAAGGTCGATCTCGTCGGTCATTCCCAAGGCGCGCTGATGTCTCGCCAATACCTGCGCTTCGCAGGCGGTGCCGACAAGGTCCACCAGCTGGTTTCCCTCGCGGGCACCAACCACGGTTCCACCATGCGCGGTGTGGCGGGTCGGATCCCCTCCGGCAGCGCGTCCTCGGCTTTCTCCGCCGGACTGACAGAGATCGCCGGAATCGCGGCCGCCCAGCAGCTCGTGGGCAGCGACTTCCTCCGCGACATCAACGCTGCGGGCGATACCGACTCCGGCATCGCCTACACCGTGATTGCCAGCACCCTCGACGACGCCTCCACCCCACCGGACGCCACCTTCCTACGGGCGGGCCCCGGCGCGACCGTCGATAACGTGTGGGTCCAAGACTTCTGCTCCACAGACACTTTCGAGCACGGCGTCCTCCCGCAATCCCCAACCGTCGCTTACCTCATCAAGAAGGCACTCGACCCGGCCTACGTCGGCACCGCCTGCCCCTGACAGACGGCCGGGCGGTAAGGCTGTTGCCTTACCGCCCGCGTGTGAGTCGTCAGCTGTGTTCAGCGACGAGCTCAGAATCGGGCTTCCCGTCCTTATCCAGCTTCCTGTCCTTGTCCAGCTCCGTCTCCTCCATCACCGCTTCACCACGAGCGACCATGCCCGCCTCGTCGGAGAGCTTCAGCTGCGGGATGAACAGCGCGAGCACGAAAACGACGATCGCACCGGGGATCAGGTACCAGAAGCCGGGTACCAGCGCGTTCACGTAAGCGCCGACGATCGCGTCGTGCAGCCCCTCGGGCAGGTGCTTGACCACCGACGGCACCAGGGCGCTCGGGTCCAGCTTCGCCGCCATCACCTCCGGACCATGTGACATGAACGCGTCGGTGAGACCCTCGGTCAATCGGTTGGTGAAGATCGAGCCGAAGATCGCGACACCGATCGCGCCACCCATCTCACGGAAGTAGTTGTTGGCACTGGTCGCGGTCCCGATCTGATTGGGCGCCACGGCATTCTGCACGACCAGCACGATGATCTGCATGATCAGGCCCAAGCCCGCGCCGACCACGAACAGCATCGCCGAAACCACCCACATCGAGGTGTTCGCGTCGAGCCGGGTCAACCACAGCATGGCGCCGAGCATGACCAGCGCGCCGACCGGCGGATACACCCGATAGCGACCGGTCTTGGTGATCGCGGTCATCGACCCGATCAGGGTGATCATCATGCCGACCATCATCGGGATCAGCAGCAGACCGGAGACCGAGGCGGACGCGCCGGTGGCCATCTGCAGGTAGGTGGGGATGAACCCGATCGCGGCGAACATGACCAGGCCGACCAGCAGGCCGATCGCCGAGGTCAGCACGAAGGTGCGGTTGCGGAACAACCACAGCGGCAGCATCGGTTCCTCGGCGCGTGCCTCCACCATCACGAAGGCGGCAACCACGATTACCAGTGCGGCGATCATCGCGACGATCGCGGTCGAACCCCACGCGTACTGCTTGCCACCCCAGTCGGTGATCAGAATCAACAGCGTTGTCGCGGAGGACATCAGCAGCACGCCGAGATAGTCCGGCTTGGTCTTGGGTCGATGGCTTGGGACGCTCAGGTAACGGAAGGCGATGAACAGCGCCGCGATACCGATCGGCACGTTGATCCAGAAGCACCAGCGCCAGCCGAGGGTGTCGGCGAAGAAGCCGCCGAGCAGCGGACCGGCGACCGAGGTGATACCGAAGACGGCACCCATCGGCGCCATGTACTTGCCGCGATCCTTGGCGGGCACCACATCGGCGATGATGGCCTGCGCCAGGATCATCAGGCCACCGCCGCCGACGCCCTGCAGGCCGCGGAAGACGATGAACTCCCAGAAGCTGGTCGACGCGGCGGCGCCGACGGACGCCGCGGTGAAGGCGGTCACCGCGAACAGGAAAAGCCAACGCCTGCCGAACATGTCGCCGAATTTGCCGTAGATCGGCATCACGATGGTGGTGGCCAGCAGGTAGGAGGTCGCGGTCCAGGCCATGTGCGAGACGCCGCCGAGTTCGCCGACGATGGTCGGCATCGCGGTGCCGACGATCATCTGGTCCAGGCTAGCCAGGAACATGCCCGCGATCAGCGCGGAGAAGATGAGCCAGATTCGCTTCTGGGTCAAGATAATTGGGGTGGGCGGCGAGGCAACCGTCGTAGTCATCGGGCGGGTCTCCTAGTTTCGCTCGGCAGGCTGGTCGAACATCCGGGCGGCCATCGCACAGTGCTCTTGCACAGCCGCGGTGAGTGATCTGCTGGTGTCGGCGGTCGCGGACATCGCGGCCCGGGTGGTGATGTTGGTCATGACTCCCGCTGCGAGCGCGGCGAATTCGCGGGCAACCGGTTCACCGGCCCGCGCGGACAACAGTTCGCCGACGACGGCCTCCTGCTGCACGCCGGCGGCCATGAAGGCCGCGAACACCCGCGGCTCTTCCTTGATGATCTCCATCACCAGCGAGATCGCTTCGCGCACTTCGTCTTCGGGCTCCAGTCCGGAGGAGAACAGCCAGGTGAGGTCGGGCATGAGCACCCCGGTGGGCCCACCGGAAACGAACTCGTCCCGCGCCGCGGGCGTACCGATCTCCCCGATCGGGCCGACGATCGCGTCGAGCTTCGTGTCGTAGTAGTTGAAGAACGTGCGCGGCGAGACCCCGACAACCCTCGCGATGTCATCCACGGTCGTCGCGTCGAGCCCGTGCGCGACCACCAGCCGACGCGCCGCCATGCACAGTTCGAGTCTGGTCTTGCGCTTCTTCTGTTCGCGCAGACCGAGCGGCGGCTCCGCGCGGGTGGGTGATGACATGGCAAGAATTTAACACAAACTGCAAAATTTCAGACAGTGCAATTTTCTGTGATCGTGCTCACCCGCTATCAACAGAATTATCCGATCTACTGCATGGATGCGTACTCGATCACACTGCAGGGTATGGCAGGTGAGATAGGTGCTGGCCATAAGCAACCTCTCAGGATCGTCATCTACTGTTCATCTCAGTAGATGAGCAGAGAGGCAACGACGCCATGAAGCGATCGCCCCTACGACCGACCGGCATCCTCCGCCGACACCGCCGCGCCACCGCACTCGTACTGATCGTCGGATTACTCGGCACCGCAACGGTGCTCAGCACCGCCGTCGCGGTCGCCGATCCGGACGCCCGCTCGAACCACGCACCCGGCTCGGCCAACCCCGGCAACACGACCGGCGCACACCACATCGACCCGTTCGGCTACAACCACACCGACGCCAACCCGTTGCAGCAGAACGAGCACTGGAACGCCTTGCGCGAGTACCGAAATCAGCAGCACCCGGCCGAGGCGACCGAGAACCGCAGCGGCGGAGCCACCACCTGGACCGCCGTGCCACGCTCCGACGGCGACGGCTGGGTCGTCTGCCGCCCCACCGCCGGCTGGTGCTAGCCGAACTCGCCCGACAACCCCTGCAGTACTTCGCATTACCGATCGGTGGCGCATCGCACCGCCAGGTCGAGGACGAAAGAGAGAAGTCGATGAACACGGCAACGACGCCGAAAACCCCCGCCCTGCGACGCGCTTCGCTAGCACTGCTCGCCATGGCCACCCTGGCCGGCGGCCTCACCTTCGGCGCCGGAACCGCCGCGGCCGAGGCCAGGACCAGCGCGGCGAATCCAGGCGTGCACTGCCTATGGGCAGGCACCGGCTACCCGCAAGGCGCGACCGTCGCCGCGGGCGGCCAAACCTTCCGCTGCGACACCGACCGCGGCGCGGCATCCTGGTCGCGCGGCCCCGCCGGGAGCACCCGGGCCACCGTCCCTAACCCCGGCGCCTACACCAACCCCACCGGCCTGTTCAGCGCGGGCGCGCGGCAGCCGGGCACCGGGTACAACGACTACTGCGTCGGCAGCCAGCTCATCGCGGGCAACGAGGACATCTACCAGGTGGTGGCGGCCCGCGACGGTCAGCTGCTGTGGAAGGCCGCCGCGCCGATCTCCCAGTGGGTCTTCGATGCCAACGACACTCGCCCCGGTCCGTCCTCGCGTTCGGTGAGCCTCTGCATCGACGGCAACCTGACCTGACGCAACCCCGCCACCGTCACATCCGCGCGGCCGCGTCGCCGATCGCCTCGTCGAGAATGGCCAGGCCGAGCGACAATTCATCCTCGGTGGCGGTCAACGGCGGGGCGATCCGGAACACCCCACCCATACCGGGCAGCTGCACGATATTCATGTGCAGGCCCAGTTCCAGGCAGCGGCGGGTGACCAGCCCGCCGAGTTCGTCCGAGCCCTGCTTGGTCTCCCGGTCGACGACGAGTTCGAGTCCGGCGAGCAGGCCGCGACCGCGGATGTCCCCGACGACGCTGTGCCGCTTGGCAATTCGCTCCAATCCACCGCGCAGGAAGGCACCGAGCTCGCCGGCCCGCACGTCGAGCTGGTCGCGGATCAGCACGTCGAGCACCGTGTTGCCGACCGCGGCGACCAGCGGGTCGGCGACGTGGGTGGTGAAGAACAGGAACCCCCGATCATGCGCCTCCTGTTCGATCTCGGCGCTGGTGAGCACGGCGGCGAGGGGCAGTCCGGCGCCGAGCGTCTTGGACAGGGTGAGGATGTCGGGCACGATGCCGTCACGCTCGAACGCGTACCAGGATCCGGTGCGGCACAGCCCGGTTTGCGCTTCGTCGAGGATCAGCAGCATGCCGCGTTCGCGGCACTTCTCGTGTAGCGCGGCGAAGTAGCCGAGCGGCGGCTCGACGACCCCGCCGGAGCTGAGGATCGGCTCGACGAGGCAGGCGGCCAGGCTGCCGACCGACTGGGCGTCGATCAGGTCGAAGGAGAAATCGAGCTGGCGACGCCAGTCGAGTTCGCCTGCGGCCGTGGTGAAATCGGGGCGATAGGCGTGCGGCGCCGGGATGGCGAAGTTGCCCGGCGCGGCCGGGCCGTACCCCTTGCGGCCCGCGCTGTAGGTGGCGCTCGCCGCGGCCTGGGTCATGCCGTGCCAGGAGCGGGCGAACGAGACGATCTCATGCTTGCCGGTGACCAGCTTGGCCATCCGAATGGCCGCCTCGTTCGATTCGGCGCCGGTGGTCAGCAGCAGCGCCTTGTCCAGCGGGCCGGGCAGGGTGCCCGCCAGCCTGCGGGCCAGGTCGACGACCGGGCGGCTGAGCATGCCGCTGAACAGGTGGTCGAGTTCGCCGACCTGACGGCGGACCGTCGCGACGATATCCGGGTGTGAGTGCCCGAGGATCGCGCTCATCTGCCCCGACGTGAAATCCAGGATCTCCCTGCCACTTTCTGTGTATAGGAAGCTGCCCGCGGCGCGAGCGATGATCTCGGGGGTAAAGGTGCCCGCGCCCGCGTAGCGCACGAGGTGCCGGTCGGTGTCGGCCCAGAAGTCGTCGGTGGACCGCGGCGTGACAGTGGGAGAAGCCATGTTTCGACGGTAAGGGCGGTACGAGCAACACGTCCATCTCACAATTCCGGCTGTGCTGTTCGGCTCAGCCGTACAACAATCGGGGGATGTTGAACCCTTGGCGGCTGCGCTTGCTCAGCCAACTCGATTCCCTCGGCACCGTCCGGGCGGTCGCGCAGGCGGCCGATCTGAGCGCGTCCAGCGTGTCCCAGCAGCTCGCGGTGCTGGAGGCGGAGACACGCACGCAGCTGCTGGAACGCACCGGCCGCCGGGTCCGGCTCACCCCGGCCGGGTTGATCCTGGCCCGGCGGGCCAGGGCGATCCTCGATCACATGGGCACCGTCGAGGCGGAGCTGCGCAGCCTCGGTGACGAACCGGTCGGGCTGGTCCGGCTCGGCGCCTTTCAAAGCGCCATCCACTCGCTGTGCGTGCCCGCGGTGACCCGGCTCGCGGCCGGCCACCCGCACCTCGATATCACACTGCACGAGTTGGAGCCGCACGAGAGCATGCGCGCGCTGCGCGTCGGCGACGTCGACATCATCATCACCACAACCGATTTCGTCGAGCAGCCGCTCGGCCCGGACATCGACATCGTGCCGCTGGCCACCGATCCGATCGTGCTGGTGCTGCCACCCGACCGGGCCGCCCGCGGTCCCGCCGACCTGGCCGCGTACGCCGACGAGCCGTGGGCCTTCGATACGCCGGAGTCCTATATGGCGAAGCTGGCGACCAGGCTCTGCCGCGAATCGGGCTTCGAGCCGCGGATAGTGTGCCGCTTCAGCAACTACATGATGGCGCTGCAACATGTCGAGGCCGGGCTGTCCATTACGCTGCTGCCCGGCCTCGCGATCGATCCGCGCTATCGCGTCGCGACCAGGGAACTCACCAGTCCTATCACCCGCACGATTACCGCCGTTATCCGGCGCGGCGCACCGCCGCGGGCGGCCGTGAATGTGGTGCTCGATGCTTTGCGCAGACACGGCGAGCTACCGGGCGCGACCGGCTCGATCGAGCACTGAAAACGGCCGATCGAAAAGCAGATAGCTCGCCGACGAACAGTAAATAGTCCGCGACACGGTCCGTTGGTGCTGCAATTTTCACCGGAATGAGTGGTGCATTAACCGAGGTCAGCAGCTGTTTTCAATATCTAATCGATATTTAGTTACCGTTTCGTTATTACCTTTCAGTGTGTCGGAAGTTTGTTCGAACCCGATTGTGTCGAAGGATGGGAAATCGGATCCGCTTGGACTGACAGATCACCGTGATGTTCTCGAATGTATTCGGAGACTTGGTGAAGTCCGGTACGCCTGCAGATGCGGCGTCGCATGGCCGAGCCAAGGCCTTCGAAATGACCATCGGAGGACTTGATCATGTCGAAGACCGACGACGACGTCCGAAGTACCCGCTCGCTGCGGCGAGTGTTCTGGTGGACACTTGCCGCAGGCGCAGCCGTCTCCGGCGCACTCCTCTTCTCCGCCGCGGAAGCATCGGCCCAAACAGTGACCGTTCCCGGCGTCGGTAGCTTCGAAGTTCCGAACGAAATCTCGGTTCCCCCAGGCATTCCCGGCATTCAGGTTTCGGTGCCACCGCAGGAGAGCGCGCCATCCGCTGCTCCCTCCCGCACCGAGTTCGCCGCTCCCGGAATCACCTTCGCCCTGCCCGACATTCCGGGCGTCGAATACTCCGGCCTGGCAGGCATTCCCGGCATCAAGCCGCCGAATACGTTGCACCCGCAGGTCGCCCCGATGAAGACGACCGGCGAGGTCGCCGTCGAAGCGGCCCGCGCGAAGATCGGCTCCGGCTACGGAACCTCGGCGGGCCCTGATGTTTTCGACTGCTCGGGCCTGGTCCAGTGGTCCTACCAGCAGGCCGGTGTCTCGGTCCCGCGGACCAGTTACGACCAACTGGCCGCCGGAACCCCGGTCTCCAAGGATGATCTGCGCCCCGGCGATCTGGTGTCGTTCTACGGCGGCGGCCACTCCGCGCTCTATGCCGGTGACGGCAAGGTCATCCACGCCTCGAGCTACGGCACCGGTGTCGTGGAGTCGCCGATGTCGGAAATGCCGTACGCGGGAGCCTGCCGATTCCGGAACTAGCTTCCGGAAGTCGATCGAATCAGTCGCTTTCGGTCGTTTCGTCCGCGGCTGCGGACGCGGCAGGAGCGGCGATCCGAATCACCCCGGCATCCAGATCGAGCGCGAGCCGAGGACGGTGCGGCTGACCATCACTGTCCCCGCTGCCCTCGTCGGCCAGCTTCTGTCCTGGAAATAGTTCGCCCATGACGCCCATGACTCCACCATAGACCCGGGGCTCGGCCGCCGGTGCCGGCGAGACACCGTACGTTTCTCGCTCACGGAATTGCGTTCGAGGTGGTCGGCGAGGGATGCGCGAGGAATTTGGTGATACCGAAATCGAAACGCTCGTCGAAGGATTCGTCGGTCAGCGCCGCGAAAACGCGCTGCAACGCGGGGCGTTGCCCGACGTTCAGGTCGCGGATGGATCGCTCCGGTAGCGCCTGCTGCTCCTGGCACAGCCCGAGAGTGAAATAGATGATGCCCCAACAGGTCCAGGCTGCCTCCCGGGGCGGCAGCCCGCCGTCGAGTAGGGCGGCGGCGAGTGCCTCGGCGACATCCAAGGTGGCCGGTTCCGCGGCGGAAGTGCCGGTGACGACGGCGGCGCCGTCACGGTGGGCCAGCAGGGCACTGCGGTAGCGGCGGACGATCTCGGTCGCCCGCTCGCGCCAGTCCCGCGGCAGGCGGTCGAGCGAGACGCCTGCGACGATCGCGTCGGCCATCAACTCCTCGAGCCGCGCCTTGCTCTTGGTGTGCCACAGGACCGTATTCATCCGCACGCCGAGTCTCCCGGCGATGGCGCGCAGCGATACCGCGGCGGCACCGTGCTCGTTGAGGATTTCCAGGGCGGTCCGCACCACATCCGCTTGACTCTTGGTCACTGACCTAGTGTACTTGACTCACATTGTTGGTCAGTGACCAAGGGAGAAGATCATGGTTGATGTCGTCGTGGTGGGAGCCGGGCCCACCGGCCTATGGCTCGCCGGTGAGTTGCGCCTCGGGGGGGCTACCGTCACCGTGCTGGAGGCGCGGCAAACCCGGGAGCCGAATTCGAAGGCGCTCACGATTCATCCGCGCACGATCGAGATCTTCGACTGCCGCGGCATCGCCGAACCGTTCCTGACCGAGGGCATCCGCATACCGAACGGGCATTTCGCCGGGCTCCCCCACCGGATGGACTTCTCGGTGCTGGACACACCGTTCCCGTTCACCCTGGCCCTGGTACAGGCCCGTACCGAGGAACTACTCGAGGAACGGGCCCGGCGGATGGGCGCGACCATCCGCCGGGACTGCCGGGTCACCGGACTGACCGATGATGGTGTCGAGTTGGCCGGCGGGGAGGTCGTCACGGCTCGTTACGTGGTGGGCTGCGACGGTACCCGCAGCACCGTCCGGACCGCCGCGGGCATCGGATTCCCCGGGACCGAAACCACCACCTGGGGATGGCTCGGCGATGTCGTCCTCGACGATCCCCCGCCGCCCGGTTTCGCCGGCGTCGCCGGTACCGACGGCGCGCTGATGATCGCGCCGCTACCCGGCGGGGCGCACCGTCTCGTCGGCGGAGATCCGGCAACCGACCGTCCGGAATGGCCCGGCGATCTCACTCTCGACGAACTACGAGCGACCGTCCGGCGGATCGCGGGCACCGACTTCGGCATGCGCGACCCGGTGTGGCTGTCGCGTTTCGGCAACGCGACCCGGCAGGCCGACACCTATCGCGCGGACACCGTACTGCTCGCGGGCGACGCCGCACACATGCACTACCCGGCCGGCGGCGTCGGCATGAACGTCGGAATCCAAGACGCCCACAACTTGGGCTGGAAGCTCGCGGCCGTCGCCACGGGGCGCGCGGAGCAGGCACTGCTCGACACGTATCACGCCGAACGCCACCCCGTCGGCACAACATTGCTCGAACACACCAGAGCCCAGACCGCGCTGATAACGGCGTATTCACCGCAAGGCCAAGCCCTGCGGGCGTTGCTGAGCGACTTGATCGCGACCGCGCCGGACATGTCCCGCCGACTCGCCGAACGATTGTCGGGCCTCGACGTCACCTACGCCACCGGCAAGCGCGTACCCAACCTGTCCTTTCCCGACGGTTCCACGCTGTTCGAACTGTTGCGCACCGGGCGCCACGTCGAGACCCACGCCGGGCTGGTACGTCCGGACGGGCATCTACTGTCGCGCCAGCCTGTCATCGACCGCCTTGGGCCCCTGCCCGAACCTGCGTCGGGCTAGCAGCAGTCCAACCCCGTTTCGCTGCGGTACCTGGTGACGAATCGGCGCAATATCTCCTTGGGAGTGGTGATTGCTTCCCGGTGCCCCAACGCGATGAGGTAGTCCGCCTCATCCGGGTCGAAATAGCCTGCGTGCCGGTAGGTCTCGATGCGCAACGCGAGTCCGTCGCCGTCGAGTTCCGGATGGAACTGGGTCGCGTAAACGTGCTGGCCGACCCGGATCATCTGCACCGGACAGTCGGCCGAGGTGGCGAGCAGCACCGCGTTCGGCGGCACCTCTTGGCACGCTTCCTTATGTCCGACGAAGGCGCGGAACGACTGTGGGGCGCCACGAAGCAGCGGGTCTTCGCCTGCGCGAGCGGTCAATTCGATGGTCTGCGCGCCCGGCGGCTCGTCGTAGCGTTCGCCGCTCACCGTGCCGCCGAGCACATCGGCCAGGATGCTCAGCCCGTAGCAGGCACCCAGATACGGGAAGTCGCGGGCGACGATCTCGGCGAGCAACTTCTTCAGTCCGGGCTCGAATCGCAGCTGGTAGTCGTATTTCTCGGATTCAGGATTGCCGACATTGCTCGGCCCGCCCCCGACGATCACCGCCGAGAAATCGTCGAGGACCAGGTCGGGCAGGCCCTGCCGCTCCATCTGCACCCGCACCACGGCGCTGGGATCGAGCTCGCCCGCGCGCAGGACAGCTTGATATTCGTCGTCCGCGGCGGGGCGCTCGGGTCGCAGTTGGAGCAGCAGGCAGGGCTTGGGCATGCACAGATTGTGCAAGACCGGCAGCGCCGGAAGGGCGTTACGCGGACAAGTGGCGAGCCGCCTGGGCAAATCGTCGGTCATTCGGATGACGGTCGTACAGCGGATACCCGGCCCCGATCGCGGCTGTCAGGCTGGACCGAGTTCTCCGGCTGAACACGGCCACCCGACACGACTTGAAGCCGAGCACCGAGGGGTTAGTCGGCCTTCAGTACGGCAGCCGCACGCAGCCAGCCTGCGGCTGCCGTGTTTCGCGTTCCGGCAAGGTCCGCCGCGGGACTACGCGGGCGGCACTGTGACAGCGGTTTTGTCGTCCTCGGTGCCGAGGTTCCGCGCTTGCCGCTGTTGGCCGACGACGCCGCGCAGGACGTCGATTCCGGCGGTAAGCGCGGAACCTCCTGTGGTCCAGTCGGTTCCGGCCGGCTGCGAGGTCAGCACGACCACCGCGTACGGGAGTTGGGTCGCGCTCGGTCCGACCAGGCCGGTGGTGTCCAGCGTGGTCGAGGTGTCCATCGACATCCAGCCCTGTTTCACCGCCCAGCCGAGTCCGGTCAGCCCGTCCGGGATGCCGAAGTACTGGTCGGTGCCGTCCGCGGAGATCTCGCTGGCATCGTGCAGGGCGCCGATGACGATGTCGCGGGACGGCTCGGGCACCGCGGTGGTCAGGAAGCGGTAAATGGTGGCCACGTCCCGCGCGGTCGTCACGGTCTCGCCCCACTGCTCCGGGTCGTCGGGGGGCAACGTCGCGGTCAGGCCGATCGCGTCGATCATTCTGGCGACGATCGAGTCGCCGCCGTTCTCGTCCCACAGGGCGTCGGCGATGGTGTCGTCGCTGGCGGACAGCATCGTTCGAAGCTGTGCCGCGGTACCCGAATCAGGTTGCCAGCCTTGTTGATTCAGCGCGTCGAGGGCGATCAGCAGCTTTACCACCGACGCGGTGTAGAACGGCTGATCGAGATTCAGCCCGACAAGCGTTGTCCCGGAACTGATATCGACCACGTCGATCCCGACTTCCGTCCCGGGCGAGACGGCCTGAATCACCGCCTGCATCTGCTGCGCCAGCACCGTGGACGTCGCGACGACAGGCTGCGGTGTGTGCGGCACCGGTGTCCCGCGAACCGCTGTGGTCACGGCCGCCGGAGGAGCGCCCGGAGGTGCTGTCGTCACAGCGGAGCCCTGGTCGTGCGGGCCCGCCGTAGCCAGCGGTGCCGCCACCAACGCCGATATCGCCACTGCCGCTACGCAACCGGCGGACGCCGCCCCCCGCCCCCATCTCGATCCCATACCTATTTGAACCACGCCAGGCTGGTGAGACCTCGAGGGACACTTGGCAATTAGCTGTGACCCGGGGGCGAACCCGGAATCCGGTCGTCAGCACGGCCTCAGGGTCGGCGCGGGGTAGGTCCGCCCAAAGGATGACATGGGACGCGACCGCGGGGCGATGCCCATCCGGGCGGACCCGCGCAGAATCGCTGGTGCGGTTGGCGATCACAAGCATTCATTAGGAAAACTCCTAGCCGCAGACGATTTGATGCACAGGTGCAGTTGGCGGGGCTCCTGCGCATACCGCTGTGAGATCTCGATCTACCTGGTGAAATGGAGAAGACAGTGCCCGCGACGTTCCCGAGTTCCAGCACTCTGACGGCCTCTGACGCAGTGCAGGACTACCGCCGACGCGGATGGACAGTCGCCGAAACCGCCAACGGCGTGTGCCTGATCACCGACGAACGGGTGGCGGCCATCGAACTCACCGGCCCCCTCGCCGCCGAGGTCCGCCGCTTCCTGCGCGCGAACAACCTGTCCGGCCCGGTAATCGACATCCCCGGCGCCGAGCGCCGCGAGATCCACCTGGTAGTTGGCGCCGCCAAGGCCACCCTGGCCATCGAAGCCCTGCGCGGCGCGGGCGCCACCGTGCACACCGACGGCGCGAGCATCCCGCTCCCCCCGACCAGGCTGTCGAATGGCGCAGCCTCCTGGGACATTTCCCCCACCCAGGCCCGCTGGATCCCCCCGGTCGTCGCCATCGCCGCCGCGGTCAACGCCGCCGCACCGACCCGCCACCGGCGCCTCACCGAGGTGGCCTGCTAGTCACCAGGCGGTCGGCAGCGGCTCACTTCCGATACCCCACCGCGTTCACTGACGTCGACTCACCCCGACCGCGATCAGGCGACCACGTGTCGGGGCTCCGGGAAATGGCAGGCGGCCAGGTGGCCTTCGGTGGATTTGCCTAATTGGATCAGGGGCGGTTCCTGCTCGGCGCAGATGTTCTCCGCTTTCCAGCAGCGGGTGCGGAAGCGGCAGCCGGACGGCGGGTTGATGGGTGAGGGGACGTCGCCGGTGAGCCGGATTCGCTCTCGTTGTTTCGCGCTGTCCGGGTCGGCCTCGGGGACCGAGGACAGCAGTGCCTGGGTGTAGGGGTGGTGCGGGCGTTCGTAGAGGTCGGCGCGGTCGGCGAGTTCCACGATCTTGCCCAGGTACATGACCGCGATGCGCTCACTGAAGTGCCGGACCACGGCCAGGTCGTGGGCGATGAACACGAAGGCGATGCCGAGGTCGCGTTGCAGCCCCTGCAGCAGGTTCACCACCTGCGCCTGGATGGAGACGTCCAACGCGGAGACGGGTTCGTCGGCGATGATGAGCTTGGGCTCGAGCGCCAACGCGCGCGCGATGCCGATGCGCTGGCGCTGGCCGCCGGAGAACTCGTGCGGAAAGCGGTTGTAGTGCTCGGGATTCAGGCCGACCGTCTCCAGCAGTTCCCGCACTCGGCCGCGTCGCCCACCGGGCGGGTTGATGCCGTTGATCTCCATCGGCCCGGCGATGATCGTGCCCACCGTCTGCCTCGGGTTCAGCGAGGAGTACGGGTCCTGGAAGATCATCTGGATCTCGGACCGGATGGGCGCGAGCTGGCGGCGCGTGCGGTGAGTGATGTCCTGACCGCGGTAGGTGATCGTGCCCGCCGTCGGCTCCAACAGCCGGGCCAGCATCCGCCCGGTGGTCGACTTGCCGCAGCCGGACTCGCCGACCAGCCCGAACGCCTCGCCGGCGGACACGCTCAGATCGATGCCGTCCACCGCGCGAACCACCTCGGTGTGCCGCTTGAACAGGAACCCGGAGCGGACGGGGAAGTGCATCTGCAGTCCGGTCGCCGTCAGCAGCGGTCCGTCGTCGGCGCGGCGCGAAAACGGTTCGGTCAGAGTCTGTTCGGTCATGACGCCTGCCCGATGCCGAGCGTCGGCCGGACCACGTCGACGAAGATCCGGTCGGCCTCCTCGGTGGCCAGATGACAGGCCGCCCCGCGCCCCGCGGCCGAGCCGAGCTCCGGCCGCTCGCTCTTGCAGCGCGCGTCTGCCACTCGGTCCACGTAATCGCACCGCGGATGAAACGGGCATCCGGACGGCACGTCGATCAGGCTCGGCGGTGCGCCGCGCACCGGCGTCAGCGGTATGTCCACATCCCCGCCGAGGTGCGGGATCGAGGACAGCAGACCCCAGCTGTACGGATGCCGTGGCCGTTTGAGTACCTCGCGCACTGTGCCCCGCTCCACGCACCGGCCCGCGTACATCACCAGCACGTCGTCGGCCATCTGCGCGACCACGCCCATGTCGTGGGTGATCAGGATGATCGCGGTATTGAACTCGACCTGCAACTCCCGCAGCAGATCCAGGATCTGCGCCTGCACCGTCACGTCCAGTGCCGTCGTCGGCTCGTCCGCGATCAGCAGATCGGGGTCGCAGCAGAGCGCGATCGCGATCATCACCCGCTGCCGCATGCCACCGGAGAACTGATGCGGGTACTCGTCCACCCGCCGCTCCGGTTGCGGTATGCCAACTTTGGTCAACATCTCGATGGCCCGCGCCCGCGCCCGCTTCTTGGTCGCGCCGGTGTGCTTGCGGAATGTCTCGACGATCTGGTCGCCGACCGTGTAGTACGGCGACAGCGCGGTCAACGGATCTTGGAAGATCATCGAGATCCGCTTGCCGCGGAACTGGCGCGCGGTTCGCTCGTCCGCGCCGGCCAGATCCGTTCCCTCGAACAGGATTTGGCCACCGATTCGCGCCTGCGCCCGATTGTGCAGACCGAGGACTGCCATGGCCGAGACGCTTTTACCCGAGCCGGACTCGCCGACAATGCCGAGTGTTTTGCCCCGGGTGAGGTCGTACGACAGCCCGTCCACCGCCTTGACCGTGCCGTCCTCGGTGCGGAAGTGCACCAACAGATCTCGCACCGAGAGGATGGTGCTTTGGCTGGACATGTCACGCTCCAGATTCGATTCGGCCGGCACGGTCATCCCAGCCTCACCCTCGGGTCGATGAACGCGTAGACGACGTCCACCACAATGTTGGCCACCACCACGGCGGTTGCGGCAAGCAACACCACCGCCATCATCACCGGCAGGTCGGAGTCCTGCACGGAGTTGACCGCCAACTGCCCGATCCCCGGCAGATTGAACACGGTCTCGGTGACGAGGGCCCCGCCGAGCAGCACCGCGATGTCCAGTCCGAGAAGGGTGGCGATCGGGCTCATGGTGCCGCGGAAGGCGTGCTTGAAATAGATATTCGTGTTGCCCATGCCCTTGGCACGCACGGTACGGATGTAGTCCTCGTTCAAGACTTCCACCATGGAGGAGCGGGTGAACCGCGCGTAGGCGGCGGCGGTGATGATGGCCAGGCAGACCCAAGGCAGGAACAGCCCGGTCGCCCACTTCCCCGGGTTGTCGAAGAACGAGGTGTAAGCGGGCACCTTCATTAGGTGCGTCGAATACACGAAGAGGAACAGCAGAAACGGGCCGAGCACGAAGATCTGCTGCGCACCGCCGAGCACCGCGAAACCCATGGCCGCCTTGTCGGCCGCCTTTCCCTTGCGCAGCGCGGCCAGCAGGCCGAGGCCGACACCGACAACCAGGAACATCACCACCGCGCCGACGGTCAGCGAGAACGTCACCGGGATCCGGTCCAGAACGGTATCGAGCACCGGCCGGTGGTTGTGAAACGAGTAGCCGAGGCACGGAGCCGAGCAGTAGGTATCGGCGATGGTGCGGCCGGTGAAGACCCCGGCCAGGTAGTCGAGGAACTGCTGCCAGACCGGCTTGTCGACACCCAATTGGTGTGCGACGGCGGCGACGAGCTCGGGCGAGCAGGTCTTTCCGCAGGCCAGCCTGGCGACATTGTTGCCGGGGGCCACGTAGAACATCGTGAAGGTGATCGCGCAGATGATCAGCAGGATCACCAGGCCGCCGAGGATCCGGCGGGTGAGGAAGGCCAGCATGCGGACGTGTCTCTCTGGAGGGGGTGGCGGCCGAGCCGGGCGACGGGCAGACCGCCACCCGGCTCAGGACTTCATCAGTCGTTCGCTACTTCTTGAGGTAGACGTTGTCCAGGTCGAGGCTGGAACTGAGCACGTCCATCCGCGCCCCGCCGATATTCGAACCGAACATCACCTGCTTGCGCGCGTAGACCACCGGAATGGCTGCCGCATAATCCTTTTGGATCATCTGGTCCAGCGGCATGTACTGCTTGCCCTGCTCGGTGATGTCCTGGATCGCCTGCACGCGGTTGGTCTCGTCGTCGACCTTCTTCTCCTTGAGCTGGGCCATGTTGTTGCCCCCCTCCGCGACCGCCCCGCCGTAGTACAGCGCGCTGTACACGGTCCGGTTGGTCGGCCAGTCCGGGCTCCACTGGTACCAGATCAGGTCGTAGCGGTTGTCCAGGTGCCTGATGATGTTGAAGTAGGACTTGTCCGGTACCTGATTGAGGTTGACCTTGAAGCCGGCGGCCTCCAGCGCACGCTTGATCGGGGGACCCGCCCGATCGGCGGCCGGGGTCGTTTCCCAGGCCACGTTGACCTCGTAGCCGAGCTTGCCCGCGTCGGTGAGGATCTTCCTCGCCTGCTGCGGGTCGCCGTTGTCGCCGACGCCGTACGGGTTCGGCTGCGGCGAATAGCCGACCGAGGTGCGCGGACTGAGCGTGGTGGCGACATTGCCGTAGAACGGGCCACCCTGCGCGGTGATGACATCCTGCTTCGGAAACGCCATGGCGATGGCCTTGCGGACGTTCAAGTCTGTGACCCGGGCGGTGTTGGTATTGAAGGTCACCACCGCGCCGGTCTCGTTGTCCATCGTGCGCTTTTTCAGGTTCGGATCCTGCATGATGGCCTGAACCTGATCGGGGTCGACGCCGCCGTAGTAGGCGGCGCCGTTCGGATCGATGTCCGCCTTCAGCTGGTCGGTCTCCTGCTTCGCCAGCACACCGAACTGGAAGTGGATCTGATCAAGGTACTGGTGCCGTACCGGGTCGGTCTTGGCATCCCAATTCGGGTTCTTCACCAGGGTGAGCGTCTTGTCCACCTCGTGGGCACCGATCTTGTACGGCCCGGTTGCCATGTCGCCGAGGCCGTTGACGTCCAGATCGTCCGGTTTGGTGTCCAGGTCTTTGCGCACCGGAACGGTCTGGCTCATCGAGGCGGCGAACGGGAAGTCCGACTGTGCCGCGGCCAAGTGGAAGACGATGGTCTTGGCGTCCGGGGTTTCGATCTTGTCGGGTCCGAGTTCCTGACCACCGGAGAACGGACCGGGGTAGACCGAGTTGAAGTCGTCTTTACCCGCCAGCCAGAGCTGGACCCACTGCGGCCCGGTCGCGAACTTCGTGTCGAAGGTGCGCTCGACGGCGTACTTGATGTCCTGCGACTTGATCGGCGTGCCGTCGGCATATTTCATGCCGTCCTTCAGCGTGTACTTCCAGGTCTTGCCGCCGTCGGAGGCCTCACCGGTATTGGTGGCCAGGTCACCCACCAGCACCATCGTGCCGTCGTCGTTCTGCTTCAGCACGGTCAGGCGCCGGTGCATCAGCCGGAACGCCTCGTCGTCCGGGGCGGTGTATACCTTTGCCGGGTCGTAGTCCGGGAAGTCGTGACGCCAGGTCAGGTTGAGCGTGCCACCGCTGCGGCCGCCGGCCACGTCCGCGGCCGGGCCGTTGGACTGCTTGCCTTCCGGGTCCAGGGTGAGCTTGTTCGTCGTGGACTTCGGCTGGTCACCACTACCGACGTTGGTGCCGCCCGCCGAGCAGCCCGCCGCCGCCAGCAGCGCGGCCGCGGCTAGCGCGGCGGCCTGCGCGAGATACTTTCTCTTCATTCCAGTTCCTGCCTCCTCTTGCCGCCGAAAAGCCCGGCGACCCAACGGTTATCGGCTTCCCTTCGGGTCAAGGGCGTCGCGCACCGAGTCCCCGAGCAAGTTGAACGCGAGCACGAAAAGGACCATCCCGATACCGGGGAAGACCAGATAGGTGATGTCGGAGGAGATCAGGCCGGATCCGTTTTGGACCATCACGCCCCAGTCGGGCGTCGGATCCTTGATGCCGACGCCGAGGAAGGACAGCGCCGCCTCCGCCGTGACGTACGCGGGCAGGTCCAGCGTCGCAAGCACCAGGATCGGGGTCCACAGATTCGGTAGCAGTTCCCGGACGATGATCCGCCGGGGACCGGCTCCGGTCACCTTGGCTGCCTCGATGAACTCGCGCTCCCGCAGGGAGAACACCTGGCCGCGCAGCATCCGGGCGTTGCGGGTCCAGCCGAACAAGGTCAGCAACCCGATCAGGCTGGCCGTCCGTACCCAGAGTGGAACCTCCTGCCCCGTTGCCTGGTAACTGGCCCAGGCGACCGGCATGAAGGCGAGGATGAACAGGGTGGACGGGATGGACAGCAGGATGTCGGTGACCCGGCTGATGAGGTAGTCGGTCCAGCCGCCTATGTACCCGGCGGTTACCCCGAGCACGGTGCCGATGATCGTCGTCAGCAGTACTACGGCCAGCGAAATCAACAGGGAGGTACGGATTCCGTACACCAGCACGATGAGCACGTCGCGGCCGGTGTGCGGCTCGATGCCGAACCAGAACTGGCTATCGATACCGCCATTGGGCTTGATCGGAAAGCCGGTGTCGGTGAGCAACCCGTTACTGGTCGTGGCGTACGGCGTGTACGGATCCTTGCCATAGACCAGGGAGATCAGCGGCGCGCCGAGGCCGACGACGAAGAAGAACAACACGACGATAGCCGCCACCAAGCCGGTCTTGTCCCGCTTGAACCGAAGCCAGGCGAGTTGACGGGGCGAGCGGCCGAGCGGGCCGCCCTTGACGGTGGGCACGACATCCGGTGAAAGCTCCTCCGTGAGCAGTGTCGCCACACTTTCCCCTTTGATCACCCCGAATCAACAATGGGCGAAACGTACGGCCCGTACCCTCCAACGTCAACCCTGACGCACGCCTACTTAGCAAAGTGTGCATATAGACCGGGCGGTCGCCGCACAGACACCACAAACAGACCACCATTGCGTCGGTTTTTGTACCAGAGGCCAAGTCGGCCGAGTATCCTGTCACCCACCACTGTGCCGAAACCACCTGACCCTCAACAGATCTCAGCAGGGAGCTCGCAGCGGTACGACGGCCGTCGTCCGGCGGATCCAACTGGGGATTTCCCCAGTTGTGTTTCCCTGCGAGGCCGACCGCAAGTAATTGATGGGCGTCAGAGCCCGGGCTTTAGTCTGTATGCCGATCGTCTCGAAGTGCCTGGTGCAATTCTTCGTTGATGCGCTGGGCGTCGGCGAGCTGGTCTTCGAGAATGACGATCCGGCAGGCGGCTTCGAGCGGGTTGCCGTCGTCGACCAGTTGCCTGACTCGCGCGGCGATGCGCAGTTGGTAGCGGGAGTAGCGGCGGTGCCCGCCTTCGGAGCGTTGCGGGGTCAAAAGTTCGGCGGCGTCGAGGGCGCGCAGGAAGGCCTGGGTGACTCCGACGATTTCCGCGGCCCGGCCCATGCTGTACGCGGGGTAGTCGTCGTCGTCTAGCCGGTCGGCGGGTGTGCTGTCGGGGTTCGCGCGGGAATCTTCCACTACACCTCTCGGGGATTTCATGCCTACAGGCCCCGGCGCGGTGAGCGCCGGGGCCTGTGATCGATCTATCTGTTGTCTCAATTCCGACTATCGGCCGGTAAGGCCGGTGTCGCACACCGCGTCCGGACATGTTCACAGGAACGCGAAGTGCGTATGTATTTGCTCGTAGACCACCTCCCGGCTCGTAGGGTGCGCACCCCGCGCCAACTAGCGGCGCGGTCCCGCGTGGACGCTCATCGTGACGCCTCCAGCGCATTCTTGCGGAGTTCTTCGTCCCCTCCGGCGGTACAACCATCTACTACTTCAACTACACCCCAGCCGGAGGGGACGGCCGAACCTGACATCTTCCGGGCAGTTCATCTCTGCCTCGGCCACCGGACTTCCTACTCTCTGAACAACAGCGACACTACAACATCGCGCATCGGTTGTCTACAGTCGCGACTACAGATTTTTTGTGTCGCAGTCCCGGCCCTCGCACACCCCCGATCGTCTCGAGCCGGTGGCGTCGCTAGTCATCCGGACGGACGAGCGGGTTCCGAGGGGAGCTATGCGCAAGGCGCGAGGAGGCGTTCAGCCCGCACCGAAGCGGGCCCGGCAGCGTGCACGAGCTGACGACCGCCTCGATCTGGCGGATCTGCTACGAACTCGAACGCGAGGGGTGGATAGCCTTGGCGGACACGGGTTATCAGGGCGGCGACGGCCTGCTGACTCCGCACAACTACCAGACCGCGAAATCGCCGCCCGGAGCTGCTCGATGGTCGGAATCATCTGCGTGCGGCATTTGCAGAGTCCGTGCGGAATGCGCATAAGCGGTAACGATGACAAGGCCGAAACAGGGCTGCCATTCTTGCGCATGTTGGCATACATCACCGGCGTCAACTCAATTTTGCCAACTATCTGGGGGGCTCCCGTCAAGATTTTTGAGACAATCCTGACGGGAGCCGTATCCGTCTGCTCATTTATAGTTGAGCGTGCCCGCCTTCGCGAGATTCACATGAAGCGTCACGCGACTGGCACCCCCGCCCACATGATCGGCGTTTTACAGCCCCAGGCACTCTCTCCGGTAATCCGCGTTGGCGAGGTTTCCGATGCCCGTGATCGGGTTGATACCGAAGCGTGCAGCACATGCCATGCCGTGCTGAAAATCATTCCATTCCTGCTCGCCGACGCATCCCTGCTTAGTGCTGATCGTGTAGCAATCGTCGATCGGCTGCAGTGGGGACGCGGACGCCGGAGCTGAAAGCCCGACAGCAACTACCGACGCACAGGGGATAAACATGGCAGCGAGAAATTTCTTAGTTGTCATGCGCTTCACGAACTCCTTCGTAAGGAACGGCTGATGCTTGCTATTTCAGACAAGGCGTTGCCGCGGAGATTATGAGCAAAATGGTTCAGCGAGACATGTCCTGAACAGCTATCGTCCATCTCCCCACCCCCCATATCGTCTATCTCCCCGGATCGACGCCCCGACAGAACGTATCATCTGAAAAGCACGGTCCGCCAGACCATTGCAACTTTATTGGCAGTGCATGCGAGAACCGTGCGGAAATTGGCAGAACCTGAACGTGAAGTACCCGCAAATTTCGCGTTCGAGAGCCGATCGACACCTTCGAAGAGATCGCTTGCGCTGGCGATTTCATCGAGATCGGGCCGAGTCGGCGAGGAATTCCTCCTACTCGACCTCGACATCGCCGCTGCGTGTTCACAGCAGCTGTCGGCGGCCGTCGTCCGACACATCGACTGCAGTCCGCAGAGTCGTGGCCTGGATCAGGACCGATCCGTTCACCCAACGACTGCCAGACCCTTCCAGCCGACTACACCGACGGAATCGCCCAGGTCACGGCCGCTCTGTCGCCGGTCCCGATCGAACCTACGGGAGACAGTGCGGAACCCCCGGTCACGCGCAGTGTGCTGCTAGACAGTGCCCCCAGTCGGACTCGAACCGACACTCGATGGATTTTAAGTCCACTGCCTCTGCCAATTGGGCTATGGGGGCGTCCGGGACAGCGTACCGAGTCGTACGGGTGTACCGGAATTCCGACTGTTCAAGCTGTGCAACGTGTCGGCATCCTCCTGGAAAATGTCGGGCAGTTGACCAAAAGGGTGGTGGTGCAGAGGATGTTCGGGGGGTGGATGTTATCGCCTGGGCGGCAGCGGGATTCGGGCGAGGTCGGTGGCTACGTGGATGGTGCCGGTGAAGTGTTGCCTGGCTTCGGCGAGGTGGTCGGACAGGTCGCGGTAGCGCTGGGAAAAGTGCGTGAGAACTAGCGTGCGTGCGCGCGCGTCGGCGGCGACGCGGGCCGCTTGGCCCGCGGTGAGGTGGCCGTACTCGGCCGCGAGGTGCGCGTCGGCGTCGAGGAAAGTGGCCTCGATGACGAGCATGTCGGCGTCGGCGGCGAGTTCGCGGACGCCGTCGCAGAGGCGGGTGTCCATCACGAAGGCGAAGCTCTGGCCGGGGCGAGGCGCGCTGACCTCGTCGAGAGTGACGGTGCGGCCGGATATTTCGATGTGACCCTGCTGTTGTAGCCGGGTGATGACCGGACCGCTCAGTCCGTAGGCACGCAGGCGGTCTGGCAGTATGCGGCGGCCGGGTGGTTCGGTGAGCCGGTACCCGAAGGTGTCGACGGGGTGCGAGAGCCGCACCGCCGAGACGGCGAACGGCGCGCCGGGGAAGTCCACCGGGCCCGCCCGATCAATAGGGCGAGGGCGCAATTCGGCCCGGCGGTAGTACGAGGTGGCATTGACGAGCCGGTCGTAATATTCGGCACCCGAGGCGGGGAAGCACACATCGACCGGATGCGGCACCTGGTCGAGATTGATTCGCTGGACCACACCGGCCAGCCCGAGGCTGTGGTCCCCGTGGAAGTGGGTGATCGCGATCCGCGTGATGTCGGTCGCCGAAACCCCGGCGTAGGTCATCTGGCGCTGCGTCCCCTCCCCCGGATCGAACAGCACCCCCTCGTCCTCCCACCGCAGCAGATACCCATTGTGATTGCGCTGCTTGGTCGGCACCTGGCTGGCAGTCCCGAGGACGACGAGTTCCCGCTGCGACACGTTCGCCACGCTACCCCGCGCGCCCTGCCGCAAAGTACCTGCAAAGTTCGGATTCTCGCTGGATGCCGGCGCACGGAAGAACGCGGGAGGTTTGCCGGTGCGCAGCGTGGGCGCCTCGGGTCGATCTCCGGCCCCGTCGGTTATTCGTTATGAATTGCTCATCCAGCGATGCCGTGGCCCTCATGCAGCATTGCCACTGAAATGACAAGTCACCAAATGTCACCCAATAGTGTGCCGACTCTTTGCTACCCGTCTTCGCGCACGGTACTGCGCCTCGGCGCCCGCGGATCGATGTAAATAGTTAGCGAACTGAATACGTGTCGGAAAATAAATCCAACGCGTTCAAATTGCTTGACAAGTAGTGCCAGAGGTTACATAGTGGAGCTAACATCTACCCGATCAATCAGATCCAATTCAGCGTGCTCATCAGCCCAATGGTCGGGCGCGTGACCAGCACTGTGCAGCGGTGACCAGATCGACCGGATGATTCGATAGTTCGATAAGCAAGGGGGCGCGTTGCAGTACATGACTACGGTGCCGATCGCGGCGGGGTGGCCGAATTAATCACGCACTTAAACGGCATCATATCGATGTATGAGGAAGACTGCAGTACCGCAAAAATCGTGCCGCCGAAGCGCGCGAGCTGCGGGTCGTAGCTGACCTCGAGTAACAGCATATTATGCTGAAAATATCCCAGCGCCACCAATTCTTTCGAATACCTGACGGTCGCGCCATAATGGCGCGCGAGATTGGATCTCAAAGGAGGTGAATGGCGTGGAATACGGTCACTGAATTAGTTTTGCTAGCGCCACCCGACTGCACCGTGTTGTCGGGTGGCACCAGCCAACGCAGAGGCATACGAACGGGGGACATTTGAAATTCGAGCCGTTGTCACCGAAATGGCTGGACGACCCATACGTATTGTATTCCCAGATGCGTGACAGTGCGCCGGTAATCCTCGACGAGAATCTCGACGCGTACCTGCTGACCCGCCATGCCGAATGTGTCGAGGTACTTCGAAACGCAGCCGATTTCGCCACCGATCCGAGTCGGCTCGGCAAGGAGTTTCCGGCCATCAGGAAGAGTATTCAGCTGATAGATCCGCCGGAAAGCACGGGGCTGCGGAAGGCGATCGCGGCATCGGTCCATGCCGGGCTGTCCGCAATGGCTGCCACCGTCGGCAGCCTGACCGACATCGTTGTTCAGACACTTTCCGGTTCGACTCGCGCCGACCGGCCGGTCGATCTCATCAAGGAGTTCTCCAGGCCGTTGTCCCTGCGGGTGATATGCGCCGTGCTCGGCGTCCGGCAACCGGATCCGGCGTGGTTCGCCGAGGTCAGCGACCGCCTCATCTGCGGAATGGACTACGGGTTCCGGCCCGAGGCACTGGAACCCAGCCTCGCCGCCAGACGCGAACTGTCCGAACTCACCGACTCATGGCTGGACAAGTACCAGGATTCCGCGTTCTTCAGCACCCTGCTCGGGAGTGTCGCGGCCTATCCGCACGACGTCCTCGCGAATACGGTGCGGGTGGTTCTGCACGCCGGATACTCTTCCATCAGCGGACTCGTCGAGAATCTCCTCCTCCATCTGCTGGTCGAACGCGACACATTCGAAAAACACCGGGAACGGCTACTGGCCGCCAAGAGCGCGCGCGCCGCCGCGGTCGATGAGGTCATCCGGTACGACAGCCCGGTGCAGGTGACAAAGCGGCTCGCCACCCGAGACCTGGAATTAGCCGGTATCGAGGTGCCGCGCGGCGCGACCGTACTCGCACTGGTCGGGGCAGCCAACCGGGACCCGGCAATCTTCGCTGACCCGGACCGTTTGAACTTGACACGGACACCGAACCCGCACCTCGGCTTCGGTCGCGGCCCGCACACATGTCTGGGCGCCAACCTCTCCATAGAGCTGGGTGCCGTTGTGCTCGAGACGTTCCTGACGGAGCATCCGCACGCGACGTTAGCCACCCGCCCGGTCCGCCGGGAGACCGCCAGTATCCGGGGCATCGCCAGCTTGCCGGTTCGGTTGGGGTGACAACGTGATGTGTTGGGAGTCCGGCGCTATGACCGATCCGCCGCAGCGGCTTACGAGCGCGGCACCGGGTCGTGGCTATGTCTACTGAGACCGTCCAACCGGCCGCCACCCAACCCAGCACGGGTACCGGCAGCGACCACGTCACCTACTGTCGCGCGGTACGTACCCGCTTCCCACTCGGCCGGGAGGGGCGGCACGGCCTGCCAACCTTCCGGCGCGCGGTCGTCATCGTTGCCTCCTCGCGAGGCGGCAGCAGCCTGCTGTACGAACTGCTGCGCTCCACCGGAGCCTTCCTCAGCCTGGGCGGCGAGCACAGCGTGCTGTACAAGCTGCACGGGCTCGGATTACCGGATAGTGCTGACGTCCACGACGGTTCGATCACCGACGGCGCCGACCTCGCCGGCTTCCACGCCGACCTCGCAGCGAATGTTACGACCGGACCCGAGCCGAACCTGATCCACTCTGGGGACTGGGATCCCGCAACACTTGCGGACCGATTCGTACGGGTGCTCGCCCAGCAGTGGCCGCACTGCCCGATGTCCGTCGAGACCACATGGGAGATCGTGTACGACGCGATCGCACGGCGGCTGCGGCAGGGGGCCGTGAGCCGATCCCAGCTGCTGATGACGACCGTGCACGCGCTACGGATGACCGGTTGGCCGATCGACCCCTGGTATTTCGACACGGACCCGATGATCGTCGCCGCCGCGTTTCGCAGACTGACGCCGCCCGCGGGCCCACCCCCAGGACTCGCCCAGACCGTGGAAGCGCCGCCCTTCCTGGTGCCGAGCCTCGCCGCGCTACCCGGCCCGGACGATCTGGAGCGCCCGCTGCTGCTCAAGGCATCCATGGATGCCTACCGGCTCGCCGCGTTGCCGCACTTGCTCCCCGGGTCCGAACTGACCGTCATCCACCTGGTCCGCAATCCGGCGGCCGCGGTGAACGGCCTGATCGACGGCTGGCTCGACCGAGGTTTCTTCTCCTACAACCTGATTGAGCGTGCCGAGCTGCGCATACCCGGCTATTCACGAGCAGCAGGCTGGTCCACGAAGTGGTGGAACTTCGACCTGCCGCCCGGCTGGCGGGATCTGGTCGACCGGCCGCTGCCCTGGGTATGCGCGAAACAGTGGAGTGCCGCGCACACGCACATCCTGGACGCGATCGAAGCTACCGCACTGCCTGCGCTGCGCGTGCGGGCCGAGGACATCATGGGCGAGGCCACGCGGCAGACGACCATCGACGCGATCCTTCGGCAGTGCCACCTGCGGGCCCGGCAACCGGCGCGGTCGGGGGTAATGATGGCGAGCCAGCGACCGGAGCCGGGCCGGTGGCGCAGGCGCCATGCCGTGCTCGCGCCGATTATCGCCAGCAGCGAGGTCGAAGCCTGCGCGCTGCGCCTGGGATACGACCCAGCGGCCAGCAACGGGTGGAGATAACGGACCACGAGAGGAGACAGCTGTGAAGGTACTACTGGTCTCGATGCCCTGGAATCTGCTGGAGACTCCGTCGCTGCCGGTGGCTACGCTGCGGGTCGTCGCCGCCCAGCGGTGTCGCGGCACGCACGAGGTCGGCGATGTCTATCTCAATCTGGCGTGGGCCGAGTATTTGCGCAGCGCCACAGACGGTCGCATCGGCGTACCCGAATACGATTACGTGGCCAACGTCGGGGTCTGGCACGGCATGGGTGACTGGATCTTCACACCCGCCCTCTACCGCACGCCCGACTGGCGGCGCGACCGCTACGAGGCGTATTTGAAACGGCGCGGGGTGCACCCGGGCGCGTCGTTGGAGATGGCCGAGCACACCAGGGCGTTCATCGAACTACACGCCCAGCGGATCGCCGAGGAAGCGCCGGACCTGGTTGGCTTCAGCAGTACCTTCCAGCAGAACATACCGTCGCTGGCATTGGCCAAGGAGCTCAAGCGACTCCGGCCGCAAACGACCGTCATCATCGGCGGCGGAAATTGCGACATGCCGATGGGGCCGGCCATTCACCGTAACTATCCGTTCATCGACTACGTGATGAGCGGCGAAGCGGAACAATCCTTCGTGGATTTCCTCGACCACCTCGACGGTGAGCTGCCCATGAGTGAAGTGCGCGGGCTGTCCTGGCGCGCTTCGAACGGCACCACCGTCACCAACCCACCCGCACCGTCGCCCGCTATGCATACGGTGCCGGCGCCCGACTACACCGAATGGTTCGCCGCGCTGAACGCCAGCCCGTTACGCGACACGGTCCGGCCCCGACTCGTGTACGAGGCGGCCCGAGGTTGCTGGTGGGGCGAGAAGCACACCTGTACGTTCTGCGGACTCAACGGGCTCACCATGAAATTCCGTTCCCGGCCTGCCGAGCAGGTCCTGACCCACCTGCACGATCTGGTCGACAGACACCGGGTGCTGGACATCGTGGCCGTCGACAACATCCTCGACATGGAATACCTGCGCACGCTCCTGCCGCGCCTTGCCGAGCTGAATTGGGACCTGCACTTCTACTACGAGGTGAAGGCAAACCTGCGCGAGGACGACATCCGGCTACTACGCCGTGCCGGGCTGGTACATATTCAGCCCGGCATCGAGAACCTCAGCTCCCGAGTGCTGTCCATTATGGAAAAGGGTGTGCACGCCACCCAGAACGTCAAGCTGCTGCGCGACTGCGAAGACCATGACGTGACGGTCGATTGGAACTATCTCTACGGCTTTCCGGGGGAAACCGAGGACGACTACGCCGTTGTCCTACGCCAGCTTCCGGCACTGGCCCACCTCCAGCCGCCGGGAGGCAGCGTGCGGATCCTGCTCGAGCGATACAGCCCGTACTTCCAGCGCCCTGAGCTGGGATTCCAGGAACGTCGTCCAGCCGCCCTGTACGACCACGTATACGACCTGGATCGCGAGCAACTCGAGGACATCGCGTACCAGTTCGACGCGACGCAGTGCGGCATCGGCACCGACTACGAGCGCACAGTCCGGACCGCGATCGCTTCGTGGCAACAGGTGTACCGAGCGAGCAGCCTGGTGGCACGGGAACTGCCGGACCGCACAGTGATCATCGAGGACCGCCGAACAGGTTGGCCTGCGCGCGATCTGAAGATCGAAGCGGGGCCGGCGACGGAGCTGTTCCGGCACCTGCGCACGCCGCACACCCTCGCGGGCGCCGCCCGCGCGACCGGGCTTACCCAGCAGATAGCCGGTGGCCTCGTCGACGAGTGGGAGCGCCAGGGCCTGGTGTTCCACGAGGGGGGCCGAGTCGTGTCGCTGCCTACTCAACGCCCGAGCATCAAGTCCGTGACCGATCGGTAGGCCACATGCTCCCAGCACAAACAACACCCGGCACCCTGGTCCACGTCGATGTGAACCACACCGACGAGTTCCTCACCTTCGTAAGAGCTTTGCGCGACATGACCGCACGGGGTGAGTCCGTACGGTGGACCTGCGACGCGGCGCCGGCCATGCTGGCCCAGCTGTACCACCTGGCGCCGCCGTTGTACCTCGAGTCCGGACTTCAGCCGACGGCATGGCGCGCACAGCACCGGCACTGCCAGTTCTATTACCGGCGCGGACCCGGGTTCGTGGTCATCTACGACGGACGTTCAGGCAGCGACATCGAGACCGTCCTGGACGATCCGGACCAACTCGCGCTCTTCGAACGGTTGCACCGTCCTGGAGTCGTGCCACCCGGGACGGCCACGTCGGCGCTACGCGCGGCCGGGGTGCTGTTCGAACTCGGCGGCAAAGCGGTCACCCTGCCGTACCGCCTTGCCCGCCTCACACTGCCGACCGAATTGCTGTGATGCGACATGACAACATCGAGGCGGCACCGACCGATGAGTAGTTCCGGCGTGGCAAACACCCTGACCTTCAGAGTCGGACCGGCTGCCCTGGCCGCGGAAATGACCGACATGATCGGCGCGTACGGATACGCCTACGTCGACGGTGTTCCGAACGACTTCGACCACCTGTCGCTGCTGTCACTCATCGGCATCCCGGTGCCGCAGTATCAAGGTGAACTCGTCCGGGACATCAAGCCGGATCCGGTGATGCAGGAGTTCGAAGTCTCCGCGCTGAACATGAAGCCACTGGTTCCGCACACCGAGCTCTTCGAGTTCACCGGCTTGCCGCCGCGATACATCGCGCTCTGGGCGGTCGTTCCAGCACAGGGACCGGGTGGGGAGACGACCCTCACCGATGGGTACGAGCTGCTGCGGACCTTCACGCCGGAGGAGCAGGCGGCACTGGAGGCGCGTGAGTTCGAATGGCGGTCACCGGCGAGCCTGACGGCCGAGGGGGTGCACACGGCCGCGTACCACCCGATCGCTGAGCGCACGCCGTGGGGAACCCTACTGCGCTACTCCGGCCGGGAGATGCGCTGTCGAGGGCTTGGCGGCGAGTACGTTGATGACCCGCTCTTGACCGAATACCGGGACCGCGGGCTCCGCTTCTTCGAACAGGCCTGCCACGCCGTCAAGATCGCCCGAGACGCGCTGCTGGTGTGGGACAACTGGCGAATGTACCACTCCCGCAACGGTTTCTCCGATCCTCGCAGACACCTGCGCCGGGTCATGCTCGACCAATTCGGAGCCGGCGACGCCAATGAGCTTTCTCGTGCCGGCTGACCCGGCGCCGCCCCCGGCGACCACCGACCACGAGGCTGACTTCAATCACTGGCTGAAGGACCATCGGGCAGACGCACAGCACTACTTCAACATCGACCCGTCCCGCCCCGGAGCCGCACTGGCGGAGATGGCCGAGTTGGGTGTGCCACTCGACACCTGGCCGTTCGTCCTGACTCCGCAGTTTCTCTCCCGCGGCACCCTCGCTGCCTTGCAAACAGGCCTGACCGCGATCTTCGATGGGATCGACACCGTGCTTCGGGAGAAGTTCCAACACGATCCAGGCCGGATCTCCGAAGCCCTCCGGCTGCCACGGCGGGATCTGCACGGCATCGCCTCGGGTCGGGACTGGGCGCGCATCGCGCGACCCGACGTGGTCTTCGACAGCTCGGGCAGCCCCTGGTTCGTGGAGCTCAACGCTGGGACACCACTGGGCGGTTTGGCGATGGGCGCTGTGCTCGCGCGGATGTATGGGGCATGGCCCGCGGCCGCGGCGTATCTGCGCCGCGCGGGCGCGTCCCATGTCGATACCGTGCAGGCACTGGCCGAGCATCTGGCCGAGGTCGACCGTCTGGACCGGTCGTGTCTGATGGTCATCGCTTACTGGGGACACGAGGACGACAACATGCCGCCGCACTCGTACCGCGGCCTCGTCAGCGCTCTGGGCCGGTTCGGCATCACCGCCGTGGCCGCAGCAGTCGAGGACCTCGACCTCGAAGGCGAGCACATCAGATATGACGGGAGGCGAGTCGATGCCATCTACCGCTTCTTCGATGAGAGCGACGGCACCGCGGGTGTCAAAGACGATCTCTGGCGGCAGCTGATGGAGCATGTGTGCCGTGATTCGGTCTCGCTGATCGGCAAGCAAGGTGGAGATGTCTTCCTGGACAAGGGCATGCTGGCGATCCTCTCCGAGGCGGCGGGGTCTGATCGCCTCGCGCCCTCGGCGGCTGAACGAATCAACGCCGCGCTGCCGTGGACCAGAATGCTCGACGAGGTTGCCGATACGATCGTCCGGCAGCGAACCACGTCCGTGTTGAAGCCGGCCGACGGCTGCTGCGGCGAAGGTTTGGTCTTCGGCCCGGTCACCGAGCAGCGCGCCTGGGAGCGGGCCATCGAGGACGCCGTTGCGGGAGAGGGACGCTGGGTGGTGCAGCGGGTGGTGCCACCACCGATGGCGCACCTGGCCAGTCCCGGCCCGGATAGTGTGGCGTTTTCCGAATACTCAACGCAGACTGGAGTCTTCGCCATCGGCCGGAGGTTCGCCGGGGCAATCCGGCGGTGTAATCCGTCCCTCGGTCTGAACGTGACCCCGTCTCTCGGAGCGGCCCAGGGAAGTGTCCATGTCCTCTGAGAAGTGGTCGGCCGACGCCCCTGCGCGGCCGGATTTTCCGCTGGAACTGCACACCTACGCTGCGGATTTCGTCCAGTTGATGCTCGAGCTGGTGCGGCAGCGAATGGCGAACGGGCCTCGGCCGCTGGGAAGTCCAGGCCTCCAGTCGGAGTTGGCGACAGCGCTGGACGGCGTGATCGGCTCAACCGGACGTGACCCACGGGACGTGCTGCGAATCTACCAAGAGGTACTGGAGCCGACCTTCGTCGCGATGGACAATCCGACGTTTCTCGCGTTCTTCCAAGGAGCGCCGAGTCAGGCCGCCACGCTCTTCGACATGGTGGTCTCCAGTGTGGCGCTGCGTGGCGTCACCTGGCTCGGCGCGTCGGGCGCGGTGGCCGCGGAAAACCAGGTGCTGAGCCTGCTGGCCGCGCGCGCGGGACTGCCGGAGACCGCAGGGGGATGCTTCCTCAGCGGTGGTTCGGTGGCCAATCTGTCCGCACTGGTGGTAGCCCGGGACACCGCTCGGCGGCGATTCGGGCTGGATGATTCCCAGCAAGTGGGTATCGCCGTCAGTGACCAGGCGCATCCCTCTGTGCTGCATGCCATTCAGATAATCGGCGCCCGACCGATCATCGTCAGCACGCCGAGCCATCGGCTGACGGCCGCCGGACTGCAGGCCGCGCTGCGGGAGTGCGTGGTTCCACCGGCGGCCGTCGTCGCGACTGCCGGAACCCCCAACGCCGGGCTGGTCGATGACCTGACCGGGATCGCGAACATCACGTCCCGGTCGGGTATCTGGTTCCATGTCGACGCGGCATACGGCGGCGGAGCAGCGCTCTTCGATCCCGATTCCCGAGCGCTGTTCGCCGGGATCGAGCAGGCGGACTCGTTGGTCGTAGATCCGCACAAGTGGCTGTTCAGTCCCTATGACTGCAGCGCGCTGATATACCGTCGGCCGGAGTCGGCCCGCGCCGTGCACACCCAGCGGGCCGCCTACTTCGACGTGATCCACGAAGCCGAGCACCTGGAGTGGAATCCGAGTGACTTCGCCTACCACAGCACGCGGCGACCTCGCGGGCTTCCGTTGTGGTTCGCACTCGCGGTGTATGGGACCGACGCCTTTCAGGCTGCCGTGCAGACCAGTCTGCGAACCGCCGAAGAACTTGCGTCACTTGTGGACTCGACGCCGTACCTGGAGCTGGTGCTGCCGCCGGAGCTGTCCGTCGTGTTGGTCCGCCGCAGGGGTTGGCGAAAGCAGGACTATCAGGCCTGGTCGGAAGGCCTGCTGGAGCGCCAGGAAGGCTTTGTCGCGCCGACGACCTGGGGGGCGGAAACGGTCGCGAGACTCGCCATCTTGAATCCGCGAACGACCATCGCCATGCTCGAGAAAATCCTCGCGAGTATGGCTTGACCCGACGGAGACGCTGATGAGCTTTCTACCGGCCCGCCAGGACTTCCGGCGGTTCTGGCTCGCTCGGGTCATGTCCTTCGCGGGCGACCAGATCGCCCAGGTGGCGTTGGTCGTCATGGCCGCGCCGGAGGGGCCGCTGGCCACCAGCATGGTCCTGCTCGCACTGTCGCTGCCCCGCCTCATCGGTCCGTTCGCCGGGGCATTGGCCGATATGTACTCCGCGAAGAAGATCATGGTGCTGACCGACCTCGGTCAAGCGGTGCTGTTCCTTACGGTGGCGCTGATCCCGTTCCACCTCGCGGTGAACATTCCGATCATCGCCCTGGCGACTCTGCTGAACACGCTGTTCCTGCCTGCCGGTCGGCGCTCCATTCCCGCGATGGTCGCGAGTGCGGAATTGCCGAAAGCCTTCGCGGCGATGGCGATTTGCTTCAACGCCGGCTTCGCGGCGGGTCCACTGCTCGGCGGCGCGCTGCTCGCCGTTGTCGACGCACGCGCGGTCGTGCTGGTCGACGCGTTGACTTTCCTCGCTTCTATTGCGCTCATAGTCCGCCTCGACCTCCCGAAAACGCCGCGGGCCGAAGAGCATCGGGTCGGATACGGACGCACCTTGCTGGTCGGCTTCCGCGAACTACTCAGTAACCGGGCACTCGGCTCGGTGGCGCTCGGACTGTTCTCGGTGGTCTCGTTCGCCTCGATGACCACAGCGTCCTTGGTATTCCTCGCGCGAGATGATCTGCACGGACCCACTTGGTCCTACGGCGCCCTCATCGGGGTCTACGGCGTAGGCATGCTACTCGGCCCGGCAATCTTCCTCGGCCGTGCCCGGATTCGAAACCCACTGCGGATATGGCGTATCGGGGAAGGATTGTTCGGGGTGGGCGCGGTGACCCTCGGCGTGGCTCCATGGTTGGGCACCGCCTTCGTGTCTCAGGCGGTGGCGGGCACCGGCAACGGGATCGGCAATGTCGCGACCGACCTCGTCGTCCAGTCCGCCACCCCTGAGCACATGCTCGGCACGGTCAGCGGCGTCACCATGTCGATTCCGTTCGCGGCGAGTTCCCTTGCCTACCTTGTCGCCATCCCGCTCATCGACGCCCTCGGCCCCCGGTGGGTGACCGTGATATCCGGGGCCGGCGTGTTGTTGGTCGTCATAGTGATACACGCGCTGACCGTCGACTCGAGACCTGTCGAGGCGCTCGACGAGACGGCCTGAACGGAAGCGAGCCGGTTCGGCAGGCATGGCACTTCGTGGTGGGCTACTCCACGAGAGTGTTGCGCAACACCGAGTGGCGACGGCTGTAGGCGAAGTAGATGATGAAGCCGAGCGCCATCCAGACGATGAACCGAATCCAGGTCTCCACCGACAGATTCAGCATCAGCCAGAAGCAGGCGAGCACACCGAGGATCGGGACAACGGGCACCAGCGGAACCCGGAATCCGCGCGGCAGGTCGGGACGGGTGCGGCGCAGAATGAGCACGCCGACCGAGACCAGCACGAACGCGAACAGCGTGCCGATGTTGACCATTTCCTCGAGCGTGCCGAAGTCGACGAAACCGGCGAGCACCGCGCAGACCACGCCGACGATCGCGGTGATCCGCACCGGCGTGCCGAACTTGCTGGTGTGCGCCAGCTTCCGCGGCATCAGCCCGTCGCGCGACATGGCGAACAGCACGCGGGTCTGCCCGAGGAACATCACCATCACCACCGTGGTGAGTCCGGCGAGCGCGCCGACCGAGATGATGTTCTTCACCCAGGTATCGCCGTGAATCGCGAAAGCCGTTGCGAGCGTGGCATTGTCACCGGACAGCTCGGTGTAGGGCACCATGCCGGTGAGCACCAGCGTCACCGCCACATACAGGATGGTGACGATCAGCAGCGAGCCGAGGATGCCGCGCGGCACCGCCTTCTGCGGGTTCTTGGTCTCCTCGGCGGTGGTCGCGACCACGTCGAAGCCGATGAACGCGAAGAACACCAGGCTGGCCGCGGCGAGCAGCCCGTACCAGCCGAAGCTGGTGTGCCCGGCGCCGGTCAGGAAGGAGAACAGCGACTGCCGCAGCCCGTCGCCCGCTTCGCTCGGCTGCGACGGCGGAATGTAGGGCGTCAGGTTCTCCGACTTGAAGTAGGTGATGCCGACGATCAGCACCAGCGCGATCACGGCCAGCTTGATGGCGACCGCCACCGCCGACACCCGCGAGGACACCTTGGTTCCGGTGGCCAGCAGCACGGCGAGGACCGCGATCAGCAACACCGCGCCCCAGTCGAAGGACACCGAGCCGATGTGCACGATCGGCGTCGTGCCTATCACCTCGCCGAGGTACTGCGACCAGCCCTTGGCCACCACCGAGGTGGCCAGCGCGAATTCCAGGATCAGGTCCCAGCCGATGATCCACGCGACGAGCTCACCGAAAGTGGCGTAGGAGAACGTGTACGCGCTGCCCGCCACCGGAACCGTGGACGCGAACTCGGCGTAGCAGAGCGCGGTCAGCCCGCAGGCGATCGCGGCGAAGACGAACGCGAGCGAGACCGACGGTCCGGCCACGTTGCCCGCCGTGCGTGCGGTGAGCGTGAAGATGCCTGCGCCGATCACCACCGCGACGCCGAAGACCGTGAGGTCCCAGGCGGTCAGGTCCTTGCGGAGTTTCGAGTCCGGCTCGTCGGTGTCCTTGATCGATTGCTCGACGGATTTGGTGCGGAACAACCCGCCCCACCGAGCCGGGTCCAGTCCTGTCGCGTCGTCCGGCTTGCGGATCGCCACACCTTCTCCTCTACCTCTGATCGTGCTGTCGAGCTGTCTATGGCCGAGGACGCGCTAATGCACGCCCTCCATGTACTTGCTGATCCGTGGTGCGATGGCGGCCACGACCAGTCCGGCGCAGACCGCGACGGCGCCGGTGATACCGAAGTAGGCGATTTCGTGGTCTTGGTCATAGAACCGGGCCAAAGTACCCGACATCGACGTGCCGATGCCAACCGAGAAAAAGTACAGCGCCATCATCTGTGCCCGGAAAGCTTCCGGTGCGAGCTGGGTGGTGACCGCAAGACCGATGGGCGAGAGCAGCAGTTCCGAGATCGCGAACCCGGCCATGACGGCGACGATGAGCAGGATCGGCACCTGCTGCCCGCTGATGAACGACAGCGGCACGAACAGCATGAACGCCAGTCCCATGCCGATCACGCCGAGCGCGAACTTGCGTGGCGTGCTCGGCGCGCGCGAGCCGAGCTTGGTCCACATGATGGCGAACAGCGGTGACAGCGTGATGATCCAGACCGGCTCGACCGAACTGATCCAGTTCGACGGCGCGGTCCAGCCGAACAGGCGCCAGTCGATCCGGTTGTCGGAGTAGCCCGTGAGCACCGTGAAGATCTGCTGGAACAGCGACCAGAACACCGCGTTGGCGATGAACAGCGGGATGAACGCGCGCACCCGGCTTCGTTCGATCGGTGTCACCTTGGCGCTGGTCAGCATGACGACGAAGTAGACGGCCGCCGCGACGGCAATGACGCCGGTGGTCACGTCGGGCAGATTGTCCAGCGTCACCAAGCCGGTCAGGAAGGCGGCGGCAACCACCACCGCGGCAACACAGAGCAGGCCGACTACCGGGCCGATCGCGGTGCGCGGCAACGGGTTCGGCACCTCGCGGCCGTGCGTGCCGAGGTTGCGCCGGAACACGGCGTACTGGATGAGTCCGAGTGCCATGCCGATCGCGGCGGCGCCGAACGCGTAGTGGAAGCCGAGGTGGTCGTGCAGCAGGCCGGTGAGCAGCGGGCCGCTGAACGCGCCGAGGTTGATGCCGAGGTAGAAGAGGGTGAAGCCGCCGTCGGCGCGCGCGTCGCCCTTCTCGTACAGCGTGCCGAGCAGTGACGACGCGTTCGCCTTGAGCGCGCCGCTGCCGAGCGCGACCAGCACCAGGCCGGCCCCGACACCGACGAGGCCGGGCAGCACGGCCAGCGCGATATGCCCGGCCACCACCACCACGCCGCCGTAGAACACCGTCCGTTCCATGCCGAGCAGCCGGTCGGCGATCCAGCCGCCGAGCACTGTGGACAGATAGACCAGGCCACCGTAGGCGCCGACGATGCCGAACGCGGTGCTCTGGTCCAGCCCGAGCCCGCCGTCGGTCGCCGAGTAGTACAGGTAGTACCCGAGGATGCTGACCATTCCGTAGTACGAGAACCGTTCCCACAGCTCTACTCCGAAAAGGTTGGTCAATCCGATGGGGTGACCGAAGATGGTCCGTCCGGCAATCGGTGAATCAGCCGTTTTTACTTCCGACATCCTCAGACCTTCCCATGTTTGCGACGATTCTTCGGCATCAACGCCCAAATCTCGAAGATCATCGCAGCGTCGCGCACGGTAGCGGATCGTGCCAGACTGCCTATCGGAGCGTTTCTTCAGGCCCTCGATGGGCACCCGGGGAAGGGCACGCCACAGCGCTGCCCCGGCCACGACAGTCCGGCACGACGACGAAAGTGACGCACGGATGGATCCGGTAGAAATCACGGTGCCCGCCTCGGTCGAGGACACGTTCGCGGTGCTGGCCGACGGCTGGCTGTACCCGCTCTGGGTGGTCGGCGCGTCGCACATCCGCGATGTCGACGCCGGCTGGCCCGCGGTCGGCACCCGCATCCATCACAGCGTCGGACCGTGGCCGCTGAACCTGTCCGACACCACCAAGGTCCGCGAGGTGGACGCGCCGCGGATGATCGAGCTGGAGGCGCGGCTGTGGCCGGTCGGCTCGGCGTGGATCCGGTTGGAGCTGACCGAGATCACCCCCGACCGCACCCGGATCAGCATGTTCGAACGCGCGATCAGCGGGCCGGCCGCACTGGTGCCCGACCTGGTTCAGAAACAGGTGCTCGCGCCGCGCAACAAGGAATCACTGTCCCGGCTGGCCGATCTGGTCACCGGCCGGGCGCGCGAAGGCAAGTCCGAGTAGCGCGTCAGGCGATGGAGAGCGCGATACCGTCGAGGATGTCGTGCTCGGAGACGACGAGCTCGGAAATGCCCGCGCGACGGGACAATTCGTCGGCGAGGACCTCGGCGATGATGGCACCGCCGCCGATCACGTCGACCCGGCCGGGGTGCATCGGGCCAAGGGCGGCGCGCTCGTCGTGCGTCATGCCGATCAGCCGATCGCACACGGCCCGAAGCTGTTTCAGCGGGAGGCGGGTGAGATGGATCTTCCCCGAATCGTATTCGGGCAGATCGAGGGCGACGGCGGCCAGCGTGGTCATGGTGCCCGCGACGCCGACCCAGGTGTGCGCACCGTCGACGGGCACCCGGGCGAAGGCTTCGGCCAGCCGTTCGGTGGCGAATTCCCGTGCCGCGCCAACCTGTTCGGCGGTCGGCGGGTCGCCGGGCAGGCAGCGTTCGGTGATCCGGACACAGCCGATGTCGGCGGAGAACGCGGCCTGCACGCCCTCGCTGTCACCGAAGACCAACTCGGTCGAACCACCGCCGAGGTCGACCACCACGAAAGGCCCTGCCTCGCTGGACAGTTCGCCGACCGCACCGGTGAAGGACAGCCGCGCCTCCTCGTCACCGGTGATCACCTCGGCCTCCGCGCCGGGTACCACGGTGCCGAGTTCGGCGCGGGCCATGGCGAAGAAATCCTCGCGGTTGGACGCGTCGCGGGTGGCGGAGGTGGCCGTCATGCGCACCCGGGTGACCCCGGTCTCGCGCATCAGCGCCACGTAATCGGCCAGCGCGACCCTGGTGCGTTCGATCGCGTCGGGTGCCAGCGAGCCGGTCGCGTCGACCCCCTTGCCGAGCCGCACGATCCGCATCTCGCGGTGCACATCGGCCAGCGTGCCGTCCGCGAGCACGTCGGCGATCAATAGCCGGAGGGAGTTGGTCCCGCAATCGACGGCGGCTACCCGATTACTCATGCCTGTGCTCCGCTTTCCTGGACGACGACCCGCTCGTACTTCGGCCAGTCGGCCGGAATCGCGGTGCCGCGCAACCCATTGTCGGCGGCCAGCGCCACCGCCTCGTCGCCGAACGGATTCACGCCGGGGCCCTTGGCCAGCGCGTGCGCGATCAGCACGTGCAGGCACTTCACCCGCTCCGGCATCCCGCCGCCGGTGAAATCGGTACCGAGGGACTCGATCTCGTCGCGCTCGGCCAGGTAGCTCTGGTGTGCGGCGAGGTAGGCGGCGGCCAATTCCTGGTCGCTGCCGAGCCGTTCGGTCATCTCGCGCATCACGCCCGCGGATTCCTGCCTGCTCGCCTCGGCGGTGAGCCGCGGGTCGGTCAGGTAGTACAGGGTGGGGAACGGGGTGCCGTCAGGCAGGCGCGGCGCGGTTTTCACGACGGCCGGGATCCCGTCCGGGGTGCGATAGGCGACGGCGAGCACGCCGCGCGGTTCGCGGCCGAGCTGCTTGGCGATGATCGCGAGATCCTGGTCGTTCGTCACCTGGGTCCTTCCGGTCCTGGTGGCGGCGCGACGGGCGGTGCTGGTGGTGCTGCCTTGTCGGCCGCGGGGGCGGGTTGTGGTTCGGAAATGCTGCGCCACAGCTCGGTGTACCAGGGGTCGGGCTCCCGGGACCTGGTCACCGCGGTCGGCGGGGCGGCAGCCTCGATGCCGGGCACCTGCACGATGTAGGGGGTCTCGCCGGGCAGCACCAGCCGCAGCCGCTCGCGCGCCTCGGATCGGATGTAGGCCGGATCCTGTTGCTGCGCACGGCGATCGCGCAGCCGCTGCAGATCGGACTCCAGCTCCGTGCGCTGCTGGGCCAGCTGCGCGGCCTCGGCCCGCTGGGTGAAGTAGGTGCGCATCGGCACGGCCAGGGTGAGCGCCAGCGCGCACACCACGATGGCGAGGATCACCGCCTTGCCGGTGGACAGGCCGAGGATCGTGCGGTCGTGCTTGTCCGCGCCGTGGCCGGTGCTGCGCAGGCCGACCTGCTGCGGCGCGGCCTTCTTGTCGTCGGATCGCCTGCGCGCAGTGCGTTTTACCGCCGCGGGCCTGGCGGCCGTCTCCGTGTCGGAGCCTGCCTTGGGACGCGAGCTGGCGGAACGCGACGTGCGGCGGTCCCCACGCCCGGCTGGACTGGTTCCACGCGCACGTCGCTCCGTCATAGCGTCCCTTGTTTACTAACCCTCGAATGCGAAGCGCGGGAACGCGACATCACCCGCGTACCGCGCGGAGTCACCGAGCGCGTCCTCGATGCGCAGCAGCTGGTTGTACTTGGCAACCCGCTCGCTGCGCGCGGGCGCACCGGTCTTGATCTGGCCGCTGCCCACCGCGACCGCGAGGTCGGCGATGGTGGTGTCCTCGGTCTCGCCGGAACGGTGGCTCATCATCGTCTTGTAGCCGTTGCGGTGCGCGAGCTCCACGGCGTCCAAAGTCTCGGTGAGCGTGCCGATCTGGTTGACCTTCACCAGCAGCGCGTTCGCCGCGCCCTTGGCGATGCCCTCTTCCAGGCGCTCGGGGTTGGTGACGAACAGGTCGTCGCCGACGATCTGGATCTTCTCGCCGATCTCGTCGGTGAGCGCGACCCAGCCGTCCCAGTCGTCCTCCGACAGCGGGTCCTCGAGCGAGACCAGCGGGTAGGAGGCGAGCAGTTCGGCGTAGAACTGGGTCATCTCGGCGGCGCTGCGGACGCTGCCCTCGAACTTGTAGCCGCTACCGGTCGTGTAGAACTCGGTGGCCGCGACGTCCATCGCCAGCGCGACATCGCTGCCGAGCTTCAGGCCGGTCTTGCCGATCGCGGCGCTGATCAGGTCGAGCGCCTCCCTGGTGCCCGCCACGTCGGGGGCGAAGCCGCCCTCGTCGCCGAGGCCGGTGGACAGGCCCTTGGCCTTCAGCTCCGCCTTCAGCGCGTGGTACACCTCGGCACCCCAGCGCAGCGCTTCCTTGAAGGTGGGCGCGCCGATCGGGGCGACCATGAATTCCTGGACGTCCACGCTGGTGTCGGCGTGCGCGCCACCGTTGAGGATGTTCATCATCGGCACCGGAAGCACGTGCGCGTTCGGGCCACCGAGGTAGCGGAACAGCTCGAGGCCGGAGGACTCGGCGGCGGCGCGAGCCACCGCGAGCGAGACACCGAGCAGGGCGTTCGCGCCGAGGCGGGACTTGTCCGGGGTGCCGTCCAGGTCGAGCAGTACCTGGTCGACGGTGCGCTGCTCGACCGCGTCCAGGCCGATGACGGCCGGCGCGATCTCGTCGAGCACTCCCTCGACGGCCTTCTGTACGCCCTTGCCGCCGTAGCGCTCGCCGCCGTCACGCAGCTCGACGGCTTCATGCTCGCCGGTACTCGCGCCGGAGGGCACAGCGGCCCGGGTCAGGGTGCCGTCGTCGAGGGCGATCTCGACCTCGACAGTGGGGTTTCCGCGAGAATCCAGGATCTCGCGAGCTCCGACCTGTTCGATGATGGCCACGAAAACGACACTCCTTAGGCTGCGGGCACGGTGGGTATTACGGAAATTGCCGTGCGCTGCGAGCCTAGCGTCCGCTGAGCTGGGCGGGTAACCGGCACTCCGGTGGCCGAGGTCATACCCGGCGGCCGACGCTGTATGCCGCGGCGCGGTCGCGCACGGTCAGCAGGTAACTGGTGGATTGGTTGTAGGTGAGCAGCGCCTTCTGCCAACCTTGTTCGGAGGTCAGGTCGCCGCCGCTGGCGCACAGGTACCGGGCCGCCGTGAGGGCCGCGTCGTCGATGTTCTGCGGGTCGGCCACGCCGTCACCGTTCGCGTCGACGCCCCAGCGCTTCCAGGTTTCCGGGATGAACTGCAGCGGGCCGATCGCACGATCGAACTCCGGATCGCCGTCCATCGCACCACCGTCGGTGTCCCTGACCAGGGCGACGCCCGGCGCACCGTTGAGCGGGATGCCGATGATCGGCGGACGCACCGTGCCGTCCTCGTCGATCCGCGAGCCGCCGTGCGAGCCGTGCTTGCTCTCCACGCTGGCGATGCCCGCGATGGTCGTCCAGGCGATGCCGCAGTCCGGCTTGGACCTGGCGAGTACCGCAGCCGCGTAGCCGTAAGCCTCCAACGCGACCGGCGGAATGGCCATGCGGTCCGCCTGTTCTTCGGCCCAGCCGCGCAACTGCACCGCTGTGCGACCCGGACCGTCCAGGTCGAAGAGCGGCAGGGCGGTACCCGGGCCGGGCGGGATGCCCTCGGGAATCGGCGGAAGATCGCGATCGATCCCACAACCGGCGAGCGCGAGGGTCACCATGACGGCGGCCACAGCGCCGGTCTTCTTTAGGAGCACTCCACCTATCATCCAGGTTCGGCGGACTACCTCGGAAAACTCAGCCGAGCAGCTCGCGGGTCGCGGGGTGCGCCGGAGCCGCGAGTATGGCGCGCGTCTCACCGGATTCGACGATTCGGCCGTGGTCGAGAACGACCATGCGCGGGCAATGCGCCGCGACCAGGGCCATATCGTGGCTGATCACCAGCAGGGCCATGGCGCGGTCGGCCTTGATGCGATCCAGCAGAGCCATGATCGATGCGGCGGTCGCGTGATCCAGTGCGGAAGTGATCTCATCACAGATGAGCACCGCGGGTTCGGCGGCGAGTGCGCGGGCCAGGGCGACTCGTTGCCGTTGTCCGCCGGAGAGTTCGTGGGGGTAGCGCGACGCCAACTCGGGGCCGAGTTCGACGGAGGCGAGTAGGTCGCTGACCCGTTGGGCCAGTCGGCGTCTCGGGACGCCCCCGATGCGGCGGAGTGGTCGGCCGAGGGTCTGCGCGACGGTCCGCCGCGGGTTGAGTGCGGATCGCGGATTCTGGGTTACCAGCTGAATGCCATTGCCGCCGTCCGCGGTTCGCCGGCGGCCGGTAACGGGAATCGGCGCGCCGTGCAGCTCGAGGGAGCCGACTGCGGTGCGGTGCAGCCCCGCGATCACTCGAGCCAGGGTCGTCTTGCCCGCACCGGAAACGCCGACGACGGCGAGTGCTGCGGACGAGGCCAGTTCGAGGTCTATTCCGGCCAGGACCTCGCGGTGATCGATCGAGGCACCGATGCCTTTGGCGCGCAGCAGGAGTGGGGTGGGAGCCGGAGTCGACGAGGTGTCTGCGAGCGGATCGGCGGGCCCCGGTAGCGAGCCGTCACCAACCCGCGTCGCGTCCTGGGCGCTGGGCGCAATATCCGCTGGCGATTCATGTTCCGCTGAACGGTCGATCGTGGGCTCGACATGCTCGTTGCCGATATACAGATGCTTGTGGGCATCCACTCTGGGAGGCGTCATCGCAAGCCCGGTGCCGAGCTCGATCACGTTGTCGGCGACGGCATGCACAGTTGCGGTGTCGTGGCCGGACAGCAGGATCGCGGTGGCGCGTTCGGCGGCGATCTCTGTCAGCAGGCGAGCGATATCGGTGCGCAAGGCGCCGTGCAGACCGGCGAGAGGTTCGTCGAGGATCAGCACGCCGGTCCGGCGGATCAGGGCTCGGGCCAAGGCGACTCGGCGTTGCTGGCCACCCGAGAGCTCGCCGGATCTGCGGCGCAGGTGTTCGGCGGAGAGGCCGACCAGTTCGAGGGTCTCGACGATGGTGTCACGAGAGGCGTGTCCGGCGACCTCGTGCAGCAGTCCGTGCACGCGCATCAGCGGGTTGAGAGCCGACGCCGGGTCTTGCCCCACGTACGCGACATGGGTGCGCCGGAATCGCTGCCGGGCAGCGGGATCGAGCGTGAACACGTCGTGGCCCGCGACCGAGACCGAGCCGCTGCACCGGGCAGCGCCGGTCGGCAGCTGCCCGAGTAGCGCTCGCATCAGCGTTGTCTTGCCCGACCCGGAAGGTCCGGTGAGCGCGGTGATCTCTCCTGCCGCGATCTGGAAGCTGGTGGGCCCGAACAACTCCAGCCCCGTCGAGCCGCGCACCGACAATTCGTCGACCACCACCGGCACGCTTGCGGGCTGTCCGGCGCCACCAGCACCGAGCCTCGCCGCTCGATCGTCCACACCGTTCGACGGCTCATCACCGACGCGCCGTGGGACCCCCGCCGTGTCCAAGGTGTCGAGGTCGATTCGTGCATCGACCTCGAGAGCAGGATCGCTCACCGCAACTCCCCCGTCGTCCGACACACGCGAAGCCCGGTTGCCGGCCGAGTTTGTCCTGCCACCGCGTCGTCGGCGCACAACACCGCCACAATCGCGGACGACGGCCGCGCGGAACGTTCGTTCATACCCGCTCCCCTTTCCCCAACGCGGTGACGGCCAGGTTCACACTCACCGCGACGACCGCGATGGCCAGACTCGGCGCGAGAACGGCCCAGGGGTTGAGCAGCATGCCGGAGGCGTTCTCGCGCACCATGACCGCCCAGTTGCTCGCGCCCAGGGTGGTCGGCAGTTGCAGGAACGAGGCGGTGCTGACCAGGTAGACGGCGGCAACGAAACGGAGGCCGAGCTGGGCGGTGATCACCTCACGCAGGTTCGGAACCACTTCACGGAAGACCAAGTGCGGCAGGGTTTCCCCGCTGGCCTGGGCGGCCTCGACATAGCCGGAGGCAGCGACACCGGCGGCAGCGGCAGCGAAAACCCTTGCGCAGTACGGGGTGCCGAAAAGGAGAGCAACGACCAGCAAGCCGATGGCGCCCGCGTCCGGCCACGAGGTCAGGACGAGCAGAATGCCGAGGACGGCAGGCAGCAGCATGGCGAAGTCGGTGGCAAGCTCGATGACCATGCCGACCCGCGGTCGCAGCGCGGCGATCGCGCCGACGACGCAGGACAGTGCGGTCACCGTCACGGCGATCACGGCGGCCAGTAAGAGCAGACCCCAACCGCCGTACAGCAATTGGCTCAGCACGTCGCGACCAAGCCGGTCGGTGCCGAGCCAGGCGTCGGCACCGGCACGGCCGAACGGGATACCGACGGGAGTTTCGGCCGCGTGCGGTGCCAGTACCGGCCCGAGCACGGCCAGCAATGTCACGAGCACGGCAGGCAACACTGTCAGCAGCCGAAGACGTTGCACCCGACGATGGTTGGCCCATATCTCCGTTGCGTCAGCAGGTAGCTGTTTCATCCGCGACCTCGCAACGACCATGCGCGAATGCCATCGGCAACCGCGAGCATGCCCATGATGACCGCGCCGGACAGCGCGACCACCGACGCGATCAACGACACATCGCGATCCGCCACCGAACCGGCCAGCACCGCGCCGAGACCCGGATAGTTGAAGATGGTCTCGACCACCAACGATCCGCCGAGCACCATCCCCACGGTGGTCGCGAAGCTCGCCACGATCGTGGGCAGCGCGAACGGCACAACATGGCGGAGCAGCACGGCACGCGTGGAAATACCGTCCAGCACGGCACTTTCCACGTGCGGAGCCTGGGCCGCGTCAACCATCGCGGCGCGCACGACCCGGGTATTCCAGCCGATTTGCGGGATCGCCAACGCCAGCACGGGCAGCACCAACATGTCAGGACTCGCCGGAAATCCGGACCGGCCGGTGATGGTGACAGCGGGCAGCCAACCGGCCGCCAGCGCGAACACCAGGATCAACAGCGTCGCCACCACGAATTCCGGGATCGCCGCGGCCATGGTCGTCGCGGGCTGTAGTAGCCGCACCGCGGTGTGCTGCCGCGCCGCCCACCAGATACCCAGCACCGACGACGCGACCACGGTCAGCGTCAACGCGAGGCCGCCGAGCAGCAGGGTCGGCGGGAACTTGTCGGCGAGCAGGTCGTTGATCGAGCGTCCGCGCGCGGTGTGGCCGAAATCGCCGGTCAGCACCCCGGAGATCCAGTTCCAGAAGCGTTCCGGCAGTGGACGGTCCAGCCCGAGTTCGCGTTCCTTCGCCGCGATCCGGTCCGGCGTCGCGTCCCGTCCGAGCACCGCCCGCGCCGTGTTGCCGGGCAGCAGGTCGACGACCACGAAGACCGTTGCCAGCAAGGCGATCAGCAGGGCGATGCGCCGGACGAGCAGGCGCGCGAACGGAATCACCCGCCCAGCCAGGCTCGTTCCAGCTGCACCCTGGCGAAACCGCCGAGCGTGGGCAGGTCGTGCACGCGGGCGGACGCGATATCGATGCCGTCGGCCATGCCCCACACCAGGTAGCCGCCGCGATCGTGCTCGATCTGCTGCACCTCGCGGCAGGCTTGCGCGTAGTCCGAGTCGCTTTGTGCCGAGAGGGCTTTCGTGGTGGCGGCATCGAATGCCGCGTCCTTGAAGTCGGTTTCGTTGCGGTTGGAACCGCTGGACATCAGATTCTTCGCGTAGAACAGCGTCGAATCGTTGGTGCCCCACGAGACGGTGTACAGCGGTGCCTTCAGCCAGGTCTGGTCGTAGAAGGCGTTCGACTCCTGGGTGACCACGTCGAGGCGAACGCCGATGTCGGCCAGCTGGGTCGCGATGACCTTCGCCGATTCGACCTCGCCGGGCGCCTCCGCCTTGGTCACCAGCGGGTAGCTGCGGCCGGTATCGAAATTGGCTTCGCGCAGCAGCGCTTTCGCGCGGTCGAGGTCGCGGGCGCGCTGTGCGATGGACTTGTCGTACATCGGGTCGGCGGTGCCGAGAATGTCGTTGGCGACCTTGCCGTATCCCGAATGCACCTGATTCACCAGTGCGTTTCGATCGACACCGAGCCGCAGCGCGGTGCGCACCTTGGCGTCGGCGAACGGCCCGTCCGAGGCGCGCATCGCGACGCCGAGCATGGTGTCGTCGGCGCGCCGCACCACCCGCAGGTCGCCGCGGCCCTCCGCCGTCCGGCCCGCGATCGCGCCGACATTGGAGGCGAGGTCGATCTGCCCGCCGAGCACGGCATTGCCCAGCGCGGTGACGCTCTCGAACATGGTGACCTCGATGGCGTCGAGCAGCGGCGCCGGGCCGTGCCAGCGCTCGTTGCGGACCAGCCTGGCATTGCCATCCTGGTACGACTCGAGCCGAAACGGCCCGGTGCCAATGGCTTTGCCGAAGTCGGTGGTGTCCTTCTTGACGGTGAACGTCATCAGCCGCACCAGCAGCGGCAGCTGGGTGTTCGGCTCCGGCACGGTGAGCACCACCCGACTCGGTCCGTCGGCGGTAATGTCCTCCACGGCGACAGGCATTTTCGACGCACCACCGACGGTGCGCAGTCTGCGCAGCGACCACACGACGTCGTCGGAGGTGACCGGGCTGCCGTCATGAAAGGTCGCGCCGTCGGCGAGGGTGAAGGTCCAGCGGCGGCGTTGCGCGTCCGGCTCCCACCGAGTTGCCAAGCGGGGCGCGACATTCGGGTCACCGCCGGGCACGGTGAGTGCGTCGTACACCAGCGAGGTGATCAGGAAGTCGCTGTCGTTGCTCAGATTGGCGTGCGGATCGCGTTCGCTGCGCGCCGCCGTGCCGAGCGCACCGACCCGCAGGGTGCCGCCGCGTTGCGCGGGCCCCGCCGACTCGGTGTCCTTCGAGCAGGCTGCGACGAAGAGCACAGCCCCGATGCCGAGACCCGACTGCAGGAGCTGCCGTCGATTCAAACCCATTGCGCTGCCTTCTTCCTGGACAAACAACCATCGCGCGGTAGACATCCGCTGACGCGAACTGCCAATACGATCAGGACAGGCTAGCCTAAATGGTTGAACGCCACGCCGCCGCAGGTTAAGCGGCACTTCACCACATTTATTCGTTTCTGCTATTTTTGTCCGACTCGCTTAGGTAAGCCTTGCTTAACGAGCCGAGACACGATAGCTTCGCAGATCGACGTCAACTGCTGCTTTTTCGACCGATGCGAAGAAGGGAATATCCAGGTGAAAGGCGTTCTCTCCGAACGTAAGACGCTTCACCCGCTGGATATCGAACGCCGTGCACTCCCCGCCGCCGCTGGGCGTGCGGTGCGTGAGCTCGCGCGAGAGATATCCACCACACTGCATACGACGCTGTACGACGAAGCCTCGATGGCCGCCACGCTCACCGATCCGGCCCTGATCGCCCAGATCGACGCCAGGTTCGCCGAATTACCCGCCGACGTCCGCCGCACCATGCGACCGCCCGCCACCGCGGCAGGCGCGACCATCGTGAGCAGGCTCCCGCTCACCGATGACGAATTCGGCCCGACCCCGCCGAGCTGGCGCGAGGCCGCCGAATGGAGCGGCACGGCCGCCCTGCGCGCCCACTCCTTCGAGCTCGACCTGGTCATGCTGCTGCTGGCGCGGTCCGCCGGTGAGCCGTTCGGCTGGCAGGGCCAGCAGGGCGGACGGCTGGTCAACAACATCCTGCCCTCACCCGGCCACGAACACGAACAGTCCGGCGCGAGCAGCAAGACCCTGCTCAGCCCGCACTCCGAGGACGCCTTCCACCCCGAGCGCGCCAATCTGCTGATGCTCGGCTGCCTGCGCAATCCGGACATGGTCGGCACCACCGTGTCCTCGGTCCGGCGGGTCGAGCTCACCGCGGGCCAGCGGCGCCTGCTCAGCGCGCCGACCCTGCCGATCCTGCCCGACGTCTCGTACGGCGCTGGGCACGAACGGTATTCCGCCGCGCCGCTGCCGACGCTGTGGAGCTCGGCCGGACCGGACGAGACGACGCTGCGCTACGACCCGGCCTACACCCCGCTCGACGACGCCGACGCCGAATTCCGCGCCGCCTACGCCAGGCTCAGCACCGAGCTGGAACGCGTCTGTGTGACCGCCGCACTGGCGCCCGGCGAGGTCTTGCTGGTAGACAACGATGTCGCGGTGCATGGTCGAGTACCGTTCACCGCGCGTTATGACGGCACCGACCGCTGGTTGAAGCGGGTGAACGTGCGCCTGCCCGATCGACCACGGCGGGCCGAAGAGGCCGACGAGAATGGGTATGGGCAACGGATCGTCGCCCCGTTCCGAGCAGCAGTGAATTCCGCGTTCGTGTCCGGCGGCTGCGACCAAGCCCGTACGGACGGACACCGGGAGGATCATCCGGTGGCGACAGAGCGGGAAGCAGCACATGATCGAGGATCCTTTGAACATCCGTGACCGCAGCACCCCGTTACGGGTGCTGAGCCGAAGCGACCTGGCGGGCGTGCCGATCACGCCCGGCGATGTCGTGCGCGCGGTCGAAGACGCGTATCTGGCGTTCGCCGCGGGCGATTCGGACAACCCGCGCAAACTCAGCGTGGCCAACCCGGACGGCTGGTCGGTGTCCTACGCGATGCTGGGCCGCGACGGTCGCCGCCGGGTGGTCGCGATGAAGACGTCGTACAAGTTCGACCCCGGTCACGATCGCAGCACCAAGCGCTACTACACGACCATCACGCTGTACGACGACAGCACGGGTGCACCGATCGCGATGATGGACTGTTCCCGGGTCGGCGCGCTGCGCACCCCGGCCGTGTCCGCGCTGCTGGTGCGCGAGACCATTCGCCGTGGCGCGGAGAGCGTGTTGCTGATCGGCACCGGCACCCAGGGCCGAAACGCGTTGCCGCACTTGCTCGCCGCGAACCCGCAGCTGCGCAAGCTGATGCTGTACGGCACCCATCCCGAAGGGCTGGACGCGGTGCACCAGCACCTCGCCGAGTACTACCCGCACGCGCTGCTCGAAACGGTCGAAGACCCGAAGGCCGCCGCGGCCACCGCCGACGTGGTGCTCGCCACCGCCGGTCCCGGCACCGAGGTGGCGCTCGAATCCAGTGATCTCGCACCGGGTTCCACGGTGGTACTGGTCGGCTACGGCCTGGCCCCGTCCACGCTGGTCGACGCGGACCGCGTTGTCGCCACCAGCGCTGAGCAAATGGGGTTGACCGGTACCGACATGGCCGGGCCGGACGGGACGCTGCGCGCGGTGGACGCGGAACTGCCGCAGATCCTGAGCCGGCGCGCGGTCGCGCGCCGCTCGGACGACGAGCGAATCTTCGTCTACAACAGCGGGCTCGTGCTGACCGACATCGCCGTCGCGCACGCACTCGCCGAGCGCGCCATCGCGGAGGGCCGTGGCACGGAGGTGCCCCTGTGGGACTAGACGGCGGCGGGGTGGGGGTGACGCGAGGTTCGATCAGCGCCGCCCCGGTCCCGGCGTACCTGGACGAGTGGGAGCGCCGCGCGTTCGACGACCCGAATCTGCTGGGCGACATCGGTTTTGCGCTGGGCGGACCGTTCCACGTCATGTACCCGCCGATGGTCGGCCGCAATATCCAGGGTTTCCGCACGGTGTTCGAGCAAGCGGGGATCGATGGCGTCATCTACTACGGCAAGAAGGCGAACAAGTCGCCCGCCGTCGCGCGTGCCTGCGCGGAACATGGTGCGGGCGTAGATGTTTCCAGCACCGGCGAGCTCACTGCCGCACTCGCCCAGGGTGTTCGCGGTGACGAGCTGATGGTGACCGGGCCCGCGAAGTCCGACGACCTGCTCTGGCTCGCCACCCGGCACGGCGCGCTGATCGCCGTCGACGACCTCGGCGAGCTCGAACGTCTTGCCGCACTGGGCACCTCGGCCGCACCGGCCAGGGTCATGCTGCGGGTACTGCCCGCCGCGTCGGCCAGCCGGTTCGGCCTGACCGATGCCGAGATCGACCACGCGTTGACCGCACTCGACGGCCGCGAATCGATCCGCCTGGAGGGCTTCAGCTTTCACCTGTCCGGCTACGACGCGGTGGCCCGAGCCGAGCTGGCCTGCGAGCTGATCACCCGCTGCCTGCACGCGCGGACCCTCGGCCATCCCGCGACGACACTGTCGATCGGCGGCGGATTCGGCGTCGATTACGTGCCCGCCACCGCGTGGACGGAGTTCACCGAACACGTCGACCGGCAGTGGTTTCACTCGGGCAAATCGTTCGACTCGTACTACCCCTATCACTTCCCGGCGCCCGGCCCCGCCATGCTCGCCGCGGTCCTCGAACACGACGGGCTCGCACAGCGGTTGCGCGACAACGCCATCCGGCTGGCGATCGAGCCGGGCCGCGCGCTGCTCGCGCACGCCGGATTCACCGTCTTCCGAGTACAGGGCAGCAAAATACGGCAGGCCGACGGCGCGCCGTACTGCCTGCTCACCGTCGACGGCACGAGTCTGAGCCTGTCCGAGCAGTGGTTCGACAGCGAATACCTGCCGGACCCACTGCTGTGGCCCGCGCGGCCGGGCACCCCGACACCGACCAGCGTCGGCGCCGCCACCTGCCTCGACTCCGACATGCTCAGCTGGCGCCGCATCCCGCTGCCGCGCGCCGCCGAGGTCGGCGACCTGCTGATCTACCCCAATACCGCCGGTTACCAAATGGATTCCAACGAATCCGCCTTCCATGACCTGCCGATTCCGCCGAAAGTGGTGCTGCAAGATGCGGCAGTACTTACCCACCCCGCCGGCTCCGCCAGCTGCCATCCCCCGGTGCTTACCCACCCCACCCACCCCACCCACCCCGCCGGCTCCGCCGACTGCCATCCCCCAGGCGATCGGTTCCGCTGGACGCTCGACGGCTGACACCCACCACCTGACTGAGGAGAAACTCCATGCCGCTCGTCACGCGCGTGACGGATCTGATCGGCCGCACGCCACTGTTCGAACTGGCGGCGACCTCGACCGGCACCCGGTTACTGCTCAAGCTCGAGCAGTTCAACCCGACCGGCGCGGCCAAGATCAGGATGGCCCGCGAGATGGTCCTCGATGCGGAGCGTCGTGGTTTGCTGAGAAGTGGCGGGCATATCATCGAGTCGACATCCGGGAACACCGGACTCGGTCTCGCGGTAGTAGCTGCCGAACGTGGGTATCGCTTTACCGCAGTGGTCGATCATCACGCGTGTAAGGACAAGTTGCGGGCTATGCGGGCAATGGGTGCGGAATTGGTGTTCGTCGCCGACGACGGCGACGACAATCTGGCGACCTCGGCGCGGGAAGACCTGGCCGAGGCGATGGCGGCGGCGCGGCCGGACGCGTACTTCACCGAGCAGCACAACAACGACGCCAACGCGGTCGGCTACTACGCGGTCGCCGACGAATTGCTGGAGGACGTGGAGCGGGTCGACATCCTGCTCTCCTCGGTCGGCACCGGCGGTTCGCTGTTCGGTACCGCGACCCGGCTGCGCGAACTCGGTTGCCCGGCACGGGTAATCGGCGTCGAGCCGGTCGGCTCGATCGCGTTCGGCGGCGAGGGCGGCCCGTACTGGCAGTCCGGCACCGGCACGCCGCCCGGCGCCACCATCGGCACCGCGGTGGACTACTCGCTGCTGGACGAGGGCGTCAAGGTAGCCGATATCGACGCCTTCGCCACCGCCCGCGCGGTGGCCGCCGAGCTCGGCCTGATGATCGGCGGCTCGGCGGGCGGCTCGGTGCATGCCGCCCTCAGCCGCCTCGACGAATTCCCGCCCGGCTCAACGATCGTCACTCTGGTCTGCGACGGCGGCGAGAAGTACCTGGACACGGTATTCGACGATGCTTGGATGACCGAACGCGACCTGCTCGACCCAGCCGCCGAAACCGAGGTACGAACGATGCTGCGGCACTTCGCCCCCGCCACCCGCCCCGCCGAACTCGCTCAGGCGCGATGAAGCGCCCGCTGAATTTGTCGGGCTACCGTGCGGACAGTCGGCGGCTGACCGCGCTTGCCACGCCGATCGCGATGACGCAGTTGGCGCAGATCGCGGTGTCCACCACCAACATTGTGCTGATGGGCACGCTCGGCGTGCAGCAGGTGGCCGCGGGCGGGCTGGCGATCGCGCTGTTCAACCAGATCCGCACCATGTGCGTCGGGCTGATCACCGCGAGCGGCAATCAGATCGCCACCGCGGTGAGTTCGGCCGGTAAGCGTGGCGAATCCCCCGATGACGAGATCAAAGATGTGCTGCGGTCGAGCTTTCTGATCGCCACGCTCGCCGGAATCGTCGGTGGCGCACTGCTCATCGGACTCGGCTGGGCGCTGCAATGGCTCGGCCAGGACGCGGGCGTGTTGGCCGACGCGCGGCCGTTGATGGTCGCGCTCGCGCCAGGTCTGTTGCCTTGCCTGTGGTTCCAGGTGTTGCGGCAATACACCGTCGGCATGCAACGCCCGCAGGCGCTGCTGCTGGTCACGCTCGGCTCGGTGGTGCTGAATCTGGTGCTGGCCGTTGCCTTCATCCATGGCCGCGCCGGACTGCCCGAGCTCGGTCTCACCGGTATCGGCGTGGCGACCTCGCTGGTCTTCCTGATCACCTTCGCCGTCTTCTGGGCGATGGTGCGGCGCGATGCCCGACTGGGCGCGACGCTGCCGGTGCGGCCGTGGCCGGTGCGGCGCTCCACCGTTCTCGCCGAGCTGCGGCTCGGCGGGCCGATCGCGCTCACCTATGGCTCCGAGGCGGGCATGTTTTCGGTGCTCGCCCTCGTCATGGGCAGCATCGGCCCGGCGGCGCTGGCCGCGCACAACATCGTCTACCAGATCATCTACATCGTGTTCCAGGTCGCCATCGGCCTGTCGCACGGCGCCTCGATCCTGGTCAGCCACGCCGTCACGCGCGACGAGTATCAGCACGCGAAGGCGCTGGCTTGGCTGGCATTGCGCCACGTCGCCATCGTGGCCGCGATCACCGGTGCGGTGTACGTGATCGCGCCCGATCTCGTGCTGCGCCCGTTCCTCAACTCGAGCGACACCGACACCATTCAGATCGCGCACACCCTGCTGCTGATCGGCATCGTGCTGCAGTTCTTCGATGCCGCGCAAAACATCGGCACCGGACTGCTGCGTGGCCTGAAGGAGACCAACGCGGGCTTCCGGCTGTCGGTCATCGGTTATTGGTGTGTCGGCCTGCCGGTGGCTCTGCTGCTGGCCTACCCGGCCGGCCTCGGCGCGGCGGGCGTCTGGTGGGGTCTCACCGCGGGCTTGGCCACCACGGCGGGCCTCATGCTCCGCCGGTACTTCGCGCTGCTCGACGGCAGGGAACGCGACTGCCCGCCGGTGATCACAGCAGCGCCGGAAAGCCTCAGCAGCCCAAGCTGATCCACGGCGCCGCGGGGAGTTCGCGGCGCCGTGATCGTCGAGATCAGATATGCACGCCGTAATCGCGGGCGATACCCGCGAGCCCGGAGGCGTACCCCTGGCCGATGGCGCGGAACTTCCACTCGTTGTTGTGCCGGTACAGCTCGCCGAACACCATCGCGGTTTCGGTCGAGGCATCCTCGGTGAGGTCGTAGCGGGCCAGTTCCACGCCGGTCGCCGCGTCGGTGACCCGGATGAACGCGTTGCGGATCTGCCCGAACGACTGGCTGCGCGCGTCGGCGTCGTGGATGGAGACCGGGAAGAAGATGTTGGTGATGGTCGGCGGGGTGGCGCTGAGGTCGACGTTGATCACCTCGTCGTCGCCTTCACCCTCGCCGGTGAGATTGTCGCCGGTGTGCTCGATCGAGCCCTCCGGCGAGCGCAGGTTGTTGTAGAAGACGAAATGCTGATCCGACAGCACCTTCAGGTCCGGCCCGGTGGCCAGCGCGCTGGCGTCCAGGTCGTAGTCGGCGCCCGTGGTGGTGCGCGTGTCCCAGCCGAGGCCCACCGCGACCTTGCTCAGGTTGGCTGCCTGCTTAGACAGCGAAACATTTCCGCCTTTGGCCAATGTGACGCTCATGAGTCCCTTCCCTGCGGCCCGGTCGCGCCGCCTTCATTTCCGATTATTGTCGTGAATCCCGGAATTGTTGTGCGGGTTCAGTTTTGGTCGTTTGCCCAGGTACGCAGGGTGCTCACGCGGCCTTCCAGGGCGTGCAGTTCAGCCGAGTCGAGCACGTTGCGCTGGATGCCGTTGGCCACCGCGAAGGCCGACTGCCGATGGTCGTCGATCGCCTCGACATCGATCCGGACCGCCACGTAGTCGGCGGCGTCGGGCATCTGCTCGGCGATGACCCGCGCGGTGCCCCGCGCGCACAGCGCGACATTGCCGCCGCCGAGGATCAGTAACGCCACCTCCGGGCGTTCGCGTAATCGGGCGAGCGAACCCCGATCGAACTTGAGGCTGATCAGGATCTGCCGATCGCCGGCCCGCACCGGCCAGGACACCGGGATGGCGTGCGGCCCCGGATCGGTGGTCACCAGCACCGCGATCGTCTCCAGGGGCCATTCCGGTAGCACGTCCAACTCGGGATGATCGTCCTGATCTGTCGAGTGGTCTTGACGTTGCACGTGGCTCGCTCCGGCTACCATCTTCGTCACCTCATGGATCGTCGAGCGCGACGGGCTGTGCCGCGCTTGATAGCAGTCTAAAGTGCTGGGCCGCTTGTCCGCTGGCGCTGCACCCGTCCGGACTGCTCTCAGCGGACTATCAGGCCGAGGCGAGCGCGGGGATGGGCAGCGTTGCCACCCAGTCACGGGCCATGTCTTTCGCCCGGATTTCGGTCGACGCGTCGTGGCGTGCGTGCTCGCCGATCTGACCGGCGCCACACTCGATGAGCTTCTCGGCCGCAGTCTCGCCGCCGCGGTTGAAGGTGTCGCCGTAGATGCTGTCGCCGAGGCCGAAGACCGCGAAGCTCAGTCCGGTCAGATCGGGCGCGGCCGCGGTGAGCTCGTCGAAGAACCGTTCCGCGCCGGTGGGCAGGTCGCCGTCGCCGTAGGTCGAGCACACGATGACGTGGAAGTCGTGCACGTCGAGGTCGTCCACGGCGAAGTCGCCCAGGTCGTACACCGAAACGTCGTGCGCGCAGAGCGCGTCGGCGACGCTGTCTGCGACGGTTTCGGCCGTGCCCATCTCGGATCCGAACAGAATGACGACGCGCACAGCGGTGCACTCCCTTCTCCGCAAGGTTGGTGAGCCTAGCCTAATTAAATTGTCTCTTCGTCGCCACCCCCTCGCCATCCAGGGCCGGGCCGGGCATGATGCCTGTCACGACAACTGACCAGCCGATTCGATGCCTGACGGCCCAGAACAGCCCCCTGACCGGCCATTACCAGGCCAAGCGCGGCCATCGGGGCGCAGGGACGGTCCCATAGGCAGCGGAACGGCAGCGGGTGAGACGGAGTGTCCCGATTGACGAAATGTCACCGTCGATGCATCATTCGTACAGTCCCCATTGTTGTCTGGGACATCTTCTCTTTGCCGGCCGATGATTGTCCGGCCCAGCGTGCTGTCACCCGTGCGCACGCTCGGTCGTAGACTCGCCCGCGCGCACGGTTGCGGCACACCCATCTGACGCTATGCGTTCTGCCGTGAGTGAGGTGAAAACGAATGGTTTACCTGTCGTCTACATACCGCGTGATCAATTCGTTCCTGCGCTACGGCATCGTGCCCCACTTCTGAATGCGACCGCGCCGGGCGCGGCGCTACACAGCCGACGGTGCGTCCGTCGGCGGTGCGGCCGCTCGGCTCCCAGCGCGGTGCCTAGGTAGTTGGCCCCAACGGAGCACGAACGAATGTGGAGAACAAGCTGATGATGGACATGGGGGCTGTGAATCCCGCAGCGGTAGAGCTGCAGACCCGGCCGATGGCGGGCAATCTCGTCGTATCGGCCTCGATGATCGAGGATTTGGGCTACCTGCGCTCCGAGCTCGCGGCGGCGGAGGTGCCGTTCCTGCTGGTGCGCGACCGCGGGCAGCGGCTCGTGCTGGCCACCGACGCGGCACATCACCTGATGGTGCGCCGGGTGACGGCCGGCGCGATCGCCGCCGGGTTCGCGTGTGAAGAGGTGCAGCACAACGTCTTCCGGATCGGGCGCGACAGCGATCCGGCGCATCGGGTCGACCTGGAGCTGTGGCAGTACCACGGCGACACGGTCGAGTGCCCGCGCCCGAACGCGTTGACCCGCACCATGTTCGACCTCGCCGATGTCGAGCAGACGCAGGTGCTGCTGTTCGATCGGGCCTGGCCGACCCTGGTGGACATGTTCGCGCCGCAGCCGAGCGACGTGAGCTTCGACATCGACCTGGTGTTCTCCTGGGTGGACGGTTCGGACCCGGAGTTCCGGGCCCGCCGCGCGGGCATGCTCGCGCAGGTGGTGGTCGGCGAGGGTGACGACGCGGACGCGCGCATCCGGCAGATCGACGAGCTGAAATACGCACTGCGGTCGGTGGACAAGAACGCGCCGTGGATCCGGCGGATCTTCATCGCCACCGACTCCACCATGCCCGCCTGGCTCGCCGACCACCCTCGGGTGACGATTGTCCGTGCGCTGGACCACTTTTCGGACGCCAGCGGGCTGCCGACCTTCAATTCCCATGCGGTGGAAAGCCAGTTGCAGCACATCGAGGGGCTCAGCGAGCACTTCCTGTACTCCAACGACGACATGTTCTTCGCGCGTCCGGTGCGTCCGTCGATGTTCTTCACCTCGGCGGGCATCAGCCGATTCATCGAGGCGGACACCAGGATCGGGCCGGGCCGCAACAACGAGCGGCGCAGCGGCTTCGAGAACGCCGCACGGGTGAACCGGGAACTGCTCGCCGAGCGGTTCGGGCACATCATCTCCCGGCATCTCGAGCACACGCCGGTTCCCTTGCGCCGCAGCGTATTGCTGGAGATGGAAGACGAGTTCGCCGCTGACTTCGCGCGGACCAGGACCAGCCGATTCCGTTCGGCCACCGACATTTCCGTCACCAACTCGCTGTATCACTACTACGCGATGCTGACCGGACGTGCGGTGCCGCAGGAGACGGCGAAGGTGCGCTACGTCGACACGACGAGCCGCAAGGGGCTCTCGCTGCTGGACGGGATCGCGCGGAAACGCAACGTCGACTTCTTCTGCCTGAACGACGGAAGTTTCCCCGAGATCTCCGAAACCGATCGGGTGCTCGCGGTTTCGGCGTTCCTGTCGCGCTACTTCCCGGATCCGGCGCCGTGGGAGCGGCTCAGCGCACCGACTCGTCGTCCGATTCCGGAGTCGTCGCCCGGCGCCGCATGACATGCGGGATGCGCGCGGCGGGCGGGATCACGATCCCCTCCGCCGCGAGCGTCCTGGCCGCCTCCGCCGCGGTCGACGGGTTGCCGACCGTCGCGCCGCGGTCGATCGGGACCACCGAGTGCACCACGGTGTCCGGGTAGATGTGCACATAGTTGAAGGACTGCGCGCCGTCGCGACCGCGCTGGCCGCCCTGCTCGACGCCGAGGTCCTGGCTGTAGCAGGTCGCCGACGCCACCGAGACGGGGATGCCCGCGAACGTCGCGTTGGTCGAGAAGTGCAGGTGACCGGCCAGGATGGCGCGGACGTCGCTGCCATCGAGCACGTCGGCCAGCCTGCGCTGGTCGCGCAGCTCGACGGTCACCGCGAGGTCCAGCACGCAGGGCACGGGCGGGTGATGCATGGCCAGGATGGTGCCGAACGGGGCCGGTTCGGAAAGCACCGAACGCAGCCAGTCCAGCTGTTCGTCGGAGATCTCGCCGTAATGGTGGCCGGGGACAGAGGTGTCCAGGGCGATGATGCGCAGGCCGTCGATCAGGTGGACCCGGTCCAGCGGCGCGGTCGAGGCGCGCTCGCCGAGCAGCTTGCGGCGCAGGAGACTGCGGTCATCGTGGTTCCCCGCGACCCACACGATGGGCGCTGGCAAACTTCTCGCGAACGGCTCGATGAGCGCCTTGAGCTTGTCGTACGCCGCGGGCTCACCCTTGTCGGTGAGATCACCGGTGAACACGATCGCGGTCGGCTGGATCCGACTGGCCGCGGCCTGCGCGAGTAACTGGCGTAATCGCTGGTCCGCGTCGACGTCACCGTATAGATCGCCGTCGCCGGCAATCACATGGGTGTCGCTGAAGTGGAACAACACATGATCCGGTCGCGGGTGCTCCGCGACTCTGCTGATGTGCACCGGACCGAACGTCCTCCCCGGCGGTTTGCCCGCCATTGGCTTCGGGTTCCACCGCCAGAATAGCGAAGGACTACTGACAGGTTTCCCGACGGACGGTGACGACATGCTTGCGGGAAGGTGAGGTTTCTATGTCGAAATCCCGCGGAAGTGCTCGGACGTTAACCCGGTCGTGGTTCGTTAGTGACGCGGTTCATAGGGATCGGTGCGCGTGGCACACCACGGTGCGCGCCTTTCGGCGTTGGACTTATGCCGCTCGCGGCCTAGTGCGCTCGGCCGATGGCGTCGGCGGCGCGGATGGCGTCGACGGTCATCGCGGCGTCGACGGCGAAGGGTTCGTTGTGCATCGACTCGTTCGGCGCGGTGGCGCGGGTCGCGATCGCGGCCAATGTCGCTTCGTCGGCGTCGGCCAAGCCGAGCGCGGCGAGCGTGGTCGGCAGACCGACCTCGGTGCAGAACCCGAGGACCGCGTCGATCTCGGCGGCGGGCGCACCCTCCAGCACCAACTGCGTGACGACGCCGAAGGCGACCTTCTCACCGTGCAGGAACTCGTGGGTTTGCGGTGCGGCGGTCAACCCGTTGTGCACCGCGTGTGCGGCGGCCAGACCCGAGGATTCGAAGCCGAGACCCGACAGCAAGGTGTTGGCTTCGACGATCCGCTCGAACGCCGGGGTGATGGCGTGCTCGCGCACGGCGGCCAGCGCCTGCGGGCCGTCGGCCAGCAGCGTGCGATAGCAGAGCTCGGCCAGAGCGGTCGCGCTGCGCGTGGACGCGCCTCCACGCAGATTGCGCACCTGCGCGGCGGAGCAGGTGCGCGCCTCGAACCAGGTGGCGAGCGCGTCACCCATGCCGGAGGCGAGCAGCCGCGCGGGCGCCTGGGCGATGACGGAGGTGTCGACGAGAACAAGTGCGGGGTTGCGGCGCAGCAGTTGGGAAGTTTCGACTTCGCCAGCGTCGGTGTAGATCACGGACAACGCGCTGCACGGGGCATCACTCGACGCGGTGGTCGGACAGCTGATCATCGGCAGGCCGAGATCATCGGCGACAACTCGCGCCGAGTCGAGCACCTTTCCACCGCCCGCACCCAACACCACTGTGCTGCCGTTCTCCCGCACGCCCTCGGTGATCCTGGCGATCTCCGCCCTGGTGCACTCCCCGTTCGAAAGATGAACGGAGTAAGCGATCTTCGCGTCCGTCAACGAGCGATCCCACGCCTCGGTCAGCAACCGCTGCGCGCTTCGCCCCGCCACGATCGTGACCGGCCCGCCGATCCCGAGCCGCGTCATCTCCGCCCCGAGCTGTTCGGTCGCCGCGCGGCCCTGCACGTAATGCCCCGGCGAAGAAAACACACTCAACATCCGAAACCTCCCGATCCCGGGCCGAATCCGGTGCAACCCACAGCCCGACCGCCGTTATTCGTTCCGCCCAACGCTACGCGCACAGGTCACTGTCGATCGGGAGTCACGCATCGACCGGCCGACGCGGCGCTAGGTCGTCAGAAAGATCAGCTCATCGGGCGGGCCGGACACCAGCAAGTCACTCAGCAACGATCGCAAATCCCTGGGCACCAGCCGATCACCGGTCGCGCTCATCTCGTCCAAGGTCCACCAGTGGTGCCCCGTGACCGTCTCGCGCTCGTTCTCGGTGAAACCCGAGGTATCGACGTCGAAACTGTCTACCCGGACAAGAAAGTAGTGCTCCCGGCAGTCGTACATGACGTCTCCCCACGAGGCAGTCGCCCGCCGCCGCCACACCTCTGGGCCCAACTGGAAATCGATGAGCCCGGTTTCTTCCCATGCCTCCCGGACGGCCGTCTCTGCCAGCGTCTCGCCCTCCTCGATCCCGCCGCCGATCGGATACCAGTAGCGGTGGCCGTCGGAGTCGTCGTGACTGGCGAACAGGAGTAGGCGGTCCTTGTCATCGACTAGCAGTAGGCGCACGCTGGTGCGCGCCACTGGTTCGACTTGCTCGGCTGTCGGCTCCACGGAGCCCCCTCCTCAGCGCGTCGCGAGGGTTGAAGTTCCTGCGGCAGAGCCGGTTACGGCCGGTTGAACTCGCCGGTGTTGATACGGGCGGTGAAGGTTTCCCACTCGGCTGGCGTGAAGACCAGAGCCGGGCCGGTGGGGTCCTTGGAGTCGCGGACGCCGATCATGTCGCCGTCGAGGAAGGCGACTTCGACGCATTCCGAACCACCAGCGCTGCGCTCGCTCTTGAACCATTTGGCAGTGGACAGATCACCGTTCATGCCCCAAACTCCTTCGCCGCCTGCCGAAACAGGATCCTGCTCGCTACTTCGTCCAACGAAGCGCGCTGCATCGCTGCAAACGCTTTCTGGTACATCCGCATGTCCTGCGCCCGTTCAGAATACATGTCGCCGGTATACCCCTCGACGAATACGACAGCTGGCGCAACCTCCTGGCCGTTGTTACCCAGTCCGAAGTTCAAGAGTACGTACGGCCCAACGTACAAACCCACAGGAAACCCGGCTGCGAACGGGAGCACCCGCACAGTCACATTGGTGTATGTGCTCAGGTCAGCGATATGTTTGAGCTGCGCCGCCATCGTCTTAGGTCCACCGACCACGGTGCGTATGGCCGATTCGTGCAACACCACTTCGACGGCTATCGGACGTGAACGCCGAGTGATGATGGCCTGCCGCTTGATTCGGAGCTGCACCCGTCGATCAAGATCATCGGCGGAGTCTGCGGGGAAATAGGTCCGATCGAGAGCCCTTGCATAGTCAGGGATCTGGAGCAGGCCAGGCACCAAGTCCGGTCGGAACATGATCAAAGACGTCGCTGAAGACTCCAGGCCCACATACATGTTGAAGCTTTTGCGGATCACATCGTCGTACGTGTGCCACCAACACTTCGCGTCCGCCTGCTCCGCAAGTCTGACCATGGCCATCGTTCGGTCATCATCGAATCCATAGACACGGCACAGTTCGCTGATATCGAGCTCACGAAGAGTTCCCCCACTTGCACCTTTCTCGATGCGAGAGAGCTTGCTTTTACTCCATTGCATCATGGTCCCTACCTGTTCGAGGGTCAGGCCAACCTCGTTGCGCCCCTCGCGGAGATACCGACCCAGCTGCCGTCGCGGCAGGGTCGAGCCACCTTCATCACTCATGTCACGCCCCTACTGTCGTCTTGCCTTGGGAAACAAGCGGTCCCAGGGTGGCACTTCCTCTGGGAATTCGGAGCACTTTCCCGAGAATTCTTGTTATGAGATCGCTGCTTGGCCATTCGATGGTGTTCTTGTTGCGCGCCGGTCGGGAATGGAGCAAGGAATCAAAAGTTCCTGACTGGTGCATTCCAAAACAACCAATTGCAATGCGAGGTTCCCATGAACATTGCGGCGTTCGCGGATACACCCACCACCCGATGCGCCTATTACCGGCGAACATGCGGTCTCCCAGCCGGAATCCATCCGGAAATCGGCCGTATTGTCATCAAGGCGGGCCTCGTCGGCGGCATCACCATGCCCGCCGCACTAGGCCAGCGAGTACGAGATGACTTGCTGCACAGGCGATTCACCCTCGGGCCGATCGTCGCGCACGTCCGCTCACATCGCTGGACCTACCTGGTGCGCCCCGACCTACCGAACGACATTCGCCTCGCTCCGGCCCTACTGCACCTCAATGTCTCGATCGTTCCCTTCGGCGGCGAAATCGCCCTGCCATCCCCCGCCGACGGCCCCGCTCACCGGCAATGGGTGATCCCACCCCGCGACACCTTCCGCCCGTCCGGACTGACGATCATCGCAGCGGTGCAGGCCTGCGCACCTCGGGAGCCCCTCCGTTGAGCAACCCGTTCCCCACGAAAAACCAACTGCTACAAGCATGTCGAGGCGAAGTGCCGAACGACCACCCGCTCCTCCACACCGCCCGCACCCTCACAATCCTGCACGAACGCAGACTTTCCGAGGATTGCTGCGCACACGAGGAAACAGACCGGCAACGCACCGACCTGGTCCACTCCATCGACACCTGGATCGACAAACAACTACCGCCCTCCCACGGCGCCGCCTCGGTACACACAGAAACCGTCGGCGAGGTAATCGACCGGCTCGCCCAGTGCACCGCCGCCGCCTACGCCGCTCTCCTCAGCGCCTGCGAATGGGATCTCTGGGATGCGTGGGAGCGCCTCGCAGAACTAGCGGTCGGATACGAGGATCTCGCCACCGATGTCCGCTCAGGCCGCCGCCGACTGCCAGGCTGCCACTAGACCCGATCGCCGCCGACCCCTGGCCAGTACGAATGTCGAACACCATCTGTTCGTAACACTCGGGTTGTTTGCAGTCGCTTCGAGCCGAGCGGTAGGGTCTGCCCCATAGTTATGGGGGGATGGCATACCCCTCATACTCATGTCGTCAGCTGGCTGCGAAGGGGACGCCGATGTTGAGCAGGGGAAATAGGCTGCGCGCGATGACCCTTGCTTTGGGTGTGACGCTGGCTCTGGCGGGATGTCAGGACGGCAAGGACGGGCCGCCGAGCACGTCGACCTCAGGCAATGCGACCAGCGCCACCGCGCCATCCTTGGCAGCGGACGTGCCGCATGGGTTCGATCCGTGCACAGGAATACCTGCAGACGTGCTGGCCTCTGAGAATCTCAAGGCCACCGGCCGTGCCGACACGGACGCGCCAGGAGGGGTTATGTGGAGAGGTTGCGGTTGGGTTGTCCGCGGCGGTGGCGGTTATGCAGTAGCCATCACGGCATCCAACCTCACTCTCGACATGGTACGAGCTAAGAACTTCAGGGATACGAGCGAGTTCACCGCTGGCAGTCGCCGGGCCATATCTACCCACCAGGCCAGCGACGACGCAGCATGCGTAGTCAACGTGGAGATGAAGGGCGGAAGCCTCGACTTCTCTCTGGACAATCCAAAGTCGAATCCCGCCACCGGCAATATAGATGCTTGCCAACTGGCCCGGACGCTCGCGGACAAGGTCGCACCAAGTATTCCAGCGAACGCGTGACGATCGGCTGAATCAATTCAAGGGGAGGAACACGATGGCCGATCAACCGGCTCCGAGCCCGCTCGCAAGCCTTATCACCGAAGCCAAAGACGGTCGGCTGGCGGTACGCATGAACGCAGAGGACTTCGCCAAGCTCGATCGTGAGTGCACGGACTTCCAAGAGACGATCCGAAAAATCCAGCAGAGTATGAGGGACATCGGCCGAATCGGTACCTGGGGTTTCGGCGATCATCCCGGCTCCACGCTGACGTCGGCACCCACGATGGCCAACCGTTTCCGTGCGAAGTCCAGTGATCACCCAGGTGGCGACGATTTCAAGACAGTGCTCGAGGAGCATTGGCGCGCCGTCGAGGACATTCGCCAACTACACGCCGCCATCCGCGATCGGTATATCGCCCAAGATACCGAATTCGCAGCCCGATTCAATGCGGAGATCGCTCGGCTAGACCAACTACCCGACCGCAACGGCCAACCCGGCGTCACCGGCCCGATCCCTGGAGACAACAAATGACCGGCACCGAGCCGCCGCAGATTCCACCGCGGACCGAGAACCCAAAGGGCTTCCGGCACACGGAAATCCGCGATGCCTTCGAACCGGTCGAAACCACCACTGCTAACGACGCCGCCACCAAATACCTACAGGCGCAGCAAAAGTGGACCCAGGGGTTGGACACCTTCCGCCAGCGAATGATGTCGTCCATCGCCGAGTCGTGGGAAGGGCAAGCCGCGGAGGCTTCGAAGAAGGCGATTGTCAACTACACGACGAAAGCCGACCAGCTCACCAGCACGTTCGGCTCGATCAGCAAGATCATCACCGACACCGCCCAGGCTGCCGTTGACGTCAAAACAGGGATACCCGAGCATCAAGGCGACCCGAGTTGGTACAACCCCAAGGGTTGGCCACCCTTCCGCTCCAGCTTTGAGAACAAGCGCAACGACGCCGAAGAGCAAGCGCGAACCATTATGCGCACCTACTACGTCGATGGGTTAGCCCAGGCCGACAAGTCGCTGCCGGTATTGCCGCGCCCAGTCGATCTCGTCCAGCAATCCGACGTCCCACCCGTCGTCCACAAAAACCAGCCCTCCGGCACCAGCGACAACACCACCGATCCGAACAACAACACGGGTCAACCCAACCAGCCGAGCCAAACTTCTGACGACCAGAAAAAGGTCGAGTCCGGCTCCCCCACGGCGGAGAAGTCCACCTCCGACCAGTCCAACCAAAACCAGAGCCAGACCGACCCCACAAAGCAGCAGACAACTGCGGCGAGCACCACTGCCGCCGACACGACTGCGCCGAAATCTCCCAGCTCCACCACACCGACAACGCCGACCACCACCCACCCGACAACCCCGGGCGTTCCAACGGGTCTCACCCCGCGAAGTCCTGGCAGTCCCGGGAGCCCCGGCAGTCCTACGAAGCAACCAGCAAGCCCGGGCCGAAGCATTCCCGGCACCGCTGGCAGCCCGGGTACGACCGGCAGACCAACGGTCCCCGCCGGCGCCACCGCTGCTCGCGGCGCGGCAGGCTCCCCCGGCATGATGTCCCCCGGTGGCGGCCGTGGAAAAGGCGAAGACGATTCCGAACACCAGTCGCCCGACTACCTGAAGACCGACGAGAACACCATCGAACTCCTCGGTGAAACGCCCCCGACTATTCCTGGTGGCGTGCTCGGCGCGAGGTATGCCGCGGCCCAGGTAAAGCCCGCAGAGGATCCACCCGGCACCGATCGATAGTCGATCGACTGCACCGGACGAGAACAAAGCTACTGCGCTACCCGCATTACTGAATGGATCACACATGGCTGAATGGACTTGGGAACCAGACGATTTCGCCGCCCTCTGGTATAGCGACGCCAACGACCGCTTCCCACGCCCACTGCACTACCTCAGCCGTTTCCGCTATCTCGAAGATTTCGACGCGCATCGCGAAAAGGTCTGCAACAGCTACTCCTTCGACGAAATGGATCAGATCCGTCTCGCCATCCACACCCTGACGACCTCGGACATCCGCATCGAAATCCTCGGCGGCACAACACGGACAAAGAACGCCGCGGTCCGCCAGTACCGCATCCTCGCTGCCCGCAACCCTCAGCACGCCGTCGTCCTCTCCCAATCCGTCATGGACGACACCGACGGCCCGATCCGCCTGCGCATGTGCCGCCACGAACACCTCCCCACCCGAATCATCAACTGGCTCTTACCTGCCAACCCCGGCACCCAGTCCCCCGCCACCTTCCACGAGGACGACGCCAAGCCACCCCGCGACGGCCACTACACGGACGACACCAGATCCTCCCCCCGCGAACGCTATCGCCGCCTCCTCGGCCGCCCCTCCGACGGCGGCGGCAGCGCCGCCCTCTACACCGGCTCAATCCTCGACCGCCCAGAACCCTGGGAAACCTTGCAGTGGTACGACATCACCGACGACGGCCGCTACACCGAAGTCCGCAAGATCGACCAGATCAAGGTCCGCCCCACCGCCCCCCAGGATTTGGCAGCCCAATTCACGGCCTGGATTGACAAAGCTGCGAAACGGCTCAGGGAGGACGAAGACGATGCCTGGTGATCGCCATTCGAAGTCGGTTGTACAGCAAGTTCTTTCGCTCACCGTGACGGTCGCAGCCCTGTCAGCACTCACGCTGTCAGCTGGCTGCGGCCAGGACCAAGACGCACCACAATCGCCGCTGACCGCCACCACCCGGTCGACCACCAGCTCGAAGGTACCGAGGCCGACGGCGCCACCCGGCCTTTCCCTGATCGAATTGCCGCCACCTAAGATCGACGTCCCGCCGGGCGCGGACCAGCCTATTGCCACGAAATACGGTCTCACCTATGAGATTCCGCCCGACTGGAAGAACGAATACAGCGCAGTTACCGGCTGGGAAAGCGATCGTGGGGAGATCAGTAGATACAGCACGATCGGCACATTCGGCGCAGGCTACTGCCCCGAGGATAAATTCGAAGGGCTCGCGGTAGCCGGTGCTACCGGACGCAGCGGTGTCGACCTAGATACCGCGGCTCGCGACCATGTGCACCTTGCCGAGCGGATCTTCGCGTCGAGCGGTGAACGGTTCAAGCCGAAGGTCCAGTACGTGGGGCCGACGCAAATCACGGTAGCTGGGCGCCCCGCCGTGCGATACACCGCGATCGTGACCGACATACCGAAGGAAAGGAAGTGCGGGCCGCCGACCAGTCTCTTCGACATCGTCGCCACACCCGGTTACGCCACAGCCGAGGTCATGATCCTGATGGTCGAATTACACCAAGGCCTGCCCGGCGCCCTCGATCCGACAGTCACCGATCAGATCATCGCATCCCTGCACCCGAGCGAAGGATACGGCGGGTGATCACACAGGTTTCGGGGGTCGGCAAATTACTGGATCCACCAATGTAAAACCACCGAATGTCCACTACGGGGGGTAAAGAATCACTGACATCGAATCAGGAACAGCAATTATAGAACACCGACTATCTAAATAGAATCACAACTGAGGGGACCGGGCTTCATTCATGTTCAAGGTAGAACCGAAGGACTTGTTCGGCGTCGGAAATGTAACCAATATTCTGGGGCTGTCCGAGCGGGAAGCGGCGATGCTGGCACGGGCTCCCCAAAGCTTCTCCTATAAAGGCGATGGCGGGTTCGATGTGCCCGGATTGATCGCGGTTGTCGGCATCGACAAGGCCGTCTCGGAATTTTCGGCGGCGATGGAATCGCGGCTCAACAGTCGAACCACTGGGCTCGACTACATCTCATATGAGCTCAAGCGTGCGGCATGGCGATACACCGCCACAGACCACGCCACCGCAGATCAACTCGCCGAGTCGCATTCAAAGATTGAAAACTACGGCGGATACAACGGGTTACACGTCGACCCGATGACAGATGCTACGCCATTCTCACCCGGAGACCACCCGGACACTGAGCTGCCAGCTCCGCGCACAACCGATATTCGCGCCGCGATCGATCAGAGTAAGGGCATCCTCACCGAAATCGACCAGGCCGTCCGCGAAGTTACCGCATGGGTTAATCAGCACATAACAAAATTTAGCGACACCGACGGATGGAGCCCACTGCAACAGGTGGTGGGGCCGCTGGCTGGAAACTGGGCGGAGCTGGAACGCGCAGGCGAGTGCTTCAAGAAAGCCGGCACAGCGTCGGAAACAGTCGCCGCGAGTCTCACTGCGAGAAATTCCGATCTAGCCCACACCTGGCAAGGCAAGGCTGCGGACTCATATCAAGATTTCGGCGGTCGACTCGCCAAAGCGATGGCTTGGGAGGGTCCCATCGGCCGAATATCGGAAGCCGTGCTCAGTGCGATGGTGGAGCAAGCAATGGCGGCCATTGTAGATCTGCTGAACTACGTGAACAAGAAATTCAAAGAGGAAATTGTCGACCAGGCTCTCAAGTTTATTCGAGACTCTGCAATCACGGCAGCCATTCCGGGAGTCGGCTGGATGGCCGCAGCGGTCAGGGGCGCTAAGAAGGCTTACGACCTCGGCATGGCCATCTATCATATTTACCAAGAAGTCACAGCAATGATCGACAAGATCCAGGAGATGATTCGTTCCGCTCAAGCGGTACTCCAGGTGTTGGAGAATCCGGAGGCCGCTGTAGAGAAGGAGATCAACCAGCGTATCGACAAAGTTAAAGAAAAGGGCGATAAAGCGAACAAGCTTGCGGGCCTGGGCCAGGACGTTATAAGCGCAGGAGATATCACGGCGATAACACGAGCACCGAAGGATAAATACAGCGCATTGACCGGTACCGGAGCATGGGAGGACTAATGAAGATAGATAAGGGCGATATACCACCCGGGGCAGAGGCGGCAATCCGGCGTTTCCAGAATGCGTTGGCGGATGTCGCAACCCAGGCGGCAAGACTGAAGCGACTAGCAGACGAGCCGATCGAACCGTTCCCGGGTGTCAACGAGGCGCGTCTGAACGAGATGGCACGTAGTCCGAGCGCTTCACCCGAACTGGCCGCAGCTGCGGCCGCGATCTCACGTGGCGAATGCACTTGGCATGAGATCGTGGAAGGGCTCCGACGACAGCCACCGGAGATTGTCAACCTGATCGACGAGAAGATCCCGTTCGCTTTCGCAACCGGTCGGCTCGCCCCACCGGGTGCACCTTCCTGGGACAGACCGCAGCCCCCTTCCGACAGCAGTCGACACCTATACGACGACTTTGACGATGAAGACCAAGCCCCGGAGAGCTGGCTCGAATGACCAAGGAGTTGTTGGTGCACAAATACACTGCGTTGGTTGTGGCAGTTGCCGCGGGCACCCTGGTCGCCGGATGTGGAAACGATAAGGCGACCGATAAGGACTGGCGGAGCATCGACCCCTGCTCACTTGTGGAGCCTGGGCAGATCTCCCAGATCGACTACAGCGGACCGAGTAACCCTGAACCCAACAAACCGGAACGCGCCAGCGATCAAAACGGAGTCAGCTGTTCGTGGAGCAAAGTCCTGCCGGTTTTATCGATTTCCATCTATAGGCTTCCGGATCGCGACCTCGTCAACTCAACGCCGATTCCAGCATGGGCTGTGGTCCGCGAGATGGACATTGATGGACGGAAGGCCACGGTCTCAGAGGAGAAGGGTGGCAGATGCAGTGTGCGGATGGTGTTCCGCGACGCGAACATGGACGTCCTGATTGCTCCGGCCACAAACAAGCGCACAGTGGATCTAGACGACAGATCGCATGCCAGTTGTGAGGCGCAGCTACCACTCCTGAAATCGATTCTGGCCAAAGCCAACCTGCCCTGAGCTCTGGCTTCTGGCCATCCGGCGGCTTTGTGACGAGTGTGGCATTGTCGACGGTCGTGGTGACTTCGAGGTGGAGGGTGGGTCATGGCAACGCCGGTTGAAGGTGACGACGCGGGCGGTCTGCGGCGTCGGGTCAGGGAGTTGTTGGATCGGGTTGGTGATGGTGTCGCGCCCATCGTCCAGGTTGATGACCCGGGGCTGCGAACTGTCGCGCAACGGTACGAGGGGCAGCTGGACGAGAAGGATCTGTCGGCGCTTATCGAGCTGATGCGGCGGACGATGCACGCGGCTCCCGGCGTCGGATTGGCCGCTCCGCAGATCGGCCTGCCTGTGCAGCTGGCGGTGATCGAGGACTCGGCTGCGGTCAGCGAGGAGATCGCTGCGACCCGCGAGCGCTACCCGCAGGAATTCCTGGTGGTCGCCAATCCGACGTACACGCCCTCTTCACTGCGAACCGCCGACTTCCCCGAGGGCTGCCTGAGCGTCACCGGATACCACGCGGTGGTCCGCCGTCACGCCGACGTCACGCTGCGCTTCACCGATCTCGGCGGAACATCGCGGCTCGCTGAGTTCAGCGGGTGGGCTGCCCGCATCGTGCAGCACGAGACGGACCACCTCAACGGCGTCCTCTATGTCGACAAAGCCGAACCCGGCACACTCACCGAGATCGTGGACACGCCGCCCGTCTCGTCTCAGTGAACCCAGTACTTGCGCCAGTCGTCACCGGCGAGCGGAAGTCGTTCCCCGCGATCGGCTTCCGCCGCATCCTCGGTGGCGCGGATGGCGGTGGCGAAGGTGAGGGTGGCTTTGCGGAGGCGTTCCTCGGCGCTGTCGGGGAGGCCGAGGTGCACGACGCGAAGGTCAGTGGGGATCAGGTCTTCGGGCAGGCCTGCTTTGCTGCTGCGGTCGCGGATCTTTTCGGCGAGGGCCAGGGCGGGTTGGGCCATGGCGATGCCGTCCAGGCAGGAGCGGCGAGACTTTTCGGCGGATTTGCGTTCTTCCCAAGCACTTTCCTGTGCCGCGATCTTTTCTTCGAGGGTGGTGTCGGCGGCGAATTGAGTGTCGCGGAGGTAGGGGCTGCGGTTGACCAGTTTGGCTACCAGGGCGGCGGCTACGTCGTCGACGGTGAATTCGCCTGCCGCTTGGGCGATTCGGGAGTGGAAGAGGACCTGGAGCAGGAGGTCGCCCAGTTCTTCTTTGATGGTCTCCGCGTCGTTGTGCTGGATGGCGTCGAGGAGTTCGTAGGTTTCCTCGAGCAGGTAGGGGCGCAACGTGTCGTGGGTTTGGGTTACTTCCCAGCCGCCGAAATTCCAGAGGCGGTCCATGACTTCGACGGCGTTGGTCAAACCCGCCGCCACCACCGCGGTATCGGACGGAATCCCGTTCGACCGGCTGGCCGCGGCGTGGCGGGCGGCACGCAGAATTGCCTCGTCTCGATCGGCACTCATGCCTGCGCCTCGCTGACGCTCGCGCCTGCCGGGGCGCCTGTTCGCTCGCTCATCGGGCGGCCGAGACCTCGGTCGCGGTGGTGAGATCCACTGCGCCCTGGGCTTTTCCGTCCAAGGCCAGCAGGAGGTCGGCGACGAATTGCAGGAGCACCACGTCGCGGACCCGTTCAGCACCGACGCTGTCTTCGACGCGCGGCAGCGGCAGCGAGATCACGCCGCTGGCGGCGCGATAGCTGGCGGCGGGGTAGATGCGTTTGAGGCGCATCTGTTTCGAGTCGGGCAGGTGCAGCGGGGAGATCTTGAGTGTTGTTCCGGTGACCGCGATTTCGGTGACCTCGTATTCGCGGGCCAGCAGGCGCAGTTTCGCGACGGAGACCAGCCGGCCGACCTCGACCGGCAGCGGACCGTAGCGGTCGACGAGTTCCTCGACGACGGAGGCGAGGGCCGAATCGTCCTGCGCGGAGGCGAGTTTGCGGTATCCCTCGAGGCGCAGCCGATCGCTGCCGATGTAGTCGGGCGGGATGTGCGCGTCGACGGGGAGGTCGATGCGCATTTCCTTGGGCTCTTCGGTGGTGATGGGCCTGCCGTCGGCGGCGGCCCGGTAGGCCTCGACGGCCTCGCCGACCAGCCGGACGTAGAGGTCGAAGCCGACGCCCGCGACGTGGCCGGACTGTTCGGCGCCGAGCACGTTGCCCGCGCCACGGATTTCGAGGTCCTTCATCGCGACGGCCATGCCCGCGCCGAGGTCGGAGTTCTGCGCGATGGTGGCGAGGCGGTCGTAGGCGGTTTCGGTGAGCGGCTTCTCCGGCGGGTACAGGAAGTAGGCGTAGCCGCGTTCCCGGCTGCGGCCGACCCGGCCACGCAACTGGTGCAGCTGCGAAAGACCGAGTGCGTCGGCGCGTTCCACGAGCAGGGTGTTCGCGTTGGAGATGTCCAAGCCGGTTTCGATGATGGTGGTGCAGACGAGCACGTCGAATTCGCGCTCCCAGAAACCCTCGACGGTGGACTCGAGGGCGTCCTCGTTCATCTGACCGTGCGCGACGGCCACCCTGGCCTCGGGCACCAGATCACGAATCCGCTTGGCGGCCTTGTCGATCGAGGACACCCGGTTGTGCACGTAGAAGACCTGGCCGTCGCGCAGCAGCTCGCGCCGGATGGCGGCGGTGACCTGCTTGTCGTTGTAGGCGCCGACGTAGGTGAGCACCGGGTGCCGTTCCTCCGGCGGGGTGAGGATGGTCGACATCTCGCGGATGCCTGCCAGGCTCATCTCCAGGGTGCGCGGAATCGGCGTCGCGGACATGGTCAGCACGTCGACGTGGGTGCGCAGCGCCTTGATGTGCTCCTTGTGTTCGACGCCGAAGCGCTGCTCCTCGTCGACCACGACAAGGCCGAGGTCCTTCCAACGCACACCGGTCTGCAGCAGCCGGTGGGTGCCGACGACGATGTCGACGCTGCCGTCGGCCATCCCCGCCATAACGGCGCGGGCGTCGGCCGGATCGGTGAACCGGGACAGCCCCTTCACGTTGATCGGAAAGCCGGCGACGCGTTCGGTGAAGGTCTGCAGATGTTGTTGCGCGAGCAGGGTTGTCGGCACCAGCACGACGACCTGCTTACCGTCCTGCACCGCCTTGAACGCGGCGCGCACGGCGATCTCGGTCTTGCCGTAGCCGACGTCGCCACACACCACCCGGTCCATCGGGACGGGCTTCTCCATGTCGGACTTGACCTCGGCGATGGCGGTCATCTGGTCGACGGTCTCGGTGAACGCGAACGCGTCCTCCATCTCCTGCTGCCACGGGGTGTCGGGGCCGAACGCGTGTCCCGGCGCCGCCTGGCGGGCGGCGTACAGCTGCACCAGCTCGCCAGCGATCTCCCGAACAGCCTTGCGCGCCTTGCGTTTCGTGTTCGCCCAGTCGGACCCGCCGAGCTTGGACAGGCTCGGCAGTTCGCCGCCGACGTAACGGGACAGCTGATCCAGCGACTCCATCGGCACGAACAGCCGGTCGCCCGGCTGGCCGCGCTTGCCCGGCGCGTATTCGATGACCAGGTATTCGCGCCGCGCGCCGCCGATGGTGCGCTCGATCATCTCGACGAATCGCCCGATGCCGTGCTGATCGTGCACCACCATGTCGCCCGCGTTCAACGCGAGCGGGTCGACCTGGTTGCGGCGCTTGGCGGGCAGCCGCTTACCGTCGCCCGGCGCGGTCATCCGGTTGCCGGTGAGGTCGGATTCGGCGACAACGACAAGGCCCGCGTCGTCGAAGATCAGACCGTCGTGCAGCGAGCCGCACAGCACGCCGACGACCCCGTTGCTCGGTTCGGCGCCGGGTTCGAGCGTCGCGGCGGGCACGTCGGCATCGGCGAGTCGTTCCAGAATGCGTTGCGCCGTACCGTGTCCGGCGACGACGACCACGGCGCGGCCGCCGGTGGCCACGTGCGCGCGCAGCGAGGCGAAGATGGTCGCCACGAGTTCGTCGGAGCCGCGGGCGGTGGGCCCGGCCAGCACCGGAAGCACCACCTCGGCGGGGACGCCCGCGGTGAGCGGGCTCAGCGTCCACCAGGGCAGGTCGCGCTCGTCCGCGCTCGCGTGCACGTCGGGCAGCGCCTGATAACCGGACGCGGCCAGATCCAGGCCGTGTGCGCCGAGCGGCGCGTCGGCACCGAACGAGGCAGCGGTCCAGGACGCCTCGAGGAACTCCTCGCCGGTGCGCACCAGATCGGCGGCGCGGGTGCGGATCTTCTCCGGATCACATAGCAGCAGATGAGTGCCCGCGGGCAGCACCTCGGTGAGCAGCCGCAGTTCGCCCGGCTTCAGCACCGGAAGCAGCGCCTCCATGCCGTCCACCGGGACGCCGTTGGCCAGCTTTTCCAGCATCTCCACCAGGGCGGCGTCGGCCGCGTAGTCGACGGCGACCTCGGCGGCCCGCTCGCGCACCGCCGGGGTGAGCAGCAGTTCGCGACAGGGCGGCGCGACAACGACATCCACCGACACCTCGGTGAGCGAGCGCTGGTCGGCGACGGCGAACGGGCGCAGCTCGGTGACCTCGTCACCCCAGAACTCCACGCGCACCGGATGATCGGCGGTGGGCGGGAACAGGTCGAGAATGCCGCCACGCACCGCGAACTCGCCGCGCTTGCCGACCATGTCGACCCGGCTGTAGGCGAATTCGACCAGGCGCGTGAGCAATTCGTCGAAGTCGAGCTCGGCGCCGACGCGCAGCACGATCGGCTCGATGTCGCCGAGGCTGCCCGCCATCGGCTGCATGAGCGACCGCACGGTGGTGACCACCACGCGCAGCGGTTCGGGGAAGGCCGGATCTTCGGGATGGGCCAGCCTGCGCAGCACCTCGAGCCTGCGCCCGACGGTGTCGGCGCCCGGTGACAGCCGTTCGTGCGGCAGGGTCTCCCAGGACGGGAATTGCGCTACCGCAGGGCCGAGCATCTCCTCGAGCTCGAGGGTCAGATCGTCCGCCTCGCGCCCAGTCGCGGTTACCACGACCAGCGGCCGGCTCGCCACGATCGTCGCGGCCACGAAGGCCCGCACGCCGGACGGCCCGACCAGCTCGACCGGGGACTTACCGACCAGCTCGGCGACGGTCCGCAGCGCGGCATCGGCACCGGCGACCGCCGCGAGTCCCGCAAGCGGTGGACGATGGGTCGGCATCACAACTCCTGAGCTCAAGCCGGGTATTTCGAGCGGCCAGCAAAGTCTAGTCAAGGCCGCCGACACATCGAGCTCGGGCTGCTAGGGCACGTAGCGACGCAGGCGCCTTGCCGCGAACTCGCGGAAGTAGGCGAGCTTCTCACCGGGGACGATCGACGGGAGCAGGAAGTACCAGACGCGTTCCATCCGGGCCGCCATCTGATCGATCGACTCGGTGCCGACGGCGACGATGTGCACGCCCGCGGTCATCTCCTGCAGCAGCATGCCGATCACCTCGGCGTCCAGCTCGGGCTGCAAATCGCCCTGGGCGATAGCCCTTTCGGAGAGCACGCGGTAGGTGTCGCCCCACGTCTTGGCGATGTTGTCGCCCTGCGCGCCGCGGTAATCACCGATCTGATGGGTCAGCTTGAGCATCGCGCCGACCATCGGATCGTTCATGGATAGGTCGGCCACGACATAGGTGATGCCGATGCACGCCTCGAGCGCGGGCACCCGGGGATCGAAGAAACCCTGACACGAGCTGACCAGCCGCTCGTTGCCCTGGTCGACGACCGCGCGCGCCAGCTCTTCCTTCGAGCCGAAGTGAAAGTACAAGGCGCCCTTGGTCACATTGGACTGCGCGATGATCTCGCTCAGACTCGCGTTCGCGTAACCCAAGCGCAGAAAGACATCGGCAGCGCCCGCAAGAACGGAGTCGCGGGTGATCTCCGCGCGCGCTTGCCTAGCCATCAGATCCGCCTGTCATCCTAAAAACCAGCCATCCTGAAGTAGACCGACATCACGAAGTAGACCGACTTACCGCCCGAACAGCACCCAAAGGATGGGTGAACCGTACCACCAGGCGGGCCCTCGGCAGTCAATTCGAGCATTCGACTGGACCCGCTTCGCAATTCGCTGGTTAACAACCCGAGTCACTCCTCGATACCGGCGCGCCACTCCGAGCTGAGATGCGGGTCGGCCTCCAGATGGCTCAGCCCGTTCCAGCACAGATTCACCAAATGCACGGCGACAACCTCTTTCGACGGTTTGCGTTCGTCCAGCCACCAGGTGGCGGCGGTGGCGACCTGCCCGACCAACGCCTGGGCATAGAGGGTGGCCAGGCTGGTGTCGAAGCCGCGGCGCTCGAAATCCCCGGCGAGGATGTGTGCGACCTGGTTCACGGCCTCGTTGAGCAGGCTGGAGTAGCGGCCCTCGGCATTGCCCGCCGGCTGATCGCGCACCAGGATGCGGAACCCGTCGGTGCGTTCCTCGATGTAGGTCAGCAGCGCGAGCGCGACCTGTTCGAGCCGGATCCGCGACCGGTTCTGGGTCAGCGACGACACGATCATGTCGAGCAGCATCGACATCTCGCGATCGACGACGACCGCGTACAACCCCTCTTTGCCGCCGAAGTGTTCGTACACCACAGGTTTGGAGACCTGAGCCCGTTGCGCGATCTCCTCGATCGAGGTGGCGTCGTAGCCGCGCTCGGCGAACAGCGCGCGACCGATCTCGATGAGCTGCTGTCGCCGCTGGGTACCGGTCATCCGGGGACGCGGCACTTTGGGCGGTTCACTAGCCGACATCGCTCCCGCCTCCCTTCGCCATACGACCGTCCAGTGCCTTAACTGTTCCAGACAGCTCGCAAGATCGCCCCGTCAACCCCGGGCGCGCCTTGGATCAACCCCGGCCCCGGTGCTCTCGACGCTCCAACTACCGGCAAGAATCGCGGAGAGGCGTGGGTGTATGCGAGGATCTTTCCCGTGCCGTGGCACAGCGGCGGGTGTTCCCGATCCTCCGATGTGGCAATCCGCCGTGGTGTAATGGCAGCACCTCTGATTTTGGTTCAGATAGTTCAGGTTCGAGTCCTGGCGGCGGAGCTCGGCAGCACGATGACCTATCGTTGGCCCGCACATCTGCGCCCAGCACAGCAGACCCCAGCAGGATGAGCAGAGCCCAGCAGCACGATGACAGGCAGCCGAGGGAGATCCATGCCACAGCAGACCGCCGTCGTCGTTCTCGCAGCCGGTGCCGGGACGCGAATGCGGTCGAAGACCCCCAAAGTGCTGCATTCGCTGGCCGGTCGAAGCATGCTCGCACACGCGCTGCATGCGGCGAACGAGATCGACCCCGCATATCTGATCACCGTGGTCGGACACGACCGCGAACAGGTCGGGGCCGCAGTCGACGCGGTGGCCACCGACCTCGGCCGTGAGATCACCTCAGCGGTCCAGGAAGAACAGCTCGGCACCGGTCACGCCGTGCAGTGCGCATTGGCCGCGCTGCCCGTCGGTTTCACCGGCGACCTGCTCGTCACCTCCGCCGACGTGCCGCTGCTCGACGGGCACACGCTGTCCGCGCTGCTCGACGAGCACCGCTCGTACGCCGAACGGTCCGCCGTGACGGTGCTGACCTTCGTGCCCGACGACCCGAACGGCTACGGCCGCATCGTCCGCGACGCCGACGGCCGGGTATTCGAGATCGTCGAGCACGCCGACGCCACCCCGGCGCAGTCCGCGATCACCGAGGTCAACTCGGGTGTGTACGCGTTCGACGTGAATGTGCTGCGCACCATGATCAGCCGGTTGTCCACCGCCAACGCCCAGCACGAGCTGTACCTGACCGACGTGCTGCGGCTGGCCCGCGAGGCCGGGCATCCGGTGCACGGCGCCCGCCTGGTCGACGCGGCCAAGGTCACCGGCGTGAACGACCGGGTCCAGCTGGCCAACGCGACGAGCAGGCTCAACCGCTACATCCTGGAACGGCACATGCGAGCCGGCGTCACCATCATCGATCCGGCCTCCACCTGGGTGGACGCGAGCGTGCGGATCAGCAGGGACGCGGTGCTTCGCCCCGGCGTTCAGTTGCTCGGCGACACCGTGATCGGCGAGGACGCCGAGATCGGGCCGGACAGCACGCTCACCGATGTGGTCGTCGGCGACGGCGCCCGCGTCGTCCGGACGCACGGCGAAGGCGCGATGATCGGCCCCGGCGCGACCATCGGCCCGTTCAGCTATCTACGACCGGGCACCGTGGTCGGCAATTCCGGCAAGCTCGGCGCCTTCGTGGAAACGAAGAACGCCTCGATCGGCGCGCACTCCAAGGTGCCGCATCTGACCTACGTGGGCGATGCCACCATCGGCGAGCACAGCAACATCGGCGCTTCGAGTGTTTTCGTGAACTACGACGGAGTGACCAAGCATCACACCACTGTCGGCTCGCATGTGCGAACGGGAAGCGACACGATGTTTGTCGCACCGGTAACGGTGGGTGACGGCGCGTATACGGCGGCGGGTACTGTACTGCGCAGAAGCGTTCCGCCCGGTGCACTCGCGGTTTCCGGCGGGCCGCAGAAGAACATCGAGGGCTGGGTGCAACGTCACCGTCCTGGAACGGCCGCGGCGCGCGCGGCGGCAGAAGCCAACGCCGCCAAAGAGAACTCCGGTCGGGCAATCGAGCAAAAGGATGGCAAACAGCAGTGACCGCGTCATGGATCGATAACCAGAAGAACCTGATGCTCTTCTCGGGACGCGCTCATCCTGAGCTGGCCGAACAGGTCGCCAAGGAACTCGACGTCCACGTCACGCCGCAGACCGCACGCGACTTCGCCAATGGCGAGATCTTCGTCCGGTTCGAAGAGTCGGTCCGCGGCTCCGACGCGTTCGTGCTGCAGAGCTTCCCCGCGCCGCTGAACCAGTGGCTGATGGAACAGCTCATCATGATCGACGCGCTCAAGCGCGGTTCGGCCAAGCGGATCACCGCCGTGCTGCCGTTCTACCCCTACGCCCGTCAGGACAAGAAGCACCGCGGCCGCGAACCGATCTCGGCTCGCCTGGTCGCCGACCTGCTGAAGACCGCGGGCGCGGACCGCATCATCACCGTCGACCTGCACACCGATCAGATCCAGGGCTTCTTCGACGGCCCGGTCGATCACATGCACGCGCAGCTGCAGCTCGCCGAGTACATCCGCACCAACTACACCCTCGACCACATCACCGTGGTCTCCCCCGACTCGGGCCGCGTGCGCGTCGCCGAGAAGTGGGCCGACTCGCTCGGCGGCTCGCCGCTGGCGTTCATCCACAAGACCCGCGACCCGCTGGTGCCCAACCAGATCAAGGCGAACCGCGTGGTCGGCGATGTCGAGGGCCGCACCTGCATCCTGATCGACGACATGATCGACACCGGTGGCACCATCGCCGGCGCGGTCAAGGTGCTCAAGGATGCCGGCGCCGGTGACGTGGTCATCGCCGCCACGCACGGCGTGCTGAGCGACCCGGCCGCCGAGCGGCTCGCCGCCTGCGGCGCCAAGGAAGTTGTGGTCACCAACACGCTGCCGATCACCGAAGAGAAGAAGTTCGCGCAGTTGACGGTGCTTTCCATCGCGCCACTGCTGGCCCGCACCATCCGCGAGGTCTTCGAAAACGGCTCGGTAACCGGCCTCTTTAACGGCAACGCATAGATTTTCACCACGGACACGGCGGTTCGGACTTCGGTCCGGGCCGCCATTTCTTTGCGTCGGCTCCGTTAGTTGTGGCAATACGCGGGGATACTGGGGGTATGGACCGTGAATCGCTGGACACAGACATGGGGGACGACGACCAGGCCGACGAGATCCGCGCGTATGAGCGCAATGTCGAGGATCCGCCGGATGACCTGCGCATTCGCTATCACGAGAACGAGGATGACGGCAGGCTCGGCATCGCGGATGAGCTGGCGCAGGAGTCCACTCCGCGCGAACAGCGCGCCGAGAAGGCGCAGGACGACGAGCGGCCCGCCGAGGTGCTGGCCATGGACATCGTGGACGACACCGATCTCTGAGCCTGGTCGAAGCCCGGCCGCGCCACCTAGCGCAATCGGCTATGACAGCTCTACCGTCGTGGTACGCATAACGGACAAGCCGGACGCAGACCATCCGCCGCGCGCGGATGGTCGCGTCGGAGGTACGCAGCGGTGCCGACCGGACGACACGAGGAGGCGCGATGAGCACGCCGCAGAATCCGAACCCCACCGGCGGTACACCGGAGCCAGCGGGCGCGTCGCCGAGCGAGTTCGGGTCGGCAGATCCCGTGGAGGACGCCGGAGCCGCGCCTACCTCGGGCGACGCTGCGGACGTGGGTGCCGCCCCTTCGTTGTCGAAAGATGTTGGTGCGGCGGAACCTTCGAGTGAGCCGTACGCGACGCCGCCACCCTCGGCGGGTGAGTGGTGGCAGCCGACAGACGCGCCCGCTGGGCCGTTGGGCGGGCAAGCGCAGCCAACGGGTGGCCAGCCGTCATCGGGCGGCACATCTGCTGGGCCGCCTAGCAATCACCCTGCGCCGGGTAGCGGGCCTACTGGAGCAGCCGGTAGCCAGCCGTCTTGGGGTGCGGATCCGCACGGACGGGGTGCGCCCACCGATCAACAGCAATGGAGTGCGCAGCAGTACCCACCGAATCAGCCGCAATATCCCGGCGGCGGCCCTCAATACCCGGGCAGCGGACAACCTCAGTACGCGAGCGATCAACCGTACTATCCGGGCAGCGGCCAACCGCTGGATTCTGGTGGCGCACCGCAGTATCCGCAGGGCGGGGTGTACAACTACCCGCAGGGCGGTGGCTACAGCCAACAGCAGAATCCACCGCCCGGCGGCTACGGCAATTACCCACCACAGTCGTACGAGCCCTACACCACGCCGCAGCGGTCTTCCGGCACCCAGGTGTTCTCGATCATCGGTTTCGTCTGCGCGGTGATCGCGGTGTTGTTCTGCCCCATCCTGTTCGGCCCCGCGGGCATCGTGCTCGGCATCGTCGGCCACAGCAAGGGCGAGTCGCTCGGCAGGTGGGCCGCGATCGCGTCGGGCGTCACCATGATCATCGGCTTCCTGGTGGGGTTCCTTATCTTCAACGGAGACCTGAGAACGTAGATTGCTCTGTATGAGCGAGGCACAGTCATGACCAAGTTCGACGGCTTCCCGCTGGCGGGGCTGGATTTCTACGAGGATCTCGAGGCCGACAACTCGAAGATGTTCTGGACCGCGCACAAGGATGTGTACGAATCGGCGGTAAAGGCGCCGATGCTCGCACTGACCGCCGAGCTGGAGCCGGATTTCGGTGCCGCCAAGATCTTCCGGCCGTATCGGGACGTGCGTTTTTCCAAGGACAAGACGCCGTACAAGAATCATCAGGGCGCGTATGTGTCCGTTGCGCCGAGCACCGGCTGGTACGTGCAGGTCGGTGCGGCGGGGTTGTACGTCGCTGGTGGTTTCTACGGCGGTTCGTCGGAGCAGATCGCGCAGCTGCGTGCCACCATCGACCACGATGTGCGCGGCCCGGAACTGGTCGCGATTCTGGCGAAGTTGCGCAAGGCGGGTTATACGATCGGCGGCGAGCAGCTCAAGACCAAGCCGAAGGGTTACGACGCCGACCATCCGCGCATCGACCTGCTCCGGCACAAGGCCCTGGTCTGCAACAAGGAGATCGGGGCGCCGCCGTGGCTGGACAAGCCTCGGGCCGCCAAGGAGATCCGCACCGCCTGGGAGACGATGCGGCCCCTGGTCGACTGGCTCGCCGCGGTGGTGACCGGAGCGACTACCCGATCACCGCTGCTCGCTTAGTCGCGTGCCGCGAGCACGAGCGCGAAGCGGTTGTCGGGATCGGTCCACACCTCCTCGGTACTGAACCCGGCGGCGGACAGCTCGGCGTTCAGGCCCTCGACGCGGAACTTGGCGGAGATCTCGGTGCGCATCTGCTCGCCGGCGGCGAACCGCACGGTGAGATCGAGGTCGCGAACGTTGACGGTCATGTCTTCGGTTGCCGCCAAGCGCATTTCGATCCACTCGTGCTCGGCGTCCCACCGCGCGATGTGCTCGAACTTCTCCGGCGCGAAGTCGGCGTCGAGGCGAGAGTTCAAGACGTGCAGCACATTCCGATTGAACTCGGCGGTGACACCGGCGGCGTCATCATAGGCGGGGACCAGCACGGCCGGATCGATCACCAGACCGGCACCGAGCAGCAGCTGCTCGCCCGGTTCGAGCACCTCGTAGATGCTGGCAAGGAATTCGGCGCGTTCGGCCGGGACCAGGTTGCCGATGGTGCCGCCGAGGAAGGCGATCATCCGGCGCCCGCCGCCGGGCAGGTTGTGCAGGGTGTCGGTGAAATCGCTGACCACACCGTGCACGGCCAGCCCGGGGAACTCGGCCGCGATCTCGTCCGCCGCGGCACGCAGCGCCGAGGACGAGACGTCCTGCGGGACATAGGTCTTCAACGGACCCTCGGCGGTCAGCGCGGAAAGCAGCAGCCTGGTCTTGGCGGCCGAGCCCGCGCCGAGCTCGACGAGCACCTCGGCCTGCGCGACCCGGGCGATCTCGCCGACCACCCGCTCCAGCAGCGCGCGTTCGGTGCGCGTCGGGTAGTACTCGGGGAGCTCGGTGATCTGCTCGAACAGTTCACTGCCGCGAGCGTCGTAGAACCACTTGGGCGGCAGCCACTTCGGGTCCGCGGTGAGGCCGAGCCTGGCGTCCGCGCGCAATGCCGAGGTGAGGTCGTCGTCGGATAGGTGGATCTCCAGCGTCGGTGCGGTCATCGTGAGGCGCCTTTCGTGCTGTCGGGCAGCGGATCGATGGTGAGCTTGCCTGGGCGGGCGACAACCAGACAGCGGTCGGGGATCGACTGCCAGTTCGGGTTGTCGTCATAGGGTTCGGAGGCGAGCACGGCGAAGGTGTCGGTGACCAGCGCCGACAAGGCGTGGTGCACCGTGCTGGCCCAGAGGGTTTCGCCGTCGCCGAGCAGGAAGTTGAGCCGTGCGGTCGGCGCGTGTTTCAGCACGCCGGTGGCGAGCAGGCCGAGGGCGGTGCCCGGGGAATCGACGAAGCCGTCCGGTGTCACCGCGGTGAGCAACTGCCGCAGCAACACCCAGAGTGTCGCGGCGTCGGTGGGCGATTCGGCGTCGAGCAGCTGAATCGTCTCGAAGAGCCGGGTCGCGCCGAATTGGGTGGCGGCCATATCCAAGTCCGACGATGCCGCGGTGACGACCTTCCGCCAGTCCGGCACCGAGCCGTTGTGGCTGAACGCCCAGCGCGCGCTGGTGAACGGCGCGCACGCGGCCCGCTCGACGGGCATGCCGACGGTGGCGGACCGGATCGATGCCAGCACCGCGGTCGAACGCAGTTGCGGCAGTACCTCTTCCACCGCTGGGTCGGTCCAGATGGGTGCGGGGTTGCGGTATCGGCTGGCGACCAGTGTGCCGCCTGCCCCGGCTTCGCCGGGCAATGCGCTGGTAGCCAGCGGGTTCCGAGCGTCCGATTCGGCGGCCCGCCACCAGGCGACGCCGAACCCGTCGGCGTTGATCGTGCCGCCGCCCCGCATATCTCGCGGTGCCCACGCCTGGGTGCGCAGGGAATGCGTACCGGCCGTGAGCATCTCGCCGACGCTGACCGCCGGACCGACGTAACCGAGATGTCTGCACATCAGCGCGCACCTCTCGTTGGCCGGCTCATTCGCCCTCCCCCGGTCGCAGGTCGCGGGCGAGCCGGAATCCGGAAAAGATCTGACGGCGGATCGGGTGATCCCAGTTGCGGAAGGTGCTGCGGCAAGCCACCGGGTCGGTGCCGAACGAGCCGCCGCGCAGGACGCGGTAGTCGCCGCCGAAGAAAACCTCGGAGTACTCCTGGTAGGGGAAGGCGTGGAAGCCCGGGTAAGGGTCGAAACCCGATGCGGTCCACTCCCAGACGTCGCCGATCAGCTGGTGCACTCCGGCCGGGGTCGCACCCGCCGGATAGGCGCCGACGTCGGCCGGTTCCAGGTGGCGCTGGCCGAGATTCGCGGTCGATGCGTCGGGTTCGGTGTCGCCCCAAGGGAATCGGCGGGCGGCACCGGTGGCCGGGTCGTGCCGCGCGGCCTTTTCCCACTCGGCCTCGGTGGGCAGTCGCTTGCCCGCCCAGTTCGCGAACGCCTCCGCCTCGAACCAGCACACGTGCACCACCGGCTGATGCGGGCGCAGCGGGGTGAGCACGCCGAAGACGCGACGCCACCACTGTCCGGCGGAGTCGCGCTCCCAGAATTGCGGCGCGACCAGGCCCGCCTCCTGCCGGTGCGCCCAACCGCGTTCGGACCACAGCTCTGGGCGGTCGTAACCTCGATCGTCGAGGAAGGCGAGGTACTGCTCGTTGGTCACCGGTGCGGCGTCGATCGCGAAGCCGGGCAACCGAACTCGGTGCGCGGGGCGCTCGTTGTCCAGCGCCCACGGTTCGGTGGACGTGCCCATGGTGAACTCGCCCGCCGGAACGACGACCTCGCCGGTGACGGGTGCGGTCGTGGTCGGAACGGCGAGCGCCGTCAATACCGCGGCGCCGGTGCGCAGCTGGTGGGTGGCCAGCATGGTCTCGTCGTGCTGCTGTTCGTGCTGGGCGATCATGCCGAAGGCAAAGCCGCCGTCGACCAGCGGCGAGCCGCGTAAGTCGCTGCGGTCCAGCACATCCCACACCTTGTCGCGGACGGTGCCGACGTACCCCCTGGCCTGGGCCGGGTCGAGCAGCGGCAGGGCGGGGCGGTTCGAGCGGGCGTGCTTGAACGCGTCGTACAGCTCATCGATGTCGGCGCGCACCGCCTCGCGGCCGCCGACATCGCGGACCAGCCATAGTTCTTCTTGATTGCCGATGTGTGCGAGATCCCACACCAGCGGGCTCATCAGCCGCGAATGCTGCGCGACCAGCTCGGCCTCGTCGATGCAGTCGGTGAGGGTGAGGGTGCGCTGTCTGGCGCGAGTGAGTACTTCGGCGATCTGCTCGCGTAGGTGCTCGGTGCCGGAATTGTCCGTGGCAGGCGGATGCTGAATGGTCACGTTGGTTCTCCGGTGCTAGTTCTTGTCGGCGTCGGCGCAGCTCCGTACGCCGGGCCGGATCGGCAATGCAGACAAGCTCGTCGCACGACCGCGCCGCGCGGGCGCTCGCGCGCGACCCCGTCTCGCCGCGGGTCATTCACGAGACGACTCCGGAACCGCCCGCCCTGGCACCGTCCATGGCGGATTCCGCCACGGGTCCCTGGCCGCTGCGACATCGCTCGGCGGCGGATTCGATCTCCCGGGTAGCCTCGGCCGATGCCGCGTTGGCCGCGGCCAGGCCGAGGAGTTCGACCGCGACGGCCCGGATCTCCAGATCGGCCAATCCGTAGCGAGCGGCATCGAGCCAGCGCCCGGCGAGTGGTGCGGCGACGGCGATCGCCTCGGCCACGACGGTGCGGCTGGACATGAGCGCGTCCAGGACGTGGATGGGGACGGTCCAGCTGTCGCCGGGCTGGGCGTCGATGTAGCGGACCTCCAGATATCCGGACGCGCGTACCGGCGGGAACAGCGTGGTCAGGTGATAGTCGAGGTCGTTGCGGTCGGGTCGGCGGCCGACCTCGTCGTCCAAGGCACCGGAGAGCCAGTCGGCGAAGGTGGCGCCCGGCGGCGGGGACCAGCCGGTGTCGGCACCGTGCCCATTCGCGCGGGGCTGATTCGGGCCGGGCCCGTCGCCGTCCGGTCTTCGGACGCACAGCAGCGGCACATCGAGCGCCCATCTGCTGTAGCCGAGGATCGGATCCGCCCAATCCATCAGCGGCGGCCGAGTCCTGGCGTTGTCCAGGCGCAGCCAAGCCCGCATCCGCTGGGAGGCCCACTCGCCCGCCGGTGCACCGCGCAGGGCGGGCGAGCAGGCGAAGGCGGCAAGCATGGCCGGGCCGATGGCATAGAGCGCGGTCCAGCGGGCGGCGATGTCGGCGCGATCGGCGCCCGCATCGACGCTGACCTGGGTCGCGGCGGTATTGCACATCATGAGCTTGCCGTATGGGCCGATACCGGCGAAGGTCTGTTCCATGGCGCGATAGCGCGGCAGCTGGAGCAGCCGCTTGGGGCGCCGGTCCGCGTCGGCGGCAGCGGAAACGGTTCGGATGGACCGGGATTCGAGAAGTTCCCGCAAGAGGCGGGCATCGTCGCGGAGCGAGGTACTCAGCTGCACGGCATCAGCGAATGGTGCGCTGGATAGTTCGATCTGACCGCCGGGTTCGATGGTGACCCGGCTGCCCCCTGGTAGTGCCTTTTCCGGCGAATCGGGGGCGATGGACCGTGGTGCGTAAGGTCCGAGGGCATCCGCAAGAGCAGTCAATTGCGGACGCGGGGCGGCCGAGGGGCCTGACGCCTGACACTCACCCTGCACGGTGAGCCATTCGAGCTCGGCGCCGATCAGCGTGGGTGGCCCCTGCTTGAAGCAGACACCCCCGATATACGCTTCCGCGGCAGCCCGCGAATTGAGATCTCCGTCGTGAATAACCCGACTGACCAGCTCTGATTCCAGCGTGACCGCCATGCCAACCTCCACTGTGCGTCCGAGTTGCTGTGGTTTCGTGTCCGCCGTCGATCTGTCATCACCGCGTGGTCGTGCTGTGATCCGCTCGCGGCGATCCATCCAGAGTAGCGAGCGGGACCGACAAGAAATCGACAAGAATCCGAACTGGGGACCAGCCGGGGACGGACGGACTCCGCCCGGCCCAGCCCGCTAAAGTCGGAATCATGCTGGATGAAGAGCGTGTCCGAGCCGACACTCCGGGTTGTGCGTCCAGTGCCGAGCCGGGTTCGGTTTTTCTCGACAGTGCCGGATCGTCACTGCCGCCGCGGGTGGTCCTCGATACCGCCATCGACCATCTGCGGCGCGAAGCCGAGATCGGTGGCTATCGCGCCGCGAACGAACGCCTCGGCGATCTCGCCGCGGTGAAGACCGCGATCGGCACGCTGATCAACGCGGCGCCGAGCAGCATCGCGTTGAGCGACAGCGCGACTCGTGCATGGGCCGACTTCTTCTACTCGATTCCCCTCGCCGCGGGCGACCGGGTACTGATCTCCGAGTCCGACTACGCGAGCAACGCCATCGCGGCGTTGCAGCGGGCCCGCGCCATCGGGGCGACAGTCGAACGGATCCCGAACGACGGCACCGGGCAGCTCGATCTCGACGCGCTGACGGCGATGGTCGACGAACGGGTCAAGCTGGTCTCGCTGCTGCACGCGCCAACCAACGGCGGCCTGGTCAACCCGGTCGCCGAGGCCACCCGGATCGCGCATTCGGTGGGCGCGCTGGTGTTGCTGGACGCCTGCCAGTCGACCGGGCAGCTCGCGATCGATGTGGCCGAGCTCGACGTCGACGCGCTGTCGGCCACCGGCCGCAAGTGGCTGCGCGGACCGCGCGGCACCGGATTCCTTTACGTCCGACCGACATTGGCGGAATCTCTCGAACCGGGACGACTCGACCTGCACAGCGCGGAATGGATCGGCCCGGACGACTACCGCCTCGCGCCCGACGCCCGACGCTTCGAGTTCTGGGAATGCGACGTGGCCGGGCGCCTCGGCCTCGGCGCGGCCGTGCGGTACCTGCTCGACCTCGGCCCAGAAAACGTGTACGACGCCATCGCCGACCGCGCCGCACACCTACGCAAGGCGCTCCCCGAGATTCCCGGAGTAACGGTGCGCGACAGCGGCATCCGCCACAGCGGCATCGTCTCGTTCACCGTAGACGCCGTCGACGCCATCACCGTCCGCGACCGGCTGGCCGCCCAGCACATCACGGTAACCGTGAGCCACGCCAGCTCCACCCTTCTGGACATGACCAGCCGCGGCCTACGTTCCGTAGTCCGCGCCTCCCCCCACTGCTTCGTAACCTTCGACGAGCTAGACCACTTCGTCACCGCCGTAGCCGCGCTGTAAACAGGTTGGGCGCTGTCAGGCGAGGTGTAGTTCGAGGGTGCGGTTGACCAGGGCGCGGATGTCGGCGGCGGGGGCTACTAGGCGCAGGCTGCGGTTTGCTTGGAGGGCGGCTATGCCGTGCAGGTTTGTCCAGAGGGCGATTGCGCGGTCACCAGGGTCTACGGACCCGTGCTGGGCGGCCTCACCGACCAGGGCGGCGAACCGCGCGAACAGCGGCAGGGTGGTCGCTCGCAGGTTCTCGCCGGAGCCTTCGAGTAGGTCGTGGCGGAACATCAGGGTGAACATCTCGGGGCGTTCACCGGCGAATTCGACGTAGGCGACGCTCATGCGCGCCAAGCGATCTCGCGGACTCGTACCGGGATCGACCGCGGCGAATCGGTCGATCAGATCGACGAATCCGCGCGACGCGATGGCGGCCAGCAGCGCACGATGCGTCGGGAAATGTCTGCGCGGTGCCCCATGTGAGACACCCGCGGCCCGGGTGATGGCGCGAAGTCCCAATTGCGCCGCGCCGACCTCCTCCAGCAGGTCCACGCCCGCGCCGACCAGGCGTTCCCGCAGCGACTCGCTCTCGACCATGCAGACATTGTCTACGCCGACCATCGGAACCCCTACTTCGGGTGTAGACACTGTCTACAGGAATGCTGTAGACAATGTCTACACATTCTTTTTCCCGGGAGGTCTACGTGTGGTACTGGCTCTTCAAGTACGTGTTTCTCGGCCCCATACTGCGGGTGCTGGGTAGACCGGAAGTCGAAGGGCTCGAACAAGTTCCGCGCACCGGGCCGGTGATCGTGGCGGCCAACCACCTCGCGATGATCGACTCGCTGTACCTCGCGCTCGTGCTGCCCCGTCAGGTCACGTTCCTGGCCAAGCAGGAGTACTTCACCGGGACCGGCCTGCGCGGCCGCTTCAAGCGCTGGTTCTTCTCGGCGGCGGGCCAGGTGCCGGTCGACCGAACCGGCGGCAGCGCCGCGGCCGACGCACTCGCCGCGGCCACCCGCATTCTCGAGGCGGGCGGCGTGTGGGCCATCCACCCCGAGGGCACCCGCTCGCCGGACGGCCGGATCTATCGCGGCCGCACCGGCACCCTGCGGGTGGCGATGGCCACCGGCGCCCCGGTGATCCCGGTCGTGCTCTCAGGCACCGACCGCGTCAACCCCCGCGGCACCCGGCTGCCCCGTTTCGGCAAGGTCCGGATCAGCTTCGGTACTCCGCGCTACTACCTGCCCGCCGAGCAGCGTCACGTCGCGCGCATGAACACCGACGAGCTGATGCGCGAGCTCGCGGCCCGCTCCGGCCGCCACTACGTCGACCAGTACGCCACCACGTTCCGGAGTCCCGCAGCCAAGTAATCCGCTACGCCACCTCAGCGATGTAGGTCACTGCCGCACCGATACGCCGTTTCGTCGACCGACCCATCCGCCGCCGCTACTGACGCGAATCACCCCATCGAACCCGCTACTTGCGACACTCCAGCAAACATCGACACGCGGGAAAAGGGTTAACGCCACGCCGGAATGGCGGGATAGTTGATTCAGGTCGACAGGCGGCCCGAAGCTGGTGATGAGGGAGTTGACGTTGAGCAGGTTCACCGACGAGATGTATGCGACGGCGCAGGCGTCGACCCGGGGGCTGGTGACCGGCGAGCCGGACGCACCCCGGCGCCAGAGTTGGGGCGAGATCCATCGGATCGCCCGGCGGATGGCGGGCGGCCTCGCGGCGGCGGGTATCGGACACGGTGACGCCGTCGGCGTGCTGGCCGGCATGCCGGTCGATATCGCGCCCGCCTGCCAGGCCATTTGGATGCGCGGGGCGTCGATAACCATGCTGCACCAGCCGACCCCGCGCACCGATCTCGTCGTCTGGGCCCGCGACACCGAAACCGTGCTGACCATGATCGAGGCGCGCGCGGTGGTACTCGGCGCCCCGTTCGAGGCGGCCGAGCCGCTGCTGCGCGAGCGCGGCATCACCGTGGTGCGGATCGACCAGCTGCACGACGGCGCGGACACCGATCCGGTACCGACGGCCGAGGACGATATCGCCCTGCAGCAGTTGACCTCCGGCTCCACCGGATCGCCCAAGGCGGTGCGGATCACGCACGGCAACTTCTTCGTCAACGCCTACGCCATGTTCGACCGGGTGAAGTTCCAGCTCGACGACGACGTGATGGTCAGCTGGCTGCCGCTGTTCCACGACATGGGCATGGTCGGATTCCTCAGTGTCCCCATGCAAATCGGCGCCGAGGTGGTGTGCGTGACGCCGATCGACTTCCTGATGCGCCCCTTGTTATGGGCCGAGCTGATCGCAAAGTATCGCGGAACCGTCACCGCCGCACCGAATTTCGCGTACTCGCTGCTGGCCCGGCGGTTGAAGCAGGCCGACGACGGCGCGTTCGATCTGAGCAGCGTCCGCTACATGTGGAACGGTGCGGAGCCGGTCGACCCGGACACCATGGAGACGTTGGCCGCGGCCGGAAAACGCTTCGGGCTCAGCCCGATGGCGCTCACCCCGGTGTACGGCATGGCGGAAACCACACTGGCCGTGTCGATTCCGGATCCGGGCCTGGGACAGGTGATCGATGTCATCGACGCCGACCTGCTCGAGGCGCTCGGCAAGGCCGTGCCGGTGCCCGACCCGCACGGGCATCCCGGCAACGTCCGCAGGCTGCCGACGCTGGGCTACCTGGTCGATCATCTGGAGGGCCGGGTCGTCGACGCGGAACGCCAGGAACTGCCGAGCCGATCCGTCGGCGTCATCGAATTACGCGGCCCGGCAGTCACTTCCGGCTACGTCACGGTTAACGGGTTCCGCCCGGCGCAGGACGACGCGGGCTGGCTCGACACCGGCGACATCGGCTACTTCACCGACGAGGGCCTGATCGTGGTGTGCGGCCGGATCAAGGACGTCATCATCATGGGCGGCCGCAACATCTACCCCACCGACATCGAGCGCGCCGCCACCCGGGTGACCGGCGTGCGACCCGGCAACGCGGTCGCCGTGCGCCTCGACGCCGGCCAGAAGCGCGAGAGTTTCGCGGTGGTGGTGGAGAGCAACGAATATCAGAATGCCGAGGCGGTCAAGCGAATCGAGCGCGAGATCGTGCACGCGGTGTTCTCGGAGGTGGGTTCCCGTCCGCGTACCGTGGCCGTACTCGGCCCCGGCGCGCTGCCGAAGACCTCCTCCGGCAAGCTCCGGCGCGCCGCCACCGCCGTCCACCTGCGTTGAAAGCCCCGAGCTGGGGGCTGCGGGACGTGACCGCTGAAGATTATCGAAAGGCATTGACAGCGCGGCGAATTCGCGGCGCTCAGTGCACCCGGTTCTGCGCGGCTTCCAGCCCGACCCGGAGCAACAGCTCGACGGCGTCCGCGGCCTGCTCGACAATGACCGGCACTTCCTTGCGCTCCGGCGCCGAGAACGGCTTGAGCACGTAGTCGGCCGGATCCTGCCGACCGGGCGGACGGCCGATGCCGATCCGGGTGCGCAGGTAGTCCTTGGTGGTCAGCGCGCTCGACACCGAGCGGAGGCCGTTGTGCCCACCCTCGCCACCGCCGCGCTTGAGCCGGATCTCGCCGAACTGCAGGTCGAGCTCGTCGTGCACGACGATCACCTCGGTCGGCGGCACGGAGAAGAACTTCGCCAGCGCGGCGACCGGGCGCCCGGACAGATTCATGAACGAGCGCGGCTTGGCGATCAGCACCTGGCGGCCGTCGAGACGGGCCTGCAGCAGGTCGGCGCCGGACTTCTTGTGCACGGTAAAACGGCCGCCGACGCGCTCCGCGAGCACGTCGGCGACCAAAAACCCCACGTTGTGCCGGGTCCGCTCGTATTCGGTGCCTGGGTTGCCCAGTCCGACAACGAGCGCGGGCCCGGTGGTGGATTCGGTCATCGACAACCGATTCCCGGTGCTACTTACTCGGCGCTCGCGGCCTCGGCGGCAGCGGCAGCCTCGGCGGCTTCCTCGACCTCGGCCTCGGACTGCGGGGCGGTGATGACGTTGACGATCAGGGTCTCGGCGTCGACGTTCAGGGTGACGCCCTTGGGCAGCGTGAGCTCGCCCGCGTTGATCTGCGTGCCCGCCTCGATGCCCTCGACCGAGACCTCGATGGAATCGGGAATGCTCATCGCGTCGGACTCGATGGAGATGGTGTTGGCGTCCTGGGTGACCAGGGTGCCGGGGGCGGCGTCGCCGGTGATGATGACGTTCACGTCGGCGGTGACCTTCTCACCCTTCTTGATGATGAGCAGGTCGGCGTGCTCGATGTAGCGGCGAATCGGGTGCACGACAACCGATTTGGTGAGCGCGAGCTGCTTCTTGCCGTCGATGACGAGGCTGAGCACCGCGTTGGTGCCGTGCTCGCGCAGGATGGCGGAGAAGGCGCGGGCGTCGATCGAGAGGTGCTGCGGGTCGGCCTGGTGGCCGTACAGCACGGCGGGGACGTTGCCCGCGCGACGGGTACGGCGGGCGGCACCCTTACCGAACTCGGTGCGTACGGCGGCTTCGAGAAGGTTGGCGTCGGACATGACTGGATCTACTCCCTACGGCTGTTCCGGGCTGTCAACAGTGCGCCAGGGTCTGTTTCCGCCCTGGCAAGCTTGGTCTACTCGTCCGACGAAGAAACAACGGGGACGGCCGGAAGCCGAGCCGCGTCGATCACGGTGAACGCAAAATCAGGTCTGCGGTCACCCTCGCCGAGACAACCCGAACACCATACCCCAGTGGTTATGCACAGTTTGAATCGGGTGCTGGGGGATGGTGCGGAGGCGAAGCCGACGGGGTGGGTGAGTTCAGGCAGGCGTGGTGTCGGGGTCATGTGCATCGCGTAGATTAGACAGGTTGCCGATCGGTCGTCTGTGAAAGGTTGTTCCGTTGACCGCCTCCCCTGAGGGACTGCCCGCCGAGGTTTCCCGACGGCGTACGTTCGCGGTGATCTCGCATCCCGACGCCGGCAAGTCGACGCTCACCGAGGCGCTCGCGCTGCACGCCAGGATGATCTCCGAAGCGGGCGCGATCCACGGTAAGGCAGGCCGCCGCTCCACCGTCTCGGACTGGATGGAAATGGAGAAGGCGCGCGGTATCTCGGTCAGTTCGACCGCGCTGCAGTTCAATTACCGCGCCGAGGGCTCCGACGTGGACAGCGTGATCAACCTCGTCGATACGCCCGGCCACTCCGATTTCTCCGAAGACACCTATCGGGTGCTCACCGCCGTCGACGCCGCGGTGATGCTGATCGACGCCGCGAAGGGCCTGGAGCCGCAGACGCTCAAGCTGTTCCAGGTGTGCCGCCACCGCGGCATCCCGGTCATCACCGTGATCAACAAGTGGGACCGGCCCGGCCAGGCGCCGCTGGAACTGCTCGACGAAATCAACGAGCGGATCGGGCTCACCCCGACACCGCTGTTTCTGCCGGTCGGTATCGCGGGTGACTTCCGCGGGCTGCTTCGCCGCGGCGAAGAGGGTGCCCCGCTCGAATACATCCACTTCACCCGCACCGCGGGTGGTGCGACCATCGCGCCGGAGGAGTCGCTGACCCCGGCGCAGGCCGAGGCGCGCGAGGGCGAGCCGTGGACCACCGCGGTCGAGGAGAGCGAGCTGCTCTCGGCCACCGGACAGGACCACGATCAGGAAATGTTCCTCGCCGGGCAGACCTCGCCGGTCATCTACGCCTCGGCGATGCTGAATTTCGGTGTGCGGCAGCTGCTGGAGGCGCTGGTCTCGTTGGCACCGGCGCCCGGCCCGCGTCCCGACGTGCACGGTGGCGCGCGCGAGATCACCGAACCGTTCAGTGCCGTGGTGTTCAAGGTGCAGGCGGGGATGGATGCCGCGCACCGGGACCGGCTGGCGTTCATGCGGATCGTGTCCGGTGAGTTCGAGCGCGGCATGGTGGTCACGCACGCACAGACCGGCCGGCCGTTCGCGACAAAATACGCGCTGACCGTGTTCGGCCGGGAACGCAACACCGTCGACACCGCCTACCCCGGCGACGTGGTCGGCCTGGTGAACGCGACGGCGCTGGCCCCCGGCCACACGCTGTTCGTGGACAAGAAGGTGGAGTTCCCGCCGATCCCGTCGTTCGCGCCGGAGCACTTCGCGGTGCTGCGCGCCGAGAGCGCGGGCAAGTACAAGCAGTTCCGCAAGGCCATCGATCAGCTGGACTCCGAAGGCGTTGTGCAGGTGCTGCGCAACGACATTCGCGGCGACGCGTCCCCCGTGCTCGCGGCCGTCGGCCCGATGCAGTTCGAGGTGGTCACCGCCCGCATGCTGACCGAGTTCAACGTCGAAACCAAGATGGACAACCTGCCCTACACCCTGGCCAGGCGCACCGATGCCGCGTCGGCGGACGACCTCGGCAAGCAGCGCGGCGTCGAGGTGTTCACGCGCAGCGACGGCGCGCTCCTCGCGCTGTTCAGCGACAAGTGGCGGCTGCAGTACATCGAGAAGGAATTCCCGAAGCTGACCCTGGAGCCACTGGTCGCGACGGCGGACTGAGTTCAGCCCGCCTCCGGCTCGCGCCGCACGGGCGGTGCGCCCGGATCGCGTTCGACCGAGGAAAAGACGCCGTCTTCTCTGGAAATCAGACCCCAGCGACTCGAGGTCAAACGCAGGCTCGGCAGATCGCTCAGCGAGAGCACTACTTCGTAAGTGCGTTCGTAACCGGTGTGCGAAATGCGCCAGCTGCCGTCGTCGCAGCGCACATATTCGTCGGAATAGAAGGCCGCGCCGCGCAGCAGCATGTTGTGGCCGGGGATGAGCACGGTGTCGGCGAGGTACCAGGTGCCGGTCGCGGAGTCGCCGTCGACGTCGATCTCGGGATGGTCGCAGCGATGCTCGGTGATGACGTGCGGGCCGAGGGTGTTGCGCATGAACGCGAGGAAGGCGTCGCGCGATTCGAACTGGAGGTATTCGCTGTAGGTGGCGGTCGCGTCCGGAATCATGGTGTCCGCGAACTCATCCCAGGACTTCGTGTCGAGGCTGCGTAGGTAACGGAACTTCAGTCTGCTGATGGCCGTGATGTCGTCGAGCCCGCGGTCGTCGACGCGCGGTTTCCCCTCGCGGCGTTCCTGCTCGCCCGCGTTCGCCCCCGGGTCGCCGCGTTCCAGCCGACCGATGTCGATCCGGGGATTACCCCGCTCCTGCCCGCCACCCGCGCTCGGGTCGCCGCGGCCTTGCCCGCCGGTTCCCTGATCCATACTTAACAATCCCATCCGAAGGCCTATGGCTTCACGAATTGGGAGATTTGTATCAGATCGCTATCACTGATCGGGGGACATTCCGTCCAAGATCAACTTTAGGTTCCGTTGGCGATGGTGAAGCAGGTGCGGCAGAAGTCCTCGCCGAACTCGGTGAGACGCAGGCTCTTGCGCACGATTTTCGGGGCGCGACCGGCCTTCTTCAGCGCGGCCTCGACCACCGGCTGCACCTCGAGCACCATGTATCGGCTCAGCACCACCGGGTCGTCGGAGACCAGCGTCAGCCCGAGCCTGCCGAGGTTGATCAGGTAGGGGCGCGACCGGTCCGGGTAGCGGACGCCCGCTTGCTCGGGCACCGAGGTCAGATCGCCTTGGACCAGTTCGGAGCCGATGCCGAGCGGCCGGTTGGTCCGCACATCGACCGAGGGTTGCGGGCCGTTCTGCGCCATGAAGCGCAGAATGCGCGCCTCGTCGGGAGCCAGTTCGTCGAGGATGCGGTCGTAGGCCGGGTGCACGTCTTCGGTGAAATAGACGTCGGCGGAACGCGCGAGCAATGCGTCGCCGCGGCGACGTAGCTCATCGATACTCGCCGAACGAAGATAGGAACCGACGGCGAGCGCCTGCTGCTGCGCGCCGCTGTTATTGCCAGGCCCGTTCGGCGTCGGCACATAGCTGACGATCTCGCGCACCGAACCTTCGGTGACGCCGAGGGCGCTACGGGCTATAGAACGCAACGCATTTCCGGTTCGCTCCGCGATATCGGCGGACGATTCGCCGTCCAGCGCGGCCTGGGTGATCTCCTTGGTGACCTCGAAGGTGGTGCCGACCGCCCACTGGCCGCCGCGCACCACACTGCCCGCCGCGACGCCCGCCGCGCGGAATACACCGCGAATCAACCGTGCCTCGTTGCTGATCTGCCGCTGTTCGACATCCGAGCTGCGCTCAACGGCGCGGGAACCGGCTCGAGCTGGGCTTACCCACCCCGCCGTCTCCGCAAGCTCCGACGGCTGCCGACCCCTCGAGTCCTGTCCGGCCCTGTCGTCTGCCACGTCATACTCCGATATCGCCAGGTGAACGAATCCCGCCCCACAGATTACTGCCCCCTGTGTCGGTGGTCATTCTCGCCGTCGGTCTCAGCAGATGCCGCATTCCACTCGATCACTGTGACCGATATCTCGGCACGCGCCACTGTGGCACCACACACTCGAGGTGGACCCAGCTGTTCCCCTCACAATAAGGTCCCGGTGCCGACATGGTGCTACTTTGATGATCCGGTGAGGCGGCGGTCACCGGTGTGTCGGCAGGAGGGTGTCGTGTTAGAGAGTGTGTTCGGTGTCCACCCAACAATCCTGCTAGAGCTTCTGACTATCCCACTTTTCACGGGAATCATCGGATACATCACCAACTGGACCGGCGTGCTCATGCTGTTCCAGCCGATCGCGTTCCATGGCTTCCGACTACCCGGACTTCGCGCGCTGTATCCCTTCCTGCCCAAAAGAATTCAGGTGCTTCCGCTACTGAGTTACGACGGCAGATTCGGCTGGCAGGGCATCGTCCCCTCGCGCGCGGATAAGATGGCGAGCATCGCGGTCGACAAGGGCCTGGCGAAACTGGGCAGCATCGCCGATTTCTATCGCGAGCTGGAACCGGACAAGCTCGCCGAGCATCTCGCGAACATCGCCGACGATCAGATCCAGACCATCGTCGAAGATATTCTCAAGCGCGAGCATCCTCAGCTCTGGTACAACCTGCCGAGCCAAGTGCGGGACATGGTGCAGGCCAGGGTTCGTCAGCAACTGCCGGATATTCTGCGCGAGCTGACGGAAGAATTAGGCGCGAATATTGATCAACTGCTCGATGTGAAGCAAATGGTGATTCGCTACTTCCAGGGCAGGCCGCAACTGCTCAACACGCTGTTCCAGGTGCTCGGCGCGAAAGAGTTGCGGTTCATGATCAACTTCGGTTTCTACTTCGGCGCGCCGATGGGCGTCGTGCTGGTTGCCATCCTGCACTTCACCGGTTGGTCGACGCTGGTCGTGCTGCCGGTCGGCGGCGTAGTGATCGGGTGGGTGGTCAACTGGGTCGGCATCAACATGATCTTCGCGCCCGCCTACCCGAAGTGGTGGTGCCCGTGGCGGCAGGGTTTGCTGATCAAACGCCAGTCCGAAATCACCGACGGCTACGCCGAATTGGTGTCCAGCCAGGTGCTGACGATCGCCAATATCGGCGACGAGCTGCTCAACGGCCCGCGCTCGGACCGCACCATCCAGATGCTCGAGGACACCCTCCGGCCCGCCGCCGACCGCGCCCTCGGCCCGGCCAGGCCCGCCGTCAAGTTCATGCTCGGCAGCCGCGACTACGACACGCTGCAGGACACCTTCACCGCCGAGGCCATGGCCATCGCCCCGATCGCCTTCGCCGACCCGGAGTTCAACATCCGTCAGGGCCGCCAGATCAACACCTACATCGCCAAACAGATGGCGGCACTGAAGCCGCCGGACTTCGTCGACATGCTGCGATCGGCCATCAAGCAAGATGAGTGGCTGCTTTTTCTCCATGGCGGCGTGTTGGGCCTGTTCGCCGGATACGCTCATATTCTGATATTCGGAACAGGAGTGGCGACCACATGGCTGTAGCGAAATCCGGCGACGATGCCGGGGACGTCGAGCACACCGCCGAGGAGGGGGTGCCGTCGACGGAGCTCGCTCGACGGTCCGACAGCCAGGTCGTCCGCCATGACGAATCACCTTCGCGGGTGCCCTATCCCGTCGCGGGCGTGCGCGCGGCCACCGGCGTCGCCAAGGTGGCCTGGACCGCGGCGACCGGCATGACCGCGTGGAGTCTTGGCACCGCGCTCGGCGTCACCTCGACGGTCGTGCGGCGCAGCATCCAGGGCGTCCCGCCGCGAGAAGTGCTGGCCGAGGCCGAATCCGAGGTGCGCGACCGGCTGCGCCAAGCGCTCGGCTTCACCGAGGCACCGAATGAGCCTGCCGCGCAAGCCGTTCCCACCCTGCGTGAGCAAGGTGCCGCGCTGCTGCGGTTGTCGGCGAGCACGCACGGTGACGACGAGAACCATCCGGCGTTCGCGGGCATGCTGGCCGAACTGACCCCGGACGAGGCGCGCATCCTGCGTTTCCTGCACCTGGACGGCCCGCAGCCGTCGATCGACATCCGCACCGGACGCCCGCGCGCGTTCGGCGCGGAACGCGTCGGGTCGATGCTGACGCTGGTCGGCGAGCAGGCCGGGCTGCGCTTTCCGAACCGGATCCAGCAGTACCTGACCAACCTGCGCAGGCTCGGCCTGGTCGAGCACGAGCGCGAGCCGGTCGGCAATCCGCATCGGTACCAGCTGCTGGAGGCGCAGGGCCCGGTGCGCGAGTTGCTGAAACGCTCCGGCTTCGGCACCAAGGTGATCTACCGCAGCGTGGCCCTCACCGGCTTCGGTGCCGACTTCGTGCGGACCTGCCTGCCGGTAACCATCCAGGACCACCGCGCCGCCGGGCACTGACGGATCGGTTACCCGTCCGCCAGCTCCATCCAACGTTCTTCCGCGGCTTCCTTTTCCGCGACCACCTGCTTGAGTTCGGCGTTGAGCTTGACCAGCTTGTCCGGGTCGGTCGCGGCCTCGGCCAGCGCGGCGTGCAGCTTGCGCTCGCGTTCGTCGAACTTCTCGATGGACCGTTCCAGCTTGGACAATTCCTTACGGGCGGCCCGCTGCGTCGCGGCGTCGGTGGCCGGCGCGGCCTTGGTGTCAGCACCCGAACGGACCGTGGCATCTCCTTGCGCGGCGCGCTTTTTCAGGTATTCGTCGATGCCGCCGGGCAGGTTGGTGAGCTTGCCGTCGCCGAACAGCGCCCAGGTCGAATCGCAGATGCGCTCGATCAGGTACCGGTCGTGGCTGATGACGACCAGGGTGCCCGCCCAGTTGTCGAGCATGTCCTCCAGCTGTTGCAGGGTGTCGATGTCCAGGTCGTTGGTCGGCTCGTCGAGCAGCAGCACGTTCGGCTCCGCCATCAGGATGCGGGTCAGCTGCAGCCTGCGCCGCTCGCCGCCGGACAGGTCGCCGACCGGCGTGCGCTGGCGAGCCGGAGTGAAGCCGAGCCGCTCGGCGAGCTGGCCCGCCGAGATCTCCTTGTCGCCGAGCATGATTCGCTGCGCGACCTGCTGCACCGCTTCCAGCACGCGCATATTGGTCGGCAGGTCGTCGAGTTCCTGACGCAGCCAACCGATCTGCACAGTCTGGCCCTGAATGCGCTTGCCCACCGCCGGTTCCGTCTCGCCGGCCAGCGTGCGCAGCAGTGTGGTCTTACCGGAGCCGTTCACACCGACGAGGCCGACCCGCTCCCCCGGCGCGAGCCGCCAGGTCAGGTCGCGCACCAACTCCCGGCCGTCCGGGGTGGTGAGGGTGGTGTCCTCGAGCTCGATGACGACGCGGCCAAGGCGCTTTCGCGCGAACGCGGCCAGCGAGACGCTGTCACGCGGCGCGGGCACGTCGGCGATGAGCGCCTCGGCGGCCTCCACTCGATAGCGCGGCTTGGAGGTGCGGGCCTTCGCGCCGCGACGCAGCCAGGCCAGTTCCTTGCGGGCCAGGTTGGCCCGGCGCGCCTCGGAGGCGTCGGTCTGCCTGGCGCGCTCGGCGCGGGCGAAGATCCAGTCGCCGTAACCGCCCTCGTAGGTTTCGACCTTGCCGCCGACGACCTCCCAGGTATTGGTGGCGACGGTGTCGAGGAACCAGCGATCGTGGGTCACCACCACGAGCGAGCTGCGGCGGTTGAGCAAATGCTCGGCCAGCCACTGCACGCCTTCGACGTCGAGGTGGTTGGTCGGCTCGTCGAGCACCAGCAGATCGAGCTCGCGGACCAGGGCGGCGGCCAAGGCGACTCGGCGGCGCTCGCCACCGGACAGGTTGTCGATCGAGGTTTCCAGGCCGAGCCCGGCGATCCCGATACCCTCCATCACCGAACGAATACGCGGATTGGCGGCCCACTCGTGCTCGGCGACGTCATCTGGCCCACCCGCCGCCCGGCCATCACCCCTCATCGAATCGCTGCGCGATCCCCAATGTAAATCGTCGGCCAGACCGGCCAGCACGACATCGCCGACAGTAGAGCCGGGGGGCAGCACACCGCGCTGCGTCACCGTGGCGATCCGCAGCCCGCCGACCCGGCTGACCCGGCCGCTGTCTGGCGGCTCGAGACCGGTGAGCACCTCGAGCAGCGTGGTTTTACCGCCACCGTTGAGACCGACGACGCCGATACGTTCGCCCGCGTGGACGCCCATCGATACGTTGTCCAGCAGCGGAGTGATCCCAAAGCTCTTGGAGACCTGCTCGAGGTTGATCAGGTTGGACATGAATCCTTCCGGTTCTTGCGGCGGCGGGCGAGTCGCGCGCCCTGAGCCAGCGTACTGAGCTCCCCCGACCCGCTCGTCCACCTCCCCGCGTGCGGAGCTCGACAAGTGCCTCTTGCGGAACGAACGGCGTTCGTCTAGATTGATGTCAACGAACATCGTTCGTTACGAACAAAGTTAGTAAAACAGGTGCTCTCCGGAATAAAGCCGCAGTATGGGAGCCCCACCTCCGAGGAGGTGAGAGGGCGGCACGATCCACTTCGCTTCTCTCATGGAGGTTCTTCCCATGCACGTCGGTCTCGGTCTGCCCATCTCCGACCCCACCGTCCTGCTCGACTGGGCCCGCCGCGCCGACGCGGGCCCGTTCTCCACCCTCGGCCTGCTCGACCGGCTCGTCTACGACAATCCCGAACCGCTCGTCGCCCTCGCCATCGCGGCGGGCGCCACCTCCCGGATCAAGCTGCAGACCGAGGTGCTCATCGCGCCGCTGCGCGAGCCGTCGCTGCTCGCCAAGCAGGCCGCGACGCTGGACCGGATGTCCGGCGGGCGTTTCGTGCTCGGCCTCGGCGTCGGCGGGCGCGAGGACGATCACATCGCCTCCGGCACCGACCTGAAAACCCGCGGCCGCCGCCTGGACGAGCAGATGGAGATCATGCGCCGCATCTGGTCCGGCGCGCCGTACGGCACCGACTGCGGTCCAATCGGCCCCGCGCCGCTGCTGCCCGCAGGCCCCGAGGTCCTGTTCGGCGGCTTCCAACCCGCCGCGCTCGAACGCGTAGGCCGTTGGGGCGGTGGCTTTCTCGCCGCCGCCCCGGCCGCCTGGGCAGGCCGGTTGTTCGATGCCGTGCGCAAATCCTGGACCGACAACGGCCGCGCCGGCGCGCCGCGCATCGTCGCCCAGGTCAACGTCGTCCTCGGCGACCAGCACCTGATCGACGAGGCCCGCGCCTCGATGGGTGGCTACTACGAATTCAGCGGCCGCGCCGACTACATGCTCGAGGGCATGCTCACCACCCCCGACGCAATCCGTTCCGCCATCAAGCAATTCGACGACCTCGGTGCCGACGAAGTCATGCTCTACTGCTACGGCGCCGATCCCGACCAGGTCGACCGCCTGGCCGACGTCATCGCCTGAGCCGAACCAACCGACCGAAGGCGGGTGGGGCCCTCGGTCGGGGCCAGGGGTCAGCGTTTGACGGGGGGCTCGCCGGTGAGGACGCGGGCGCCGGGGACCGGGCCGCTCGCGGTACGGATGCTGCGGCAGACGCCCGCGCCGGCCAGTTCGGCCGCCACCGACACCGCGGATTCCGCACTCTCGCACAGGAATGCGCAGGTAGGACCGGAGCCGGAGACCAAGCCCGCCAGCGCCCCGGCGTTGACGCCGGCACGCAAGGTACGACGCAGCTCCGGTTTCAGCGACAGCGCGGCCGCCTGCAAGTCGTTACCGAGCAGCGGCGCAAGCTGTTTCGGATCGCCGAAGGCCAAAGCCTGCATCAGCTGTTGCGGTTCGCCGAGCCGCGGCGGTGAACCGTGCTCGCGCAATCGATCGAGTTCCGCGAAGACCGCCGGGGTGGACAGCCCACCCTTGGCAAGCGCAAGCACCCAGTGAAAGCTGTTGCGAGACAACACCGGAAGCAGCCGTTCACCGCGTCCGGTGCCGAGCGCGGTGCCGCCGTGCAGCGCGAACGGAACGTCACTGCCGAGTTCGGCGGCCACGGCGCTGAGTTCGTCGCGGGTGAGTCCGAGATCCCACAGTTCATTGAGACCCACCAGCGCCGCCGCGCCGTCGGCGCTACCGCCCGCCATCCCGCCCGCCACCGGAATGCCCTTGGCGATAGCGAATTCCACCAGCGGCGCCCGGCCGGCCAGATGCGCGAGCCGGACGGCCGCCTTCCACACCAGATTGGTGCGATCGGTCGGCACGTCGGCGGCACCCTCGCCGGAGACCCGCACGGCCAGCGAGCTCGCCGGGGTGATCTCCACGTCGTCGCTGAGCGACAGCGCCTGGAACACCGTTGTCAGGTCGTGAAAGCCATCGGCACGCAGGTCACCGACTCCGAGGTGGAGGTTCACCTTCGACGGCGCGCGCACGGTGATCGGGCTTGGCACAACTGACAGCACGGTGCCCAAGCCTAATGGGTGGCCCTGACGGTCGCGCGGCGCTACATCGGCCTTTCACTCGATGTGAATCATTCGGTTACAGCAGGCCCCCGCCGGTGGCGTCGATCCACTGTCCGGTCACCCAGCGGGCGTCGTCGGAGGCGAGAAATCCGACGATATCGGCCACGTCGGCGGATTGGCCGAGCTTCTTCAGCGGCGACATGGCCGCCACCGCAGCCACCGTCTCGGCATTGTTCAAGAAGCCGGCGTTCATGTCGGTGTCGATGATGCCGGGGGCCACCGCGTTCACGGTGATGCCGCGCGCGCCGACCTGCTTGGCCAGCACGCTGGTGAAGGCGTCGATCGCGCCCTTGGTCATCGTGTACGCGATCAGCTGCGGCATGTACGCGCCGTGGGTGAGGCCGGTGGAGAGATTGACGATCCGGCCGCCGTCGCGCATCCGGTCGAGGCCGAGCTTGGTGACGAAGAACGGCGCCTTGGCATTGACCGCGAAGACCCGGTCGTAGGCCGCCTCGTCGGTGCCTTCGATCGGTTCGCGGATGCCGTCGATGCCCGCGTTGTTGACGAGGATGTCGACCCCGTCGGCGTGCGCGTCGAAGGTCGACCACAGCGCCGCGGCGTCGTCGGGTACGCCGAGTTCGGCGCGGATCGCGAAGGCCGAACCGCCCTCGGCCTCGATCGCCGCGACGACTTCCTTGGCCGCCTGCTCGTTCCCGTTGTAGTGGACCGCCACCCGTGCCCCGTCCCGGCCGAGCCGTTCAGCGATGCCTCGGCCGATGCCGCGGCTGCCGCCGGTCACCAATGCCGTCTTGCCTGTCAGTGCACCCATTCGCGGGGCCCCTTTCTCTAGCGATCACTACAGAAGTGGGACACTAACACATTATCTAGCGATCGCTATAGAATGAATTGATGAGCACCACGACCCGAGGCAGGCCGCGTTCGTTCGACCGGGGCGCCGCGTTGAACAAGGCGATGCGGCTGTTCTGGGCACGTGGCTACGAGGCCACCTCGATCGGCGACCTGACCACCGCGATGGGTATCGGCGCGCCGAGCCTCTACGCGGCGTTCGGCGACAAGGCGACGCTGTTCAAGGCAGCGGTCGAGAGCTTCGGTGCGCAGTACGGCAATTTCATCGAGCGCGCGCTCACCGAGGAGCCGACCGCCGAGGCGGCGATGCGGCGCACCTTGCACGAAGCGGCCGCGGAGTACACCCGGGCCGACTGCCCGCGCGGCTGCCTGGTGATCAGCGCGGGACTCAACACGAACAGCGGTGAGGTGGCCGACATGCTCGGCGCGCTGCGCAGCCGGAATCTCGGGCTGTTCGCGGAACGGATTCAGGCCGACATGGACGCGGGCGTCCTGGTCACCGACGACGACGCGCCGACGCTGGCTCGCTACATCGGCACCGTGCTGCAGGGAATGTCGCACGCCGCCAGAGACGGCGCGAGCCGAGCGGAACTGGCGAAGGTAGCCGAACTGGCCATGTATGGCTGGGGACGGACGGCACCAGAAGGATGACGGCCCCGCGCGATAAATGGCTCTGAAGACTGAACCGCCCAGCGCTACCGCGGTGTGACGATTTTTCCGTGATAGCTCAGCCTGAAATTCCCACCAGTCCAGCCGCCGCGGCGCGGATCGAGCAGTCGGCTTCGGCGCCGCCCGGCCGAATCTTCTGGACCTTCATCGGGATCTACGTCCTGACCACCCTGCTCGGCTCGGCCGCAATGCTTGCGCTGCAACCGGTTTCGGGCATCGATCGGGCGGCGTTGTCGCTGGTCCAATTCGCCCCCGCGCTAGGCGCGCTGGCCACCTGGCTCATCGGCCGCAAAGTTCTCGGCCCGCTGTTTCCCGCACCGGTTTCCAACCGGCAGGTTCGGGATAATCTCGGCTACCTGCTGGCGGCCTGCCTGCTGCTGAGCGCGTTGATCGCCTGCGCGACGGCAGTGGCGGGGCACGATCTCGTCGGGCCGGTCGCGGTCGGCGGGGTGCCGTTCGTGGTGTTCTTCGTGGTCCAGCTCATCGGCGCGACCGGCGAGGAGATCGGGTGGCGCGGCTTCCTGCAACCGCTGCTGGAAACGCGGATGCGCCGGTTCGTGGCGATCGCGGTGACCGGCGCGGTGTGGGCGCTGTGGCATGTGCAGGCGTTCGGCGCGGGCCCGGTGGTCGCGGTGTCGTTCTTCGTCTCGACCATGGCGTTCGCCGCATTGCTCGGCACGCTCGGCACCGGCGGTTTCTGGCAGCGGGTGCTGGTCGCGGCGGTCGGGCACTGGTTGATCAACGTCGGGATCTACCTGACGGCCGGCGACGCGACGTACGACCGGCCGCAGATCGTGATCGCCGCGCTCGGAGCGGTTTTCGTCGCGGCGGCGACGCTGGCAGTACGGTCGTTGCGCACGCGATGAGTGGCGATCCGACCACTTGCGCGTGGTACCCGCTGGGGGTATGTTCGGACAAGTCGGGGTACCCCCGGCCCGTATGATGGAGAATGAGCTAAGGAGTCGGAAATGCCCAGTTCCACCTACACCGTCACGGGGATGACCTGCGGGCATTGCGCGAGTTCCGTCAAGACGGAGATCGGCAAGATCGACGGCGTCACCAGTGTCGACGTCGATCTCGCCAGCGGCGCGGTCACGGTCGACAGCGCGGCCCCGGTCGCCGATGCCGATATCGTCGCCGCAGTGGACGAGGCAGGCTACGAGGTCGCGGTCTGATGCAGGACCGGCTGAAGTTCGCCGCCTTCGGCGGTGCGCTCGTCGTGTTGTTCGGTGTCGCGCTCGGCATCGGCGCCCTGGTGGGCGATCCGGCCGGGCCCGCGCCGGACGGCATGGCGCACTCGGCCGGGTCGGATACGGGACTGTCGGAGACTCGCTCCGGCTACACCCTCGCCGACCTCACCGCGCCGACGGAGCCGAATCAAGCCGGTACCCTGCGGTTTCGAATCACCGGACCGGACGGTGCGCCGGTCGTCCAGTTCCGCACCCAGCACGACAAGAAGTTGCATCTGATCGTCGTCCGGGCCGACGCCACGCAGTATCGGCACGTGCATCCGACCATGGACGCGGCCGGTGCCTGGTCGATCGATTGGACGTGGGCGCAGCCGGGCACGTATCGCGTGTTCACCGACTTCGTGCCGGCGGCCAGCGGCACCGGGCTAGTGCTCAGCCGGACCCTCACCGTGACGGGAACTGCTGAGCCGCAACCACTTCCGCCACCTTCGCGGACCGCGACGGTGGACGGCTACCAGGTCACCGCGACCGGCGATCTCAGCACGGCCGGCGGCGAACTGCGGTTCACGATCACCCGAAACGGCACGCCGGTCACCGATCTGGAACCGTATCTCGGCGCCTACGCGCATCTCGTCGCGTTGCGCGCGAACGACCTCGCCTATCTGCACGTGCATCCGGAGGGCGAAGTCGGCCGCACCCCGGCGGGGCCCGATGTCGCGTTCCATGCCCAGGCCCCGAGTGCGGGCGGATATCGGCTGTATCTAGACTTCTCACACGGCGGCGCGGTACACACCGCCGAGTTCACCATGGAAACAACTATGGTCGAATCATCCACAGGCCCATCCACATCCGGCGGCGCACCGCATCAGGGTGGCGGGCACTGATGTCCGCACCCGCCGACCTTCGCTCGATCGAGCTGGAGATCGGCGGGATGACCTGCGCTTCCTGTGCTGCGCGGATCGAGAAGCGGCTCAACCGAATCGACGGTGTCACGGCGACCGTCAACTTCGCCACGGAAAAGGCAAATGTACGTTATCCACAATCCGTATCGCCGGATTCGCTGGTAGAACACGTTGTCGATACGGGGTACGCGGCGCACGTATTCAGTTCCGCCGCAACACAAACCGACCGGTACGCCAACCTCGGTGTGCCGCGCCGCCGACTGCTGATCAGCCTGGCGCTCGCGCTGCCAGTGATCGTATTGGCGATGGCGCCGATACTGCAATTCGATAACTGGCAATAGGTTTCGCTCGCGCTCACCACGCCGGTGGTGCTAGGGGTGGCCAGTCATGGCCACTCAGCCGAGCGCCTGCGTGAAAGGTGCCAGTAGCATCGCGCGATTTCCGGGCAGACATTCGCCGTACACCATGAGCGGGGATGGCGGCTGCGCTGTCAGCCCCCGCTCGGTTAACCAACCGCTGAGGTCGGCGCCCGCACGAGCGCACACGTCAACCCGGGTCGTCGAATTCTCTTCCGGGAGTGCGGCATCGAGCAATGCCGTAGCGGTACTCGTCGAGTTCGCGACCAACGGTCCGACCTGCACGGTGCCGAGGTTGCGCCAGGCGAGCGCATAGCCCTCATCCGCGATCACCACCCGGTCCGCCATGGGGAGCAAGCGCCGCAGCAGCATGGTCCGGTCGGCACCGAAGGCCTGCCGGTCCAGCCGGACCAGCTCCGGCAAGTCTCCGGTATCGCCTATCCGGATGCCCGGCGCCGGTGCGGATGCTGGTGTGAAAACTCCGGTGTGCTTGGCGATTTCATCCACGATCCGAAATCCCAGCTTCTGATATAGCGGCAGACCCGCCGCAGTCGCATACAAGAACACCGTTGCGCAATCCGCAGCGCCCAGCGCTTCCTCCATCAAGCGGTAGCCCAGACCACGGCCGCCACAGCGGCGGGCGACCAGCAGCATGCCCACCGCGCCTAGATGCCGGCGGCTCGGGCTAACCCTGGGCGGCGAGGCGGACGAAGGCTGCGGTGTCGAGGGTTTCGCCGCGGGCGGTGGGCGCGATGTCGGCGGCGAGGAGGCGGCGTTCGGCCTCGGCGGGGGAACCGGCCCAGCCGGCGAGGGCGGCGCGGAGGGTTTTGCGGCGTTGGGCGAAGGCGGCGTCGACTACTTCCCAGACGCGGCGACGATGGGCGTCGTCGATCGGCCAGGGTGGCTCGGGGTAACGGTCGACGCGGACCAGGCCGGAGTCGACGCGCGGGACCGGCCAGAAGACCTGGGTGCCGACGGCGCCCGCGCGGCGGACGGTGCCGAAGAAACCGGCCTTCACGCTGGGGATGCCGTAGGTGCGGCTGCCGGGGGCGGCGGCGAGGCGGTCGGCGACCTCCGCCTGCACCATCACCAAAGAGACTGCGATGCTTGGCAATTCGGCGAGCAGGTGGAGCAACACCGGTACCGCCACGTTGTACGGCAGGTTCGCGACCAGCGCGGTCGGCGCGACCGGGAGGTCCGCGGCGGCGACGCGCAGCGCGTCGGCCTCGACCACCGTCAGGCGGTCGGCCAGCTCCGGCGCGCGGTCCGCGACGGTCACCGGAAGGTGCCGGGCGAGCACCGGATCGATCTCGACCGCGACCACCGAATCGACCACGTCGAGCAACGCCAACGTCAGCGAACCCAAGCCGGGCCCGACCTCGAGCACCACATCCTCGCGACCGACCCCCGCCGCCGCGACGATCCGCCGCACGGTGTTGCCGTCGTGCACGAAGTTCTGTCCGAGCTGCTTGGTCGGCCGCACGCCGAGCCGCTCGGCAAGCACCCGCACTTCGGCGGGCCCGAGCAACGCGGCACTCCCACGAGCAGCAACTTCAGGTTCGGACACCTGAAGAACCTATCAACCCGCGGGGTCGTCCCTACTACTGAGACGGGGTGGCTTTGATGCGGTCGAGGAAGGTGTCGATGGCCGCTTGCATGGCGGGGTTGAGCTGGGTGTGCTTGCCGGTGCCGGTGACCGTGTGGAAGTCGACGCCGTTGGCGGCGAGCTGGGCGGCGAGGGCGGCGTGTAGCGGGGAGGGGACGGTGGTGTCGGTGAGGTTGAGCAGCAACAGGATCGGGGCGTTGTAGCCCGACGTCGGCACGGTGAGGTAGGCGTCGAGGGCGGAGCGGATGGGCTCTTCGGCGAGCGGCCTGGCCAGCAGGTCGCCGACGCCTAGGCCGTGCACGCGGTCGATGATGCCGTCCAGGCACTGGGTACCGACGCTGTCGAGGACCGCGCGACCCTGCGGGGTGAGGTACTGGTCGACGTGCACGTCGGGGCGGGCCGCGCGCAGGCCGGCCAGGATGCTGACGAAGAAGCTCAGCGCGCCGTCGTTGCCGGGAATCGTGGGGATGATCGGCCCGGCCAGCGGCAGAATTTTCTCCACGTCGGATTCCGGATCGATCGCGATGGTGCCGCGAAAGTCGAGATCGGGTGCGTCGATGGCCTGCCGGTGGCCGGTACCGAGCGCGGCCTGACCACCCTGCGACACACCGAGCACGGCCCAGGTACGCGACAGGTCGGGGTGGCCGGCACGGGCGGCGCGCAGCAGGTCGATGGTGGCGCTCGCCTCGGTGGCGATCTCCAGGTACGGGTGCGGGCCGGTGTCGAAGCGGCCGAGCCCGAGGTAGTCGGGCGCGACCACGGCGAAGCCCTGTGCGAGCAGGCCCTGGATCAGCTGATCTTCCTTGGACCGAATCTGCTGGTACGGATGGCCTGCCGGATCGGACTGCCCACCGCAGCCCGCGCCGAGGCCGCTGGTGCCGTGGTCGTAGGCGATGACCGGCCAGCCGGTCGCGGGCGGCGTGCCCGGCGGGACGAACAGCGCGCCGCTGGCCTGCCGTGGGGTGCCGTCCGAGCCGCGCATCCAGTATTCGAGCACCGCGCCGCCAGATACCCCGTGCCATCCGTCCGGCTGCGCTTCGACCGAGATCAGCGTCCCCGCGGTATCCGCCTGTGCCGGCGCGACATTCACGAACAACGCGGCACTGGCCGACATCGTGGCCACGGCCACCGCACGCCTGCACACCTGAACAACCCTCATCGACCACACCTCACTGACCCGACCCACACCGCCACAAACCTGGACGAGTGTACAGATCAGCGAGATACTGCCAGCTCAGCGTGACCAGCTAGCGAATCGAAGGCAACACCGAGAAGTTCCGCGCGGTAACCGCGCGCACAGCTCAGCTGATGCCGAGGCGGCTGGTGCAGGCGGGCCAGGCGCCCCAGCCCTGCCGGGCCCGGGTGATCTCGGCGATGGCGATCTGCTCCTCGCGGGTCGCCAGGTCGGCGCGCGGCGCGTACTTCGTGCCACCCTGGCGCTCCCAGGTGCCCTGGTCGAACTGGATGCCACCGTAGTAACCGTTGCCGTTGTTGATGTTCCAGTTGCCGGTGGATTCGCAGCGGGCCAGCGCGTCCCAGGTCGAGCCGTCGCGCACGGGCGGCACCTCGGTGCCCGGCTTGGCGCCCTTGCGGACGGTCTTCGGCTGCGCGGTCACCGTCACGGTGGACGCGATCGGCTTGCGGTCCACCTCCGTGCCGTTGACCATGGTGACCGCGAAGGTGACGTCCTGGACGCCGGGCGCACCCTGGGTTTCCACCACCGAGCGGCTCATGTTCATGGTCGGGTCTTCGATCACGTTCTCCGGCGGGTCGAGCGGCAGCGTCTCGGTCCGCTTCTCGATTCGCTTGCGGGTCACCGTGATTCGCGCGCCGTCGGTGAGCGGGGTGGACGCGGCGGGCTCGACGGTGTCCTGCTCGATCAGCGGAATGCCCGCCACCGTAAGGAGTTCGCCGACCGTCGGGGCGGCGAGCCGGACGTCGACCGGTGCGCCGATGCCGTCGAGCAGCGAGACCGATCGCGGCGTCGCGACATTCAGCGCGGCGCCTTCCAACGGCAACTTCTCGTCGCGCGCGGGCGATACATACACCTCTTTGGGCAGGCTCAGCTGCTCGAGCGCCTCGCCCGCGGTCAGGCCGGTGGTCCACACGGTGCGCGCCTGGCCGTCGACCATGAGCTTGACCTCGCGTGCCCGGTTGAGCGTGATGGTGGCGCCGTCGCCGATCTTCGCGGCGAGCGCGGGGGCCACCCGGTCGCGCTCGGTCACGGCGAACCCGGCGGCCCGCAGCACGCCGCGGACGTTGAGCGACATCGTCGTCTCGACGCGCTTCTCACCGTCGACGACGACCGTCACCGTCTTGCGGTTCACGATCGCCAGCCCTGCGCCGACGATCAGTGTCATCAACAGCGCGCCGACCGCCGCGTACAGCAGCGGCGAGCGAGACTGGTTGATTCGCGTGACTGGCCACAGCATCGCGGAGCGATCCCGGGAGGGGCGGCGGTCGGGTGACGGGTGGGCCATGGTCACAGTACGATAACGAGGGGTTTAGGGGTAGACAACCTTCACTTGCTTCAGCTGGGTCTTTCAATATCACGAACAGATATCGCTACCGCAGGTTGATCACGAAATATACCGACCACTGTGACCTAGGACACACACCGCATATCCAGACCCCTTACGGGTACCCAAATTGCCAAAAAATAGCGGATTGCTCAGATTCCGTAGACGCGTCGCGCGTTTGCCGTGGTGATCTTTGCCAATTCGGCCGCGTCCGTTTCGCGTAGTTCCGCCAGAGCGCGCACGGTATAAGGCAGGCAATACGATTCGTTGGGCGCACCACGGAATGGATGCGGCGTTAAATACGGTGCGTCCGTTTCGACCAGAATCAGCTCGTCCGGCACGGCTTTGGCGGCCTCGCGCAGCTCGTGCGCATTCTTGAAACTCACCGTGCCGGAGAAACTCAGCAGATAACCCTCGGCCACGCAGGCCAATGCCATGTTGGTGTCCGAGGAGAAGCAATGGAAGATCACGGTGGCCGGCGCACCCTCGTCCAGCAGCACCGTCAGCACATCGTGGTCGGCCTCGCGATTGTGGATCATCAGCGGTTTGCCAAGCCGCTTCGCCAGGTCGATGTGCCAGCGGAAGCCCTCGACCTGCTCTTCGATGTCGGCACAGCCGTCCAGCTTGCCCGGCCAGTAGTAGTCGAGACCGGTCTCGCCGATCGCGACCACGCGGGGGTCGGCGGCGAGGCGTTCCAGTTCCGCCTTCGCGGCGTCGTCGAGCGCGTTGGCGCGGGTGGGGTGCAGCGCGACCGCGGCGTAAACGCGGGAGTCCCAGTGCGCGGCCTGTACGGCCCACTGCGCGGCGGCGAGGTCGTCGGCGACGGTGACCACCTGGCCGACGCCGACCGAGGCGGCGCGGTCCACGATCACGGCGGTGGCGGCCGCGTCGGTGGCGCCACAGGCATCGAGGTGGGTGTGCGCGTCGATGAGGGGCGCGAGCGGCTCCGGCAGGTCCGGCGCTCGGCGCTTGCTACTCATCGAAAACCGCCGCACACAGTGGCATCGGCACCGGTCGGCAGAGCCGCGGTGACCAGCGAATCGACTAGGCGGATATTCGCGTGAAGGGAGGAAACCACGGCCATTACAGTAGACACACCATGAGCGAAGCTGACCGCCCCGCCTTCTATATCACCACGGCCATCGCCTACCCGAACGGTGCGCCGCACATCGGCCATGCGTACGAGTACATCTCGGCCGACGCCATCGCCCGCTTCAAGCGGCTCGATGGATACGACGTCTTCTTCATGACGGGCACCGACGAGCACGGTCAGAAGATGCAGCAGGCGGCCGCGGCCGCGGGCGTCCCGGTGGAGGAGCTCGCGAGCCGCAACTCCGACGTGTTCGAGGCGCTGGACAAGACCCTGGACATCTCCCTCGACCGGTTCATCCGGACCACCGACGAGGACCACCAGGCGGCCAGCATCGCGCTGTGGGAGCGGATGCTCGCCAACGGCGACATCTATCTCGGCAACTACTCGGGCTGGTACTCGGTGCGCGACGAGGCCTTCTACACCGAGGAGGAGACCACGCTGCTCGAGGACGGCAGCCGGATCTCCACCGAGTCGAAGACGCCGGTCACCTGGACCGAGGAGTCGAACTTCTTCTTCAAGCTCTCCGCCTACCAGGACAAGCTGCTCGCGCTCTACGAGGAGCATCCCGAATTCATCGCGCCCGCAACGCGTCGCAACGAGATCGTCAGCTACGTCAAGGCGGGGCTGAAGGATCTGTCCATCTCCCGCACCACCTTCGACTGGGGCGTGCGGGTGCCCGGCCACCCCGATCACGTGATGTACGTGTGGGTGGACGCGCTCACCAACTACATCACCGGCGTCGGCTACCCGGACACGGAATCCGCTGCGTTCCAGAAGTTCTGGCCCGCCGACGTGCACATCATCGGCAAGGACATCACCCGGTTCCACACCGTGTACTGGCCGGCGTTCCTGCTGTCCGTCGGGGTCGAGCTGCCGAAACGCGTGTTCGTGCACGGGTTCCTGTACAACAAGGGCGAGAAGATGTCCAAGTCGGTCGGCAACGTGGTCGACCCGCTGGCACTGGTCGAGACCTACGGCGTGGACGCGGTGCGCTTCTTCCTGCTGCGCGAGATCTCCTACGGTCAGGACGGCAGCTACAGCCACGACGCGATCGTCGGCCGGATCAACTCCGATCTGGCCAACGAGTTCGGCAACCTGGTGCAGCGCAGCACCAAGCTGGTCGCGCGCGACTGCGGCGGCGTGGTGCCGACGCCGGGTGAGTTCACCGACGCCGACCGCACGCTGCTGGATCTGACGAACGGGCTGCTCGACCGCTGCCGCGCCGAATACGACGCGCAGCAAATGCATCTCGCGCTGGAGGCGATCTGGCTGACCCTCGGCGAGACGAACAGGTACTTCTCCGCGCAGGCGCCGTGGGCGCTGGCCAAGTCCGGTACGCCGGACGATCTGGCCCGCGAGGCGACGGTGCTGTACGTGACGCTCGAGGTGCTGCGGATCGTCGCGATCCTGGTGCAGCCCGTGGTGCCCGCTTCGGCGAGCAAAATCCTCGATCAGCTCGGTCAGCAGGATCGCACGTTCGCCGACATCGCGACGCCGATCGTGCCGGGTGTGGTGCTGCCCGCGCCGGAACCGGTGTACCCCAAGTTCATCGAGCCCAAGGACTGATCCGCGGATCGAGCACTCCACGTACGCGGCCGGGCGGCGCCGAATCAGGTTGCGCCCGTGCCGCGTTCGCGTTGATCGGGCGCACCGTGCTGTTGCGCGCGAGCACCCACTGCCGGATCGTGGAATAGCGCGGCACCGTCGGTCCGAGTCGGTTGTGCCGCACCGGCGCGTATCCCGCTGGCGCACAGTCGCATAATGCGGGGTTACCGATGTTCATGTTCGCCGAACAGGGAGGGCACCCATGGGCCGACAACAGGCGACCGACTCGACACCTATGCCGCAGAACACCTTTGCCGACCGGCACCGGGCGGCCCGGGATGCCGTCCTGGTCTCACAGCGCGGACGGCTCATCGAGGCGATGGTCGAATGTGTCGACAGCAAGGGATATTCCGGCACCACGCTCACCGATATCGTTGCCCGAGCACGGGTCTCGCGCAGTACCTTCTATGAACACTTCGCGAACAAGGAAGAGTGCTTCGTCGAGGCGGTGCATACCGGCGTCGACATCGTGGCCACCCGAATCGCCGACGAGCTGGCACAGCTCACGCCGGCGGCCGACGCGCACGCCAGGATCGAGTCGATCGTCGGCACGTTCTGCGAAACCGTCGCCACCGAACCGGATTTCGCCCGCCTGGTGCTCGTCGAATCGTTCAAGGTGAATCAGGCCGCCGTCGACTACCGCGACCTGGCCGTCGACCGCTTCGCCGCGCTGTACCGCCTGTTCTATGACGAAGCGCGCCAAGCGGATCCGACGCTACCCGAGGTGTCCGACGACCTGATCGCGCTGATCCCGGACGCGATCGGCGAGCGGACCCGACGCGTCATCGTGTCCGACGGTCCCGCTCGCGTCCCCGCGCTGATTCCCCTGTTCGTCCAGTTCGTCAGCGCGACACTCGGACTGCCCGCCTGAAACCGCTTCGAGCTACTTCCAGCGGGCGAGCAGACGCTCGATCTCGGTGGTCAGCGCGCGCTGCAGGAACGGGCCGAAGCTGATCCGGGCAACGCCCTGGTCAGCGAGCACCGCCTTGTCGGACTTGTCGGGCTGGCCGACCATGCTGATCGGCAGGGTCAGCTCGCTGGTCAGGCGGCGCACATCGGCATCGGCCTGCACGCCGGCCGGGAACAGCACGTCGGCGCCCGCCTCCGTGGCGAGACGCAGCCGCGCGATGGCGCGGTCGACCCGGTCCGCCTCGTCGCCGTCCTGCCGCATGAACATGTCGGTCCTGGCGTTGACCACCACGTGCACCCCGGCCGCGTCGGCGAACTGCCGCAGACCGTGCACGAGGTCGGCGTGCTCCTGCGCCGCACGCAGCCGCTTGCCCTCGCTGTGCACGGTGTCCTCGATGTTGAGGCCGACCGCGCCCGCCTCGAGCAGCCCCTCGATCAGCTGGGCCGGTTCCAGGCCGTAGCCCGATTCGATATCCACCGACACCGGCACCTCGACGGCCTCGGTGATCTGCCGGACCCTGGTGAGCGACTCGGCGAAGGTCATGCCCTCGCCATCGGTACGGCCGATCGAATCGGCGACGGGATGACTGCCCACGGTGAGCGCCGCGAACCCGGCCGCCACCGCGACCTTCGCCGACCACGCGTCCCACACGGTGGGCAGCACGGCGGGATCGCCGGGGCGGTGCAGTGCGAGGAATGCCTTGGCCTTGCTTTCGAGAGAAGTCATAGGACGATCATGCCGCGTCGCCGCAGCGCGCACCATGGCGCGTGCGCCAAGCCCTTACCGGCAGTTGGTCAGTCCTCGCTCGCACGGCGGGCAACCAGCACCGCGTCGTAGAGCTCGTTGCGGGAGACGCCGTTCGCGCCCGCGATCTGCGCGCAGGCGTCCTTGAGCCGGATGCCGTCGGCGGTGAGCGCCTCCACCTCGTCGACCAGATCGGTGGGATCGGCGGAGGTGGGTTGCGCGCCTTCGAGGACGACGGTGATCTCACCGCGGGCGCCGTCCACCGCCCAGGCGGCCACCTCGGCGAGGGTGCCGCGGATGACCTCCTCGTAGGTCTTGGTGAGTTCGCGGCAGACGGCGGCGCGGCGGTCCGGCCCGAGCACCGCGACGGCATCGGCCAGGCAGTCGGCGAGGCGGTGCGGCGCCTCGAAGAAGACGCAGGCGCGCGACTCGGTGGCCAAGGTGCGCAACCACTCTCGGCGCTGACCACCCTTGCGCGGCGCGAAGCCGTCGAAGCAGAACCGTTCCACCGGAAGGGCGGACAGCGCGAGCGCCGTGGTGACGGCCGACGGACCGGGCAGACAGGTCACCGGCAGTTCCCGCGCCGCGCAGGCCGCGACCAGCCGATAGCCGGGGTCGCTGACCGACGGCATGCCCGCGTCGGTCACCAGCAGCACCGTGCGCCCGGCCTCGATGTCGTCGAGCAGCGCCGGAATTCGCGCGATCTCCACGTGGTCGTAGAAGCTGACCACCCGTCCGGTGATCGCCACCCCCAGCGACTTCGCGAGCGACTTGGTGCGCCGGGTGTCTTCCGCCGCGACGATGTCGGCCGACCCGAGCGCGTCGCGCAGCCGCTGCGACGCGTCACCGATGTCGCCCATCGGCGTCGCCGCGAGCACCAGCCTGCCGGGCCCTGTCGCCTCGTCCGCCACCGCACTCCCGTCTCGACCACGCCCGGCACGCACCGAACCTCCGCAGCCTATCGACTCGCCCCGCCGGCCCTCGCAGCCCGACTCGACCACGCGCGCGAGGCGTTGTTCGGTATGTGATCGTGACCACTGGGTGGTGGGGCGCGTGCTAGGAGATTCACCCGGTGTCGGGGTCACCGCTGCGGGACCTGAGCGCGTGCACAGCATACGATCGGAGCGTGACACAGGTGACCGACCAGCGCGCGACCGCTCCGTTCGGGGCCGTGCCCTCCCGGTCGGGCCCCGCGCCGCGGCGGCCATCACCCGATTTCGGGCCGACCGATACGCTGCGCGGCTGGCTGGTCACCGCGTTTCTCACGGCGATCGCCGCGGTGACGCGGTTCACCATGCTCAACTATCCGACCGACGCGGGCACTCCGGTGTTCGACGAGAAGCATTACGCGCCGCAGGCCTGGCAGATGCTCAATGGTGGCGGGGTAGAAGACAATCCCGGCTACGGGCTGGTGGTGCATCCGCCGGTCGGCAAGCAGCTCATCGCGATCGGCGAGGCGATGTTCGGCTACAACGGCTGGGGCTGGCGCTTCGCCTCCGCGATGGTCGGGACCGTGCTGATCCTGCTGGTGATCCGCATCGTGCGGCGGATGGCGCGGTCCACCCTGATCGGCGCGATCGCGGGCATCCTGTTGATCGCCGACGGCACCACCTTCGTGTCCTCGCGCATCGGCATGCTCGACATCTTCCTGGCGTTCTTCGCCACCGCGGCCTTCGGTTGTTTGATCGTCGACCGCGACGAGGTGCGTGCTCGGCTGGCGCGGGCCGATGCCGAGGGCCGGATCGACGAGACCCCGTGGGGTCCTCGGCTCGGCGTGCGCTGGTGGCGTTTCGGCGCCGGGGTGCTGCTCGGATTCGCCTGCGGGACAAAATGGTCCGGCGTCTACTTCATCGTCGCCTTCGGCCTGCTCAGCGTCTTTTTCGATGTGGCGGCGCGGCGCACGTACGGCGTGCGCAACCCGTGGTTCGGCACCGGCATCCGCGATGTCGGGCCCGCGCTGTACGCGCTGGTGCTGGTGCCGCTCGGGGTGTATCTCGGCACCTACTGGGCCTGGTTCACCAGCGAGACCGGTATCGATCGGTACATGGTCGGCAACCCGTCCGCCCCGACCAAGCCGATCGGCACCGGTGGATACTTCAGCTGGGTCCCCGACGCGTTGCGCTCACTCTGGTATTTCAGCGCGAGAGCCCTGGAATTCCATGAGGGCCTGACCAATTCCGCGGGCAATCATCACCCGTGGGAATCCAAGCCATGGACCTGGCCGATGGGTCTGCGGCCGATGCTCTACTACTACGCCGACAACGGCGTCAGCGGCTGTGGGCAGACCCAGTGCGTCAAGGCCGTCATGCTGATCGGCACCCCCGCCATCTGGTGGCTCGCCTTCCCGGTGATCGCGTGGATGGTGTGGCGCAGCGTGGTTCGCCGCGATTGGCGTTACGCCGCGGTGCTCGTCGGCTACGGCGCGGCGCTGCTGCCCTGGTTCCTGACCCTCGACCGGCAGATGTACTACTTCTACGCCGTCGCCCTCGCGCCGTTCCTGGTGATGGGAGTGGCCCTGGTGCTCGGCGATATCCTCGGCCCGTCCCGTCGAATACCGGTGCCGCGCAGTCCCGCCGGGACCTACCTGCCGGTCTCCCCCGACGAACGCCACGCCCTCGGGCTGCTCGCGGTGTGCCTCTACCTCGGCTTGGTGATCGCCAATTTCATCTGGCTCTGGCCGATCCTCACCGCACTACCCATCACGCCGGGCAATTGGCACGACCACCTCTGGCTGCCGAGCTGGCGTTAGCACCCCCGCCAATCCGACCGAAGCGCCCTTCATTCCACCGGTCGGGCCGAAGGTGCCCTTCAGTCGATGGTGGGTCAGCCTTCTAGGGCCGCTTGGACGTAGCGAAGGGCGGCGGTGTCGTCTAGGCCTAGGCGGCGGACGGTGGCGACGTAGGCGGTGGCGGCGCGGCCCGCTACGTCGCGGGTCGGGTCGCCCGAAGAGGCGATGAAAGAGCCTTGCCTGCCCCGGGTTTCGACGACGCCGTCGGCCTCCAGCTCGCGATAGGCGCGGGCCACCGTGTTGGGGGCGAGGCCCAGTTGCGCGGCCAGCGCCCGCACGGTGGGGATCTTCGTGCCAGCGGTCAGTTCGCCGGAGCGCACCTTGGCGATGATGCCCATGCGTAACTGCTCGTAGGGCGGGACAGCCGACTCATGCGACACGGTGATGTTGAACATGATTGGATCACAACTCATCCCGGGAGAGTGGACAGGACAGACAGCGGGGTCCGCCTCTACCGGAACCCAATTCGGAGCCGGGGATGCGCAGCACCTCGATGCCCGCGTCTTCCAGGCGTGCGTTGGTCATCTCGTTGCGCTCGTAGGCGGCGACCACGCCCGGCGCCAGCGCGAGGGTGTTGTTGCCGTCGTCCCACTGTTCGCGTTCGGCGGTGACGCCGTCCAACCCGGTGTCGATCACCCGGAGCTTGTCGATGCCCATCGCCTTGGCCGCGGCGACCAGGAACGGATCGGGTCCGCTCATCGCCACCTTGCCGTCGCCGTTGCGCGCGCTGTAATCGTCTTCGCGTTGAATGGTGAACGCGCACAACGAGTCACGCACCGCCGGGTACATCACCAGCGCGTCGCTGTCCACCATCGTGCAGACGGTGTCCAGATGCATCGTCGCCCGGTTCTGCGCGATCGGGACGACCAGCACGGTGTGCGCGAGATCGTCGTCGAACAGGCTGCGCGCCAACGCTTCCGCGCCCGCGGGCGAGGTGCGTTCGCCGACGCCCACCGCGACGACGCCCGGCGCGAGCAGCAGCACATCGCCGCCCTCGATGGGCGCGGTGTGCGATTCGTAGGCGCGGCGCACGCCGAGGAAGCGGGGATGGAAGGCATAGATCAGATCGGTGAGCGAGGTTTCCCTGATCCGCGCGGGCAGCGCCAGCGAGGTGATCGCGACCCTCGGCCCGATCCAGAACGAGGAGTCCCTGGTGAACAGCAGATTGGGCAGCGGATCGATGACGAAGTCGGCGCCGTGATGCATCCGCCGCACCAGCGAGGTGGCGTCGGGCCCGAACGGCAGCTCGTCGAAGGTCATCCCGGCCATCAGGATGTTGGCCAGATCCCTGGCCCGCACGCCGCGCAGGAAGGCGGCGAGCTGGTCGGCCAGTGCGTGCCCGAGCCTGCGCGCGTCCACGGCGGCGGAAATGCCCTGGATGCGGGCGGCACCGCTGACCGCGAGGGTCTCGGCGAGCAGGTCGGCGAGCAGCAGCACCTCGACGCCGCGCGCACGCAGCACACCGGTGAACGCGTCGTGTTCCTGTTGCGCCCGCTCCACCCACGGAATGCCGTCGAACAGCAGCTGATCGTTATTGCGCGGGGTGAGCCTGCGCAGTTCGTCGCCTGGCCGATGCAGCAGCACCGTACGCAGCGTGCCGACCTCGGAGGTCACCGTCAACCGCGTGCCCGGACTGTCGGGGTCCAGCCCGTCCGCGTCCGAGTCCTCTCCGTGCCGCGCGGGCACAGCGTCTGCTCCCATGCTCAGACCGTAGTTCGCCGCGGCCACAAGAGCACGTAATTCGGGCCTTCGTTGTCGTCTTGCCGCGTGTGAAGTCGCTCGCTACCGGATTATCGGGCCGACTTGCCGTTGGCCGATTCTTCCCCGAGCTCACCCTAACCTCAAGTATTGTTGAGGGGAATGGAGGAGCGTGCATGTCGACAGCCGATTGGCGAGCAAAGGAGCTGACCCCCGGGCAGCTTTCCGAGCGTAGCGGAGTAGCAGTTTCCGCGTTGCACTTCTACGAACGCGAGGGACTCATCAGCAGCCGCCGGACCAGCGGGAATCAACGCAGATATGCGCGAGAGACATTACGGCGGGTCGCCTTCATCCGTATCTCACAGCGGGTCGGCATACCGCTCAGTGAAATTCGCGACGCGCTCGATCAACTGCCGGAGGGTCGCAACCCAACGCGGCGCGATTGGGAGACGCTGTCCACCACCTGGCGCGCGGACCTCGACGACCGCATCACCCAACTGATTCGGTTGCGCGACAACCTCACCGGCTGCATCGGCTGCGGCTGCCTCTCACTCGGCAGCTGCAAACTCGTCAACGAACACGACCGGCTCGGCACCGAGGGCCCCGGCGCCCGCGTGCTCGACGTACAGCTCAACTGCTCCGCACGGCCAGCAACCGGCTGAAGCGGGCGCTCGCGCGGCGCATCACGATCTCGTAGGGCAGCGCGAACTTTCGCGCCCACCAGTAGCCGAACCTGATGTCGAAGGACGTGTAGATCAGGAAGCGGTTGCGGGTGACGCCGCGCAGGATCGAGGCGGCCACGTGTTCCGGCGACACGGCGTGCTTGGTGAACGACTGGGTGAGTCGTTGGATCTTCGGCGACTCCCGGTCGACACCGACCAGCTCGACGCTGTGCACCAGCGGCGTGTCCACCGCGCCGGGCACCACCAGGTGCACCGAGATGCCGTGCTGGTCCAGGTCGAACCGCAGCACCTCGGAGACGCCGCGGATGCCGTACTTGCTCGCGCTGTAGGCCGCGTGCCAGGGCAGCGCGAGCAGGCCGGCCGCCGAGGAGACGTTGACCAGCGACCCGCCCTTGCCCGCCCGCACCATCGGCGGCACGAAGTTCTCGATCACGTGGATCGGGCCCATCAGGTTGACGTCGACCATCCGCCGCCAGTGCTTGTGCTCCAGGTTCTCCACGGTGCCCCAGGCCGAGGTGCCCGCGACGTTCATCACGACGTCGAGGCTGCCGTGCGCGGCGTGCACCTTCTCGGCGAAGGCGGTGACGGCGTCGTAGTCGGTGATGTCGAAGGCCTGCGCGACGAGCACCACGCCGCCCGACCCGCGGATATCGGCCACCGTCGCGTCCAGCCCGGTCGCGTTGATATCGGTGAGTACCAGCTCGGCGCCCGCCGCGGCGGCGGCCAGCGCGGTGGCCCGGCCTATTCCGCTGGCCGCGCCCGTGATCAGCACCTTCGCGTCTCGCACTGTCCTTCGGCCCGGTCGCCCATTACCTCGCACTGCGCATCCCCATCTCGAATTGCTCGAATCGGCTCACCGCAGGGTACTTGGGGTGACGGTCAACGGCCCAGTACGGCGAGCATTCCGGCCACCGCCCGCGGCCAGGTGTATTGCTCGGCGCGGTGGCGGGCGGCCTGCCTGCGCCCGACCGTCGGCAGCGCGAGCACCTCGGTGACGGCCTGCGCGAACGCGGAGCCGCGATCGTCGGCGACCGCGCCACACTCGGCGGTCACGATGTCTTTGAGCGCCGAGGATCGGCTCGCCACCACCGGCGTGCCTGCCGCGAGTGCCTCCAGCGCGGCGAGGCCGAAGGTCTCGTGCGGGCCGGGCGCCAGCGAAACATCCGCGGTGGCAAGAAGTTTCGCCACCATCGCGCGTTCGGAGATGAAGCCGGTGAAGTGCACGGCGGCCAGGCCACCGGCCAGCGCGGGTAGCGAACGCGCCCGCCGTTCCAGCGCCTCGCGCCGCGGCCCGTCACCGGCGACGACCAGCCGAACCTCGGTGCCCGCCTTGCGCAGTGCGGCGACCGCCTCGATGCTGCGCTCCACCCGCTTCTCCACCGACAGCCTGCCGCAATGCACGAGCAGCGGGTGGCCCGGCGCACCGAGATCGGCGCGCAGCCGGTCGTCCTGCCTGCGCGGGCTGAACAGCTCCAGATCCACGCCGAGCGGCACCAGTTCGACATTCGGCGCGCCGATCCGCAGGAACTCTTCGCGCGCGAATTCGGTAGTGCAGACCACGATGTCGTAGTCGGCGGCGGTGCGCCCGTTGGCCACGTCGGCGCAGCGCCTCGCGGCCTGGCGTGGCATGAACTGACCGAGCAGCCGGTCGAGTCGTTCGTGCGAGATCATCACGCCTGCCACGTCGCGCCGTCTGGCCCAGCGGCCGAAGCCGCGCAGCGTCAGCCGGTCGGAAACCTCGAGTACATCGGGGCGCAACCCGGCGAGCACGTCGGCCACCCGCCGCGGATCGGCCGCGCGGTAGCCGCCGGTCCACGGAATGGCCAAGGCGGGCAAGGTTATCCGCACCACACCGGTCGGCAGTATTTCCTCGGAACGGCGCGCACCGGGGACGATGAGCACCACCTCGTGCCCGGCCGACGCGTATCCCTCACCGAGATGATGCAGGGCAGTGCGCAGCCCACCCGAACGCGGGCCGTAGAAGTTCGCAAGCTGAACTATGCGCACATCGCCGATGGTGCAGCTAGTCGGGTTATCTTCGGGACCGGTGCGCCCAACGCGGCATGAACAGCCGTGAAAGACCCGGCGAATCGGCTTGTCAGCCCTGTTCGTTCGCATTGAAATGAGCCGGTGCCCGCTTTCGGCAGTCACCGGCGATCGCTGCGCCGACGGTCAAATTCCCGCGGTACCGCGACTGGCCCGAGGCAGATCGAGGTCCAGCGGGATGCGGCCGACCGCGAGATGGGCTTCCACTTCGTCGGCGGGCATCGGTCGCGCGATCAAAAAGCCTTGTGCCCGATAGCAACCGAGCCCGACCAGGGTGCGCGCGGCCACCGCGGTCTCGACACCCTCGCCGACCACGCCGAGGCCGAACGAACCGGCAAGCCCGATAATGGATTTCACGATCGCGAGATCGTCGGTGCTGGCGCCGAGACGCTGCACGAAGCCGCGGTCGATCTTCACCGCGTCCACCGGCAGCGCCTTCAGGTGCGACAGCGAGCTGTAGCCGGTGCCGAAATCGTCGATCGCGATCTGCACGCCCATGCGCTTGAGCCCGCGCAACGTGACCTGGGTGCGCGCCAGATCCTGCACCACCACGTGCTCGGTGATCTCCAGGCAGATCGAGCTGCCGTCGATGCCGAACAGCCGCAGAATGTCCTCGATCCGCTCCACGAAGTCCAGGCTGACCAGCTGCACCGGCGAAACATTGATCCGCATCACCACATTCGAGGCCAGGCCGCGCCTGCGCCACTCGGCGAACTGCGCGCAGGCCGACCGGATCACCCAGCGGCCGAGCTCACCGGCCAGGTTGGTGGCCTCCGCCACGGTGACGAACGCCGCGGGCGGCAGCAGGCCCCTGGTCGGATGCAGCCACCGGACCAGGGCCTCCAGCGCGACGATCCGGCCGGTCCGCAGATCCACCTCGGGCTGATAGTGCAGCAGCAGCGAGCCGTCGGACACCGCGCCGCGCAGGTTGAGCTCCACATCGTCTTGCAGTTCGAACTGGGCACGCATGGCGTCGGTGAACACCGCAACGCCATTGCCGCCACCCGATTTGGCCGAGAGCAGCGCGTGATCGGCCCTGCGCAGCACATCGGCGACGGTGGTCTCACCGGGGATGCCGACGGCGACGCCGATGCTGGCCGCCCGGCTCACCGATTCGCCGCCGACGGTGACCCGGCGCCCGATGAGCTGCTGGATCCGGGTGCCCTCCTCCTCGGCCGCGACCGCGTCCATCGGTTTGGCGGGCACGATGACGAACTCGTCGCCGCCGAGGCGCGCGATCATGTCGTCCGGGTCGAGGTGCTCACGCAGCCGCGAGGACAACGTGCGGATGAAGTTGTCGCCTGCGGTGTGCCCGAGGAAGTCGTTGAGCGCCTTGAGGCGATCGAGGTCGAGGAAGAACGCCGCCACCGGGCCGGGGCTGCCGGGCTTGAGCCGCTCGTCCATGTGCTCGAGCAGCGCGCGGCGGTTGGCCAGGCCGGTGAGGTCGTCGTGCAGCGCGATGTAGCGCAGCCGTTCCTCGGCGACGACCCGCGCCTGCAGCTGGGCGAACAGCGCGGCGATCGCCTTGAGCACGTTGAGCTCGCGGGTGCTCCACTGCCGATCGCCGGTCTTGATGAAGCCGAGCACGCCGGTCGACTCGCCGCGCGAGAGCAGCGGGACCGCGGCCGTGGTGACGACAGGGATGCCGGAGGCCCGGCGCATCGTCTCCTGATAGTCGGCGAATTCCGGCGTCGGGCGGGCGATCATCGGCTCGGTCCCGTGCTCGAACGCGCGGAACACCGGATCGGCGCCCTCGAAGTAGACGACCTCGAGCGGATCCGGATCGGGCACCTGTGGGCGGTGTGGCCACTCCGCGATCAGCAGCGACGCTCTGCGTTCGCGATCGGTGTGGCGCACGTAGCTGAAGTCGACGTCGAAGTATTCGACCAGCTGGGCCAGCACCCGCTCGGTCGCCTCGGCCATGGTCGTTGCGTCGACACCCATCAGCTCGGAGGCGACCTGAGTCACCAATGAGTCGAGCGTCCGCCGAGGCACCTTGTCTCCGATCACGCTATCCACGGATGTCCATGCCAGGAACCGGCCGCCGTCGGCTTCGAAGCCGTCGGCTACAACCCCGGGCTGCGACCGAATCGCTCAGGCATAGCACCAACGCCATGGTCTCATGCTCACCTACCGAGAGCAGGTCCGAGAAACGAAGCGACGCCAGTGTATCCACGGAATCCGGGAAAATCGTGGCCGGTGCGCTGGGGAGTCGCGCTTTTCGACCGCTCTCGCCACCCATCGTCACCCCACCAATCCGGGGTCGGTATCCGAAGCACGGCGCCCGTGCCGTCCGAGTCGAATCGGCGAGCCGCGCAATTCATCGGCAATTGCCCAACGAGACCGATTATCCCACCAGATCGGATCGGCCCGGTAGCGATCTTCCGAATCGGGGCCCGGCGGGAAATGACCTGCTACCGTCCCACCGAAGCCGCCAGCAACCCGGATCGGCGCGGCGGCGCTGCTCGCCTCGACAGCCATACTGTTCCTACTCCGTTGCTCCGCATCCTTACGCGGTCGTCGAACCGGGGCCGACATCTTCACCCGAATCCTGCTTTCCGGACGAGTTCGCCTAGGGCAGTATCCGTCATCCGACAAGAATTGACCAGATGTCTGGTTAATCTTCCGAAAACTGGATGCGGCCTCGCAAATTCCCCCTGGTCAGAACCCGTCTTGCGGTTGAGCAAGATACCAGAGAGACCGGTCGGTTCTAGTGCAGCTAACCAACAGCAAGCTAGACGAGGATGGAGATGAACAGCTCCACCGAATCCGGCCCCTGCCAGATCTCGATCTCTTCCCGATAGGCCCGGGTGATCTCGGCCGATGCCGTCGCGTCGTCTACTTGGGCCCACACGTCCTCGACCGGATCGTGATAGTCCCCGTTCGGCGCGAAGCGGGCATAGACGCCCTTCGGCACGCGCACCAGGACATCACCGATCGGCACCGACTCGGGCTCGCGGTACTCGAAGCAGACCACCGCGTTGTAGTTGCCCGCCGGGTCCGGCACGTACACCGTGAACATCGGACGGTCGGCGCCCTTGCGGTCGCGCAGCCGATCTTTGAGGAACTCGATCAGGTCGCTGTTGCTGACCTTGAAACTCGGGCGCACCCGTGGCACCACGAGGCCGCCGTAAATCGCCTCACCACGCACCGCGATCGCGTAACTCATGACCGCGCCCCACCGATGCTCGGCTCCGTCACACGCATGGGGCCCATTGCTCGCTCGCTCATCGGGCGTCTACCGCCAGGTAGAGCTCGATCTTGTAGGCGTGCGGATAACACTCGAAGTCGCCGGTGTAGGTCCGCTTGATCTGGTTGTGTTCCTCGGCGTACGCGATCTGGGTCCAGAGGTCGGTCATCACCTGCGGGAAGTTACCGACCGAGGAGAACCTCGCATAGGTGCCGCGCGGCAGCCGGGCCACCAGATGGCCGCGGGTGACATCGCCGAAGGACGCGCACTCGTAGCCGACGATCTGCGTGTTGTAGGTGCCGAGCTCGCCGGTGTAGTCGGTATAGGCACTGGCGAGCGGGCCGCCGAGCTCCTGGTGCAGCACGGTCGCCCAGGCGGCCTCCAGGTCGTGATCACGCAGCTCTCCGAGCGCACGTTTAGGGCTGCGCACCGGCAACCCGGCAACCCACGTTTCGTCCCGCTCGACGATTTCAAACTGCATGGAAAGACTCTTTCGAGATGAATCCGGGGGCGAGGCCCGCATCCGGTCGGTCAGAAAGGCCATGCTATCAACACAGACCGAGTGGTCACGATCACATGTCCTCCTCGTTCCGCACGGTCCCGATGGTCCCGAACTGGACAAATGACCTGCGGCAGTGAAAGCGCGCGCCCCGAAATGCCCACTCATGCATAGTTGGCATCAGCCGGCTCGCTGATCACCCTGCCCGCACCGACGACACGGAACGGAGCCCTTGATGAACGACAGCCCGATCCACGACGAATTGGACCAGCGCGCCGCGGCGATGACCGATCAGGTGATCGCCTGGCGCAGGCACCTGCATCAGCATCCCGAGCTGTCGAACCGGGAGATGAACACCGCCGCGCTCATCGCCGACCACCTGCGCTCGCTGCACCTCGACGAGGTGCGCACCGGCATCGCGGGGCACGGCGTCGTGGGGGTGCTGCACGGTGGACGGCCCGGCGACAAGGTCATCGCGTTGCGTGCCGATATCGACGCGCTGCCGGTGCCGGACGAGTGCGGTGTCGACTTCGCCGCGCACGTGGTCGACGACGACTACCCGGGCGGCCCGTTTCCGGTGTCGCACGCCTGCGGCCACGACTGCCACACCGCGATGCTGATGGGTGCCGCGAGTGTGCTTGCCGGCGTGCGTGATCGGCTCCCCGGCACCGTGCTGTTCGTCTTCCAGCCCGCCGAGGAAGGTCCGCCGGTGGACGAAAAGGGCGGTGCCAGCGAGATGCTCGCCCAGGGCGCCCTCGCCGACCCGGTGCCGACCATGGCGTTCGGCTTCCATGTCACGCCATATCCCAAGGGCTACATCGGTTATCGCGTCGGCAACCAGTTCGGCGCCTCCTGTCTGGTCCGGATCACCGTCACCGGGCAACAGGTGCACGGCTCGACGCCCTGGCTGGGCATCGACCCGATGCCCGCCGTCGGCGCCGTGCTCACCGGCATCGGCCAGCTCTATCGGCAGGTCAACGCGTTCGAGCCGATCACCGTGTCGATCGGGCACATCGAGGACGTCGGGCGGTTCAACATCATCGGCCGGACCGTCACGCTGTGGGGCACCATCCGCTGCGCCGTGGAATCCGATATGGGCGAGGTGCAGAAGCGGCTCGCGACACTGGCCGAGCACAGTGCGCAGGCCTACAACGCCACCGCGACAGTCGACTTCCTGCAGGATGTGCCCGCGGTGCACAACAAGAAGGAGTGGATCGATGCCGCGCTGCCGACGTTCTGTCACGTCGCGGGCGTCGACCGGGTGGTGCAGACCGCGGCGACGCTCGGCTACGACGACGTCTCCGAATTCATCAACAAGTACGGGGGGCTGTATGTGACGCTGGGCGTGCAGGATGCCGAGCTGGCCGACAACGGGCTGCCGGTCCCCGCTCCCGGCGGCCGCGGGCTGGCGATGAACCACAACCCGCACTTCTACGCCGACGACGACACCCTCGTCACCGGCGTCCGGCTGCATGCGCACGTGGCCATCAACCACCTCACCGGCGCCTTGGTGCCGCACCTACAGTGATACCCGTGTGCCACACCATCGCCGAGCTGGACGCCGCGGTCGCCGACTGCTTCGCCTGCCCACGACTGGTCGCCTGGCGCGAACAGGTGGCACGGGAGAAGCGTGCGGCTTTTCGGGACGAAACCTATTGGGGCCGACCGGTTCCCGGATACGGACCGGACGACGCGCGCTTGCTGGTAGTAGGGCTCGCCCCGGCCGCGCACGGCGGCAACAGAACTGGCCGGATGTTCACCGGCGACCGCAGCGGTGACGTGCTCTACGCGGCCATGCACGCGGTCGGCCTGGCCAACCAGCCCACGGCGACGCATCGCGATGACGGCCTGCGGCTCAACGGCGTTCGCGTCACCTCGCCGGTGCACTGCGCACCGCCGGACAACAAGCCGACACCCGACGAGCGCGACCGCTGCAGACACTGGCTCGCCACCGAATTCGCCTTGCTGGCGCCGACCGTCCGCGCCGTGATGGTGCTCGGCGGCTTCGGCTGGCAGGCGCTGCTACCGGTGCTGGCGGACGCGGGCTGGATCATTCCGCGCCCGCGCCCGAAGTTCGGGCACGGCGCGCACGTACAGCTCTCGCCCGCCGACGCGGGCCGCGCGCCGCTGCACCTGTTCGGCTGCTATCACGTGAGCCAGCAGAACACCTTCACCGGCAGACTCACGCCCGCGATGGTCGAGGCGGTACTGAGCACGGCGGCGCAGGCGGCGGGCCTCGAGGTCGATCGGCCGACGACCGGATAGTTCTTTCAAGGTCTTTCAAGAATCGCTGGCGGTCCGCGGCGCGCGTTATCGTTATTTCTGGGGAGTCGGGAGCCTGGCCGGGAGATCTTCGCGGCATGGTTTCGATGGAGGAGCTGGGCGGGCCGCGGCCCGCCCATTTCGAATGGAGCGGACCGTGTCCAGTAACCAAATGGTGTTCCTGCTAGTGGATCTCGTACTCATCGCGGTGGCTGCGCGATTGCTCGGCAGGCTGGCCCAGCGGCTCGGCCAGCCACCGGTAATCGGTGAAATCGCGGCGGGAATCATCGCGGGACCCACAATTCTCGGCGCGCATTTCTCCGGAATTGTGTTTCCCCAGGATGTCCGTTCGTATCTGAGCGCCTTCGCGAATGTCGGCGTGATGATCTTCATGTTCCTCGCCGGACTGGAGATCGATCGAAGCTCGTTTCACGGCAATCGCCGTGCCGTAGCCAGTGTTTCGCTGTCCGCGTACTTCGTGCCGTTCGTGCTCGGCTGCGGGGTCGCGCTCGTCGTGCTGTCGAGATACCACCAGGACAACCGGCTGACCTTCGCCTTGTTCATCGGCTGCGCGCTCGCCGTCACGGCGTTCCCGGTGCTGGCCCGCATCTTGATCGAGCGCGACCTGATGGGCACCAGGATCGGGCAGCTCAGCATGGCCAGCGCGGCCATCGACGATATCTTCGCCTGGACCGTGCTCGCCTTCGTCATCGGTCTCGCCCGGCCCGGCGCGAGCACGCAGTGGAAGCTACTGCTGTTCGTGCCGCTGGTGCTGGCGATGTGGTGGCTGGTGCGCCCCTTGCTTGCCCGCGCCGCGCGTTCCACCTCGATGACCAGCAACAATACGATGATCTTCCTGGCCGTCTGCGGCGCGCTGAGCTTCGGCGCGGCCACCGAATGGATCGGCCTGCACCTGATCTTCGGCGCCTTCCTGTTCGGCGTCATCTTCCCGCGCACCCACCGGCCGGTGGTGGAAACCGGTGCGCAACTACTCAGTTCGGTCTTCCTGCCCGCCTTTTTCGTCATCGCGGGGCTCCAGGTGGACCTCACCTCGCTCGACCGCGCAGGCATGGTCGAGATGCTGGCGATCCTGGCGACCGCGCTGGCCGGCAAGCTCGGCGGCACCTACCTTGCCGCGCGCGCCAACCGCATCGCACCGCGCGAGGCCGGTGCGCTGGCGAGCCTCATGAACACCAGGGGGCTCACCGAGCTCATCATCCTGAACATCGGTCTGACCACGGGACTCATCGGGGTGCAGCTGTATTCGATCCTGGTCATGATGGCCCTGGTGACCACGGCCATGACATCGCCATTGCTGCGACTGCTCAAAGTGACGCCCGAGCTCGGCCGCCTGCCGATCCCGGTAACGGCGCACACCCGGCCGGCGGCCCGATTAACGCCGGAAGGTGCGGCGTAGGTCGTCGATCCACGCATCGGGGACCTCCCACGGGATGAAGTGGCCGCCCGCTTCGTGCGCGGTGAGGTTCACGTGGTTGTACCAGTCGGCGCGGTCGCTGCCGAGCCAGCTCCGCACTCGTTGCTCGGGAGTGCTTACCCCAGGCGGGTTTTCGTGGCCGACGAAGGTGATACCGGTGCGCGCCTGGACAATCGGCAGGCGGTCGTGCGCGGGCGTCCATGGGTAGCGATTCGCGTTGGCGTAGTAGCGGATCGAGGTGCCGATGGCGTTGTTGACCCAGAAGATCATGGTGTGGGTGAGCAGGTCGTCTTTGCTGAAGACGGTCTCGATATCGCCGTGGTTCGCGCTCCAGGTGACCCAGCGTTGCAGGATCCAGGCGAGCAGGCCGACGGGTGAGTCGGTGAGACCGTAGGCGAGGGTGCTCGGTTCGAGCACATGGGCGGCGAGGTGAACGGCGAAGCGATGCTCCAGGGAGAGCAACTGCCGGTAGGCAGACTCGGACAGTCCGGACGGAATCGGTTGTCCCCCACTGAGATCCCAGGCGCGATCACCGGTGAAGAGGGTGAGTTTCTGGCCGGAGCCGATATGGATGCCGTGCAGCTCGTCGGCGTACTTGTGGCCGAGTTGACCGGTGACGAGGGCGCCGACGTCGCATCCCGCGGCGGCATACTTCGGATGGCCGAGGGTATCGGTCATCAGCGTGTGCCAGAGGTCGGCGACCTTCCAGAAGTTCATGTCGGGGTTCTTCGGCAGCGGGGTGGAGAAGCCGAAACCGGGGAGCGAGGGGACGATGACGTCGAACGCTTCGGCCGGGTCGCCGCCGAAGGCCGCCGGGTCGGCGAGCGGGTCGATCACCTTGGACCAGTGCCAGAAGGTCCATGGCCAGCCGTGGGTGAGGATCAACGGGGTCGGGTTCGGGCCGACACCTGGTTTGCGCAGGAAGTGGATCGGCACGCCCTCGATGTGCACGTGGTAGTGCTCGTAGGCGTTGATCGCGGATTCGGCTTTGCGCCAGTCGTATTCGTCGATCCAGTAGTCGACAAGCTCCTGGAGATACCGGCGGCTCACGCCGTAGTGCCAGTCGTCGTTGCCGACGTCGTCGGGCCATCTGGTCAGCCGAAGCCGCGTTGCGAGATCGTCGAGTACGTCATCGGCGACGTGGATCGGCGACGCCTGGAGTGGAAATGTCGATGTCATGAAAGTCCTTCCGGCACAGCGGCAACCGTGGGCTCACGCTCGGTGTCCATCAGCGTTGCCATGCGTTCGAGCGCGGGCAGTGCCGCGCTGATCGTCGCTCGTTCCTCGGGCGTCAAAGTCGCCATCAGCTCGGTGAATCGACGAACCCGCTCTCGATGACGGGTCCGCACGATCCGCGCCCCCGCCTCGGTGATCTGAACCAGCACCGCCCGGCCGTCCTCGACGTCGGGCCGACGCTCGACCAGCCCATCGCGTTCGAGCCTGCTGACGAGCTGGGTGATAGCGGGCTGAGTGATCTGCTCGGTCACCTTCAGCGCGGACACCCGCATCGGCCCTTTACCGGCCAACGTATGCAGCACCGAAAGCGTGGTGAAGGAATGCTTCTCCGCACTCGGGAGTCGGATGGACCCCCGCGTGAACGCACCCATCACCCGAGCGAGGTCGTCGGCCTCGAGGCCACGCCGCTGTGCTGACATGGCCGGAATGTATCACTGATTTATCTAAGTTGCTTATGTAATTTCGCGTTGCCCGGCCTACCCTCGGCCGACAGGCCGCGCGGGTAGTGGGCATCTCCACTGGTGGGACCTAGTGTGCGGGGATGGCTAACCCGCATGGTCAGCATGAGCGGCGACGGACACGGGCCGAGTGGTGGGCGATGGTGCGGGCTTCGCCGTACCTGCCCGCGATGGTGCTGGTGCTGTTGGTGACCGCCGCGGCGGGGTTGTTCGCCGGGTCGTACACCTACGCGTTGGCGAATCCGACGCCGCGCCAGATTCCGATCGCCGTGATCGGGCCGGAGCAGGATGCTTCGGTGCAGCGGTTCCTCGCGGAGATGCAACGCTCGCTGGATGATTCGCTGACTATTCGCCACTACGACACTGCCGCGGCGGCGCGGTCGGCTATCGAGGATCAGCAGGTCTTCGCCATCGTCACCGAGCGGCCGTCCGGTGTGCGCCTCGATATCTCCAGCGCGTCCGGGCAATCGGTCGCACAGCTGATCGCCCAGGACGCCACGGCGGCCGGTCCGGCGCTGGGGATGCCGGCCGAGGTGACCGATGTCGTGCCGTTGCAGCGCGGCGATCCGCGCGGGCTCGCGATCTTCTATATCTCGCTGGCCGCGGTGATCATCGGATTCGTCGGCGCGACCCAATTCAGTGTGCACGCGTCGGCTCTGAACCCCGTCGAACGGATCGGCTGCACCGCGCTCTACGCGGTGTCCGGCGGCTTCGCCATTGCGGCAGTGGCGGATTGGGTGCTCGGCGCGGTCCGCCTGCCGTTCCTGGAGTCCTGGGGGATTCTGTCGTTGACAATGTTCACCTCCGGCATGGTGTTCACCATGTTCAACACCCTGTTCGGGCGGTGGGCGATCCTGCCGACCTGGGGTCTGATGGTGCTGCTCGGCAACCCGTCGTCCGGCGGTGCGGTGTCCTGGCCGCTGCTCCCCTCGTTGCTCGGCCATATCGGCCGCTGGCTGCCGCCGGGCGCGTCGGTGAACGCGCAGCACACCGCGGTGTATTTCCACGCGCACCAACACCTGCTGCCGTTCCTGGTGCTCGCGGGCTGGGCACTCGTCGCGTGTGCGGTGTTCTGGATCTGGCGCAGCCGTCATCCTGGCGGGCGGTCGACCGACAACGCGCACGCGAGGTCAAGGAGCAGGGAAGTGCTCGGCGAGGAACTTGCCGAAGACCTGCCGTGACAGCTGAGTGCCCCAGTTCTCCCAGGTGAAATCGTAGATATGTTCGCCGTAAGGCACTGCGAGCAACTGGTTTTCGACGCCGACCCGGCGCAGCCGTTCGGCGAGTTCGGCTGAGCCGCGGTACGGCGCGACATGGTCTCGATTGCCGTGCATGAGCAGCGTCGGCGGCACATTCGGGCGGACATAGGTGACCGGCGAGGCCGCCTTGTAGCGGTCGGGCACCTGGTCCGGGGTGCCGCCGGTGTAGTCCTGCAGAAACGTGTGCATCCGCCCCGGCAGACCGGTGTCGCGCCATGCCTCGACCAGGTCGGGGACCGGGTAGAACGCCGCGACCGCCTTGACCGCCGTGTCGGTGACCGCGCAGCTCGGCGCGATCCGATCGTCGCTGTAGGCACCCATCAGCGCGAGATTGCCGCCCGCCGAACCGCCCGCGAGCATCACCCGCTCGGGATCGATCCCGTACTTCGCCGCCTGCAGCTTGACCCAGCCGACGGCACACTTCACGTCCGCGGGCGCTTGATTCCAGCGCGCAGGCGGCGTCATCCGGTATTCGATGGCGAAGACCGCGTATCCCTTGTCGTTCAACCACTTATGCCACAGCGGCACCTCCCCGCGATCGCCGTTGCGCCAGCCGCCACCGTGCACCCAGACCACCGCGGGTCGCGGTCGATCCGAGGCGCCCTCGGGAAGTTTCACATCGAGCTTCAGGCCTTGACCGTCGACCGTGTTGTACACGGTGCTCAACGATTCGACCGGTGCGCCGGTGTTCGTGCCGCCAGACAGGTAGTCGCCGATCGACAGCGTCGCGTCCTGCCGCACGGCCGTCCCCCACGACGCGGCCATCGGAAAGCCCGCGGCGACCACGCCGAGCAGGCACACCAGCCCGGTCGCCCCCGCCACCCGGCGCACGCCGACCCGGCCCTTCTTCCCGAAAGCGATCAGCGACAACACGAATCCGGCCAGCCCGAGCGGGATCAGATACAGCCCATAGTCACTCACCACATGCGTCAGCACCACAAAGGGCGCGGGAATCCGCACCGCGATGATCACGTAAATGAACAGCACCATCAGCGCGGCGACCCCGGCCGCCGATGCCGCAACCAGCCAGCGAATGACCATGCGCTCATTAACCCACGACCGCCCACACCAGCACCCATGGCACGCCGACCGCCCGTGGTCACCGAGGCGCACTTGATACGCGCGCCAGGAAGGCGGAGGATGTCCCGATCTGCGGCGTATCGGTCCGAACGGACACGGCGGCCGAGCCGCCGCAGCACGCATTCTGGGACAGGTCAGCCACCGTCGTTTACAGGAGCGTTCCCATGACAGAGCAGGTCGCAGGCATCGCGATTCCGGACAGCCGCCTGGTCGCCGAGGCCACCGAACTGGTGCGGGCCAGCGCGCCGCCGCTGCTGTTCCACCACTCCCGGCGCGTCTATCTGTTCGGGATGCTGCAGGGACAGCGACGCGGGCTGAAGCCCGACCCCGAGCTGCTGTACGTCGGCGCGATGTTCCACGACCTCGGGCTCACCGACACCTATCGCACCGCGCATCAGCGTTTCGAGGTCGACGGGGCCGACGAGGCCCGCCGATTCCTGGCCACGCACGGCATCGATGACGAGGCGGCGCAGCGGGTGTGGACGGCCATCGCGTTGCACACCACGCCGGGCATACCCGAGCACATGGCACCCGAGATCGCGCTGGTGACGGCCGGGGTAGAAACCGATGTCCTCGGTATCGGTTACCGCGACCTCGATCCCGCCGACATCGCGGCGGTCATCGGGGCGCATCCGCGACCCGATTTCAAGCGACAGATCCTGGCCGCGTTCACGAACGGGTTCGCCGATCGCCCCGGCAGCACCTTTGGGACCGTCAACGCCGACGTGCTCGCGCACTTCCTGCCGGGCTTTGTCCGTACCGATTTCGTCGAGGTCATCCAATCCAATTCGTGGCCCGAATGAGCGGGCGGCCCCGTCCGCACGTGGTCGGCGTGCTGGTGTTTCCCGGTGTCACGCTGCTCGATGTGGCCGGGCCGAGCGAGGTATTTACCGAGGCCAACCGGTGCGGTGCGAACTACCGGATCACGCTGATCTCTCCCGATGGCGCATCGGTGCGCTCGTCTACCGGGTTGCGTTTCGACGTCGACCACGCCGCCGGGGACCTCCGCAAGCTGGACACCCTCGTGGTGCCCGGCTCCGAGGAACTGGTCTCCGCGCCGCTGCCGGACGAACTCGTTTGCGCCGTAACACGATTGGCTGAACGTGCGTCGCGGGTCGTGTCGGTCTGCACAGGAGCGTTCGCGCTCGCCGCCGCGGGTCTGCTCGATGGCCGCAGAGCAACCACGCATTGGCGGCACGCCGCGACCCTGCAACGACGCAACCCCACCGTCGAGGTCGATCCCGACGCCATCTTCGTCACCGACGGCCCGATCATGACGTCGGCGGGCATCAGCGCGGGCATCGATCTCACTCTGCACCTGGTGGAACAGGACCACGGCCCGGCACACGCCCGCGACGTGGCGCGCTCCTTGGTCGTCTTCCTGCAGCGACCCGGCGGCCAATCCCAGTTCTCCGTCCCGATCAGCACGCCCGCACCGCGGGACAACACCCTGCGCACCCTGCTCGACACCATTCACACCGACCCGACCCGGGACTACACCGTTTCCGTGCTCGCCGGGCTCGCCAACACCAGTCCGCGCCAGCTCACCCGCCTGTTCCGTCGCGAACTGGGCACCACCCCCGCGCGCTACCTCGAGCGGGTTCGCCTCGAACAAGCCCAAATGCTCTTGGACCAAGGACATTCCGTCACGACCACCGCCGCCCGCAGCGGCTTCGGCAGCGACGACACCCTCCGGCGCGCCTTCCAGCACCACCTCGGTATCCCGCCGAGCACCTATCAGCACCGATTCACCACTACTACCGAGCGCGACTAGTCTGCGGTGATCAATTCGCTTGAACTGTAGACCGTTTCGCGCAGACCGCTACGACTCGCACCACGCGGCGATCGCGGCTTCCCACCGGCGATTGTTGGTGAACTCGGAAATCTCGCGGCGATTGATCAGGATGTAGATCTCGCCGGCCGTGGTCGTTTGCAGAATCAGCGGCTTGCCCGCGTTGAGCAGGCCACCCATGAATCTGCCGTAGAGCGAGGTGAATTCGCGGCGCAGCGAGACGATCGCCTCCCGCGACAGTGTCAGATCGCCGGCGTCGCTCCAGTCGGACAACACCAGACCTTTGTCGCTGAGTTCGATGCGACCGCGGCGCGGGAACATCGCACGTTGGCTGACCATGCAGGCTGCCTTGTCGGCGGCGGTGTGCTGGCGCAATTCTGCAACGGTGGCGGCGATGTAGCGTGCACTTCGCATACCGAGAATTGTCTTGCCTGCAGGGATTGTGCACATCGCCCGGACGACCGCTTTCGGCATCCCTCGTAAGAACTACTTCCGGCCACACCCCTACTCCGAGAGGAGGACACCACCGTAGCCCGGAGTCGCTCGAATACGTGCGTTGCGGCCAGGTGTAGCGGACCACCGGACCGAGTCCCGTACTGGCTTCGGATCTCGCCTCTGAAGGGCGCGCCTGGGCGTCCTCAGCAGGTGTCGTACCGCTGTTTTAGGTGCTCACGCCCCTAGGCTAGCAAGATCGACACCAACTTCTCGCGCGGCACCTTCCTGCGGAGCGCACTCGGCATCGGCCTGACCGGCTGGGCATCGGCGGGTCTGCCGGGCCCGTCCAGCGCTCGGATCGCGCGCGCCGAGCCGATGCCGTTGACGTCCAGCCGCATTGCCGCGGGCGTGGATTGGAGCAAGCTCGACCAGCGGATGCGTGGCCGCGTCTTCCTGGCGAACGACGCGGATTATCCGACGGCGAAGCAGATCTTCAACATGCGGTTCGACGAAGAAAAGCCGACCGCCGTGGTGCGTGCCGACACGGTCGAGGACGTCGCCGCCGCGGTCAGCTTCGCCGCCGAGAACGAGCTGGTCATGTCGACCCGAGCGGGCGGCCATTCCTATGTGGGCGCCTCCTCGGCGACCGGGGCGATGATCATCGACCTGCGCAAGTTGTCCGGGGTGACCTATCGCGACGGCGAAGCCGTTGTCGCGCCGGGCATGACGCTCAACGCCGTGTACCGCGAGCTCGACCGGTTCGGGCAGACGATTCCCACGGGGATGTGCCCGATGGTCGGCATCGCCGGGCTCACCCTCGGCGGCGGCCTCGGCTTCGAATCGCGCCGCCACGGGCTGACCTGCGACCGGCTCGCCGCTGCGACGATGGTGCTGCCCGACGGCACCGTGACCGAGGTCTCGCCGACCACCCGGCCGGATCTGTTCTGGGCGGTCCGCGGCGGCGGCTCCCATCTCGGCGTGGTCACCTCACTCACCTACCGGACCTGTCCCACGACGCCGAAAGATGTTGTGCAACTGGCCTTCCCCGGTGAGCTCGCCGCGCAGGTGATCGCCGGTTGGTCGACCTGGCTCGGCACCGCCGACCCCGCCGAGTGGGCCTGCGTCAGCGTGGACGCGGACGGGAAGGGCGGACTGAAATGCTGGATGCAGCTGGTCTGTCCCGCGAAAGAGGGCATCCGGGCCGCGGTCGCGTTGATGGCGGCCACCGCGAAGCCGCTCAATGTGGAGTACCGGAGCCTGAACCACATGGACACGGTCATGTATCTGGCGGGCGGCAGTGCCACCCAGCCGCGCGCCACCTTCACCTGCGGCTCCGACGTGGTCACCGAGCTCGCCGCGGACGCCATCGCCGCGATCATCGAGGCGATCACCGCGCACTCCCGCGCGGGCGGCACCGGCTGGGTCCAGATCAACACGCTCGACGGTGCCGTCCGCGACACCCTCGCCACGGAAACCGCCTTCCCGTGGCGCGAGCACGCCGCCCTCGTGGAATGGGGCAACTACCAGCAGATCCCGCACGAGCAGGCCGCCGCCTGGATCGCCGAGGCACACCACCTCGTCGCGCCCTACTCGGCGGGCGCGTACGTCAACTATCTCGAATCCGGCGACCCGATGGAGCGCTACTACGCGCACAACTACCCACTGCTCGATGAAATCCGCCGAAAGGTGGACCCGCAGAAACGAATACACACGGTGCTTGTCAGCTGAATTCGCGGTTCGGGCGACGGAACCACGCGGCCGATTCGCGGGAAGCTAGACCTGACGGACGAGAATCGCTCGGGCGTACAGGAGTTGGAACCCGAGCTTTTGCACGTTCTGCTGCGACTTCGAACCGGGAAGCGTGGTGACGACGGCGAGGTCGCAGCCTGCCGACGCGGCCGCGGCCAGCCGGGCCGAGAGCAGCGAGGCTTGCACGCCGCGGCGACGGAAGGCGGGAAGGGTTGCCGCACCACAGAACTGGGCGATGCCATCGGCGAGGCGCAGGCTGGCGCCACCGACGGGGACGCCATCGATGCGGGCGAGCGAGCCGGAAAAGCCGGTGGCGGAGGCGATGTCGCGAATCGAGTTGTCGAGGGCCGCACGGGGAAACTCCTCGTGAGATGCCACGCCCTGGGTGTCCGGCGCGCCGAAGCTCTCGGCGACGACATCCAGCCAGGTGTCGAACTCGTCAGGGGCAACAGCCGAAATGTCGACTTCCGCAGCAACATTCGCCTGTCTGCCCTGGTCGAGTCCCAGGCCGAGCACGTTCTCGAAACCGGTCAGCAGGTAGCCGCGGCGAGTCAGTCGTTCGACCACGGCAGGATCGGCCAGGGTCGAGACCTCGAACTGAACCGGTGCGTCGCGCTCAGCGAAAGCCGCTTCCACCGCGTCCAGCGCGCTGTCGTCGAACTCGTCGCCCATGCCGATTCCGACAACCTTGTCGAGGGGCGAGTTCGGCCCGGCCCACACGGCCAAGCCGCTGCCGATGGGGAGTAGCAGCACCCTCGGCTCCCGCTGCGCGGCGGCGCGAGCGCCCTCTTCCATCAGCGACCGTTCGGCGCGCTCGACGCGGGCCGCAAGGTCAGTTCCCGCGAACAGGCTGGGTTCAGGCGACATGAACGCATTCCTACCAGGGTGAACCGCCGAGGCGACAATCCTTTTCCGCTCAGGCGTTGGCCTGGACCGCCGATGTCGCGTCGAATTCGTCGGCGTCCGTCCTGAGTGCGACGACCGACGCAACAATGCCGATGCCCGCGAGCGGAATCAGATCGAGCGTAAGCATCGGCATCATCGTGCTGACCGCCAGCACCACCGGGCTCCACCACGGCAACCGGCCGGCGCGGGCGAGCAGCACGGTCAGCACGATCAGGCCGAGAAAAAACAGCGGCGGACCAACCTCGTAGAACGCAGGCCGAACACCGGGTATAGCCGAGAACTCATGGCTCAGCCTGGACATGTCGGCCTTGTCCTCGGCCATGGCCGCGAACGCGATATCCGCGCCGAACTGAACAATCGACGCCGCCAGCCCGACCAGAGTGACGATCACCGTCCCGGTTCGCCAATTGCCCTGGGGGAGCAAACGTTGCAGGCCGAGCACCGCGGGGATGAACAGCACCATGCCGATCAGCCCGACGATATGCGCGGCCTGCCAATCAACGCCGGGCCCGTACCGGCCGTCCGCCAGGCCGAACAGCCGGATCACGCCGTATCCGGAGAAGAACAGCGGTGCGGAGATCAGCAGCACTCCAGGGGATTTCACGCTTCAAAGCTTGACAGGGCGACGAAGCCGTGACCTCCGGGAAAACCCTGGTTCCAGCCTGAGAATCCGTAGCGACCTCCAGGGGTCATGGCGCTCGGTTGCGAGGTCCGTGGATCGGTCGAACGCGAAACCTTTATCGCGCCACTCCGGCCGCATGTTTGCCACTCATTCGCTCCGATGGTTGCATGAGCCATCGATACCTGGTGACGAGATTGGCGTCTGATTTGCCGCGCAGAGCTGTTTGGCCGGTGAAAGGAACTGTGTCTCGATGCATGCGGGTGAATCACGTCGGTATCGCTGGAGAATCAGTTTGACCGTGGCGCTCGCGGTCACCGGAATGGTTGCGGCCGTTCCGGCTTTCGCCGAAGTCGTCGAGGACGGCAGCGTCGCGCCGACCGGGGCGAACGATTGGACCTGCGTCCCGAATACGAAACGGCCGGAACCGGTGGTGCTCGTGCATGGCACGTGGGGCAATCAAAACTCCTGGGATACATTGGCTCCGGAGCTGAAAGCTGCTGGCGTATGCGTGTTTTCACTCAATTACGGACACGCGCCGTTCAGTGTGCGCGGCGCGGCCCCCGGAGTGTTCGGCACCGCGGATATCCGCACGTCCGCCAAGGAGCTCGCGGCGTTCATCGATCGGGTGCGTGGCGTTACCGGTGCGGCGAAGGTCGATATCGTCGCGCATTCGCAGGGCGCGCCGCTGACCCGGCAATACCTGCGGTTCGACGGGGGCGCGTATCGCGGCGACCCGAGCCGCAACAAGGTCGATCACCTCGTCACCATCGCAGGCACCAACCACGGCACCACGGCCGATGGACTCGGGGCCTTTCTGCCTTCGGGGAGCGCGTCCGGAATCTCGGACGGCGTGATCGCCAGGGTGCTCGGCACGTCGGCGGCGCAACAGTTGACGGGCAGCGAATTCATCCGCACCCTCAACGCGGGCGGCGACACCGAACCCGGCGTGCATTACACGGCGATCGCGACCCGTGTCGATCACGTCGTCACGCCGCCCGAAGCGACATTCCTGCGTGCCGGACGCGATGCCACCGTAGAAAATCTCTGGGTACAAGACCTATGCCCGACCGACATTTTCCACCACGGCATCCTCCCCGATTCCCCGGCCGTCGGCTTTCTGGTGCATCGGGCACTCGGCCTGCCCTTCACCGGCGATCCATGCCCCGCGCCCAGCGCCGATCAGCAGACGTCGCCGTGACCGGGCGGGGGGCGACGACCCCCAACGTCAGGGGATCAAACCAAACCAAAAATATGCTTTGATCAGGGGAAATGCCTAATAGACAGTAGTCAGCCACCAGCGCATCATGATCTTACGTCCGGTGCCGTTTGTCGGGGGAACGTCAAAGGAAACCCGCACGGATTGGAAAGACCATGTTTGTTAAGAAGTTGGTGGCGACAGCGATATTCGCCATAGCGGCCACCGGAATCACGATGGCGACGGCGCACGGCGAAGCCGAATTGGCCGACATCAGTGTCAGCGGAATGGACGGCTCGGTCGGCTACACGACGACGTTGGCGGCGGATCATTCGCAAGCCCTGGTCACTTTGGCCTCCGGCAGGTTCGTCCTGACGCCGGACGCGGTTCAGGTGGTCGCCGACGACGGCGCCGTCATCGGCGCGATCCCCACGACGCTGCGGGCCGAGACGGGCCAAACCATGTCCGTCACACCGGCTTTGACCAGTGATACCGCGCTGACCCTCACCCCGGTGGGTGGTCCGACGGTCGCCGCGACCAGCTCACAGGACCTGCCGTTCGTGCACACCGTCGGCGGCGGCGGAGCCATCCTGGCCGGCGCTTTCGTCGGCTGCCTGGTCGGCATTCTGATCGGAATCTGGTTCTTCCTGGTCGGCGCCATCTTCGGTTGCGCCATCGGTGCCGCCATCGGCGGATTCATCGGCGCGGTTTCGTGATCGATAGGTGACGACGCACCCCGAGAATCGGGAAACGAGAGGCCCGTGCTCATTGCGAGCGCGGGCCTATTGTTTGTGCGGACGAATGCCGCTACCCGCAGTATTCGCAGGTTCCGTTGGCGGGCAACTGGATAAAGCACTGTGCGCACACAGCCGGACGGGTCGGCTGCGGTTTGGTTTCGACCTGCGCGACGGTGCTCGGCGCGCGACGCCCAGCCACCTTGGGCGTGAGCGGCGGGACCGCCATGTCGGCGGGCATTGCGGCGCCGTAGAACTCGTAGCACTGCCAGCGGGCGTAGGCGGCGTGCAACTCGAGGTCGTCCGGAATCGGCAGTCCGGCAAGCTCCAGCACGTACTTGTAGGTGTCGCCGACCGTGTGGTTCTGCCGCACGCAGAGCGCGGTGAGCGGCGGCTCCCCCGCTTTGTGGCAGCGTCGCGCGATCTTGCGCAGGATGGCATCCATCCAGGTGCGCGTCGGTGCCCCGGTATGCACCCCGGACACCTCCTGCACCCGCTCGGCCAGCTCGCCGACGGTGATGAAATGCCCGTACCCCGTGGCGATCTCGGACAGTTCCGCGTGCGCGGCCAGCGCCCACGCCACCGTCGCCTCCCGCAACGACACCGCGGCGTCGTCACCCGCCCGCCATGCTCCCGCCGTCGTGGGTACCGAATTGCTGATCACCCGATCAAGTTATCGCGCGAGCCCATGAAAAGACCAATGCCCTAGGCGTACTCGAGTGATGTCTACAGCATCTCAGCCTGCCCTTGACTATAAATACGTACGGCCGTACGTTTAGATGATGACCCTAGATACCGGCAGCGGCCGAGACATGACGAAGGACCCACGAGTGCAGGATGTCGGCGAGGTTCGGACGACGCACCTGTTCGACGTGGTCGTCGACTTGAACCCGCCGCTGGACATGGGCGCCGGGCCGTACGGTCGGCGCATCCTGTTCGGCGCCGCGGGCGGGTCGTTCGAGGGGCCGAGGCTACGCGGCGAAGTGGTGCCGGGCGGCGGTGATTGGACGTTGTTTCGCCCCGACCGGGCGATGACCGTGGATGTCCGGCTCACGCTGCATACGCACGACGATGCGTTGATTCATATGTCATACGGAGGGCGGTGGACCGTCCCGCCCGAACTTCGCACCGATATCGCCGATCCCATCAAAAGCCGTGGGATCGATCCTGCGCGGTATTACTTTCGGACCGCACCGCTCTTTGAAACCGGTGCGGCACAATATGCATGGCTGAACGATATCGTGTGCGTCGGATCGGGGTATCTGATCAAAGGTGGGGTTGCTTATAAGGTTTCCCAAGTCCTCTAGTACCCGCCATAGAGAGCGGGCCGCGAGAATACGCCAGGAACGATAACTATACTGAATTCGTAGCCCCACTTACTGACCGGGCACAGCCTCGCGCCGACCCAAGGCCGAGGCAAGCACCCAGGCAGGAGTGCTCTCCAGGGGCGGCGCACCGGGTGGATCCAGCCCGCAAGCGCAATGCGATCCATGCGTCACTGCCCAATTCTCGACGATGCCCATAACATATCGAAGCCAGGGACTCATAATTATTGAATCCCTGGCTTAACTCTATTTATAGAATGGCTAATCTTTCCACACTTCGCTAATCGCCTACCCTACACTTTCGGCTGGGAAGTGGACATCCGATCCGGCAAGCGTGACCGATACGTAATATGCCGACACCCCTCTCCCACCGGCCGTTTCGGCCCTCGATAGACGATTATCACGACCGACGGAGAAAGTTGCCTCATCTTGAGATCGATCAATCCACGCCGCCTCGGACGTTGGATATTCCCCAGTGCCATCACCACACTCGTCCTCGCGACCGCCATCGGCTTGACGATCACCATCGGCCCGGTCGCGGCGGAACCCACCGCGGACGGCCTGGACGACGCGATCACCGACACCCTCGCGACGCAACCCACCACTAAGGACGTCACCAGCGACAAGCCTCCGGTCATCGACCGCATCCGCAGCGACGGCGAATGGGTCTTCGGCGCCGCGACCGTCCCGCAGGACAGCGAGAGCGAGGAAACGCCGAAATCCACGCTATATGTCGCGAAACTCGACGACGAAGGCGATTGGGCGGTCGCGCTGGAAGGCACCCCCGAGTTCGGCAGCATGGTCGGCGACGCGCCCGAATCGGTGGTGAGCGGCGGCGAGAAGGCGGCTTTGACTGCGCCGCAACCACGTTCGGGAAACACCGCGCTGTCCCTCCCGTGGAAACAGGGCCAGGCCTGGTACATGGGCGGCGGACCGCACGGCATCAGTGGTACCAGCCGACCGTACAACTCTATCGACTTCAACGGCGGCGACGGCCGGGTGATGGCCCCTGCGGCGGGCCGGATCTACAAGACGTGCGTGCGCAACGGAAGCGCCGAGGTGAAGATCGTGCACAACAACGGTTTCACCACCACCTACTACCACATGACCGACATCATCGGCGCCGCCGACGGCACCCAGATCGCCGCGGGTACCTACTTGGGCCACACCGGTACTCAGCTGCCGTGCGGCGGGTTCGCCAGCGGGGCACACGTGCATATGTCGCTCTACAAGGGTGCGCAGCCGGTGCCCGTCAACGGTGTGACCCTCGGCGGCTGGACCTTCCATGAAGGTCCCGAAGCTTACGGCGGATATGCCCAGCACGAGGGCCAGCAGGTGCGTGCCGGCGGCAGGCTGACGAACTTCGGTGGCGGGGACGATTCGACTCCCCCAACGGATCCCAAACCACCGACGGATCCGAAACCACCGACGACCCCCAAGCCGGCCGAGCCCAAGCCACCGACGGATCCGAAGCCACCGACGGATCCCAAACCCAATCCGACACTGGCCAAGGGCGTCGTCCGCCCCTATCCCGATCGCAATCGGAACGTCAACCTGCGTTCCGGTCCTGGCACTCGGAATTCGGTCGCCGGCACGGTCCGTAACGGCGACGTCGTGAAGATCACCTGCACGGCCCGCGGTGACCGGCTGAACGGCAAGTGGGGCGCCACCGATCTGTGGAACAAGCTGGACAACGGCAAGTGGGTCAGCGACGGCTTCCTCGACACCGGAAGCAATGGCCCGGTCGCGCCCGCATGCCAGCAGAACGAGCCGCCGAAGCCGCCCAAGGGGACGGACGGCCAGCAGCCGAACAATGAAGGCACAAAAGACGAATGGACGGACGACGAATTGCCTGATGATGATTGGACAGCGGATGAATGGCCGGGCGATTGGGCCGGCGGCGATTGGACCGACAGCTGGTGGACAGAATGACGAGCGATCCGCAGCCGTTCGGCTGACCCGATCGGCGCGGTGGAGGCAGCACCATGGCCTCCGCCGCGCCGAGTCCTGAACCGGGCCCTCGAAACTCAGGCCTATCCTGCCGACGGATACACAAGGGCCCCTTTACTGGGATCAGTCAGTCCACAAACGGGGGTCGTTGCTTTCGACCAGCGCACGAATCCGTGCGACTGCACGATCGGCGGCTTGGGCAGGCAGGCGGCGACCGTCTCGCAACCGCACCGCCACCTCGTCGTTCGCGGTTTCGGCCGGCCCGAGAATGAATTGGTATGGCACCAAACGGGTTTCCCGCACCCGCGCGCCCAGGCTGCCCGCTGCCGCATCGACAACCTGTACGCGCAAGCCCGCGCGCAGGCATCGGTCTCGAAGCTCCGCGGCGGCCGGTTCCCCGGCATCGGAGATCGGCAGCACCGCCACCTGAAGCGGGGCCAGCCAGGCCGGAAATGCGCCGCCGTGCTGTTCGATCAGGTGCGCGACCGCTCGCTCGACGCTCCCGATGATGCTGCGGTGCACCATGACCGGTCGATGCTTCGCACCATCGGCGCCGGTGTAGTGCAGGTCGAACTGTTCGGGCTGGTAGAAGTCGACCTGCACGGTGGACAGGGTCGATTCGCGGCCCGCGTGATCGGTCACCTGGACATCGACCTTCGGACCGTAGAACGCGGCCTCGCCCTCGACTGCCTCGTACGGCACCCCGGACCGGTCGAGTACCTCGCTCAGGATTTTGCTCGCACGCTGCCACATGTCTGGTGCCACAACATATTTACCGCTGGCACCGGGCAGTGACAGCCGGTATCGGGCGGTGCTGATCCCCATCGCCCGATACGCGGAGCCGATCAGCGCCAGCGCGGCGGCGGCCTCGTCGGCGACCTGGTCGAGGGTGCAGAAGATATGTGCGTCGTTGAGCTGGATACACCGCACCCGGGTCAAACCGCCCAGCACTCCGGACAATTCAGAGCGGTACATCCCGCCGAGTTCGGCCATCCGCAGCGGAAGTTCCCGGTAGCTGTGCGAGCGGGACCGATATATCACCGCGTGGTGCGGGCACAGACTGGGACGCAGCACCACCTGCTCGCTGCCGAGGTCCATCGGCGGGTACATGTCGTCGTTGTAATGCGCCCAGTGTCCAGAGATTTCGTACAGTTCGCGTTTTCCGAGCACCGGGGAGTACACATGCTGGTAGCCCGCCTGCCGTTCCGCGGTGCGGATATATTCCTCCAGGCTGTGGCGCACGATCGCGCCGTCGGGTAGCCAGTACGGTAAACCGGCTCCGATCAACGGATCGGTGTCGAACAAGCCGAGTTCGCGGCCGAGCTTTCGATGGTCATACATGGGGTCTCCTCGTCGTCGAGGACGGATGACCACAGCGAAAAGCCCCGGGCATCCGCCCGGGGCTCTTGCAGAACAGGGTTCAGCGCGCCGGGACGTCGTCCGGCGTCGTGGTGAACTGAGCGCGCTGCATACCGGGGACGCTACACCCGAGGCGTTTCGCGGTACAACCGAAAATCGAGCCTTTTCGCCGGTTTCAAGATCGACTACGATGGCGCGTTTCGGACGAAAGATGCTGGGAGAGGCACGATTCGGGCATATCGGTCGGCGTGCGGGGCCCTGCCGAGGTGCCGTTGGGCGCATGCGAAACTCGTCGCGATGCTCACCTACTTTCAAGCGGCCGTCATCGGTGCGGTGCAGGGTGTCACCGAACTGTTCCCCATCTCGAGCCTCGGGCATTCCGTACTGGTTGCCGCGTGGCTCGGCGGGAGCTGGCAGAAAATGGTCAGCCCGAGCGAATCAGGCCCTGGCACACCGTATCTAGCCTTCGTGGTGGCCTTGCACGTCGCGACGGCGCTGGCACTCATCGGCTACTACTGGCGGACCTGGTGCGGCATCGTCGCCGGTCTCGTCACCATGGTGCGAACCAGGCGCTTGGACACCGTCGCGCAGCGGATGGCATTGCTGATCGTGATCGCCACCCTGCCCGTCGCCATCCTCGGACCATTACTCGAACACCCACTACACGCGCTGTTCGCCGCCCCCATCTGTGCCAGCGTCTTCCTGGTACTGAACGGTGTCGTCCTGGTCATCGGCGAGGGACTACGCCGCCGCAACGAACCGACACTCGCCGAATACGGTCGCCGATTCGCCCGACAGCAAACCCGCACAACAGTTCTCACCCTCGAAGCACCGCCGCGCCGCCAATCCGACCGTCAACTGGCCGCCCTCGACGTCCGAGACGCCATCGGCATCGGCTTCGCTCAAGCCGGCGCGCTGGTCACCGGCTTCAGCCGAGCCGGTCTCACCATGGTCGGCGGCCTGTGGCGCGGCCTCGAAAACGACCACGCCGCCAAATTCGCCTTCCTCCTCGCCACCCCGGCCATCCTCGGCGCCGGAATACTCGAACTCCCCGAACTAGTCGGCCCCGAAACCCACGGCATCCGAGGCCCAATCCTCTTCGGCGCCATCATCTCCGGCCTCTCCTCCTGGCTAGCCGTCCACTTCCTAGAACGCTACTTCCAAACCCGAACCCTCCTCCCCTTCGCCACCTACTGCGTAGCAGCCGGCCTCCTCTCCATCGTCCACTTCAGCTGAAATGCTGCGCCCGACAAGCTGCAGCGACGGGAACCCGCTTGCACTGTGCTGGGGTCGGCGACCCTAGCGGCGGACCTTGTACCTCAGGTGGAGTACCCCTTCGCCCTGGATGACCACGTGGGGGTCCTCTAGGAGATGTTGTCCGTCGATGCTGCCGAAGAAGCGTTTGCCGGAGCCGAAGACCACCGGCACTATGTCCATCGCTACCTCGTCGACGAGGCCGGCGGCGAGGATCTGGCCGCCTACCTCGCCGGCGTTCACGGCGATGGTTCGGTCACCGGCGAGTTCTTTGGCCTTGGTGATCGCCGCTGTTACGTCGTCGACGAAATGGTAGGACGCCTCGGGGTGCCAGCCCTCGGGCTTCGGCCGGTGGGATACGACGACCACGTGATCACCCGTGGGTGGCTTACCCTCCCAACCATTCACCAGATCGAATAGGTTGCGGCCCATCACGATCGTGCCGATCGTCGCCCATGTCGACCGGACGTACTCCGCCGACGCACGCGAGACCTTAAAGCTGCTGCCGGTTCCGGAATGGTCGAACTGGTCGTCACTTTCGATGATCGGGGTGTCTCCGTTGAAGTACCAGTCGTGGAGTGGCCCGACATCGTCGTTTTTGTCGGCGATGAAGCCGTCCACCGACGCTACATTGTGCATGATCACTGTGCCCACAGGCTCTCCTCGAATCGCTGGTATCCGCTCCGATCTTGTCGCCTCGCGGGCGATGGGGCTTGTAAAAAATCACTCAGCCGGCATCGGACCATTGTCCGGCGGGAACCCGAGCTCGGCGGGGAATCGGCGCCGCAGCGCCAGGTACTCCGTCGGGGTGTGCCCGGTGAAGTCCTTGAACTCCTTGCTGAAGTGGGCCTGGTCGAAGTAGCCCGCCGTGTGCGCGAGCTCCGGCCAGTCAACCGGACGCCTGGCATCTACGGACAAGATCAGCCGGGCGAACCGGTAGATCCGCGCTACCCGCTTCGGCGTGACCCCGACATGTGACTTGAACTGGGTGGCAAGGTGATTGACGCTCACCCCGGCGGCGTCGGTCAGCGCACCGACCGGGACCGCGCCGTGCGAAATCGCCAACCGCCCACCTGTGTGCTGGACCAGGTCGAGCCCACGCGAGGGCGCCTCGACAAGTCGTGCTCGCAACTCCTCCTCCACCACCCGCAGTGTCTCGGCGGCTGATGCGATATCGCCGACCTGATTACGGATCCGATCCACCGACCGTTGCCAGACGGCATCGACCGGCACCCACCGATCCCGCAACTCGCTCGCGGGCATATCGATGAACGGCGAAATCCCCCAAGGCTTGAAATGCACTCCCACCAGCCGCACCCAAGCCGGGTATTCGAAGACGAACCGCCTGGTCCACACCCCCATGAACCACCCATCGATAAACGTCGCGGGCGGCACCGAAGGATCGGAATCCCACAGTCGAGCAGGTCCGCCCAGATTGATGAACAGATGCGCCGAAGGCATCGGCGGAACATTCATCCGGCGATGACGCGGCATTCCGGTCAGACAGTAGATGTCGTCGATGAACCGGTCGAGCGGCGCACCAGGCACCCGTCCGACGTATTGCATCCACTCAGTGTTGCCGATAAAAGTTCGCGATGCACCAGGTGAGCAGGCCTAGGTGCGGTAGACGGCGCGAACGCCTGCCAGCACCACATCGGTGACCCGCTCCGCGTCCGCGCGGGTGAAAGATCGCTGGCCACGGCGGCGGAACAAATGCACTGGGCCGGAAAGCATTTCAGTGAGGAAGTAGACGTCTATCGGCGGTAGTTCGTCACGGTCGACCGCCTTTTCCACCCGCAGCCGAATGGATGTCATCCGCCGTTCGTACGCGGTGTCGACGATCGCGTTCACTTCCGAGTTCTCCGGGGCCGTCATCACGACGTTCGACAGGGCACGACCATGCGGGGTGGACAGGGAATCGGCGAGACCAAGGAGGAAGTCGACCAGGTCTGCGCGGATATCACCGGAGTCTTTTATCGAAACGGCGTCCGCGGCGAATGCGGCCAACGCGTCGATGACCAGCTGAACCCGGTTCGGCCAATTGCGATAGACGCTGGTCTTGTTCACGTCGGCGAGCTCGGCCACCTGCTCGTAGCGGAACCCGTCGATGCCGTGCAGCGCCACCAACTCGGTGGTCGCGGCGAGGATGCGCTCGCGCACGCGGGCGGTCCGCCCACCCGGTCGGCGGGCCGGCGTCGCGTCCCCGGCGCCCTTTTTCGCCGTATCCTCTTCGGCCACCGTCTCTCCTCCTGAAAGCTCGCTGCGCAGCGGTTATTTGATCATGCCGAGGCGCCACTCCTATGCGGGCAGCAACCGCAGCCGCGCATTACGCCGCTCGATGTCTTCCCAGGTGGCCGGGACAATGAGATCGGCGCCGCCATAGGCGAACTGCTGCGCCGCATCCGAATGGGGCCGTTGCCGCCGCTCGTACTCGGCGAACGCCGCCGCGTAGTCGCCTTCGTGGCGGGCGAGTTCTTCGGTCAGGATCCAGGCCCCGGTCAGCGCCAGCGAGGTGCCGCGGCCGGCCATCGGAGTCGCGCAGTGCGCGGCGTCGCCGAGGAGGACCACACGTCCGTGGTGCCAGGTGGGCATGTGGATCTGGACGACGGCGTCGAAGTACAGCTCGGGATCTGCTTGGGCGGCACCCAATAACTGCGGAACCTTCCACTCCCGGTCCGCACCGTAGAAGTCGGTGAGGATGCGTTTCTGCGCGGCCAGGTCACGATGGTCGTACTCGATGGGTGCCGAACGGAACGTGAATACCGCGAGGGCCTGATCGCGATACCGGGCGAGCGCCGCCATCCGGCCCGGCAGATTGAGGTTGAGCACCGAGGCCGGGGCACCGGCCGCCGCGGCTTCCGAAGGCGCGTCGGCGATCGCGGTGTACAAGCCGAGATGTCTCGCGTAGTTCCGCTCCGGACCGAACACCATTCGACGCACCGTCGAGTGCGCGCCGTCCGCGCCGACGATGAGGTCGTACTCGGCTTCACGTCCCGATTCGAAGTCGACGGTGACCTGGTCACCGTCGTCGAACAACGTCCGCACCGAGTCCTCGAACCGCAGCTGCGCTTGCGCAGGCAGAGCTTCCCGCAGCACCCGCATCAGATCTTCGCGCGGAATCTCGATGTCGCCGTCGGATTCGTTGACCTCCGCGATCGGCAGGGCCGCAACCACATTGCCGTCCTGGTCTACGAACTTCGCCCCTTCGGTCATCGTGATGGCATGCTCGACCACCTTGTCCAGCAGCCCCATGTCCTCGATGACGCCGATGGCGTCACCACGCACGTCGATGGGGGAGCCGTTGGTACGCAGATGTCCGGCGCGCTCGACGATCTCGACCGTGTGCCCGGCACGCGCCAGATCGATGCCCGCGCTCAGCCCGGCCACTCCTGCTCCACTGACCAGAATTCGCATCCCGGCCTCCTCTCCTCGAGGTCGCGTCTTCACTGTCAACCACACTATAGCAACTATCAGTTGCTTTAATGCGGGCGCAACCTCACATGCTCACCGCCATCGGCTGGCTAGTCGGCCGTTCGTGGAGGTGGCCCGCTGGTCGGCCGATGTTGTCGGACCCAGCCGATAGATTCAGCGGCACAACCGATCAGCGGGCTGCACCACCGATGGCGCCGAAGTGGTGGAAGTGATTGCTGCTCAGAGGGATTCGAATGTGTTTCGGCCGAGCGGGTCGAGGGCCGCCGGAGAACCTGGTCCGACGAACGAGAAGGGCAGAACATGACTTCCATCAGACACGACGGAGACACCTGGGACCTCGCGTCCAGCGTCGGCGCGACCGCCACCATGGCCGCGGCGGTCCGGGCGATCGCGACCCGCGCGGATCGTCCGCTCATCGACGACCGATTCGCCGAACCACTCGTCCGGGCGGTCGGCATCGACCTCCTCACCCGGCTGGCGACCGGCGAAGATACCTCCAACGACTTGGTCGAGCAGATTTCGATCGACATAGGCGTTGTACGTACCAAGTTCTACGACGAGTTCTTCCTCGACGCGACGAACGCGGGCATCAGACAGGTCGTAATCCTGGCCTCGGGGCTGGATTCTCGCGCGTACCGACTGCCATGGCCGGCCGGGACCGTGGTGTACGAGCTCGACCAGCCGCAGGTCATCGAATTCAAGACCCGCACGCTGGCGCATTTGGACGCCGCACCCACCGCCGACCGAAGAGTGGCCGCGGTCGATCTGCGCGACGATTGGCCAACCGCACTGCGCACCGCCGGATTCGACCCGGCCCAGCCGACCGCGTGGAGCGCCGAGGGCCTGCTCGGCTACCTGCCGCCCGAGGCGCAGGATCGCCTGCTGGACACCATCACCAAACTCAGCGTGCCGGGCAGTCGAGTGGCCACCGAAAGCAGACCCAACCCACAACCGGGCGAGGAGGACAAGACGAAGGAACGCCTGCACCGCATCTCCGAACGCTGGCGCGCGCACGGTTACGACCCCGACATGGCGAGGCTGCGATATTTCGGTGAACGCAACGAAGCCGCCCCCTACCTGACCGATCGCGGCTGGACGCTGAACGAAACAAGCGCCCGAGATCTGTTGGCCGCCAACAACCTTGCGCCCATGAACGAAGACGACTTGCGCATGGGCGACGTGCGCTATGTCAGCGGCACCCGCACGTAGCACCAAGTACCCGAATCGGCCCATGCCGATTACTCGAGGTCGGTTGCCGCTCCCACGTGCAGATAGGTGCCGGGCGTTCGGCCGGTCGATCGGCGGAACGCCGTGATGAACGCGCTGGGCTTGCGGTAGCCGACGGCCCGCGCGGTGGCGTTCACGGATCGTCCATCGGCCAGGTGCTCGGCAGCGGCCCGCATGCGGACGTGCGTTCGCCACTGCGCAAACGTCAGGCCGGTCTCGTTGACGAACAGCCGGGACAGCGTGCGGATTCCGGCATGAACCTGATGTGCCCAGCAGGTCAGCTCGCGGGTGTCGCTCGGGTCGGCGATGAGCTGCTCGGCGATTGCCCGTAGTCGCGGATCGGTCGGCATGGACACGTCGATGGCGTTGACCGGAAGCGGTGTGAGCAGGTCGAAGACGAGCGGCTCGGCGTGTGCGCGACTCGGGTCGTCCGACGCCGCTGCCTGCAGGTGCAGCACGAGCTCGCGCAGCAGGGGCCCCACCGCGATGCCGAACGGTTCGGACCAGCGGATTGGACAGAGGTCCGGCGCGAATCGCACGATGCAGAGCTCTCCGGCCCGTAATGCTTTCTCCGCGTGCACGATCCGAGGCGGAACCCAGAGGCCGTAGCCGGGCGGCACGAGCCAGTCGCGCGCCGGGGTACTCATCGTCACGGTGGCGGTGGCCGACCACAGCAACATCGCGTGGTCGTGCGAATGCCAGTCGATGGTTCGGCGAGCCTCCGCTCCGTTCCGGACGATGCTCAGGATCGGCGACTCCGGTCGAGTCGAGGCACTCAGGTCGGCGCTCCCCGGCCCGCACGTCAGCTCTGTGCGACGTTCGACTCGGTCAGCCATGCGCTGCCTGCTTCGAGGATCGCCGCCTCCTGCGCGCTGAAGCGGGTCGGGTAGGTGCCGGTAACCGAATGACCGGCGGTTTCGAGCAGGTAGGCCAGCGCAGCGTACTCCCGAGGATAACGACCGGAAAGCGACTCCGCGTCGATGTCCGGGGCGCCTGCGACGCCGAACGGGTAGGTGAATCCGCCCATGTCGTAGACGGAGTCGCGATGCTCGATGCGCCAGATCCCGTCACGTCGGCTCACGCGGTCGAGGAATCGGTTGTGGATGGTCGCGCCGATCCCCGCGTCGGTGAGTTCCGCGAGGAGAATCGCATTGGTCTCGACGAACGCGCTGTCGCCCGCGAAGCGGATGGTGGGAGCGCCGATGAAGTGCTTGCTCCGCAGTGGCCCGTGCCCCATCCGACGAGAGCCGTCGATGAATTCGCGGGCAGAGCCGGCGAACCACAGGATCCGCAGCGTGGCGTCCGCATGGAACAAGCCTGCCAGCTCGTCCCACTGCTCCTTGTCCCGGTGGATCCAACCGGTCATCAATTCGCCGATCGCCCAACGGTCTTCGATTCGGTTGTCACCCATACCTCAACTGTTGTTGATCTGCCCGCCGACAACAACTGATAGATCGACATTCTGTGCCAGAAACCCGCCAATTCGTTCCGGCGCACGCCCGACTCTGGCCTCAACAACGCGAGGCAGCTGAGCTACCGGTCGAATGGGTTCCTCTCGATCTCGACGGAGGTTGGCGCGTGGACCACACCGGCCAGCCGCGCCAGCTGACCCGGCTAGGTCCCGGCGAGGTCGCGCTCCGCGACCAGTGCCAGCAGGCTCAGCACCAGATCGCGGTGGGTGGCGGGGACACCGTCGAACGCGCGGGCTTCGGCGGCGTCGCGGGCGACGGCGAACTCGGCGTGGGCGCGCTTACCCGCGGCGGTGATGCGGGGGATGCGCACGCGCCGGTCGGTCGGATCGACAGTGCGCGTGACGAGTTCTCGCCGCTCGAGGCGGTCGAGCACGCTGATCAGCGTCGACTTGTCGACGCACACGATGCGGCTCAGTTCGAGCTGGTTCGCGTGCTCCCCGTCGGCGAGTGCCGCGAGCACGAGCCAGTCCCGCATGTCCTTCAACCCGATCTCGACGGCGGCACGGTCGAGATGGTCCGCCATTCGCGAGTTCGCCGCGTGCAGCAGGAAGGCGAGGTCGGCCGGGCGGCCGTACATGTCGGAGATCTGGCCGTTCGCTACCAGGTCGGACGGCCGCGAAGTCTCCATGAAATGCACGGTAGCTGGTCGAGCGAGTTAGGTCAAAGAGCAAATCAGCTGGACTCAGATTATCTTGACTCAAACTATCTCAACTCGTATGTTCAAGGCTGCCCCGCAGTGCGGCTCGGTAGAAGGACGCCGATGCGCACAGGCAACCACCAGGTGAACCAGGAGAACCCCATGTCATCCGCACCCCGCCCCCTCCGAATCTCGCGCGACATCGTCATCGCCGCACCCCCGTCTGCGGTGTTCTCGGTGCTCGCGAATCCGCACCGCCACGCCGATTTCGACGGATCCGGCACCGTGCGAAACATGATCACGGGACCGGACCGGCTGAGCATGGACGCGACGTTCCGGGCCGCCATGAAACTGTTCGGGGTGCGCTACCGGATCCTGAACACGGTGGTCGAGTTCGAGGCGGATCGGCGCATCGCGTGGTGCCACCCCGGCAAGCACCGCTGGCGTTACGAACTCGACGAGGTCGACGGCGGCACCCGGGTGACCGAAACCTTCGACCTGACTACGTCGCCGATCCGCGGACTGCTCGTGCGCACCCCGTGGCCCCGCCGCAACGCCGAAGGCATCGAGAAGACCCTGCCGCGCCTCAAGACCCTGGTCGAGAAGGGCGTCTGAACCAATGCCTTCCGCACCTCGTCCATTCCGGATCGACATCCCCGAAGCAGATCTCGCGGATCTGGCCCAACGCCTGGACCGCACCCGATGGCCCGACGAATTGCCCGGGGCCGGTTGGTCATACGGCGTCAGTAAGGAGTGGCTGCGGGATCTGGTCGACCATTGGCGTAACGGCTACGATTGGCGGGCGCACGAAGCCGCGCTGAACGCGCACCCGCAGTTCACCGTCGATATCGACGGGCAGCACATTCACTTCCTGCACGTCCGCTCCCCCGAACCGGACGCGACACCGCTGCTCATCACGCACGGCTGGCCGAGCACGATCGCCGACTTCCAGGCGATCCTCGGACCGCTCACCGATCCCCGCGCACACGGCGGCGATCCGGCCGACGCCTTTCACATCGTCGCCCCGTCGCTGCCCGGCTTCGCCTTCTCCGGCCCGACCCAGGAACGCGGCTGTTGACCGCCACCGCGGGCTCGGCCGCACGGCTCTATTTCGAGACCGGACTCGAGCTACCGACAGGGCGGCCCGCGCCATCGGCGGTGCCCACTGCGGTGGCGAACTTCCCCGGGGACAACGCCATTCAGGATCTGGCACGACTATCCAATACCGTCACGCGCTGGCGCGAGTACGACCGCGGCGGGCATTTCCCCGCGTTGCAGGCACCGCGAGAACTCATCTCCGACATCCGGGAGTTCTTCGGCTCCCTTCCACACACGCTGTGACGCACGAATTGTCCTCTTGTAGAAAGGAATCGCTGGTGCGGATAGGCATCGGACTGCCCAATCAGGTACGCGACCTCACCTCGTCGATCATTCCGCGCTGGGCGGCGCGGGCCGAGGAAGCCGGGTTTTCCACCCTCGCCACCACCGGGCGCTTCGCTTATCCAGGCGTGAGTGACACCGTCGCGCTGGCGGCCGCTGCCGGAGCGACCACCACGATCGACCTGCTGAGCGCGGTCCTGCTGGCCCCGACATGGCCAAGTGCCTTGCTCGCCAAGGAAATCGCGAGCATCGACGGCATCTCCGGCGGCCGCCTCACCCTCGGCATCGGAGTCGGCTCGCGCGAGGACGAATTCACCGCGCCGGGACACGGGCTGCACGGTCGCGGCGCGCGCTTGGCCGCCGACCTGGCGACCTACCGCGATGTATGGGGCGGCAAGCCGGTCGGCGGCGGGCCGAATCCGGCTGTGCCAGCGGGGACTCGGCAAGTCCCCATGCTGTTCGGCGGCTACTCCACCGCCACGCTGAACCGCATGGCGCGCTGGGGCGAAGGCTATATCGGCGGTTCGCTACCGACGGCCATGACGGCGCCCAGCTTCGAGGCGGCGAGACGAGCCTGGCGGGAGGCAGGCCGCCGAGGAGCCCCGAAACTCGTCGTACTCACGTACTTCGCACTGGGCGACACCGAGACCGGCCGGACGAACATCCGGGACTTCTATCGGCTGGCCCCCAAAGCCATCGCCGACAACGCGGTCCTGCGCACCACCCCGAAAACCATCAAGCAGACCGTCGCGGACTACACCGACCTCGGTGTAGACGAGATCATCTTCGTCCCCGCCACCGACGACCTCGACGACATCGCCCGGCTCGCCGACGTCGTCAGCTGAACGGTCGTCGGGGCCTTGAACTGAAGTCCACGATTGCCACCGGACCGGCGAACCCAGGAGGGATTCGGGGCAACAGCTTCGAGGCCGGCGAACCTGGAAAGGGGCAGGGCGCATGGCAGAGCGGACACGGAAATCCGTCGCAGATGCGCCAGACCGCACCCCGCAGGTGGTTCCATGCGGTAACTTTTCAGAGGCGATGGCGTCATGCGGACACGACGCCATCGTCAGGGGCTGCCAGGGGTCGCGGCGATGAGAAAGGGGGTCGCGGAACAGCGCGACGGCCCGCCCCGCTCACGGCGCGATACCCCCCGATCGGGGGACCCGGCCGCCGGTACCGCTGGTTACCCTGAAGTTGGGACGCGATCCCGGATTGCCTGCGCCGTAGCCGTCAGTGCACTCGGCTGCGCGGCGTATCGGAAGCATACGGACCCGGGAGGGGAATCTATGACCAGTGGGGGTAATGCCGGTTCGTCCCGGGCAGGGACCCTATCCGTACCGAATTTCCTTGGGGCACAGTCATATTGCTCGGAGATCGTCGAAGTGCCGACCAGCGAGCTGCGGCCGTCGGATTCGCCACCACGCGCAGCGGGCGAGAACACGGCGCACACCCGCCTACTCGCCGAGTCGACGGCCGCAGCCGCGCCCATCGTCGTCCGCCGCGCGACAATGCAGGTGGTCGACGGCTGGCACCGTCTGTGCGCGGCTCGACTGCGCGGCGAAAAGACCATCGCGGCAGTATTTTTCGACGGCGGGCCCGAGGACGCGTTCGTGCTGGCGGTCAAACTGAACACGACGCATGGCCTGCCGCTGTCGCTGGCCGAACGGAAGGCCGCCGCGCTACGCATTCTGATCTCCTATCCGGACTGGTCGGATCGAGCGGTTGCCGCCATCGCCGCGGTCTCACCGAAGACCGTCTCCGCCATCCGCAGGCGGTCGCCTGTGGAAGTTCCACAGTCGACCGGTCGGATTGCTCGGAACGGTGTGCGGCATCGGTCCGGACCACAGGGTCGACAACGCGCCGCCGAGCTGTTCACCGCCGATCCCACCGCGTCGGCGCGGAAAGTAGCTGTGGCGGCGGGCATTTCGGTCACTACGGCAAAGGATGTGCGCAAACGGCTACACAGCGGCCGGGATCCGGTGCCGCTGCGCCGCTCGGCACGCCGTTCGACCGCGACCCTCGAAGCCGCCGACAGGTCCGAGCGGACTCCGGTCCCGCTCGAGCAGCGGATGATCACCGCGGAGATGTTGCATCAGCTGCGCAAGGACCCGTCGCTGCGCTTCTCCGAAACCGGGCGAAAGCTACTGCGGTGGTTGGAGTTTCCGTTCGATGACGACATCGAGTGGGATCATGTCGTCGGCAATATCCCGAGTCACTGTGCCCCTCGCATCGCCGAGCTCGCTCGACGACGCTCGCAGGACTTGCATCGGCTGGCACAGCAACTCGACCAGCACACCCGCGGAGCTTTCTCCGCGTAAGGGCCCCTTGCTGGTCGCCGCGATGAGGCCGATCGGTTAACAAACCGCGCCCACTTCCGAACACGCTGCCCCGCAAGAGGATCCGCGGCGCGAACGCGGCATCACAGTGCGACCGCCGCCATGGCGAGATGAGCGGCCTGCTACCAAGCGTCGCCCGACTACCAGGTTACGCCGTCGGCGCCTCATCCCAAAGGCCTACCGCACCAACCGCTTCCTGCGCACGCGTCCGAGATGATCAGTGCCGCAAAACAACCCGACAAAAACTTTCACCCGTTCTTGTGCACACCTCCACTACCCGCTAGCGTTGAGTTCGAGGATATTACCGCGGAATCTCGAGTGGTAAACAGGGCCGCCAGCCGATCGACGGGGGTTCTCTATTCATTGCATGCCAAGCCGCCCGGGTAGGCGAGTACTGCGAATCAGCAACCGACGATTCTCTCGGTATTCACCCCGAGGACTGGTCTCGAGGTGCAGGAGGCGTAATGAGTCAGAGATCGCTCACCGACAATCATGAACATTACCGATGCGTGGGCATCGGTATCGGACCAGCAAACCTGAGCCTGGCGTCGCTGCTTTACGAACAGCCGGATGTCTCGAACCTGTTTTTCGAAAAGCGGCGCGACTTTCGGTGGCACGACGGCCAATTGCTCCCCAACACCTCGCTCCAGGTCTCGATGCTCAAGGACCTGGTCAGCCTCTCCGACCCGACGAATCGTTTTACTTTTCTGTCTTATCTCCATGCCAAGGGCCGGATCTACCATTATCTCAACGCCCAATTCGATGCGGTGCCGCGCAGCGAGTTCCGGAACTATCTCGAATGGGTGAGTTCCATGAACGAGAACCTTGTTTTCGGCGAAGAAGTGCGCTCGATCGAATTCGATGACGTCTTCCGGCTACGCACCGGCAATCGCACCGTGACGGCCGACAACATCGTGATCGGCGTCGGCCGAAAGCCGTATGTTCCGCCGATAGCCGAAAAACTGCTCGGGCCAACCCAATTCCACATCAGCGAATTCGCCGACAAGGCGGGCGGACTCGCGGGAAAACGAGTCTGGGTGATCGGTGGCGGCCAGTCCGGAGCGGAGGCATTTCTCGAGCTGATCTCCCGGCCGCGCACCGAGCTGCCGCGCCGGGTTGGCTGGATATCCCGGCGCCGCAACTACTTTCCGCTGGACGACTCACCGTTCACGAACGACTACTACATGCCGGGCTACTCGGAGTACTTCTCCGGCTTACCCGGCACCGCCAGAGACGCACTCAACTTCGCCCATGTATTGACCAGTGACGGCATCTCCGAGGCCACGCTGCGTGAGATCTACCAGCGCATCTACCTGCACCAGTTCGTCGACGGTGCCACCGATCTGGTCGCCCTGTATCCGAACCGCGAGGTGCTGCGCGTGACCGGCGATCCCGGCTCCGGATGGGACATCACCTTCACGCACAACGACCAGCCGGGCGTGCGGGAGCACGCCGAGACGGATGTGATCGTCTGGGCGACCGGTTTCCGCGCCGACGACATGGCGTTCCTGTCCCCGTTCGCGGACCGCATGGAGCGGGACAACGACGAATACAAAATCGACTCGGATTTCGCCGTGTGCTGGGACGGCCCGGCCGACCGAAACATATTCCTGCAGAACGGCGCCCGACGCCAGCGCGGGTTGGCCGACAGCAATCTGAGCCTGCTGGCCTGGCGCAGCAAACGGATAGCCGATCGCCTGCGCGGCGTCCGCTCCGACGATCCGCACGATTCCTTCCTCGAATGGTCGGCCAAGGCTCCCGACGACCGGAGCGTAGAGCGATGACGAGTCGCACCGTCGCCGTGGTTGGCGGCGGCATCATCGGCTGCCTGATTGCGCGCGAGGTGATTTCCCGCTCCCCCGATACCCCCGTCGTGGTGTTCGACCGGGATGGCATCGGCAGCGGAGCGAGCAGGCGCTCCGCGGGACTGCATTTTCCGCGCGGAGCAACCGAACGGGTGCGGCAAATGTCCGCGTACAGCCACGATTACTACGCGGACCTCGCGGCGAAACATCCTGCGCTGCCTATTCATTCGCTCGGCATGACCGTGGTGGCGACGCACACTGCGGCGAGCCTCGCGCAGATCTACCTCGATCGTGCGGCGCTGACTCCGACGGACACGGTGCCGGGCGGGCTTGTCCAGGTGCCGCGCGAGGCCGGCGTCTGGCGCGGCCAGGGCTGCCATTACGCAGATGTGCCCGCTCTGGCTCAGGCGATAGCCCGCGAGCTGCGCCCGCGCGTCACCTTCCGGGAAGGCGTGCGAGTCACCGACGTCGAAGCCGCGGGGTCGGAGGTGCTGCTGCGGCTGAGCACCGGGGAGACCTGCACGGCCGGACGCGTGGTGCTGGCCCCTGGACCGTGGCTGACCGACCGTGCGTGGCGCGACCTTGTCGCCCCGCTGCATTCGCGAGTCAAGAAGGTGGTCGCGATCCACCTCGAACAGGAGCCGGGGCCAGCTGACGGGGTCGTCGTGTTCCAAGACGAGGACGCCTTCCTGCTGCCACTACGGCACCGCGGGCACTGGCTGTTCAGCTACACCCACGATGAGTGGGATGTCGACCCGGACACCGTATCCAGCGGGCTCGACGAGAGCGTATTCGCCGCGGCAATGCCGCTGCTGCAACAGTATTCGCCCACGCTAGCCGAGCGTGTGGTGGGCGGCCGGGTGTTCTGTGACGCCTACAGCGTCGATCGGCAGCCGCAGGTGCGGGCGCTCGACCCGGCCGGACGGGTGATCTTCGCCGGCGCCGCGAACGGGTCGGGTTACCGGCTCGCCCCGGCGATCGCGGCCGAGGCCGTCGGCCTGCTCGCACTGGACGGGCAGACAAGTCAGCCACCGAAGGAGATGAGTCCCGCATGATCATCAATCGTTTCGATACGGCCGAACTGCACGCGGCATTCGGCATCGACATGAGTTCGATCGACGGATTCGGCTTCGGCGCAGGTTGGGCACGGGTGGCCCCCGGCGGGCAGTCCGATCCGCACCAGCACGACGAGACCGAGTTGTTCCTGGTCGTCAGCGGTCACGGCGACGTCGTGGTGGACGGCGCGCGCCATCCCGTCGCGCCCGGCATGGCCGTGCTATTCGATCCGTTCGAGACCCACGTCGTCGAGAACACCGGGCCGACGGAGCTGGTGTTCTTCGACCTGTACTGGCGCGACCCCGGCCGGGCCGCCCGTGCGGCCGCCGGACGCAGCGATCGGCGGCGGTTCGGCGAGCGGCCGATCTTCGTGTTCTCCACGCCGCCGACGCCGAATGGCGACCTGCATCTCGGGCATTTGTCCGGCCCGTACTTGGGTGCGGATGTTTTCGTCCGTTTCCAGCGGATGAACGGTGCCGAGGCGTGGCACCTCACCGGCAGCGACGACTACCAGAGTTATGTGGTCGACCGGGCTCGGCGCGAGGGCAGCGAGCCCGCGGCGACGGCGGCGCACTACAGCGCCGAGATCGCCGAAACGCTGCGGCTGATGGACATCGAACCCGATCAGTACACGGCGACCGACGCGGATCCCGCCTACCGGGCCGGACTCCAGGAGTACTTCGCTCGCCTCGTGGCATCGGGATCCGTTGCGCCCCAGGAGGGCTCGGCGCTGTTCGACGGCTCGACGCACGACTACCTGTACGAGGTCGACGTGTCGGGCGGTTGCCCCGGATGCGGAGCCACGACCGGCGGCAATATCTGCGAGGGCTGCGGCGAGCCCAATTCCTGTGTCGATCTGGTCGATCCGCGATCGAATCGGTCGCAGGCGGCCCCGCAGCTCGACACGATCACCCGGTTCACCTTGCCGTTGCACGAGTTCGCGGCCGAACTCGCGGCGCACCACCGCCTGGGCCGAGTTCCGGCGCGGCTGCGCGAGCTGGCCGGGCGATTGTTCGCCCGTCCTCGACTCGACGTGGCGATTACCCATCCGGCGACGTGGGGTGTGCCGCCCACCGAAAGCGGCGCGGACGGACAGGTCATCTGGGTCTGGCCGGAGATGTCTTACGGTTTCCTGCACGGCATTTCGGCGCTGGGGCGTCGTCTCGGCCGGGACTGGCGTGCGGACGAGCCCGCGCAGGACTGGAAGATCGTGCATTTCTTCGGCTACGACAACAGCTTCTACCACTCGATCCTGTATCCGGCGCTCTACCGGCTGGCCTTCCCCGACTGGCATCCGGATATCGACTACCACGTCAACGAGTTCTATCTGCTCGACGGTGGCAAATTCTCCACCAGCCGTCGGCATGCGGTGTGGGGCAAGGACATCCTTTCGCCGGACAGTGTGGACGGGGTGCGGTACTTCCTGTCCCGCACTCGACCGGAGTCGCGGAGCACCAACTTCACGCACGAAGGTTATGCGGCCGCCGTGCGCGAGGAACTGATCGGCACCTGGCAGCAATGGCTCAACGATCTGGGACTCCGCATCCAGACCCGCTACGGGGGCCGGGCACCGGACGCCGGTGTCTGGACACCGGAGCACACCGCATTTCTGGGCCGCCTCGGCGACCGGCTGTCCGCCGTGACCGCCGCCCTCGGTCCGGATGCGTTCTCCGTCGAGGTCGCGGCCGCGGAACTGCACGGAATCGTCACCGACACAGTCCGATTCGCCAATCGGGAAAGCGTGGTAGCGACGGTCGATGGCTGGCATGACGAGGCCCGCACCGCCGTCGCGTTGGAACTGGCCGCGGCGCGGTTGCTCGCCCACTGCGCTACGCCGATGCTGCCGCGCTTCGCCGGGCGGCTCGGCGAAGCGCTCGGCGGGCAGCGCCCGGCCGAATGGCCGCACACCGTGCAACTCGTGCCCGCGGGCACCCGGATCGACCTGGTGCGGGAGTTCTTCGCCGAACCATCGGTCACGGCGGCGGAGCCGGTCGGTGTGGGGAGGGCGTGATGGATTCGGTGATCAACCAGATCGTCAGCACGCCGCCGCCGGCCGGCTATCACGCCACCTTCGCGCGGCTCGGCACGACGGAAACGATCGAACTGCGTGAGTTGTCCACGCGGGCCGAATGTTTGGCGGCTCGGCTCCGCGAGATGGGAGTGGCGCCAGGGGATCGCATCGGGATCCTCGCCGCGAACTGTCTGGAGTGGGTGCTGCTGGATCTCGCCGCACTGCGGTGCAAAGCCGTGACCGCCGGCCTGGAACCCGGCAAGTTCGAGCCCGACGCGGCACTGCTCGCACGCTACGACCTGAAGCTGCTGTTCACCGATCAGCCGTCCGCTGCCGCCGGAGTCCGGCCGATCAGCGAGGCTCGCACACTCGCCGAGCAGCCCGCGGGTCCCCTGCCCGCGGTCCGGTACGACAGCGCGGAGGCGACCGCGCTCAAGTTCACCTCGGGCAGCACCGGTGTGCCGAAAGGACTCGCGGCCAGCGTGGGCAGCATCGACAGCTCACTGCGCGCCGTCCAGGACATGTTCGCGCACGGTCCCGGCGATCACCTGTTCGTCTTTCTGCCGCTGGCGCTGTTGCAGCAGCGGTACTGGATCTATTCGGCGCTGTGCTTCGGCCACGACGTCACGGTCAGCACCTACGAGGCGGCCTTCACCGCGATGCGGCAGGTGCGGCCCACCGTGGTGATGGGGGTGCCGGGTTTTTACGAGACCGTGAAACAGCACCTGGCGGCACAGGCCGATCCGCAGGTCGCGGCCAAGGACTTGTTCGGCGACCGAATCCGCTACCTGTGGACCGGTTCCGCACCGGCGGGTGCCGACATGCTGCGTTTCTTCACCCGCCTAGGCGTGCCCATCTATGAGGGCTACGGCATGAACGAGACCTGCATCGTCGCCAAGAATCATCCCGGCGCCAGTAGGGAGGGCAGCGTCGGGCGCGTCCTGCCCGGCAAGGAGGTGCTCTTCGACGCCGACGGAGTCATCAGTGTCCGCAGCGACTACCCGGTGGCACGACGGTACGAATACGGTGCGGCCACGCATTCGATGGGCGTGTTCACCGCGGATGGCACGGTCCGGACCGGCGATATCGGCTACCTCGACGATGACGGCTTTCTTTACATCCGTGGCCGCGCCGACGACGTGATCGTGTTGGCGAACGGGAAGAAGGTCATCGTCCGGCCGATCGAGGAGCGCATGGCGGCGAGCGCGGCGATCGAGCATTGCGTGGTGTTCTGCCCCGCGCAGACCCAGCTCGTCGCCGTCGTCTCCCCGGCGCACGAGCCCGCCGACGAGGCGGCCATCGCCGAGCACCTCGCGCACACCAACGCGGAGCTGGAGCGCGATGAGCGCATCGGCAGGGTCGTGATCGCGCACCCTCGGTTCAGCATCGACAACGGACTGCTCAGCTCGCAGTACAAACCGAAACGCGGGCAGATCCTCGAACAGTATCGACGGGAAATCGGTGAGAAAGGAAGAACCCATGCCTGATGTGGAAATGGCTGTGCACGACAACTTCCGGAAGGTGATCGCGTCGAACAACGCGCAAGGTGAGCTCGATCAGGACCTCGACATGGTCGACGACTACGGGCTCACCTCACTGAACAAGGTGCTCTTCCTGACCGCGGTGTGCGATGACACGGGCATCTCGCTGGCGAACTTCACCGAGGAGGACGTGGCCGTCATGCGCACCCTGCGCGACGTGACCGCCGCGCTGTCCAGGCACGCGGAAAGTGCGGTCTGAGATGGGGTGGGCTGAGCTTGCGCCTGCGCGGCTGGAGAACGACCATGTCTTGCTCCGGCCGATCGAGCCTGCGGACCGGGCGGCGCTGTGCGAGATCGCGCTGGATCCGGATATCTGGCGGTACTTCGTTTCGCTGGTGGAGACCGAGGCCGACTTCGACGCGTTTTTCGATGCGGCACTGGATGATCAGCGGGCCGGGCGCCGGGTGGTCTTCTACATCATGGACAAGGCCAGCGGCCGGGCCGCGGGCAGCATGAGTTTCGGGAACATGGCCGAGCGGGACGGCCGGATCGAGATCGGCTGGTCCTGGCTCGGCCGCGACTTCCGGGGCCGTGGGCTCAACCGGTGGGCGAAATATCTACTGCTGGAACACGCCTTCGAACGACTCGGCGCGGAACGGGTGGAGTTCAAGACCGACATCCTCAACGAGCAGGCACGCCACGGCCTGCGCAATATCGGGGCGGTCGAGGAGGGCGTGCTGCGCAGTTTCAATCCGATGCCGGGCGGCCGTCGCCGGGACGCCATTTTCTACAGCGTGCTGCGCGGCGAATGGGCCGGTGTCAAAAGCGAATTGGCGGCCTATCCGAAGGTGCGGTTGGCGGGCGCCGTCGAATGAGCGCGGTCCTGCGGACTCCGTTCCTTCGCGTCGAGGGTGATTCCTTCGCCCTCGGCTACCAGCACGGCAAGGCCAGAGCCGCCGACTTGCGGGCCTTCCTGGACGACGGGCTGTGCCGGTTGAACCGAATCCTTCCCGAGCCGGTGTCGCTGACCGAGTTGGGGCCGACGATCGACGCCTACCTAGCCGAGATCACCGCGGCGACACCGGAGCTGGCCGAGGAGATCCGCGGCCTCGCCGTCGGGGCGGACCTCCACCCGCATGAGGCCGTGCTGCTGCAGATACGCCGCGAAATCCTTGGCTACCAGAAGATCCCGGCCGCCGGGGACTGCACCACCTTCGCACTGGCCGGTCCCGATCCGGTGCTGGCGCAGACGGTGGATCTCAACGGCAATCTGGACGATCAGATCAGTGTGCTGGAAATCGTGCGGGCCGGGACACCCCGGCGCGTTCTTGTGCTCAGTTTCGGCGGCTTGCTCGGCTACCTCGGCCTCAACAGCGACGGCCTCGCGGTGGGATTGAATCTGGTACTCGGCGGGGAATGGGGGCCGGGTGTGCCGCCCTACCTGGCTATTCGGCATCTGCTCGACAACGCGGGCACCGTCGAGGAAGCGGTGCGCCTGTTGCGGGAGCTGCCGCTGGCGAGTTCCCGCAACATCGTGCTGTGCGACCGGGACACGGCCGCCTACGTCGAGCTACTCGGCACCGAAATCAGGGTCGCGCACGGACGAAATATATTGCACACCAACCACTTCCTGCATCCCGACTTCTCGCCGCGGGACGAGATCAACGTATTCGCCCGCAATTCCTCCGTTCGCAGGCTCGAGGTGTGCCGGACCAGGCTCGCCACCGTGGGCGCCGACCCGGAGGACCATTTCGCCGTGCTGTCCGCGCCGCCGATCAACGTCAAGGACAACGGTGACATCCGCCGCGAACACACGGTGGCGGCTGTCGTCCTGAGTCCTGGTCGGCTGCACCTGCGGGCAGGCAACCCCGCGGTGCACCCCACCGAAATCTTCACGCTGTCCGAGGAGCAACGATGAGCTTCGACGCGGGCATCCTCGCCCTCCCGTTCTACGAGCCGCGACATGTGCAGCGCGCGCGGCAGATCGAGAGTTGGTGCGCGGAACACACTGAGCTGTGGGACGACTCGGGCGCCGACCCTGACGCGACCGGGCTACGGATCCTTCGGGCGCTCGGCGAGCACGGCTGGCTGGCCGCGCTGGATCCCGCCGCCGGACCAGAGGGCCTGGCGGCGAGCGACAGCCGCTCCCTATGCCTGCTGCGCGAGGCACTGGCCTACGCCGACGACCTCGCCGATTTCGCGTTTTCGATCCAGGCGCTGGCCGCGACGCCGATCGTGCGCCATGGCACCGAGGAACAACAGCGACGGTATCTCGCGCCGATGGCGAAGGGCACCCTGTGCGGCGCGTTCGCCATCTCCGAGGCGGAGGCGGGCTCCGACGTCGCGGCGATCGGCCTGCGTGCCGATCGGGTCGCGGACGGTTATGTGCTGAACGGCGCCAAGGCGTGGATCGCGAATGGCGGTATCGCGGATGTGTTCTGCGTCATCGCGCGGACCGGCGAAGGCCCTGGCGCCTTGGGCTTGACGGCGTTCCTGGTGCCCGCGACTACCCCGGGATTGACAGTGGGACAGCGGGTTCCGCTGATCGCGCCCCGGTCGTTCGCCGATCTCGAGTTCGCCGACTGTCACCTGCCGCAGGACAGCGTGCTCGGCAGGCCGGGCACCGGTTTCGTGATCGCGATGGAGGTGCTCGAGCGGTTTCGGATGACCGTTGGCGCCGCGGCGCTCGGGTTCGCGCGCCGGGCCACCGACGCCGCACTGACGCACGCGAAGAGCCGAAAGATGTACGGCGCCCGGCAATTCGACTTGCAGCTGGTGAAGGCCAGCTTCGCGGACATCGAGGTCGAGCTGAACGCCGCGGCATTGCTGGTGGCCCGTGCCGCCTGGGCGGCCGACCGCGGCGATCCGGCAGCGGCGAAACACTCCAGCATCGCCAAGCTGTATGCCACCGAGCGGGCGCAGCACATCGTGGATGCCTGCGTGCAGGTGTTCGGCGCCGCGGGGTTGGTCGCCGACAGCGTGCCGGAGCGGTTGTACCGGCAGATTCGGTCGCTGCGGATCTATGAGGGCACCTCCGAGGTGCAGAAGATGATCATCGCGGGCTCGCTCGGCGGCCGAGGGCGGGCGACATGAGTGCGTTTCTCGCTCGGCCGCCGCGTCGCTCGGCCCGGGTGCGGCTGTTCTGCCTCCCGCATTCCGGCGGCGGCGCTTCGGTTTTCCGTGGTTGGCCGCAGGAGCTACCGGGCTGGGTCGACGTGCTGCCGGTGCTGCTCCCCGGTCGGGACGAACGCGCGGATGAGCCGCCGGTAGCCGATTTGGACGAATTGGCCGACGCGATCGCCGACGCGATCCGTCCGCATCTCGACGCGCCGTTCGCGTTGTTCGGGCACAGCCTGGGCGGTCTGCTTGCATACCAGGTGGCGTTGCGGCTGCACCGGGCTCCGGTGGCACTGTTGGTGGCGGGCCTTGCCGCGCCGCACCGGCTCGCGCCGGAGCCGATGCACGAGCTGTCCGACGACGATCTGCTCGATCGGATCTTCGAAATGGGCGGAACCCCGGCCGAATTGCGTGATGAGCGGGAGCTGCTGCGTTCGGCGTTGCCCGCGCTGCGCGCGGACGTGACGATGTTCTGCACCTACCGGCATCGGCCTGCCGCACCGCTGGCGTGCCCGATCGTGGTGTTCAGCGGCCGCGACGATGACCTTGCGACACCGCAGGACGCCTCCGCATGGGGTGCACTCACCGACGGGACTGTGCGAACGCGCGAATTGCCCGGCGGTCACTTCTTCGTCCGGACCCATCGCCGCGAGCTGACCCGGATGGTCACCGCCGAGCTGCGCCGCTACCTGCCGCCGATCGATCGACCACGGACGTCGGGCCCGGAGCCCGCTCGACGCGGACGCATCGAACCGGTCGCCGTTATCGGCATCGGCTGCCGCCTGCCGGGTGCCGATGGCCCGCAGGCACTGTGGCGAATGCTGGTCGACGGCGTGGATGCGGTGACCGAGGTGCCTGCTGCGCGCGCCGAGCACCCGACCGTGTTCGGCCGGCTGCCCGCGGTGCCGTCCGGGTTTCGCCGCTTCGGCGGATTCCTCGACGACGTCGAGGGTTTCGACGCGGCGTTCTTCGGTATCTCGCCACGCGAGGCCGACCGGATGGATCCGCAACAACGCTTGCTGCTCGAGGTGGCCTGGGAGGCCTTGGAGGACGCCGGGATTGCGCCCACCGCGCTGGCGGGCACGCGCACCGGTGTCTTCGTCGGGCAGATGGGCCGGGACTACTGGGAATTGCAGGCGCGGCAGAGTTCACTCGACCTGCACGCACTGACCGGTGGCGGACTGTCGTCGTTCCTGTCCGGCCGTGTCTCGTTCGCGCTCGATCTGCGTGGCCCGAGCGTCTCGGTCGACACCGCGTGCTCGTCGTCGCTGACCGCGGTGCATCTGGCCTGGCAGAGCCTGCAACTCGGGGACTCGGATCTGGCGCTGGCCGCCGGGGCGAATCTGGTGCTGCTGCCCGAACTGGCCGCCATCTACGAGCAGGTCGGGCTGATGTCGCGGCGGGGCCGCTGCCGCTTCGGCGACGCCACCGGCGACGGCTTCGTCCGTTCCGAAGGCGTCGGCGTGGTGGTGCTCAAACCGCTGGCGCGAGCACGCGCCGACGGCAATCGGGTGTACGCGGTGATCGCGGGTAGCGCGAGCAACAACGACGGCAGCGGCGGCGGTTCCCTGGTCGCCCCGGCTCAGGAGGCGCAGGAGCGGCTGCTGCGCGACGCATTGGACCGGGCGGGCGTCGAGCCTGCCGCGGTGGATTATGTGGAAGCCCATGGCACGGGAACGAATACGGGTGATGCCATCGAGCTGCGGGCACTGTCCCGAGTGTTCGGCGGAACGCGCCCCGACGGACGGCCGTGCCTGGTGGGCTCGGTGAAGACCAATATCGGTCACCCCGAGGGAGCGGCCGGTATCTCGGGACTCATCAAAACCGTGCTCAGCCTGCATCATCGGGTGATCCCGGGGAATCCGCTGCTGACCGAGCCGCATCCGGTCCTGCTCGAGCCGGACACACCGCTGCGGGTGCCCACCGAACCTATTGCGTGGCCCGAGGATTCGCCCCCCATCGCAGGTGTGACGTCCTTCGGTCTGTCCGGAACCAATGTGCATGTCGTGCTCTCTGCTGCACCCGCCGCCACGGAACCGGATGACGACGATGCGCCGCAGCCGTTGGTGCTGCCGCTCTCGGCGCGTGATCCCGTTGCGGTACAGGCACTTACGTCTGCTTACGCCGACCGGCTGGACGGCGCGGATCCGGATACCGTGCGGCAGGTGTGCGCCGTCGCGGCACGCGGCCGTGCGCACCACGAATGGCGTTCGGCGGTAGCCGCTTTAGATGGCGACGGACTGGCCGCCGCGTTACGCGACCGGCTGCTCGATGAGGTCACCCAGCAACCCACCGGCGGACGCCGCGTTGCCTTCGTCTTTCCCGGACACGGCAGCCAGTGGGTCGGCATGGGTCGCGAGTTGCTGTACACCTCGGCCGCGTTCCGCGAGGCGATCGAAAACTGTGACTCGGCGATCCGATCCGTAGTCGGCTGGTCGCTGCTGAAGGTGCTCGCCGACGACGGGACGGAGCTGGCCAAGACCGCGGTGATCCAACCGGCCGTCTGGGCCATGCAGGTGGGACTGGCACAACACCTGCGCGCCTGGGGAATCCGGCCCGATGTCGTCATCGGTCATAGTTTCGGTGAGGTGGCTGCCGCCACGGTCGCCGGGGCGATCGATCTCGACACCGCCACCGAACTCATTTGTCGCCGTGGCGAACTCACTACGCAGGCGGACGGGCTCGGCGGAATGGTCGCTGCGGCAATGCCGGTCGACGAGGCGGAGGCGGCCGCCGCGCGCTATGGCGACCGGATCGTGGTGGCCGCGCGCAACAGCCCACGCCTGACCGTGCTGTCCGGCGAAAGCGAGGCGCTTGATGAATTGCTCGCCGATCTGCGGGGCGCCGGGAAGCGCGCCGGGCGGGTGCGGATCAACTTCGCCTCGCACAGCCGGTTCATGGATCCCCTGCAACCGCAGTTGATCGCCGCGCTCACCGGACTACGGGCCGAACCGGTTGCCGTGCCGTTCCGGTCCACGGTCACCGGCGAGCGCATGTCCGGTCCGGATCTGGACGCGCGGTACTGGGCCGACAACCTGCGGTCCGCCGTTCGATTCGCCGATGCGATCGTCGCCGAAAACGCCATCGGCCCAACGGTTTTTCTCGAGATCAGCCCACATTCGGTGCTTGCGCAGGCCATCGAGCAATGCCTCGCCGACAGTGCCAGCGGTACGGCGGTCGCCGGGCTGCGCCGGGACACGTCCGAAACCGCTCGCCTCGCAGAGATCGTCGCCCAGCTCTACACCGCCGGAGTCGATCCGGATTGGACCGCGATGTACCCGACGCTCACCGTCCCAGACGAGATGCCCACCTACCCATGGCAGCGTCAGCGGACCTGGTTCACACCCGCCGAATCGGTGGCGGTGGATACCCCGGCACGCGCGGAACCTGCCCCGCCGCAAGCGGTCCCGGCCGGCGGCGGCCTGCTTGACACCCTGACCGCCGAACTCGGCGCGGCACTCGGCCTTCCCGCGCAACGGATTCCGCGCCGGCGTCCGTTGCGCGACGTCGGTTGCGACTCACTGGCCGCCGTCGAGATCCGGGCCCGGCTCGAACAACGGTGGGGAACCGAGATTTCGTCGAGCGCGGTGCTCGCGGCGAGCGTCGAAGACCTCGTCGAGGCGATCACCGCTGGCCGCCCTGACGCGGGTGGCCGGAAAGAAATGGAGGGATAGCCGTGTCTTTGCCGCAATATCCCGGAGGCGGTCCCGTCGTGCCGTCGCTACCGGACCACGACCCCGACGACCCGGTCGAAAACGCGGTGATCAGCAGGCTCACCGCGAATTGGCATCGGCGCGCGATGGTGAAGCGCCCGGAGCCGGACCTGGACGAGCTGTTCGAACCCGCTCGCCCCGACTACCCGGAAGGCCTCATCCCGTTCCGGGACCACCCGACCTACCAGGCGATGGACCCCGAGCTCAGGGCGCGGCTGCTCGGCTGGGGCTGGGTGGCCTTCAACAAGCACATCATGGACACCGAACAGCACGTGGTGAACCCGACCTTCGCGCTGGTCATCGAGGACACCTTCGATACGGGCTTGGCGATGGAAACGCTGACCACCGCCATGACCCAGGCCATGCTCGACGAGCAATACCACACCCTCATGCACCTCAACGCCAGTTCGGTGATGCGGCGCCGACGCGGCTGGCGGATGCCCGAGACGGCACTCCCGCTCGGGCACAAGGCATCCCGGCTCCGGCAGCGCATGGCCAACAGCGAGCAACGCTGGCAGCGCGATCTCAGCGCGCTCGCCTTCACCACGGTCGCCGAGATCTCGATCAACTCCTACCTGGATCTGATCGCCGAGGACGACGAGATCCAGCCGATCAACAAGGTCACCGCGACCATGCACAACCGGGACGAGTACTGCCACTCCTCGATCGCCGACGAGATCGCCAAGGCCGTGTACCACCGGCTCGGTCCGGCCGAACGCGCCCTGTTCCGGGAGGCTATGGTCGACGGGCTGGAAGCGTTCGCCGCGAACAACTTCCCCACCTGGCATCGCATCGTCGATCTGGTGGGCTTCGACGGCGGACACGAGATGCTGCGGGAGGTCGAGCACGACCCGTCGGCAAAGCGGTTGCTGTCCAATTTCAGTGGGCTGCACAAGTTCTGCAGCGAGCTGGACATACTCGAGGAGCTCGCGTTCGATTGGACCACGGTGACGATCGAGGGCCCATGAAGGCCGAGCCGTCCGTCGGCGCGACCACGCTCGCAGCGAAATACGCTGCGGCGGTGCCGATCTGGCTGGTGGCCGTCGGTGTCTCGTTGGTCGCGCTGAACCTGCGGCCGCCCATCACGGCGATTTCCACGCTGATGCCCCAGGTGCAGCGGCAGGAAGGTTTCAACAGCACCGTCGCCAGTCTGCTGGTGGCGGTGCCGATCGCGTGCTGGGTGGGTTTCTCCGGCCTGACCCCGCGCATCGGGCGCAAACTCGGACTCAACCGCACCATCGGGTTCGCGCTGCTGGTGCTGTTGGCCGGCTTCGGCATCCGGCTGTTGCCCGGCGTGCCCGCGCTGTTCGCCGGGACCGCGATCATCGGCTTGGCCATCACCGTCGGCAACGTGCTGGTGCCCGCCGCGATCAAACGCGACCATCCGGCGCACGTCGGACTACTGACCGGGCTGTACACCATGTCGTTGTACACCGGCGCGGCCGCGGCCTCCGGCATCACACTCCCCCTGCAGGACGTCACCGGCTTCGGCTGGCGCGCCACCTTGGGCCTGTGGGCCGTCCCCGTCGTTATCGCGTGGTTGGTATGGCTGCCTCAGTTACGCGTCCAGAGCGACACAGGCACCGGTCCAGCGCCGGAGGCCACGCCGCGCAGCCTGTGGCTACAGCCGCTGGCCTGGGCGGTGACCATCTTCTTCGCTATGCCCGCGCTGCTCTTCTACACCGTTTCCGCGTGGCTCCCAACGATTCTCGTGGATGCGGGCATGAACGCCTCCTGGGCAGGCGGCATGCTCTCGATAGCCAATCTGGTCGCGGTCCCCTCAGCACTGGCCATGTCCATCTTGGTGAACCGGAGCGAACGGCAGGTCTGGGCCGCGATATCGACCGGCGCCGTATCGGCCATCGCCTTTGTGGGCCTACTGATTTCACCCACCGGCGGCGCGGTCGTGTGGATGATCCTGCTCGGCGCCGGACTCGGCGCCGGCACCGCGATCGGCTACTCTCTCCCCATACTCCGCTCGCACGACGCGCAAACAACAGCGAAACTCACCGCGATGAGCCAAATCGCCGGCTTCGCCCTCTGCGCGGTCGGTCCGGTGCTAGCCGGTGCCCTGCACGACCTCACCCACGCCTGGACCGCGGTACTGGTCTTGCTGGTAGCGCTATCCGTCGTGCAAATCGTGTCAGGCACGCGAGCCGGAACCCCGCGCTTCGTCTCCTGAATCAAACTCTGGCTGCTGAAAGATCGAACGGTGCGCAGGACACAATGGTTGCATGGTTGAACTCGTGCTGATCCGCGGCGATATCACCGAGCAGAACGTGGATGCGGTGGTGAACGCAGCGAATTCGTCACTGCTCGGCGGCGGAGGCGTCGACGGCGCCATCCACCGCAAGGGCGGTCCCGCGATCCTGTCCGCCTGCCGCGACCTGCGTGCCTCGCACTACGGAAAGGGGCTGGCCACCGGCAAGGCCGTCGCAACGACCGCCGGAAACCTGCCCGCACAATGGGTGATCCACACCGTCGGCCCAGTGTGGTCGGCGCAACACGACCGCTCGGACCTGCTGGCCTCCTGCTACCGCGAATCACTCCGGGTAGCAGACGAATTGGGCGCACAAACTGTAGCGTTCCCAGCCATCTCCACCGGCATCTTCGGGTGGCCGATCGACGACGGCGCCCGCATCGCCATCGAGACTGTACGGTCCACCGAAACCGCGGTCCGAGAAGTGCGTTTCGTCCTGTTCAGCCCAGATGCCTACGACACCTTCGCCGCAACAGTGTGATCCCGACGCCAACGCTCACTTCGGCTCCAGTTCCGCACTCCTGACCGTGCAACTGGGGGCGCGAGATGTCGCTCATTGCCAACCGAAGCGAACTACACGCGGCTACGTCAATCGTAAAACGCTCAGCGCTTTGAGTCAGCGTTGAACGAGCTCGTACGAGGTACTTCGACCGCCGGAGTTCGATCGCTGTAGGACGCCGAGTTCGATGAGTTCGTTGATGTCGCGAAGCGCAGAATCTTGTGAGCATTTTGTGATGATCGACCATTTGCGGCTGGTGAGCTTGCCGTGGAATCCGTCCAGCAGGCGGTTGAGCATGGCGATCTGGCGGGTATTCATGGCAGTCTGCCCCCAATACCGCCAGAACCGGGTTTTCGCCAAGCCTGTGTCCACGGTGTCGTCAGCGTTGGCGATCGAGCGTTCCAGCGCGGCGAGGAACCACAACAACCATTCGGTCACATCGAGCGTGCTCTTCTGGGTGCGCTCCAGAATCGCGTAGTAGGCGCTGCGATCTCGTTGAATTTGCGCTGAAAGGCTATAGAAGCGAAGCGAACTACGGTCGGCACGCGCCAACCAAAAGTCGCCGAGCGCTCGGGCGATACGCCCGTTGCCGTCATCGAAGGGGTGCACGATAACAAACCACAGGTGTGCCAGACCAGCTTTCACGATCGGCGGCTCGGTCGCGTCGCGATTGAACCAGTCCAGAAACCGCTGCATTTCGGTGTCGAGCCGCGCGGCGGGCGGCGCTTCGAAATGCACGCGTTGTTTGCCGAAACTCCCAGACATAACCTCCATCGGGCCGGTGGCATCGGTGCGCCACCCGCCAACCCGCACGCGAGAGATGCCGGAATGCCCGGCGGGAAAGAGCCCGGCGTGCCAGCCGAAGAGCCGGTCGGCCGTCATCGGCTGATCGTGATGCACAGTGGCGTCGAGCACCATCTGAACCACACCGTCCACGTGCCGATCGGCGGGAGCGAGTGCACCGATATCCACACCGAGATGGCGGGCGATCGACGACCGGACCGATGCGGCATCGAGCAGTTCACCCTCGATTTCGCTGGTCTTGACCACATCCGAGGTGAGAGCTGCGAGACCGGCTTGCTCGCGAACCGCATCCTCGGCGTCGGCGAGCCTGCCGAGCAGATGCCCTTGCCGCTGCGCAACGTCGACCAGCGGACCAACCAGTCGTTCCGCGCCGTATTGCATGTCGGGCCAGTCCGGGTCCTCCCAGATGTATGAGCGTTTTCCGTCCGGCATGCGGTGAATATACCCCTATTCTCCGCAGAATATGCGGTGAATATAGGCGCGTTCCCCGCATCACCGGCGTTGTTCGGCGGTAGGTCGGTGCCGGCGTCGCACTGTCTTCTCCTGAGCGGTAGTCATCGCCTGCCCTCGACCGAATATGCCGATGAGTTTCGACAGGTCGAGCCGTCAAGAGTAGGAACCGTCCCGCTCAACCGTAGGAGCTTGCTTGCGCAAGGTCGTGTTGTATCAGCTGTTGTCTTTCGATGGCGTAGCCGAGACCCCGAACGAGTTCATCATGGAGTGGGATGACGTGATGGAGGCCAACCTCGCCGCTGTCGTCGCCACCCAGGACGCAGTCGTTCTCGGCCGCCGCAGCTACGACGAATGGGCCGAGTTCTGGCCGGGCAACGAGAAGCCGTTCGCCCGTTCATCAACGACGTCGCAAAGTACGTCGCGACGTCCACACCCCTGAAGCGGCAGTGGCACAACGCAACAGCGATCGACGGCGAGTTGGCCCGTTCGTGCGCAACCTCAAAAACTCGTCCGGCGGTGATATCGGCATCCACGCCAGCATCTCGGTGGCCCAGGCGCTGTTCACAGCAGGCGCCATCGACAAGTTCGGTTCGTCGTCGCACCAGCGATCGTCGGCAGTGGACGACGACTCCTGGACGGACTGCCGCCGATTCGCCTCGAATCACTCCGCAACGTAACAACCCCCACAGGTCACCTACTTGCCAACTATCGCGTCTTGCGGTGACCCGGCTCTATTCAGCATTGTGTGACCGACTGGATAATCAATCAAAATTGCCATGAATTCTTGCCAGGCGCAGGGAGTTTGGTCAGTTTTCATTGTCCATCCAGATCACGTCATAGGTCCGGTTCGGCCGAACTGGGAGGCGAAATCGTCGCATAACCGTATCCGCATAGCAAGGGCGGTGTCGCCAGTCTTCAGCGGCGTGCTCGCCGGGTAGGTGCGAGGATTGTCGGTGTCCGGGTCAGGGTGGTCGGGGAAGTAGACCGGGAGCTCGTGTTCCGCCTCGCCGTGGTTTGTGCCACCACTTGCCCGCACCCGATCATCGCCGATGGAGCCGAGATACTCACCGAGTGATCGGCTAGCCGGTGTCCCCCATACGCAGCGATCGCGGCGAGGCGCATGAGAGTGCTTGGCGCAGTAGCGATTCGGGCCAATTCGTAGCCGAGCTGAACAGTTGTCGACTCGTCCACGGTGATGAGGGAAACCACGAATTCCGACAGTTGGGCACCGAGGTCGAGGGGTTGCCGTTCGCCGTGAGTGAGCGCAGCGATGCCACGCCGCACGGTCTCAGCGACGTCGCTGTGCCGGTGCCGGTCACCGACGTTCTATCCGACCTGTTTACCTACTGCGCACCGTAATCGAATGATGGTTCGATCGACCTCAAACGGCATCAAGCGATCTCGACCCGTAACGACAAAAACACATTGCATGCACTTTAATGGTTGCTCAATAGAGGCGATCCACATCAAGGTCATGGCGATCTGCTTGAATCAGTACATCATCATGGTTGCAAACTCGAGTCTCGACAATCTCCTTGTCATCACCGTACCCGTACTTCAGCCGTTCGATGAGGCGACCGTCCAGCGTGCGTCGCTCTTCCGAAACGATATCATTATCGGCGTCCAGTTGCTCGATTACCTGGTCGCCAATAGAGCCTTTACCAGGAGAGGCAGTATAGCCAACCCTATAAGCACCAGTGCCGTTCCGCACATATGAGCACCACGCTTGCCCGACGGCCGTAGGAAAGTGCCGACTATGCCAATCTATGATCGCAGGAGGATCCACTACATCGAAATACTTTACGCTGATAGCAGAATCATCACGGTAGATGATCTGCTGAATAAGGCTGGGCCCGGCGAACGCCCCTACCGACCGGATTGCCTCCGCTAACGCTTCCTCCTCTCCAATCTCCACATCTGCCCCAGTCGAGAGATCAATACCGAGATAACATACGCGATCGACCATCGAACTATTGTAAATAGGGACCGAAATCAAATGGGCCACCTTCTTCAATCATTGAGATTTGAATCTTCTTGCCATCGGATAAAGTTTCGTGCACCCCAAAGGTGTCAATGTGCACCTCGACACATCCGCTGACGACATCCGGTAATTACGATACCGAGAAAGCGGTCGGAAGCACGACCGGCAACGACATCACGCTGGCACCCTCAGCGTTCTCCGACCCTGAGACGCTGATGCGCACCCTGGCGCATGAGAAGGTTCACGTGGATCAGTACGCCAGCGGCACGCAAATCGGCACGGGAACAAGCGCTGGGCTAGAGGCTCAGGCCTACGCCGCCGAGGATGCGTTCTGGGCAAAATACATCGCCAACGGAGGAAAGTGAGCGGGTTGAGTAAATTTGAGGTGGACGACGTATTCAGGGTAAGCTTCCAAAAGCTGCCCATCGTTACCGGATTTGTCCATGGGGAGTTCACCGTCGGGCAGGAAGTGGAGCTCAACAAGTCCGATGGCCGAGTTTACCGCGGGGTAATGACGGGAATGCATATTCACACGTCCGCAGCCGCCCCGAATCATTTCTCGCTCATTTTTTCCGAATCCATCTCGGATAATGTAGAGCCTGGCGATGCCATCACCACGATCGATCCCGATGGTGAGCTTCCTTAGGGTGTAGGTTCACGACATCGTTCATATAGAGTCGCGACATCGTTCACACAGCTCGGCCGCGAAGCGCGATACATGTCCAAGCAGCGGGCCATCGTGTTATCCGTGCTCGCCCAGGGCCTGACTAGCCGAACTACGCACCAAGACAACACAACTGCACACCCGTCACAGCCACTCTGACCGACGAACCAACCACACCCGACACAACAACCCTGACTGCCGTCGCCAACCACATCACCACCGTGATCGTCTGCTCGGATGGAGGGGCCCAGGGCGGACCGCCGTCTTGGGAGGCAGACCTGAGAGGGGGTGCGCGGGCGGCGGCATCGGGACCGGCGAACCGGGTTGAGGTTTGGGGGCATGCCCTCGGGGAGGCGTGCTGGGAAGGGGGTCCGGGGGCGGAGCCCGCCGGGCGGGGTGTGGGGAGTTGCACAGTCCGCAGCGCACCTCTGCCCCATACTTCAAGCATGGTAGAGGAATTTCAGCGGACGTCATGAGCGACTAATTGGACGTGTGGCCTATTGAGCGGTTGTCCGCGAATCGTATCGAGCGCGGTTCGGCTCGACCTCCCCGAGGTGGCTGTGCATCCAGATCAGCAACGGGTTGACGACTTGTTCCAGCGTCCTGCCCAGATCGGTGAGCGCGTATTCCACCTGCGGCGGCACAGTCGTGTGAACGGTGCGCTCGACGATTCCATCTCGTTCCAGACCGCGCAAAGTGACACTGAGCATGCGCTGGCTGATGCCGTCGATGGACCGTCGAAGCTCGGCGAACCGATGGGGCCGCTCGTCGAGTCGGCGGACCACCAGAGCGGCCCATTTGCCCGCCAGGCTATTGAGCAAATCACGAGCCACCTCCGGGGTGAGGGTCTCCCTCTCCACCACAGCGGCATCGACCTGGTTATCTTCATGTTCGCTCGGCATTTAGTAGTGCCTTCTTGTCCATTCTCCGCACGTTGGCGATTATCAAGTTACTACGAGTAGCCAGCAAACGTACGGATACCAGGAGGGCAAATGGGGTCTTCGAGCACGAAAACGACCGTCCATCCAGTGGCGCCGAGCGTGCCAATGCCTGCCGATCGTCTCGAAATCGCCGAGGTTTGTGGCTGCCCGCCACCGAACAGATGCCGATGCAGTTCCTGTGGTGGCTCGACCACCCTGTGGAGAGGGCGCGACTTCAATGGCTACAGCACGCCTTGAAGCACGGACCGATGTCGCGGCGGCTGATGCCCGCGCGCGTGCCGGGGGCCAGGCCGCACTGGGCACGCAGCAACCACGACTATCCGCTGATCATCGACAGGGGTCCGCTTCCCACCACCGAAGTGATGGCGTGGGCACAACGACAGATCGCACCAGCGCTGGATGTCATCGCAGGGCGCGGGTGGGTCTTGTCTGCGATTGGGCTGGACAATGGTGAGTCGGTGGTGTCGTTGGTGGTCTCGCACTGCGTTACCGATGCCCAGGGGATGGCCGCGGCCGTGGATCTCGCGGTTCGCTCCGACCTGTCGCAGGCGATACCGGATCTACCGCGGCCCACGCTGCGCGCCGATCTGGCCGACGCCGCGAACACATCGGTCCGGCTGCGCACACCAGCCGTGTCAGCCGCGATGCGATACGTGAAGACGGTGCCGCGTGGTGGCGCAAATGCGCGGGTGGCCGGCACGCCGTCCACGGCCGTGCGATTGGGAAACGATCAGCTCGACGACATCGCGGCTACCCAAGGTGGCACGGTGACCGGTCTGATCCTTGCGATCACCGCCAATGTTGTTCGATCCGTGCGAGGTCGACAGGTCGAAGAGCTACGGATTGTGATGCCGGTCAGCCTCCGCGAGCAGGGCGACACGAGCAGCGGAAACAAGGTCGCGTTCACCGAGGTGGTCTTCCCGCCTTCCGGCGGCGCGCGGTACACCGACCTGCGCGAGGTCCGCCGCCGCAGCAAAGCCGCCTATGCCGTCGCAACGCCCCGCACATCCCCGCCCAGCGATTGCGACGCCGCAGTCTCCGCCGTCGGTCTGGTGTCCCAGGACATCGTCGACGCCGTCGGATCCGCGTGTGCGTTCGCCGGTCGCTCGGTGATGGTTCCGTCGGATGGCGAGGTCGCCCGGTCGAATTCCGCGACGGTCTTCATCTACGTCGTGGGGAGCCCTGACGCCACCTCCCTGACGTTTGTCCCCGGACGCATCCAAACCTCGCCGCTGGATGAACCTGTCCACGCCGAACTCGCGCAGTGGGGGATCACTCCGCAGTTCACCTGGTGACGCCACCGTCGTTCCGGTCCTGGGTGGTAGCTCGGCCATCGGCAGGTCGATCAGAACGCGGGCACCGGAGTCGGTGCTCACCACGTCCGGGTCGCAAGCGAACCTGATAACTCGCGCCTCGGGCACTCGGCTGAACAAATCCGCTGGCCGACCGTGTCGAGCAACGTCATCCCATCGAAGTACAGCATGCCGATGATGAATTCGGCTTCACTCATGTTCGCCCCCTTCTCTCCGGCCGCTCGAACGATGCGCGCGTCGATTGCAGGGTAGGGCCGGCCGGGATGAAGCTTTAACAGGACACACTGCGTTTTGCGGCCCACTGCGAAGCGACTGAAGCATTTCAGCAGCATCGGTCCTGTGAAACACCGGCGGGAACTCCCATGCCGCCGAGGGTGCGGTTCGGCCTGGTCAGGATGAGCGCGCCACCCATGCACAGCCGCCAGGCGCATTGAAGTATCCAGTCGTACTGTCAAGCTCACACCTAGCTCATTCTTCGAGCGACAGGGACCTGGCCTCCGAACCGAAGGAGCGAAAATGATCCGTGGAATACATCACATCACTATTGCCACCAAGGATCTGGATGGATTGACCCGTTTCTACCGCGAACTGCTCGGCTTCGAGGTGGCATTCGAGGGGGGATGGCCGGTAGGTACCAAAGCCGTCGATATGGTGACCGGCCTGGATAACACTGCGGGACGTTTCGCTATGTTACGACTCGGAAACGCCTGTCTCGAGATGTTCGAGTTCCGATCGCCCGTGCCCGGCCCGGTGAACCGGGGCCGGCGGGTCTGCGATCCGGGTTTCACCCATCTGTGCCTCGATGTAGTGGATATCGACGCCGAATACCAGCGCTTGTCTGCCGCCGGAATGGTATTTCACTGTCCTCCTCGAGTCGGCGCTCCGGGTGTGACAAGCACATATGGTCTAGATCCCGATGGCAACGTGATCGAAATTCAGGAGCTCGGCACGAACGCCCTGATTCCGCAGTGGTCCGACCTGGCCGGTAGCGGTCAGTAGCCGCTTGCGTGGGGTGGCCTTGGCGAGGCAGCGTTACCGACCCAATCGGTGAACAGGGGGATTATTCATCACGGCCATCGACTGCGCGGCCAGCTCTACCGATCGGGGTACGTGTAGAAGCCTTCGCCAGTGGAGCGACCGAGTTTGCCTTTGTCGATGTAGTTTTCCTTCAGCCACGCCGCTAGCTGGCGTTCGTCGTCGGTGCCTTGGGAGAAGACGTTGTACGAGGTGTTCAATCCGGATATGTCGACGATTTGCAGCGGACCCTCGGTTGCGCCGGTGCCGATACACCAAGCTCTGTCGACCGTCTCCGGTGTGGCGTATCCATCAGCGACAAGCGTGAGGCCCGCGCTGATGAAGGGACGCAGCAGGGTGTTGAGCACGTAGCCGGATATCTCATCGTGCAGCTCGATCGGGATCATGCCGATCGCGGTCGCGAAATCGACCACCTTCTCATATACCGCGGGATCGGTGTCCGGTGTGCCCATGATCTCAGCGATGTTGTGCTTCCAGATCTGGTTGGCGAAGTGCAGGGCAAGGAATTTATCCGGCCGCCCGGTGAAGTCCTCGATGTCGCTGGGCAGCAGGGTGGAGGAGTTCGTGGTGAAGATAGCCCGTTCGGGCGCGAGGTCACCGATCCGCTTGTAAACGTCTTGTTTGAGGGTGAGGATTTCCGGCACCGCCTCGATCACCAGATCCGCGTCGCGAACTGCTTCGGCGAGTTCGCTGGTCAGGGTGATCTGCGCCGCGGTGCGTTCCGCTTTGTCGTTCTCGGCTGCGCCGGGGACTTCCCGGCGGTACCTCGGTACGAGTTCGGCGAAGCGGTCACGAGCTGCGGCGAGCGCGGCATCGTCGATATCGTATGCGGTGACCTCGAATCCGCTGAAGGCAGTCTGAAAAGCTATCTGCGAACCCAGTATTCCGATGCCGAGTACCGTCACCTTCCGAATTTCACTCATTATCTTTCTCCTGACCTAGATTGCGGATCATTTTCCGGATCGGGAACTTTCCACTTCTGTCACGGACAGAGCTGCGCTGAAATCAGTTGCGCCGGTGTGCGGTTGGCCGCGCTACAGCGGCACGTCGAGTTCCTCGAGCCAGTCGTCGACGTTGCGGGGCTTCAGACCGAGCAATGCTGCGGCGGAATTACCTTCCGGAAAGGCGATTTCGGTAGCCGCCGCGATCGATTCATACCCTGCGGCAACACTTTTGGCAGCCTGGGCCCCGATGATCGGCGCCATCTCGTGCCCGAAATCGATCGGCGCGATCGGCACAAACCGGATCGGACGTCCCGCGCGAACGGAGAAACCCGCGGCCAGGTCGGCGCCGCGCAACGGCGGAAGCTGTCCGACCGCGACGAGCGCGGGCGCTTCGGCACCCTGCGTAAAAACCGCAGCGGCCGCATCGGCGACGTCCAAATGCGAGGTCCAGGACATGGCGACGGTGTCGCTGATCGGATAGCGCAGTTCCGAATCGTCGCGCACACCCGCCAGCACCGGCGGCAACAACAGGTTCTCCAGGTAGTACAACGGCGCCAGCACGGTGGTGGTGATGCCAAGGATCCGGAGCCGGTCGACGAGCAGGTCCACCGACTTGGCCGCCGGGGTGCCCTGCCGGCGCCCGCTAGTGGACACCACCACCTGGCCTACCCCGGCCGTGCGGGCCGCGGCGGCGACGGTTTCGACCCACCGGCGCTCGCGTTCAGGTGCAGTGCCCAAGGGGAAATGGAAGAAGACGCCGTCAGCGCCACGATAGGCCGCCTCCATCGAGTCCGGTTCGTCGAGATCGGCACGCAGGTTCGAAGGGCCTGCGTGCCGCGAGACCCGCACCACATCGACACCCTGTTCCGTCAATTTCTCGGCCACGGGTCCGCCTTGAGCACCGGTGGCTCCATGCACGACAACTCGCATATCGATTGCGCCTCCTAATCGGAAAACAGCAACTCTTACCGAGCCTGCTACTGCGGGACGCGTATCCCGCCATTCACATTAAACAGTGGCTGATCGCAAGAGAATGACTATTCGTCACCTAACGGTATGACCACAGCGATAACGCCGCGCACCTTATCGAGCGAACTGGCAGTTACCCTCAGATGTGGAGATTCGACATCTGCGCTACTTCCTCGCCGTGGCCCGCGACCTCAATTTCACCAAGGCAGCGGCCGCACTGCGAATGTCGGTCCCACCGCTGAGTCAGCGCATCAAGGCGCTGGAACGCGAACTCGGGCAGCAACTTTTCGATCGATCCACCCACCACACCCGGCTGACCAGGGCCGGGGAGACACTCCTGCCGCTGGCCACCACACTCGTCGCGGAGTTCGACGCGCTGCCCGCGCTATTGCGCACCTCCGAGGCGCCAACGCCGCTGCGTCTGGCGATCCCCGACCTGCTCAATCCGCAGCACTGGCGCCAACTGCTCCAGGTCAACCGCGCGCTGTCCGCCGGCTACGCCCTCGAAGTCCAGCAACTGCCCTCCACCGGTATGGCAGCCCAACTGCTGTCGCACAACGTCGACATCGCGATCTCTCACGTCCCTGCCAACCATCCCGAAATCACCACGACCACCCTCTACACCGAAGCCATGTCCGCCATCCTCGACACCACCCACTTCCCCGATCGCACAGCGCTCGAATACCGCGAACTACGCGGTTTCACCTACATTCCGGGCTCCAAAAGCTGGTCCGTCGCACCGGAAATCCAGCACAAGCTGGCCGACGTCGGAATCAGCGTCGACCCAGGGCTTCGCGTCGCCGACCACGCCGGCATGCAGTTGCTCCTTCAAGGCCGAAAGCGATTCTCGATTGTCATGCCGAACTGGGACATGGCCGAATACGTCGACCGCCGCAACTTCGCCATCCTCGCCCTACCCGACCTCGACGCGACGATGACCACCTACCTGCTACACCGCAACGCGGACACCTGGCTCACCCCGGTAGTCGCCGCCTACTCGACCAACCCCTTACCGACAGCCTGATCACCCGACATCGTCCCTGTCCCGGCAACGCACAGAACGTTCTTCTATGCTGCGGTGCGGGCGTCGGATCGGGCAGAGCAGGTTTCTCTTCCTCATGCCTCCAAGATCGCGCTCCACTCGAAGACACCGTGAAGCCACGGCTGCGTATTGCTCCGACCGCCGCAGCGTCTGGGACATGTGCGCACATATCAACGCGCGAGGGGACAGTACTGGACCTCGACTGTTGCTGGGAGGATGCTGTCGATATTGGTCGCGGACCGAGGTCGCTGCACTCGAGCGGCTCACCACTGAATCGGACCTGCTGCTCATGGTAGCGCCATGGGATTGGCGGGTCGGGCAGGAGCGCGAGATCTTCACTGCTACAAGCCGACAAGGAAAGGTCGGCCGCCTGGGAATCGGGGTAGCTACGGCTGTGATGGCATTGATGTTGGTGTCGCTGGCTGAACCGGTCCCGGCTGTTGCGGCACCATTGCTGCCGTATCAGGACCCGTTCTACGAGCCGCCGCCGAATTTCGAGGCCGCAGCGCCGGGCACCGTGCTGCGGACGCGGCCGATCGAGCTGAACTTCCCCAGCCAGGCCCGGTCCTGGCAGCTGCTGTATCGCACCACCGACATGTTCGACCGTCCCGATGTCACGGTCACCACGGTGATCCTGCCCGATAACGTGGCACCGGACCGGCCGTTGGTGTCGGTGCAACCGTTCGAGGACGCCTCCGGCTCGGACTGCGTGCCGTCCTACCGTTACCAGGCCGGTTCCGACCGCGAGCCGGTCACGTCCGCTCAAACCCTCTATCTCGCGCAGGCATTGCAACGAGGCTGGGTCGTGTCGGTGCCCGATTTCGAAGGCCGCTTCGGTCATCTGGGCGTAGCCAAGGAGCCCGGCTACATGATCTTGGACAGTGTCCGCGCCGCCGAGCAGTTCGCGCCGCTCGGACTCGGCCCCGATACGCGGGTCGGCATGTTCGGTTATTCCGGCGGCGCCCTGGCATCCGGATGGGCGGCGGAGATGCAGCCCCACTACGCCCCCGAACTCAACATCGCCGGCGTCGCAGTGGGCGCCCCGGTCACCGATGTGGCGGCGTTCATGCGCACCGCGAACGGCGGTCCGTTCGCCGGTATCGTCGCAGCCGGCCTCGCCTCGGAGTACGCCGCCGACCCCGCGGTGATTGCAGCGTTGGGCCCGCACCTCATGCCGGAAACGGAAGCGGTGTTCCGCCAAATCAACTCGCAGTGTCTGTTTCCGATCGTGCAGCACAGCGGATTCCAAGACGGGAGCCCGTACTTCGATCGGCCACTCGACCAGCTCCTGGCACTGCCGGAGCTGAACGAGATCCTGTCCCGAAACAGCCTGAACGGACCCGCCCCCATAGCGCCGATGTTCATCGCGCACGCCGTGCACGACGAGGTGGTCCCCGTGACCGCCACCGACAACCTGGTCCAAACCTACTGCGACGCAGGCACACCCGTCACCTACCTCCGCGAGCAGGTCGGCGAACACCTCAGCACAGGCTTCTCCAGCCTGGCCGCGGGCTACGCCTGGCTGCAGCAACGCCTACCCGCCGACGCACCCACACCCACCGGATGCAGCACCCGGACCGTCACGTCCCTGTTGCTGCCCAACTGAGCACTACCGCAATACATTTCGACACGGCCCAAGGCTCGGCCGCAAGGCCCGACCTTGGCCGGAGGACATGACGCGCAGGTATCGGCATGAAGCGACTCACAGTAACCACCAGTCTTGCGGTAGGTGCGATGACGGCGGTCGCGCTGGCCAGCTGTGCCGATCGCGACCAAGGTGCGAATCCGGCGACCGCCGATCCGGCGCCGGGCACCGTCACTGTCGCCGAGAACGTGGCCCCACAGTCTCAGTTAAACGGTGCCACACGCGCTCGCCGCTGACCTACTGGACACGGGAAACCGACATCGTCGAGCGGTCTGGTGTTCACCCCGGCCGGGACTTCGTCTGGCTAGCACACTCGACTAGACAGAATTCGCCGGCGACGATATTGAGAACTTGTCAGCGACGCCTTCGAATGCCGTGGCATCACACGCCACGCCATCCGAAGACGACACGATGATTCTGTGTCCTACGCGCGAACTTGAAGGGTGAACTGCAGCAGTTCCTCGACGTGGTAGATCTCGGTGATCTTCCCGTCGACGACGCGAACGATGTCGGTGCCGTTCATCGACACCGGCTTTCCGCTGGCTGCCAACCCGAACGCCTCCCCAGTGTGGGTGGCGGTCATGTTCCAGTGGTTGACCACCCAGCCCTCCGCCAGCTCCTGCTGGAACAGGATGCGATGCTCGGTGTCGGTGAATCCGTCGCGGACCTCGGCGATCAAGTACCGCATCCCCGCGATGCCGGAGGCGGCGCCGGCGACCGGGTTGTGGTCGATCAGATCAGCAACGAACACCTCATCCACGCCCGCAACATCACCGGTGTCGTAGAGCAGGTAGTTGCGGCTGGCCACGCGCAGTGCGGTAGTGGCTGCCGAGCGGACCATCTCGGCGGACGTCTTGGCCGTTGAGTCGATCGTGGTGCTCATGATGTTCCTCCAGGGTTGGTGTTACCGGATCACCTCGCTATAGTTCCCTCAGGGAACCAGTTACTTCAAATGAACTAATGGAGACACCGTGGGTGATGTGAACCACAATTTGCCGGAATGCCCGATCGCCCGGTTCTTGACCGTGCTCGACGGCCCATGGGCCACGCTGATCGTGCGCGAACTGCTGCCCGGGCCCAAACGATTCACCGAACTGCGCAACGCACTGCCCGGCATCAGCCCCAAAACCCTGTCGTCACGGCTCCAACGCTTCCAGGACACCGGGCTGGTCACCCGCACCGCCTACGCCGAGGTTCCGCCCCGCGTCGTCTACGCGCTGACCCCACCCGGGCAACGCCTCGACGCAGTACTGAACACCATGGCCGACTGGGCCGAACACGCCCTCCCCTTACCCCGACATCGCGTAGCAAGCAAACAAGCAAGCCCGGACAGACTCGCGCCGACAGCCTGAACCGGTTCGATCTCGGTACCCGCCGGAATCCACGGCTCGACGCCGTAGAGGCTGATCTCGACCGCGGCCGTTTACCGGCGCAGCCGAGCGATATACACCTGACGAGCTTCGGGTGACACGTGTCCGCGCCTGGCAACTCATTCGATAACGTTGGCGGCCAAGGGTTTCACACGATGACCCGCATGTACGCTGTCCGCCTCCGACGCAGCCCGGAAGATGAAAACCGTGACGCCAGCAGGACTTCGATGACCCGCTCGCGAGACAACGATTCCGGGTTGAGCGAACCGCGGTGACCCTGGTCAACCTGTGCGCAGACAAGGGCGCGCACGCCTTCTACTCCCTGGCGCAACGGTTTCCGAACCTTCAATTTCTCGGGGTGATCGGAGCATACGGGCACCAAGAAGTGCGCACCGATATTCCGAATGTGCGAATCCACCCACACGCTGGCGAACCTCCAGAACCCACACCTATGTTGCCACCAGCGCCTACGCCACCTCGCGAGCTTCCGAACTCTCCCTCGAAACAACCGCGGAACTGGACGACTTCGTCAGCGCCCTGCAACACCTGGTCGAGCGTCGACCGACCTCTACCGGGCTGCGCCGACCCGCCTGAACGCCTACCAAGCTTTCACAGTGGCGTCATGGGGCACGGGCCCGAGGATCGCCAACACCGCGCACCCTCGTTCGCCTGCGCCGTCCGAGTCACCCCCGCGATTGCGTCATCGAAACCACACACGCAGGTACGTGGGGCTCGGTCCTGCCGACCTGGCCCACCTGACCTGTCCCCTGCTGGTTCTGCACGGCACTCCGGACCAGGTCTTCCTCGTCGAAAATGCCCGCGCGCTCTACACATCCGCCGCGAGCCCGGACAAAACCTGGCGTGAGTGGGTCGACGGTGACCACTGCCTCTACAACCATTCCCTGGAAAAACACACCATCGTCGCCGACTGGTTCGCCGACCGCCTGCCCGGGCGCATTCGGCAGCGCTGACCCCGCGAGCCTGCTTACCGACGGGCCGCGGTATCGGAGGGCAGTTCGCCGAAGCGGTCGCGGTAGTCACCGGCGAAGCGGCCGAGATGGGTGACGCCCCACCGGTAGGCGATCGTGCCGACCTGGTCGGTGGACCCGAGGATGTCCGCGCGGATCCGTTCGAGCCGCAGGTTGCGGATGTAGGACATGGGTGTCAGGCCGACCCGCGCGCGGAAGGCGGCGGTGAGGGTCCGCGGGCTGCAATCGGCAGCCGCGGCGATCTCGCGCAGGCCGATGTGCTCGGTGAGGTTCGCTTCGATAAAAGCCAGCGCCGAACGCACCGACCGGGGATATCCGGGTTGCGGACCGTCGAGCAATTCGCCGGTGTGCGAATGCGGTTGGGCCAGCAGCAGCGCGGTGACGATGCACCGTAGCTGGCTGCGTTGCAGCTCCGCGCGCTGGAACAGCGGATCACCCGAATCCAGCTGCTCCAGCAGGGAACGCACGAGCAACCGCACCGCCCGGCCCTTGGGTTTGGCCAGATCGAGGGCGAAGTCGAAACGCACCGTCGATAGCGGCGGGTGCCCGGTCAGTTCGGTGAATTCCTGGTCGACCAGGGCTGCGTCGATCCGTAGCCCCAGAAACCGCGTCGCGGTTCCCAGCGGCCGCAGCTCCTGGGTGTCGCCGGGGTTGACCACGCCCGCTGTCGAGGAGTCCAGGACTGCCCGCAGACTTCCGCGCGATGCCGAGATCGCGCCGGAGACACCGATATTGACGAAGTAAGACCGGCGCCCGGTCGCGGTGTCGACGCGCACATCGAGCGGCGAGGCGAAGTAACCGGCCGCGAAGTCTGGCGCGCTGACACCGCGCAACTCGTGATCGCCGTCGCGCAGGTCGTCCAGGGGCGAGGTGATGATCGAGCCGCCGAACAGCCGAGTGGCCGCATTGAGCAGATCGACCGGGTTCTGCGATTTGGTGATGAGGAAATTGCGCAGCGGCACGGTCATGGCCTTCACCTCCTTGGGGTGGCCGCCACGCTGCATCGGGTGCGGCCCGCTCCGATGATCAGTATGTCAGCGCATCGTCTGCCGGTGGCGCTACCAGCGGCTCCGCGCCCAGCAGGACAAACAGCACGGTGCATGCGGTGTCCGACCGGTTGTCCCAGGCATGGGTTGTGCCGCGCTGGATCAACACGTCTCCGGGACGCATCGTGGTCTGGTCCGCACCGACCACGGCGACGATCTCACCGGCGAGGACAACGGCATAGTCGAGCGAACGCGTCCGGTGCAGGTGGGGCGCCGAGCCCTGTTCGTGCGGGCCGAATTCGACCACGCGCAGCACCCCTCCCCCCTCGGGTGGCGGCAACGGTACCTCGGCGCCGACCGGGTCGGCGTAGGCATCGTTGCGCGGTATCCCCTCGTGCAGCCACAAATTGATCACCCTGGCACCGGCGGTGGTCCGCAGGTGCGGGCAGTTCGCGTCTTCGACAATGCCGGGACAGCCGTCGGCATCATGCCCGGTGACAATTCGCCGAATAGCGCGCATCACGCGTCCTTCCCGGACAGGCGCCGCCACCGGATATAGCTGGGGCGCGTCTGCCCGCCCATGGCCATGGGCGGTGTATCCAACTTCAGAGTTTCGGCGTCCTCGAAGACACACAGCCGACGCAGATCCGTCCCCACGAAGTTGGGGAAGGTCGCCATCCGGACGTGGTGCACGACCGTGTCGGATGCTTCGAAGACATCCCAGGTGCCGGCGTAGGAGATGATCGAGCTGTACGCGTCGGCCTTCTCCTGGATAGTGCCACCGTCGAGCGAGGCGTTGGTGAACCGCGCCCGGTCGGTCAGCGTGAGGTGTGCGCTCATCGCCCCCTCGGGGGTATAGATGAGCAATCCGGTGCACCGCTCGGCCGGACCGAGCGGCGGGTCGACGGACCCGTCGGTGCCGAATACCTTCCAGTCGGCCAGCTGCCAGCTGCCGATGAGCCGGTCGCGAAGTCGCGTCACGGGGGGCACTCCCTATCTGCGCGATCACAGCGGCGGGGCGAGGAACAGCCCGCGGTCGATGTCGTTGTGGGACTTGGCCGCAATGAACTCGTCCATCTCGTCGGCCGTGCCCCACTGGTCCGCATTGACGGGGTCGCGCAGGTCGTAGATGTGCGGGTGCCAGGTGTCCTCGTCCAGAATCTCGAGCTCGGTGGTGTACTCCACGGTGTTGCCGGCCGGGTCGAGGTAGTAGCTGAAGGAGTTGTCACCGGCGCGGTGCCGGCCCGGACCCCACAGGCGCTCGATACCCTGCCGCCGCATCCGGCCGGTTCCGCGCATGTATTCGTCGATGCCGCGCATCTCGAAGGAGGCGTGATGGAACGCCGCGTGTGGTCCGCGCACAATGCCGAAGCTGTGGTGAAAGGTGTTGCACCGCAAGAACCACATGATCTCGCGGTCGGCTCCCAGGCACATGGTGTCGGAGAGCCGGAAGCCCAGGTGCTGGATGTACCAGGCCACCGTGGCCTCGGGCGTTGGCGAGTTCATCAGCACGTGTGAAAGCCGAACGGGAACGGGCTCGCGGGCCTCGATTTTGCGGTGCCGTCGCGGGGTGACCTCGGCGGAGACCTCCACCACGCGACCCTCGTTGTCGAAGAATCGGACCGCATAGCCGCCTCCGGGGGTGTCCAGCGGCTTCGGTTCGTGCACCAGCCGCACGCCCCCGGCAATCAGCCGAGCGGCCAGGGTGTCGACGTCGGTGGCGGTGGCGGCGCCGAACGCGAGGAGGTCGGTGCGTTTGCCGGTGTCCTCGCGTAGCCGCACCACGTACTGTTCCGGGGAACCTTCGGCCGCCAGGAACGAGACACCGGTGTCGTTGGCGATTTCGGTCAAACCCCATGTCCTGGTATAGAACTGCTGCTGTTCGGCAAAGTTCGGCATTGCGATATCGACGTGTCGCAGATGGGTGATCAGGTTGCTATTGCTCATCGTGAGCTCCTTCGAGGTGCGGTGGTCAGTTGAGTCGCTCGGTCAGCCAGTCGACGACCGTGGGAAGTACGGGGCCCTCGCCCATGTGGCCGCCGGGGAACATCCGGGCCGTCTTGGGCGCTCCGTGCTCGAGCGCCAAATACAGATCCGCCGAAGCATTTTGGAGATCGTTCTTGCCATTGACCAGTAGCAGCGGGCACGAGGGGCGATCCAGGACGCCCTGATCGAGCAGCGACAGCTCCGGGCAACGGGCGACGTAATCCTCAAATGTGTTGCCGCCGAATATGCGTGCCCTGGCCGGCATGAGATCCATCAGATAGGACGAGGCGTTGCTGCTGCGCTCCTGCCATTCGGGCTGAAACGTCAGGTGAATGCCGCCACCCCAGTTGACTGCGGCCGCCAGCTGCTCGCGGTGGGTGTGGGCGAGCTTCATCGCCCAGTAGCCGCCGAACGAAAGTCCCAGTGCCGCTACCCGTTCGGAGTCCAGGTCGTCCTGTTCGCGCAGCCACGTGAAGACGGGATCCCACTGCCGCTCGGCGTCGCGGCCAGCGTGCACCGGTGACTGCCCCACGCCGGGTTTGTCGATGTGCAGGGTCGCGAACCCGCGCTCGCGCAGCATCCGGCCGCGCGCATAGGTTTCCTCCTTCCACACATCGATCCCGCCCCACATCAGGACCACCGGCGAGCGCACCGCCGCGCCGGGCGGGCGGGCCACGAAGAACCGCACCACATCGCCCTCACCGGCACGTCCGTCGAAGGGCACCTCGACGTGCTGGACCGGGATGTGCTCGAGCGCGGACACCCGCCCGAAGTACTCCACCACCCGGTCGTAGGCGTGGAGTTTGGCCGGGTGCACTGGGGATGGATAGCGGCCCAGGAACGCGAATTGGTATGCCTGCCACCAGTTCTCCAGTGCCTGCTCGCGGGCGCCGCGATCCTCGGCCGCACGCGCCCTGGTCGCGAAATCCTCCGCCCCCGCCAGCCAGTGTCCCGCCCAGGATTCGGGATCGATACCGGGGAGTGTTTCGATCTGCCGCGCGGCGGCATCGTGATCGATGGCGTTGAAGGGGTTCTTCCGCCGCTCGAGATGTTCACGCAGCCACTGCTGCGCGTCGGGCAGGGTTCGGGTAGTTGCGGTGGTGGGCATCTATGTCTCCTTGCACGGGTCGGATTACGCGAGTTCGGCCAGCTGCCGGTGACCGGCATCGACCAGCGGATATGCCTCGTTGTGCCGCTGCTCCTGCTCCAAGGCGGCAATCGTCACCGAGGTCTGCACCAGCGCACGGCACCGCGCTACGCGCCGGTCGACAAACGCCGCCAGCCCGGCGCCGACCGTCGCATGACGTGCCAACTCCCGGGCCAGCACCAAGCCGTCCTCGATGGCAAGCGCTGCGCCGCTCGCCATCTGCGGGGCCGGTGCGTGCGCGGCATCGCCGATCACAACACCGTGCCCGCGGTGCCAAGCGCCGGTCAGCAAGGCCGTCTGGACCGGGCGGCGCACGACCGAGTCGGACGCGGACACCAGGGGTCGCAGCTGCGCGACCCGCCCCGGAAAGACCGTCAGCAGCTCGGCCAGTCGCTGGGCGAGTTCGGCGGCGGGCACGACACTCGGCGACACCCCGTTCTCGGTCAGGAACACATACGCCCGGCCCTCCGAGATGGGCACGAGCCCAGCGGTATCGACCTTCCCAGCGAACTGGTGAATACCGGTGGCCCACGCCGGGCGCGGCACCAGCGCTCGCCACACCATCTGGCCGAGGTAGTCGATCGAGGTCCGGAGACCGAGCAGGTCCCGCACCGACGAGCGGATCCCATCCGCACCCACCAGCAGGGCGACCCGGCGTTCCGTGCCGTCCGACAGCCGCACATCGACCCGGTCAGCTGCCTGCTCCACCGCCGTCACGGTCATGCCGTGGTGTATCACCGCCCCGCACCGCTCAGCCTCCGCGTGCAGGATGCGGTGCAGTTCGGGACGGGCGATGCCGACCATCGCCGGTCGCTGCGCCCCGATCAGCCGCGGCAGCTCCACCTGATCGGCAGCCATGCCCTCGACGTCCACATGGGTGATCGCGCTCATCCCGTAGCCCGCGGCCAGACACGCCTCGGCCAGGCCCAGCTCATCGAGCGCGCGCAGCGACGGACCGGTCAGGCACAGGCCCCATCCCGCGGTCGACCGGTCCGAAGCGGCTTCGGCGATCTCGACCCGCCACCCCGTGCGCGCCAGCGCAATGGCCGCCGTCAGACCGGCAACGCCCGCACCCACGATCACAGCCGACCGCGAACCGCGATGACTATCCATATTCGCCTCCTGTGCACCCGATTTCGCAGGAACATTAGGAGACTTCCGGCACTCGCTTTATCCGGATCGGGCGGTAATCATCCGCTCCCGGCACACGGTTCGGACGAACATCGTTGCCGTAGCACCCCGAAAGCCGCCGGACGTCAGGTGCCGGTCGGGAAGAAGGGACGGGCCAGCCCGTCCAGCAGATAGCCCAATCGCCGTACGAAGTCCGTGAGCCCGTCTGTCTGGTCGTCGGGCTACCGCAGTATGACCAGACCAACTATTGCCATCGTTGGAGCGGGCCTCGGCGGCCGGACTCTGCTGGCCCCCAGGGCGGTGGCACCCGACCGGAGATACACCGCGGCATTACCGGATGTCCTGAGACACAACCGATCTCGTCCATCGAACGCACGCTCAGCGGCATGAGAGTGCTGCGTCTGCTTGCGCTGGCTGCCGCCCGCCCAAGGCCATGAGCGGAGGCCTCAGCACCCTTCAGGGCGCGAGCCGCGGAGCTCCAACGAGCGCAGCCGATCGTTCCCACTCTCTAACAACACCCACGCACAGCATGAGGAGTCAGGGATTCCTTGCGAGGCAACTGATCCCAGGCTGAACGCCTCCCCGCCGTGGACGACTCCGCAGGTAACCTGCGTTCATGAAGGCTAATGGATGGCTGGAAGACACGAGGACGTCCTACGACGCCGTCGCCTCCACCTACGCGGACCTGACCCGTCACTTCCTGAACGAAACACCTGTAGAGCGCGCAGCTTTCGCCTCATTCGCCGACTCAATCCACGCTCAGGGCGGAGGGCTCGTTGCGGACGTGGGGTGTGGAACAGGGCGGATCACGGCTCACCTCCACCAACTCGGCGTGGACGCATTCGGAATCGACCTGTCGCCCGGGATGATCGAGGTGGCCCAGCGTGATTACCCGGACCTACGTTTCGAAGTCGGCTCCATGACGGACCTCGCCCTCGCCGATTCCTCGCTAGTCGGTCTGGTCGCGTGGTACTCGCTGATTCACATCCCCGACGACCAGATCAGTTCCGTCCTCACGCACTTCCGGCGAGTGCTGCGCCCCGGCGGACCGCTGTTGCTCGGTTTCCACATCGGAGACGAATCACGGCTGAAGACTCATGGCTACGGCGGGCACTCGATGAAGCTCTACGTTCACCTCCGCCAGCTCAGCCAAGTCAGCACATGGCTCAACGATGCGGGCTTCACTATTCGGGCGCACAGGACTCTCACCTCTGCCGAGAGCAAACTCGGCGGCATCATTCTTGCGTCGTAAGCACTCGCTAGGCCCTGACGGTGCGGCGCCTGTAAGGGCCGTCCGCAATTCGGCTAGTTAGAGACTGGTGTCAGATCAGATCCCGGCCAGGATCTGATCCAGGTGCCCGGTGGGATGCTGGTTTGATCTCCGGGAGCAGACTGAGATCTCTTGCAAGCCTTGGCTGTATCGCTCGGCTATGACGGCGGTTCAGTTCCCGCGCCTCGACCAGCACGGGAGGCATTTAGCTAGAACGTGCTGGCGAAACTGTTGTCTTGCTGAATTTCGACCTCGCGGCAAGATCGGTGACCGGGTTCGAAGTGCTCGACGGTCGTGATCTGTCGATTCCATCTGCTTGAACCGGGACGCCAGACGAGCTGAGCTGTGTGCTCGGGCGCCTCAGATAGACACGGACAGTTGATCTTCCGCCGTCCCGTGGGCATGGTTCGGGGCAGCCAGGGCGGGTCCCGGTTGAAGATGGCCCAGCCCGGGGTGACATCGAGGGATCCGGCCATGGAGGCCCCGGAATGAGCCAGTTCCCAATAGAAGTGGGCCGCTGAGGCGCCGGTCCAGGTAGGTCGTCCACTTCTCGGCAATCCAGGCTATCTGGAAGGCAGGGAATCGATCAGGCCTGTCGGAGGGCTGTGGCAGATTCAAGTCACGCATGGACGCTGCACCGAACGGAAAGTTACTGACGACCAGTGAATATCGATGACTGCATCACACAACTCGGCGCTGTCGAAGAACACCTCCGCGACATCGTGGTGCGCGCTATGCCCTCGGCAGGCGACCGAACCGCCTCGCTGATTACGCGGAAGGGCTCTGCATAATGCGAGCAGATATCGAACGCGCTGCCCAGATGGTGTGTGCGGCCGCGGAATTCGACTGGACGTGGAGCGCCGGCGATCTGCCGGTGTTCTGTGACCGGGTCGGCTGGCAGGTCCACGATTTCGACGAGCTGTTCCCCACAGCAACGACCGATCTTGAAGTCGATTGTCCCGATGTGTGGCTCGACATCACCGGCACCACCTTCGACTCCGAGCGCGGGCTCAACGAGTTCTCCTTCGCTGCCAGCGATTCGGCCCTCGATCCAGAGGAGCTGGACGAGATCCTCGATGCGCTCGTGCAACAGATATCCGAATCGCTCGGCCAGCCGACGGATCGTTGGATCGAGCCGACCCGCGGCCGGCGTTGGGAGCTTCCTGTTCTGGTGGTCACGGTGATGATCAGCGCTACGTCGGTTCGGGTGGGTTTGAGCAGTCATGCCTACCAGAAATGGTGCGACAAAATCGAAGGGTGGAGCGATAGCGAGGACCCTGCCGTGATGTTGGCGCAGGCCGCCTCCGAGGACGCCGAGGAACGCGACTACGGTCTCGACCGCCTCGAGCGCCGCCTGAATCCGGAGGTACCGGGCCCCGACGATGAGCCCGACGAGCTCGGTGACCAACCCGACGACGGGCGACTCGCGGCACTATGCGCGCCCGGTCTCCTCGATTTGGCGCTCCGGCCGGGCTGGCCGGACCAACTGCGGCTGCTACGGCTTGTCACCACAACCGCGGGCCGCGACGAGTACGCGACACCACCGTTTGCGCTCTGGTCGGATACCGAATTGGCCCCCGATACCGAGCCGGCCAACCGTCATGAGGTCCGCCGGGCCATCGGCCGCGCGCTACCCGGCTTACATCCCCTGCTCGACGATCCCGACGCCGAGGTAAGGATCGCTGTCCTCGACGCGCTCTCGGTATGCACCGAGGAGTGGGAGACGGTAGTCCCCGCGTTGCTGACCCATGCCCGAGCCGAGACCGAGCCGAAGATCAGGACCCGGATACTGGGATTCCTGGACGTGATCTCGCTGCACTGGCCCGCACACGCCACACGCCTACGACTCGCCGACCGCTTCACCGAAATGCTCTGGAGTGCAGCCGATCCGATCGAACGACTGACCGCGTTGAGCCATCTGCTCGTCGCCGACCCGCAAGCTCTGCCGGGACGTGTGGAATCGACCGTGCTGGGTGCGGTGCGGGAGGCGTCGGAATCGAACTCGGCTCAGGACGCAACGGCATTCCCACGCTGGATCAAGCCGACCCGAGCCGTGTACGAACGCCTGGATGCTCGCCCCGATGAGCAACTCGCACTGGTCGAAAGTCTGTTCACCGTCGACAATTTGGATGGCCGTGGTCTCGCCCGCGAACTGGCCGGGGACCTGATCAGCACTTGGCGCACGGACTACTTCCACCTCCTCGAGCCAATCGCCGAGCAGTTGGCAGAGGCGCAACTGTGGAAGGGAGCAGCCGATGCACTGGCCGATCTCGGCACGGCCGCCGCGCCAGTGGCCGACCGCATTCTCGAAAACCTCGACCGCTTGGGCCGGCCCACCGAGTGGACCGTCGACACGCCCTTCTCCCTGCACACAGAGTTGCCTTGGCTGTCACTGCACCCCGACACGCCCAGCATGAACAAACCGGGACCGATGCTGCGCGCCGCCGCACACACCGGTGACCCGCGCGCGGTGCCCGCGGTGCGGTGGGCACTCGAAGTCGACCCGACACCATGTCGACTCGACGACATCCTGGCTCCCCTGGGCGCCCACGCGATCGAGCTGGTTCCACTGATCCGGGAACGGATGATCCACACGCACACTCATCGAGACGGCGATATGGATTTCCGGTCCTGCGAATTGGCGGGCGCTCTCGGACACATCGGCGAACCCGCCGCATCGGCCGCGACCGATGTCGCCGGCATCATGAACGACCGCAACGGTGATTTGGTCGAGGTGCTTGGACAGTTCGGCGTGGCGGCACGATCCACGATCAAAACGGTCCGGTCCTACCTCGACCACGACCAGCTCGACGTTCGCCTGAGCGCCGCGATCACCCTGTGGCGCTGCACCGGTGACCCCGGCCCGGCACTGCGGCAATTACCCGAGGCGCTGGCCGAGGTGGGCGAGAATTTTCCCGCTCAGGATCTTCGCGCGCAAGCCCTAACGGCAGTCGCCGACTTGGGATTCGCGGCGGCCGACTGTGTTCCGGCGCTACAACGGCTCATCGAACTGGACGTGGACCCGTGGACGACGACCGGCGCCGCCACCGCGCTGTGGCGGGTCACCGCTGCACCCGAGCCGACGATCATCGCGCTGCTCGAGCTCAGCACCCGCACCGACATCGAGATCGTCACCGACCCCAACCGCCGCCGTCGGGCCCACTGGCTGACCGGAGCCGCCGAATGCTTCGCCGAGATCGGCCCGCCCGCCGCGGCCGCCGCACCCCTGCTATCGGCCGAACTCGCCCGACCCCGACGCCGTCGCGGAAGCGTGCCCGCCGACATCGAACTGTGCCGGGCTTGTCGACGCGCGCTCGATGCGATCTTCACCGACGTCGGATAGATCGCAAGCAAAGCATCGTCGACACCGCGGAATTGGACCCGCTCAACTCGACAGAAGTGCGTATCCGTTCGTATGCGCGCTCTTCGGTATGAGGGTGCATCCGGCTGACTGCGTCGTAACCGATCCTGGTGACGGAGTGCGCGGCGATGCATATGTCCGTAAGTCCCGACCCGGAGGTGCACAGTCATCGAGGCTCAATTGTCGGTAATACGTTGTTGGACAAGCGATCACGGGGAACTGAGGGCGGAGCCTTCTCGGGCGATGCTTGCCTCCCACCGGGTACCGTGCCGGAGTGGCTCGAAAGGGGACTGCCCCACGCTCGAACTAGCAATGCCCTCCCGGCGCGGACACCACATATTCGCAGACCACGGGAGGCCACAGCGATGACCGTCATCATCGGAATGGATCCACACAAGCGCTCTGCCACTATTGAAGCCATCGACTCCACCGGCCGCGCAGTGGCCACCGGCCGATACGCCACTGAAACCCTCGGCTACACCGAAATGCTCACCGCTGGACAACGATTCGCTGACCGTATCTGGGCAATCGAAGGGTGCAACGGCGTCGGCCGCCATATCGCGCATCGCCTGGTCCACGACGGGGAAACCGTCATCGACGTCCCCGCCAAACTCTCCGCGCAGGTGCGAGTCTTCGCAACAGGCAACGGCCGCAAAACCGATCCGGTCGACGCACACTCGGTGGCGCTGGCGGCCTTGCATTCACCGAATCTGCGCCGCGTCGACGCCGGTCCGGAGCTGATCGCGTTGGGCATGCTGGCCGACCGCCGCGACGGGCTCGGCCACGCTCGCACCGACACCCTGAACCGTCTGCACCGGATACTGCTGGAATTGATTCCCGGTGGCGCCAAGAAATTTCTGTCCAGCCGCCAAGCCCGCGAGCTGATCGCCACGATCACCGCGACCGATCCGGTCACCACGATCCAACAGCGATTGGCGGTGGAATTGATCGAAGACCTCGAGACCATCGACAGCAGGATCAGAGCCGCGGACAAGGAGCTGCGCCAACTCGTCACCGACCGCGGCTCGTCGCTTATGGAGTTGTACGGCATCGGAGCTTCCAGCGCGGCAAGGCTTTTGGCTGACACCGCCGGCATCCACCGCTTCGGCAACCGGGACCGATTCGCGTCTTGGAACGGCACCGCCCCGTTGGATGCGTCCTCCGGCGAGCAACAACGCCATAGACTCTCCGGCGCCGGCAACCGCAAAATCAACCGGGTCCTCCCACATCATGGCCGTCGTTCAGCTACGCCACCACACCGCTGGCAGGGTCTACTACGACACCCGCAGGGTCGGCGGGAAAACGTCGATGGAGGCGTTGCGCGCGCTCGAGCGCAGACTGTCGAACGTCGTCTACGCGCGGATGCTCGCAGATCAGCGGCAGGGCGTTGGCGGGCCCGGGAGGGCAATCGGGGGCGACTCTTGACTCCAGCGCGACCGGCTCCAACCCACACACCGATCCTTCGGATGAGCCACAACCCGGACCCACCCAACAGGCTAACCCCGAAACCTCTGCGGGGTCTTGACCTAAAGGGGTGCCAATACAGGACGTCTCGCTCGCAATCGAGTCTCAGATGTCGAATTCGCCTACCCAGCCGCCGTTCACCGATGTTTCGGGATGTAACCAGAGGTCACCTCCACGGGGACCCAGGCGTCGACGGCGATGCACGCAAGAGCCAGCAGCGGGAGGGCGATCACGCCCGCCAGATCGTTGATGTCCATTTACAAATGAGGCGATTCCAGCGCTTCCGCGAATGCCTCGTGGAAGTCGGCGGAGTCTTTGAAGATCAACGCGTGGAAGACCGCGACCGGCGGGTTGTCTGATGCGCCGAGTCGGCCTGCCTCACTCTTCGAGGACGCGCTCGATGTGGCAGAGGTAGTCGAGGAGATCTCTGATCTCGGCCAGCGGTACGCCCGCCCCGGCCAGCACCCGAACCTGCACCAGCCGCAACAACTCCGGGGATCGGTATCGGCGCGTGCCGGAGCTGTCGGACGCGGGTTCCTCGACCAGTCCGTGCTGGTGGTAATCCCGCACCATCGTTTCCGTGATGCCGGCGAAGGCCGCCGCCTGGTCGATCGTGAACCCGTCCTGCACCATGAGCCTCATCCCGTCCCGCTACTCAGCGCTAATGACTACTGGTAGACTGTATCACTGAGTACCGTCACGCAAAACTCACTACTATGTGTTACAGTCTAGTGGTAGTCATTACCACTGAATAGCGTGGTCCGATCGAAGGGGTTGCGTTATGGACAACTTGACCGAGATGCTGAAGGGCACGCTCGAAGGGTGCGTCCTGAAGATCATCGACACTGATGAGACATACGGGTACGCCATCACGCGCCAGCTGAATGACCTTGGTTTCACAGACGTCATCGAAGGGACGGTGTACGCCATACTGCTGCGATTGGAGAAGAACGGACTGGTCGATGTTTCGAAGCGACCTTCCGGAGTCGGTCCGCCGCGCAAGTTCTACACACTCAACGACGCCGGACGTGCCGAGCTCGCCACCTTCTGGGCGAAGTGGGATTACGTCTCAGCACGCATCAATGAGCTGAAGGAAAGTAAGTGATGAATTTCTGGGAGACAATCACCGGCAGCGATCTGACCAGGGAATGCAAGGCTTTCGACGCTCGAGCCGCGATCCTCCCGGCCGAGTATAGAGCGGCCTGGGAAGAGATCAAGATCCATCTGTTACCTCATGGGGACTTTACCGGTCGCAATTTGATGCCGATCCTCGACGGCGCCCTCGGGCTATTGGAGGGAACAGCGTCGGAAGGCCAGGGTGTCCACGAGGCACTGGGCGATGACATCAAAGGTTTCTGCGCGGCGGTGGCCGGCGAAGGGGGAGCCAAGAGTTATCGCGACAAGTGGCGCGACCAGCTGAATAAAAATGTTGCACGGAAACTAGGTCGGCTAGGAGAATAAAGTGGGAATTCGCGACATCATCGAAGGTAAGAAGCAGTGGCGAGCCCATACCGCGCGCGTGAAAGCACTGCCGCCCGATTATCAGATCGTCTACAACGAGATTCAGAAATATTTCTTCAAGGTCGGTCCGATCGGGCTGGAAGACGGAACCTTGCTCTCCGGCATCGTCGACTTCTTCGAGGAGGGAGTCGCATCTGGCAAGGGGGTCATGGAAATCGTCGGCGATGACGTCGCGGCGTTCTGCGACGACCTGATCAAAGACGCATCGACCTACGCCGACCGCTATCAGGAATCTGTTCTCGAGCGGAAGCGCGGCAGCAAGGGCACCTGAGTTCAGGAAGGCTGGGGCTCTTCACTATTGGTGGCGGAGGGGCTCGACCTTCAGTGCGGGCAGCGGGGATTCGCGCGCCATGATCGAAACGCGACATTCCATGGTGGGAGCCAGCGGGTTCGGTGCGGAGCTATTGCCTTCGTACAGCCACAGCGCAAATACTCTCCAAGCTGCCCTCAGGTGAACGTGCCGCGCCGGACCGCAGTGACCCACCGTCGCCGTCGCCGCGCCTTCCTCAGTTGCGGAGAACCCTTGGGGGCGAACCCGATCACGTAGTCATCGTTGCCGGTGTCGACCGCCACCATCGCTGTTCCGGCTGCGCGAGGACTCCCGTGAACGCCGTGCCGCCATCCTCATAGCCGAATGTTCGATCGGGATGTTCAGCGCTCGAGGCGCCTTCTGTTGTCATGTCGATCTCTATCCAATCAGGTTGTTACTCAACGCAATCGAGTTCGACCGTTAGCCGTGGCACTCCTGACCGAGCGCCCCCTGAATACGAAAAGCTGATCAGGTTGTCGAGATCGGCCGTCTGGCTGGGCTCGCTCGCTGAGGCTAACGACAGTCGAAAGATATTGTGCGGCTATCGGATCGCTAGCGGAGAAACAGTCCGCACTCGGCATTGCAGTGCGTTCGAAGCCGAGACTCAGAGTGCTTGCGCAGCGCATCAGCGCAGTTCATGCCGCAAGGGTTTGGGAGTCACCGTGTCAGTGGGCTTCTCTACGCTGCCGTGCATGAGCTGTTCCCGAACCAGACCACACCACACCGCGGCCGACCCTGTCGCCCGCGCGGTGGTCGGCACCGATCCCACTGAGCTGAACGCTCCTCACTCATCTGGCCCTGTGCTGCGCATCGCGCTGTCGGCTGATGGCCGGCTCTCGTCGGCTGGGGCGGTGTGAGAAGTGTTCAAGCTAGAGCGCGAGGTCGGTGTCTCCTACTGCCAGATCTATGTCGAGAGTGTCCCCGGCGGCATCGCCCCGCGCATGCACGAGGCGTTCGCCGGCCAGAGTTCAGGACTGTGCGGCGCCGCGGTACCCGGCAAGCTCTTCCTGTGCACCGGGCTGCACAGCGGCAAGGTCGGCTTCACCGTCGAGGTGCACGACCAGGCTCCCCCGCTGGACCCGGCATGGGAAGACGTCGTGGAGGTCTCCTTCTACTCGGTCTCGGATCAAAGCTTCCTGGCGCAGTGGGCAGGCGAGGCCCACTGGGCACTGGACTTGGAAGAAGGGATCGACTATCGGGTGCGGTACTGCGCGCAGGGCATGGACCAGGCACGGGAGAAGGACGTCAGACTCGACGATGAGCCACTACTGGACCGTTACCTGCTGCAGTTCTGGCCCGCCCCGCCCGAGCCGGACCGTGTAGTACGCCAGACCTCGCAAGCTGCGGCCTACGATCACGACTATGCCCGCCAGCAACCGGATTTCGAGTTCAGCGTGCGGGCCCTCATGGCGCAACAACGGGCACTCCTCACCGCTGGTGCGGCCGAATCGTGTCGCGACGCCGAATCTCCAGCAGGGATCGCGGGTATCGCGGTCATCTCCCGCGAGGCCGATCCCCGGTCCGTCCGCGAGCGGTTGACATCGCTGAGCTCCTATCCCGCGGCGTTGCCCTGGGATTGGGTCGCCGCGTTCGACGCCGAGCACGGCGAGGACGATCGTGTCGGTTACATCCAAGCGTTCCTCGAAGAGATCGGTGAGCACGCCTTTGCCCTCGGTACTGTCTTGGCGGCGCTGGATTCCGGCCGAGACTACTACTTGGCCTTTGTGACACCGACCCAGTTCGAACAGCTCTCGCAGCTTCTCACCGGACACAGGATGGGCGTTGAAAGCGTGCGGTATGGCCGCTGGACACAGGGTTACAGTCCGGAAATGAGCGCGTTGAGAGCCTGGGTCAGAGCCAATGGCCATAAGGTCACAGGGCGCGGGACGACGATCACGGCGTCGTTCGTAAGCCCCGGCACACCAGAGGAAGCCGAACCGGACCGGCTCGCCTGACACGTTCGGCGCCCGGAAATCCCCCGCCCGCTATCCCGTCCCCAGGGTGGGAGTGGGCGGCCGCGTTCCGGGCACAGGGCCACAGCCCGACCGCACACGGCAGAAGCCGGCTACGGACGACTCGACCCATCCGGTAATCGGCTACTTAACACTGGCGGTAGGACCTGATCCCGGCCAGGATCGGGTCCAGGTGCCCGGTGAGATGCTCGGTAATCGGCTGCCCACCTGCGTTATTGGTGTGGCTCTCACATGGCTTGCTTCTTACCGGGCACCGTGCCGGGAATGGCTTAAGAGGGGTTTGCCCAAAGCTCGAAGTAGCGGTGCCTT
>NZ_JBITFL010000008.1:0-429204 GCF_044456045.1 Nocardia sp. NPDC051052
GGGCGTTTCGGTTGCGATCACCCCGGGACAAGCCTCTACCGTTACTCATGAACGTCCTCCTGCCGCGATGGGACAACAAGCCCGACTAGCGCATCGGGAGGACGTTCGCTCGTCCAGACCGAGACGCAGAACGTCTTTCTATGCCGCTGCGCGGGCGTCCAATGCGGACGGTCTGTGGCCAACAGCCGATCTCGCGAACGTCTGCTACTGCCGAATTGAGGGCGTTCGTCCGACGGTCTCAGTCTGTGCTGGAGACTTCGGCGGAACGGGTGGCCTGGCGGACCAACGGGTGCAGGTGCCCCCACCGCCTGCTGGCTGGCGCTCCCGGGTCGCTCACAACCCCGAGCAGCACGGTCTCAGCTTGGTCCAGATTATCGATCTGAAATCGAGACGCATCCGCTGGTGCCTGGTGAGCAGGACACTGCCGACGGACCTCGACGTGGCCCAAACTGGCTCACGGCTGCTGCCCGGCGAACGCCCGGTCCCGAACGAACTGGTGACGTTGCGTCGCCGAAACCTGGTTCGCGTTCCCGTAACTGCACTCGCCTGGATATAACTGGTCTACTCCGATTTTCCTCGGAGAAGGGCGATCTAGCCTCTCGTGGCCCTTCTGAATCTACCCGACTGCCCAGTTTGAACGGGACATATTCGGCGAATCAAGCCTCCGAATCCACTGTTGCCCAACGCGCTAGCGTTGTAGCGTCCTGCTATGGACGCGTTAGGCGTCGCGGAATACGCGGCTTTAGGTGGGGTCGCAGCGCTCGCGGCAGCAGTATTCGAGCTGTTCGACTACTCCCGCAGGGTGGGACGGTGGCCTTGGCGGAGCAACGACGACACTACCGCAGCCCAGAGCTCGCATCCCACGCTTACATTCTGGCTGTGCAGCAACGTCATTCTGCGAATAACGGCTGCGATGATGGTCGTCGGACTCCAGGCCGGTGTTGGCTGGCTGTCCGGCCTGGGCGCTGCGGTCGTTATTGGGGCGGGGAGTACCTTCGCCCTCAGCGGCGTATCGGGCACAAAGAATTTGGGTCACGTCGAGGTCGACGTACCCGAGCAGAACACGCCACAACAGGCAGTTCCTACGCCGCGGATAGCTTCCGACCCAGCTCTCCCTGCTCTAGCCGAGGAGGACCGGTGAACTCAATCATCGAGACGTGGCAACGCCCCGCTGGGCGAAGTGTGAACCGACGCGCGACATTTCTGGACCGAGTAGCCGCTGCGATGTCAAACAGGAGCCTGCCTGTCGCCGAAACCAGCTTCGACGACAAACCGATGGTTGGGCCGGTAGTGACAGACATCGAGAGTCCTTCTCCGCCAGCCTCGCCCGAACCGCCGGAGTCCAATTTCGACTCAAGCTGCGCAACAAGGCCAAACACTGAGGAGCCGGGTCAGCCGCTCTTGATCAAGGACGTCATCCCGCCTCCTCGGCAAGGGCCCGGATTTGCCGCCAAACAGCCCCGCAGAGCACGTCAAAACACCCGGTCCTTGCCTCGGATACCACTGCCAGACCCCACGGAACTGTTGTCACGATCGATGCTTTCCCTCGTGCCTGCGGTGGTTCGTATAGTGATGCGCATGATCCGAAACATCACTCGTTGATGCGAATTCATGCCGCACCGAACAACCCGGTCTGATCCCGATTCTTCACCGAGGCTGAGATGCCGTATATCAGTCTCAGTTCCGAGCTTGCGCAGATCGCTGACAAACCAGCCTTCCCCATGCCTGGCGCGATGGTCGTGGTGAACGCACTCAATTGCCGCGCGGTGCGCGCGCTGGGTTCCGATCATCGAGTGATCGCGCGCACCGTGGAGGATGGCTACCGACCTACGCCAACGACGGCGGTCATCCCGTCGAGCTGAATGTGCCGCAAAACATGGTGCGCAACAACCGCTTTCAATTCCTGGTGCTCTACACCGCCGGTCCTGACGCCCGTGCCGCGGCGGTCGCGGACGTCGCCGTCGCCGTCCGCGACGGCGCCCTGCCGGTCGGTGAGGAGCACGGCCTGCCCCTGATCCGCTTTCCCTTGCACCGCGTCGCGGATGCCCACCGGGCAGTCGAGGGCGGCGTGGTCGGCAAGGTCTTGGTCGACATCCCGTCGCCACCGCCTCCCGGTCTGCTCGTCACGTAGGTCGGGGCCCCGCACCCAGGCCGACGCTCTGCCGCTGCACGTGGCCGCGCCCGAAGAGAAAGGAGGACCGTCACGAAATCGGCAAGGGGCAGTTCAGCGACCGCCCGCTTGACAAGCAGCGAACTGGCACACCCGCACGCGTGCAGGAAGCCTTCCCGCAGAACGTTTTTGACGAGGAAACCGCACTCGCGTAGCCCCCTGAATCGGGGGCAAGAGGTGGGTCTCGATGAGCGATAGCATCGATGCCTACGCAATACACGAATCAATCGATAGTGCGCCCGGGGGGAGTGCTCGATGCCAGAAAAGATTCAGGGCCCTCGGCTCTGCCGCGGAACCGATTCGCGAATCGCGGATTCGGTCGCCGACGGCAAACCCGGTAGCCGGCACGGACCGTATCGGCGCGTGCAGGGATAGGGGTCACAGACGGTGAGCGGGTTCGAGGTCCAGATCAGTCAGCTACGGGAAGCGGCCAAGGCGGCAGGATCTGCTGCGGGACAGGCTATTACGGTAAACCCCGGTACCGGCTTGGATGCGATCGCGACAGCATTGCCAGGCGGGAATGCGGCAAAGAACGCGCCCACTCTGGCATCGACGTTCAATGAGCGCGCCAAGGGGTGGGCAGGCGAGATCGGCCAGTGGGACGAATCGATCACGTCGGCCGCGAAGATCTACTCCGAGAACGAGGTCGAGGCGAAAAAGGCTTTCGGGAAATGACTATCGGCTACGACGACGTCCGTAAGTGGGACGCTGGGGCGCTCGATACGTCGGCCACCAACCTGCGCGATCGGCGGGACAAACTCATCGGGCTGCAGGACGAGCTCGACGACGCCAGGCGATTGCCCGAATGGCACGGCCCCGCGAGCGAGCGTGCACGCAGTTCGCTGGGAAACACGCGGAACAACGCCGAGATCCTGATCGCGGAGCTGTCCGCCGTCGAACGCGCGCTACAGGATGTGTCGGACGACGTGTCCGCACTGAAAACGCGAGTCGCCAACAACGACGCCCTCGCCGACACCTACCAGTTCGGCATCGCCGCCAACGGCGCGATCGTGGACAACAAACCTCCCGACCCCCCACCGAAGTCGCGCACCGAGGCCGAAGACCGTGGCGAGACCCGGCGGCACCGCGAAACCATCAGGCAGCAGCTCGAGCAGGAAACCAAGGCGATACTCACCACGGCGACCAACATCGACGCCGCTCTCGCCGGGGTGATGCAACTCGCGCAGGACCGCAAGATCAGCGACCACGGAGCGACCACCCTGGACGGCGCCAGGAAGGGCGGGGAGATCGACGCCCAGGTGGCCGAGATGGAGCAGGCGCTGCGCGACGCCGGACTGCTGACCGGGCCGCCGGTGTCCGGCTACTACCGGCAATGGCTGGAAAATGCCGTGCGCCGGGGCGTTTCGCTCGACACCATCAAGCAGATCATCGCCGAACATCACATCACGCCCGAGGACTTCAAGATCCTCGACAGAATGGAAGAGATCCGCGAGGACGAGGACGGCGACGGGATCTTCAAGTCGTACTTCCTGATGCCGACCGACTTCAGCGGGGACGACGCCGCCAAAGCGGTGCGGATGACCTACATCCTGAACGCGGGCACCGACTACGGCACCGATGGCGAAAAGACCGACTTCCCACCGACTCCGTACGGATCCGCGGAACTGCGGCGGATCACCGACCGCCAACGGGAGAATTCCTGGAGCTACGACGACGATGTTGGGTTTGTGCATGGCAACGGTGGGCGGTTGGCGACCACTCCGAACGGCATGATGATGGGCTTGGGCGGGAACTTCATCCAGGACGCGTACAGCCAACACGGCGGAACGACCTGGGGCGACACGTTCATGCTGAACATCGACGACCCGAAAGATCCCGCGCAGCAAATTCGAGAGGTGGCGAGGTCGGGCTACGCGTGGTACGAGAACGACAACGGCCCCTACCGGGGGAATCTGGACATCGACCGGCTGCTGCACCACGAGGAGCGCCACTCCCGGCAATGGGCGGACGAAGGCTACACAGGCTTCCTCGCCTCCTACGCGTGGGAGCAGCTCACCGGCGGCAACGAGACCGAGGAAGACGCGGGACTTTCCGATGGCGGATACTAGGCGGCTGCGCGTCGCCTGCGCCGCACTACTTCTGGCGGTAGTGACCGCGGCGTGCGACACCAAGGCGCAGTTCGCGCCGTCGCTGCCACCGGCGGCCGGGTTCCGCGTCGATGACGGCGTCCTGAAACTGTGGACAGGCACCGTGTGCGATGGGGTCACCGGTCTGACGTTGATCTTCGACTCCGGCACTCAGCAGAGCACGGAGCAGGTGTGGACGGCGCCGCGGCCGGGGGTGCCGGTAGAGCGCATGGATCTGCTGCGGACGACCGGGCGATCCGTCCCCGACACCGGTGGATCTTTGCAGGTCCAGAAACCGCTGCCAGCGGACTACGACTGGACCAAAGCGGGCTCGCTCAACTTCTCCGTCGACGGCCCGAAGGCGTACGGTGCGAGGGTCGACGTCGCCCAGGTCCTGCGCGAGTCGGCCCGGCACCCCTCCGGAAGCTACCTGTTCGGCCAGCGCGGCTGGATGGACGCGTCGGACGTGCAACGCGAGAACCAGAAGTCGTTCCTGACCATCTGCACCCCCGACCCGAAATGATTGCGGCACAACCCAGCCCGCGGAGCCGAACATGGACACACCGGATACCACTACCCGGACAAGCGCCCCGCGGATAGCGCTCCGGTACCTCCTGCTCAGCGCGTTTGCCTGCACCACCGCGCTGATCGTGCTGCTCGTCGGCGAGGCGATGCTCAGTGCCACCGGATTGCTCTTCGATCCGCACGGCTACGGAATGTTCGCCGGAATCCTGTTCGCGGCGATCTTGACCCCGCTCGCCCTGATGCTGTGGCTGCTGTACCGATCACTACGCCGACGCGGCAATTGACCAGCGGCGCAAGGACAGCGCCGTGCGCGTTCTGCGCATTCACCGCGCCCCGATGCGGTGGAGCGCGGAGGCGCGATTTCCGTGCAGTCGACTAACCGCCGGGCCGATTCAGGCACCATCGGGGACCGGTAGGAACAGCGCCTCGAAAGGCGGATCGCCAAGCGCGACGGTGCTGTGCCCGAGCCCGTCGGTATCTGCTGCCAGCACCAGGTCTCCCGGGCCGAACACCCGTTTCTCACCGCTGCCGGTGGTTACCTCGATCGCGCCACGCACCATCACCACCCACTGTCGACGCGGCGCGGGGTGTGGCGCACTGTCGAATCCCTCGCTGCGCACGAAAAGCGCTTCCGCAGTGCTCAATTCGCTGATTGCCATCGGCGGTACGCCCGCCGCGACCGTTCGCGCTGTGAGCGCCAACTCCTCGTCGACGAACTTTGAATTCCCGTCCGGAGTGCTCTCGATTCGGGTGTACCGCACAATCTCTCGTTGACTCACGGCGATAACTCTGCAGCAGCCATGCCGCCCCGGGCGATTCCCTCGGGAGGAATAGACAACCCTGTCGCGCAGCGTCTCCGCGTGGGTCACGCCTGCTGTTCCCCGAGATCGGCCAGAAACGCACCGCCCTCGAAGATGAGCCGACCCGCCCCCGAAGGTCAACTCGCTGAAGGCATCTCAGGCCGCCGGCCAGTCACCGCCCATGCCCTGGGCGATGAGCGGTTAATCCGGTTGCCGACAGGAGGGACACTTCCGGTATGGAGATCCGCACCGAACGCCTGGTACTTCGCCGTGCCGTCCCGAACGACGCCGAGTCGATGTTCTGCTACTTGGGTGATCCGACGCTGACGACCTACTTGGCTCATCCGCCCCTCACTCTGGGGCAGACCCGAAAACGCCTCGCACGGGCGACCGCGCCGGTTGATGGTCCACGATTTGATCTCCTGCTGGCCATGACTCACCCAGACGGCACAGTTATCGGAGAGGTTCACGCGTGGAACGTGACCGAGGACGGGCTGCCCACATCGCAAGAACCGGGTGAGGTGTGGCTCGCATACGCCGTTCATCCCGCTCACCAGGGCAACGGCTATGCCACCGAAGCCGTGCGCGGGCTATTGCCGTATCTCAGATCGCGGGAAATCGCGCGAGTCTTCGCCAACATGTTCGAGGTGAACGCCGCGTCGAGGAACCTGCTGGATCGTCTCGGGTTCGAAGAACACCTGCGGTTCCCGGCCGAATTGGACAGTACCGGCAAGGGTTTGGCATCGATACGGATGGTGTTGGAGCTCGGCCTGGCGAAGTGTTGATGGACAGTTGGTTCCCCCGCCCGCCGGGCCTGCGAACCGATCGCCGCCGTCACGCTGCCGATGCTGGCGCGCTTCGCCATGCGGCCAAGCTGACTCGCGGAAGATCAACGGGCGGAGGTTATCTCGGCCACACGAACGCACGCGCATGCCGATGTCAGCGCGTTGATCAACGAGTCGATGCAGCGGTGGGATGGCTTGATCTGCGTTTGCGCGTTCATGCCATCCGCGTGGCCTGCTGATCAGGTTTGCCTTGCTCGGTCAAGGGGATGCGGTCGACTGCAACGACAGTGACGGCCACGTCGAGGTCGGCCTGCAGTGCGGTCAGCACTGCGGGCGGATCAAACGCGGCGTCGGGCTCGAGGACAACGAGAGCGCGAAATTGGTTGGTATCGGCGAAGGCTGAGGCGAGACGCACGCCGGGTTGCTGGTAGAGCAGATCTTCCACCTGGGCTGGAAAGACGTTGGCGATAATGTCGCGGCGACGGCCCAGGATGTGCAAATCGTCGTTGTCGTCGATAAAGCCGACATCTCCGGTGCTGATCCAGCCATCGGCGATGATCGCGTCGAGGTCGGGCCGCCGCCAATAGCCGCTGGCGATGTGGGGGCCAGTGACCGCGATATCGCAGGGCTCGCCGTGGTCGCCGGGGGTTCCGTCGGGGCGGGTGAACCGTACGCGGGCATCGGGCAATATCGGTCCGGCGGTGTCGAGTCGATCGGGTGTGTATTGCTCGGGGCCGAGCATGGAGACCAGTCCGGTTTCGCTACTGCCGTAGGCGTGGCAGAGGATCGGGCCCAGCCGCTCCAGAGCTACTCGGCGGGCGGTCGCGGGGGCGGCAGCGCCGAGGTGCAGAAGTCGACGCAGGCTCGATATGTCATAGCGGGACAGCTCTGGGTGGGTGGCCAAGGCGAACAGTTGCGGTTCGACCAGGAACATATTGGTGATGTGGTGGCGGGTGATCGCGGTGAGAACGAGGTCGGGATCGAACACCGGGGAAGGGGCCAGCAGGACGACCATTCCGTCGTCGGCCAGCGCGGCGTCTACGAGATTCTGGGCGAGGTAGGCCAGGGGCGTTGCCACGAGCAGCCGTGGTTGCGGATCGCTTGACGCGGCGATGACGGTTTGCTGATCGGTGTAGGTGTGGCAGCTCGCTTTCGGGCGACCGGTGGTCCCGCCGCTGAGTACCACCGAGCACACGTCGTCGCCGGAGGCCGGGCAACCGATGGCGGTGGCGGGCATATTGCGGGCCATGGCGAGCAGATCGACGCATCCGGGTGCCTCGCCGAGCGTGTAAGCGCCGGTTTGTCCCGAATTCGGCGCGCTCACCAGGACATTCGGCGCCAGGCCGGCGATAAGTTCATCGTCCGTGTGAGCTGGCACGATCGCGGCACAACCGCCGATGAGCTGGGTCGCCAACCGGACCGCGAGGACTTCAGGACTGTTCTGCGCCCGGATCACCACCAGGCAACCGAGGTCGACTCCGATCTCCCGTAACGCCGCCCCCAAGCGATAGACCAGCTCAGCCAGTTCGGCCCCAGTCACGCAGCGCTCGCCATGGACCACGACGACGTCGTCTCGACGCCCGGCACACGAATCGACCACACGCTCAACCGCAAACGTCCCTTTGCCCACCGATCGCTCCTGTTCGAGACGATGTCCATCGACAATTCCGACCGCTGGAAACTATTCCGCACTACTCCGGGCGGACCGGGCAGGCGCGCGTTGAGCATGTATTCCTGCTTGGATTCACCGGGTCGCAAGCGCTTTCGTTATGTGACTCGCTGTATGGCGTTGTTGTGCAAATCGGCGATGGTCGGGTAGCCGTCGAGGGCCATGAGCAGATCGGCCTCGGCGAGGATTGCGCGCAGGTGGTGGACGAGGGCGTCCTCGCCGCCGAGGGCCAGGGCGTAGAGGTAGGTGCGGCCGATCCCGACTGCGGTCGCGCCGAGTGCCAGCGCCTTGACGACGTCGGTGCCGCTGCGCACACCGGAGTCGAACAGCACCGGCACATCTCCGGCTGCGGCTACGACGGCGGGCAGCACGTCGAGGGTGGGGACGCCGCCGTTGGCTTGGCGGCCACCGTGATTGGAGCAGTAGATGCCGTCCACACCGAGGTCGATGGCGTGGCGGGCGTCGTCGGGATGGTTGATGCCCTTCACCAGGATCGGCAGGTCGGTGGACTCGCGGATCCAGGTGAAGTCGTCCCAGGTCAGCGAGTGACCGAAGATGCGTTCCCATTCGGCGACCGCGGCGGGTATGTCGTCTTCGGGTGCGGTGGCGAGGCGTTTGCGGAAGTGCTCGTCGGTGAAGAAGTTGGCCATGCAGTAGCCGTGTGCCTGGGGAAAGTTCGCGTGGTTCAGATCGTGGGGCCGCCAGCCGGTAACCCAGGAGTCGAGGGTGACGACGAGGCCTCGGTATCCGGCCTTTTCGGCCCGTTGGATGAAGCTGATCGCCAGGTCACGGTCTTTGGGGGTGTAGAGCTGGAACAGCCCCGGGGTGTCGCCCATCGCGGGGGCGATGTTTTCGAGCGGGTCCTGCGACAGCGTCGACTGGATCACCGGCACTCCAGTGCTGGCGGCGGCGCGGGCCACGGCGAGGTCGCCGTGGAAGTCCTGTGTGCAGATGCCCATGACCCCGACCGGCGGCAGGAAGATCGGTGTCGGCAACCGCATTCCGAACAGGTCGATCGATAGATCGCGTTCGGCGCGGCCGTTGCACATGCGCGGGACGATGCCCCATTTCTCGAATGCCGCGATATTGGCGCGTTGGGTGTGTCCGTTACCGCTGCCACTGGCCACATACGACAGCAACCAGTCCGGCATCGCCTCGGCGCCCTTGCGTTCGATGCTCTCGGCGTCGAGCGGATACCGCGGCAGCGTTCCCTTGGTTCCCGCCTGATAGATCTCGGCGGAGAAATCGGCGAACTGTTTCGTCATCGCTTGCAACCCTTCGTGGTTTGGGGTGGCAATCAGTGGAATACCGTGCTCGGTTCGTCGGTGATCTGCACCTGGATCAGGTGCGGGCCGGGTGTGCCGAAGGCCTGTTCGAGGGCATCGGCGAGATCGCTGGGGGTGCCCACCGTGCGTGCCGGAACGCCGTAACCGGTGGCGATGGCCACGAAGTCGATGCCCGGCAGATCCAGGCCCGGCAGTCGTTGCGCGCCCAGCAAGGTTCCGTAGTCCTTCAAGACTCGGTACGCGCCGTTGTGCACGATCAGGTAGGTGATGTCGAGGTGGTGCTGGGCGGCGCTCCACAGGCCGGAGATGCTGTAGTTGGCCGAGCCGTCCCCGATCATGGCGACCACCGGCCGATCCGGTCGGGCCAAGGCGACCCCGACGGCGGCGGGCAGGCCGTAGCCCAGGGCACTGGCCGCGGCGCAGAAGAAGCTGTCCGGCCGGGTGATCGGCATCGTGTCCCACCACGCCCCCAGCGAGGGTGTCTCGTAGACCCAGGCCGTGTCGTCGGGGTGGTTGTCGGCGAGGACCTGGAGGAACTGGGCCTCGCTGACCGTACCGGTGCCGGTATCCGAAAGGTCTACGCGGGCAGGGCGTTTCATTGGCGCGGGCAGCGGTCGCGTGGTCCTCACCCAGTCGGCGAGCCGGGCCAGCGCCTCGGCGGGGTCGCCGACGATGGCCGATCCGAGCGGTGCGCGTGCCGCCTGATCGGGGTCGGGTGTCACGAGGACGAGGTCGGTTCCCTCGCGCAGATACCGGCCCGGTTCCCACGCGTGATACGGCAGCACCGCGCCGCCCACCCAAACGACAAAATCATAGGGCGCCAACTGATCTCGGACCTGCGCCACCGTCGCACCCAAAGTGCCCTGATAACAGGGGTGGTCGGTGGGGAAGGAGATGCGCGGGTATTCGTAGGTACCGAATTTGACCGGCAGCCCGGCTTTTTCGGCCAGCGCGATCGCGACGTCCCAGCCGCCGTAGGCGTCCACGTCCGGTCCGAGAACCAGCACCGGGTTCTCGGCCTGGTCGAGTCGCTGGGCCAGCTCCCGCAGGGCCGCGCGTTCGGCCACGGGCCATCCGGCGATGTGGCGTCCCAACAGGTACGGCAGGTTGTCGGTGTCGGCCTGCTCGTCCCAATCCGACAGCGGCACAGACACATATACCGGCCCGGTCGGCGCAGTCGTGGCGAGGCCGATCGCGCGTGCCAGCACGGCCGGAACCGCCTGGGGCGAGGGCGCCTCGAAGCTCCACTTGACCAGCGGCCGCGGCAGGGTGGTCGCGTCGTGGTTGGTGAGCATGCCCTGCAGCGTGATCAACGGGCGGAACTGCTGGCCGCTGATCAGGATCAGCGGGGTGCCTGCCTGCCAGGAGTTCACCAGGTTGCCCATCGCCTGGCCCACACCGGCGGCGGAATGGAGACTGACCAGCGCCGGTGTGCCGGTGGCTTGGGCGTATCCGTCGGCCATCGCCAGTCCCGCGCCCTCCTGCAGGGCGAGGATGTAGCGGAAATCCTCCGGAAACCCTTGCAGGAACGGCAGCTCGTTCGAGCCCGGATTACCGAAGAACGTGGTGACACCCAGCGAACGCAGGACCTCGTAGGAGGCGTCTCGTACCGTCGTCATGCCGCATTCCTTCCTCAGCGTATCTGGCGTTCCAGGGCGAAGACGAATGATTCGTAGTGACCGCCGATGCCGTATTCGAGACCGACCTCGCAGGTGCGGTTGTTGCACAGGTAGGCGTCGAATTGCTGGTCGGCCAGTTCGGCGGCCTCATCGTGGGTGGCGGCCTCGGTGAGTTGCATGATCAGAGGCGCTCGGGAGCTCCGACCGTCGCTGCACGCCTGCCACCGGAACTTCTCTCCCTACGCGAGAGGAAGGCATGTGCAGTCCGTCACTATGCGGGGTCAATCGAGCGGGATGCTCAGCTTGTGGTGAAAGACGTTGTCGGGGTCGTACTTTCGCTTGACATCCCGCAGTCTGGGCAGGTGCTGACCGTAGTAGCTGTCGAACAGGTCGCGGCCGTGGTCGGCTTCCTCGAGATCGTCATCACCGATGTAACCACCGCTGGTGTAGGGGTAGAAGATCTCGTACGCCGTATGCATCCACGCGTCGCGGTCCTCGCCGATCTTCACCATGGTGGTGATGTCACCGGCGTCTTCGAGCATGACCCAGCTGGACATGCCCATCAGCCACCGACAGCCGCGATTCTTGACGGCGGTGGCGTCGACCGGGAGACCGGAATTCGGGTCGAGCGCGAGGATCTGAACACGGACACAGTCGACGGGCTGGGCGACGGCGTGCGCAGCCAAGGCGTCGATGAACTCCTCGGTAAACGGTTCGGGTACAAACCCGGCCTTGATCTTCATCCGCCGCAGGTGTTCGCGGCGTTCGCGCCGGATATCGGACAGATCGGGGTAGAACGGCGCCGACGTATCCTCCAGGCCCTGCTGGCGCATGGTCTCCAGGTAGTCCATCGGCTCCATGACGTATTCTGTTGCGGGTGGCAGCTTTTCGCGCATGTCGGCGATGAATGCGTCGCGTTCGGCGGGTGTCTCACTGGCCAGACAGCCGAGAATCTCGAGGTTTCCCCTCCAGATCACGACCATCGGGTTGACCTTCAGCGGCGCGTTGAGGCAGTAGCCCTGCATGGCCGTGAAGATCGGCGCGAATGTGGCGGCTTCGGTCATCCGATATTTGATCGAGAAGTTCGCCGGTGCCGCTGGCGCCTTGCTCAGCCGCAGGGTCAATCGGGTTATCACACCGAACGAGCCGGTGCCGCTGCCGCGGATCGCCCAGAACAAGTCCGAATGCGTGTGCTCGTCGGCGATCACCACGGTGCCGTCGGCGAGGACCATTTCGACCTGCACCAGGCGATCGGTGAGGTTGCCGAAGGTGCGCCCATAATGCCCGTAACCGCCGCACTGGACTTGCCCAGCAACACCCACGGCGACGCAATAACCGCCGGGCACCATGAGACCGGCTTGGTTCCAAGCTTCCCGGGTGAGGTCACCGAACAGCGTGCCACCACCAATCGTCGCGGTCAGTCGATCGGAGTCGATAGTGATGTCCTTCATTTCGACCATGTCGATCACCACCGCACGTCCGCCTTTTCCGCCCAGGCTCCCGCCCTCGAACGAATGCCCACCGGAGCGGATCGCCAACTGCGCGACCCCCGCCTCCCGGGCGCATCGAATGATGCCCTGGACATCCTCGGCGCTGCGCGGGGCGAGAACGCCGACGGGCTGCGGTTGCGCGAGATAATTCCAGGTCGCGGTAGCGTCTCCGAATGTCGGATCGCCGGGGAACGAGGTTTCCAGCGACGGAAGACGATCGTTTACCAAAGCCTTGAAGCCGACCATGCGAGCTTCGCCTCTCGGTTCCCGCTGCACACAATCGCAGCGTCAACAATGTTTGCCAAAGAATAACTCTTGTGTGGTAACGCATTGCGCAAGACGGCCACGACGTCATTCGCCGGATCGACAGTAGGGCTAGCTGCGCGGTCGAACTACCGGGCCTTGATCTGCCCGGCATCGACTTCGCCGAGATCGCCACCGGCTACGGCATCTCGGCGTGCACCGTCGGTACCCCCAGCGACCTCGCCGACGCGCTCGAACAAGCCTTCGGCACAACCGGCCCGCACCTGATCCGGGTCCCGAGTTCGGCCTGTTCGGCGGCCGTGAGTTCGATTCGATTGCCAGGCGGAATTCGACGTATCGGTTGCCCACGGCCTGTCGTACACCGGCTGCATATGTTCTGTCACAACATCTTTCGGAGGGAAGCGCCCAGAAACCCGCAACATCAAAGGGCCTCCCACTCCGACCGTCCAGCCGCGCGGCCCCAGCTGGCTAGCTTCAGGTGAAGTATCCGCTATGCCGCATGGCGCGCGGTTCGACGCAACCACGCGGTGGCCCCGGAAGATCAGCGGGCCGAGATCACCTCGGCGCGCTGCACGCACCATATTGCCGAGTTGAGGGCGTTCAAGGTGGCAGGTTCTTCGGCGTTACGCATGGTTGCCGATGGGGCGCCTGATCGCTGAGACGAGACCTACTGCGAAGCAAGAACATTCGCGACTACGGGGCGGTAGTGCCGAGTGACTTCACTCATAGCGGCAAGCCGTAGCCGCCGCCCCGGGTCAGACCCGCCATGCCGACCTCGTCCATTTTCGACACTACGTCAATTTTATCTATCGGAGTGTAGATTGTGCGGCATGACTGATCGACCCGCATGGTGCACACCGATCTCGCCCAACCCCGGCTAGCGACCGTTGCAGTGCGCAGATTTTTGACCTGTAGTTCAAGATAGGAATCTCATGGATCTCGAATTGACCGGCAAGACCGCCGTCGTTACCGGCGCCGGCCGTGGCATCGGGCTTGCGATTGCGCAGGCACTGACCGACGAGGGCGTCCTCGTAGTCGGAGGTGCTCGAACGATCACACCGGAACTCGAAAAGGCCACCGTCGCAGCGGTGTCCGCCGATCTTGCCACACCGGAGGGCGTGACCGCCCTGATGGACGCGGCGCTCGCCGAACTGGGCGGGATCGACATCCTGATCAACAATGTCGGCAGCGTGGACGCGGACAGAATCGATCTCGGCGGATTTCTCGATATCACCGACGACCTATGGCGGCACACGCTCGACCGCAATCTGTTCAGCGCGATCTGGGCCAGCCGGGCCGCACTGCCGAGCCTGCTGGAGCGACGCGGCGCGATCGTCACCATCTCCTCGATCAACGCCCGCTGGCCGTCGAGCGGGCCGGTCGGCTACAGCGAGGCGAAGGCAGCACTGACCGCGTTCGGCAAGCGACTCAGTGAGGAGTTCGGGCCGCGTGGCGTGCGCGTCAACACCGTCTCCCCGGGTGTGGTCGGCACCCGGGTGTGGCGGGATCCGAAGCATTTGGGCGGCCAGCTCGCCGCGGCCAACGGCGCCACCCACGAGGACTTCCTGGCGGCCCTGCCCCAGCAGATCGCCATGGCCTCCGACCGAATCACCGAGCCCGAGGAGGTGGCCGCCCTGGTCACCTTCCTGGTCTCCGGCAAGGCCACCAACATCATCGGCGCGGACTACATCATCGACGGCGGGACGGTGAAGACCATCTGAGCCGATTCGGCGGATCGCCCGCAGTGAAGTGTGCGGCGATCCGCCCGTCCGGTTTGTCCCGCGCGGCTTCGCCTGGTGCCCGATTGTCAACCGAATTCGAGCACGTAGCCGTTGGCCGCCAACCGCCTCACGAACGTCTTTCCATGCCGCTGGGCGCGCGTTGGTCGGTGGTCCGAACTGGGTTGGCTGGCAGAACTTTCTACGGTGTGCGAATGTCTTGATGGGTCGCGCTGAGCCGCATTTGGATCTGCTCTTCGACGACCTCGTAGCCCAACCGCTGGTAGATGCCGTTGCTCGTGGGATTCGACCTCTCGGTGAACAGGAGGACCTCACGGTTTCCTGCCTCCAACGCGACTTGCGACACGTGGTGCGTCACCGCGGCCGCGTAGCCATGTCCGCGATGTTCCGGTGGGGTTGCCACCAGTCCGACCCGCACGATGCCGGCAACACTGCGCGAGAGCGAGGCGACCGATACCGGCTGTCCGTCGACCTCCCACAACCAGAAGCCGTTGTAGGACAGCCGCTCACCGACCTCATCGAACGGCACCGAGGTGTCCTCATATGCGAATACCTTGGTGAAATCCTCGAGCACCTCCCGGTCGGAATGCTGAGCAAGCCGGGCCCGCCCGGCTGTCGTGCGGGGCGCCACCAGCCCACTCAACCGGTAGAGAAGCTGGTGGTCAACGGCTTCGGATCCGCGCTGCGCGGCCTCGGCGAAGGCCCGCACGACATCGACCGGGCCGTTGACGTAATCGACTTTTCGACCCTCGTTGTTCAGTACCGCGACCAGCTCGGCCGCATCGGCAGCGGCAAGTCCGAACAAGCCCAGTGGGGCCGGCCGGGAATGCAGAATCGCTGCGCCAACCTGACCGTCGCGCGATAACCAGCCGAACAGCGGCGGATTCGGATGCCTTGGCGCATTACCAGCGGCAATGGTCGCGCTCACGGTCAACGCGACATTGTGTTCGGCAGGACGGGACCGCAGAAAATCTCCAGCTGCCCCCAGATACTGCTCAACATCTTCGGTGAATCTCCAGCCCATGCACCTATGCTGCCGAAACGAGCCATGAGGCGCATCCCAATTGATTGCGAGTCTCCCACGCCGGCAACCGATGGCAGCCTCGAGCGAAGCTGGTTCCCAGCTGCGGCGACAAATGAGTGGTATCTGCTTTGGTGTCCGAGATAGTTTGTGACCCATGCGGATTCGCGAACTCACCCCTGCTGACTGGCCGCAGGTCTGGCCCATCGTTCGTGACATCGTAAGGGCTGGTGAGACGTTCGCCTACGACCCGGTGATGACCGAGCAACAGGCCCACGACATGTGGGTGCTGCGACCGCCCGCGATCACTGTCGTAGCCGTAACCGATGATCGGGTGACGGGTACCGCCAACGCGTATGCCAATCGGCCGGGACCCGGCGCACACGTGTCGACCGCCAGCTTCATGGTCTCCGCAGCGGAGCGTGGCAAGGGCGTCGGTACTGCCCTGTGCCGGTTCGTAATGGAGTGGGCCAAGGAACACGACTTCGTCGGCATGCAGTTCAATGCTGTTGCGGAATCCAATCATCGGGCCGTTGACCTCTACATGCGCCTGGGGTTCGAAATCATAGGAACCGTGCCCGGAGCGTTTCACCACTCCACGCTCGGCCGAGTCGGTCTGCACGTCATGTACTGCGAATTCTGAGTCCGCGAAGCGGGCAGCGGACGGGTGCGTCCGGCCAGCCCGGTCCGATCAGATAACAACGCACTGGCATACCGAGGAGGAGGATTAGTAGGGCAAGACAGTGTCCTTGGCCATCGCACCCACCCTTCGCTCCCCGCGTAAACCGGCTCCGCCCGGTCGGCGCCGCGGCGATTCCCGCGTCGCGCGGCAGGCATTGCCATCGCGGCGTTGGTACTCGCCGGAGCGAGCACTGTCGCAATCGACATGATGGGGGCGAGCCCACAGGCATTCGCCGTGGTCCGCAACGACGACGGGTCGGTCACGGTGTCGATCTCGGACATGCGTGCGATCGATGCGACCAACGCGAAGCTGTCCGACATGGGCATTCGGGCGAAGGTCTTGCCCATGGGAAAAGACTGCCCAGAACTGGACGAGAGCACCGTACTGCCCGCCGCACAGCAAATCGCCTCGCATTTCACACTGCCCGAAAGCCATCCCGACGGATCAGTCACGTTGCAGCCCAGCGCCGCCCCGCCGGGGTACCTCATGCTGCTGGGCCTCGCGGGGATGCCGGGCGGGAAAGGCATCGGACTGTCGTTCACCGCTCCAGTACGCGCTCCAGGGCCGCATTGCCTGTATCTGCCAGGAACCTTGGAACCGATCCGCTGATCACCACCACCGCTTTCCTTTGCTATGAACATAGACATTGATGGCTCACCGGGGCCGCCCGATGACCTGGTCTGTTCCGGCGCGGTTGATGTTGGAACGCAATCGATCTCGAGTTTCTAGAGCTTGAGCATGGGACCATAGGTAACGGTCGGCACCCGCCCGGCCAGGAGGAGGCGACGCCCCATGTCCGACGAGCAAATCACCCCTGAGAACACCGAATTGGGCGAGAACCCCGCGACCGAGATCGAGATCAAGCCCGAGGAGCCCGAGGAGGTGGCCATGCTGAGCCTCCGATACGTGGATGGAGTGCCCACGCTCGTCGTCAGCGGTGGAACGGTTGCGCCAGCAGCGATTATCGCCGTGGACAGCTCCGGCACCCCGGTGGCGCTGTACACGGGTGGCCCGGTGGCGGCGACTCAGCGATCAGGCACCCTCCTGATAAAACAAACCATTCCCGTCTGACCATCGCTTACCCGCTGGTGAAGCATGCGCCTGCTTCGCCGGATGACGGTGTCGACTCAACGTCCGCCCTTGCCGCTTCTCGCGTTACACAGGGTGGTCGAGGGGGTTGGTGGAGATGCGGGTGGACATTCCGCTGCGGAGGGCGGCGGCGGGGGAGGTGTGGGGCTTGCGGGCGGCTTGGGACTGGAAGCAGGTGAGGAACTCTTGGGGGAGGTCGAGTCGGGGGTGGTGTTGCAGGACGGTGGTTCGGAATTCTGGTGGGAGTGCGGTGGCGCCCCGGCCCGAGATGTCTACGGCGGTGCCGTGTTCCAGTAGGTGGCCTTCGGGGTCGATTGTCACGTCGACGCTGTCCGCCATGTGGGCGATGATCACCTCGGAGACGCGCTTCCGTCGCGCCACCGGCCAACCGGCGGCGGCGCCGAAGACCCAGGCGAGGTGGCCGCCGGAGATCTCGAACGAGAGGCTGGCGTTGTCGAACTCCTCGACCAGGCCGAGGTCGTGCAATAGTGCCGCGACGTAGAGCAGTTCGGCGTCGAAGGGGATGCCTTGAAGCTCCGCGTGGCCTGCGGACCACAGATACGAGCGGACCGAGTGGTTGAACAGGGCCGGCGTGCAGTAGGCGGCCGCTACCTCGGTGGCCGCGCGGCAGCTCGCGGAGTCCGGGATCACGATGTCTTCGAGCTTCACAGGGTTATTGTGCCAGCAGGGTGGGCCGGAGTCTCTGCACAGGATCTCCACGTTTGATGCCAGGGACCTGCACAAGCGCTGTCTAGGTTTGCCTGCACCGGGGTGTCCGGGACGCTCGCCGCCGCGGCGAGCCGACGAGTGTGGAGGTCGGTATGCAGGGTGTGGACGAATTTTCTAGATGGGCAACCGAATTCGAGGCGAGGAAGGTCGCCCGGGCCGCCGCGGGAGATCCGGAGTGGGGGCGGGGTGCGAAGCTGGACCTGGCGGTGGTTCGTAGTGTGCAGCGGTTCCAGGTCGGGGAGAGCGGGGACGGGGCGAACCTGATCGCCAAGGCCGAGGCCGCGGGGGATCCGACGTACACCGCCGCCGTGCGGCTGTTCGTCGCCGAGGAGATCAATCACGCGCGGATGCTGGGGTTGCTGCTGGAGGCCGGTGGATCAGCGACCATTCGCGCGCACTGGAGTGACACGGTCTTTGTGCGGCTGCGGCGTGCGCTCGGGTTGCGGCTGGAATTGATGGTGCTGATGGTGGCCGAGGTGGTCGCGCTGCGGTATTACCGTGCGCTGCGTGACGGCACCGACGACCCGTTGACCGCCCAGGTCGCCGGGTTGATCCTGAACGACGAATTGCGGCACGTGCCGTTCCACTGTCACCGGCTGCGGGTCGCGTTCGCGAAGAGCTCCGCCCGGGCCCGGCTGATTCCGGTGTTGCTGTGGTGGATTGTGCTGGTCGGGGCCACGATGGTGATCGCAGCGGACCATGGGCCCGCGTTGCGTCGACTGGGTGTCAGCCGGGCCGGGTTCGTCCTCGATGTGATCGCCTTGTTCAAAGGGATCGTCCCGACCGCCGTTTCGGGGCGCCCGCTGGCGCGCACCGACGGTGAGCCGGTGCCGTTGCGGGCGGCACTCGGCCTAGCGAAGCACTAGCCTGCTATACACCCAGCGAGATGCGCCGCCGCGCACCGGTTTTGGTTCGGCGTCCCGGCTTGTTCTGGCAGGGTGTCAGATGTGACCGAGATCAGCGATAGGGGCAAGCTGAGGTACCTGGTCGAAATCTCCGAGTTCGACCGGGGCAGCCCGCTGTGGTGGCAGGTGACCAATACCGGTGGCGCCGCGCAGGTGGCGGCGGCATTGGTCGAGATGGCGGTGCGCTTGGAGCTCGAATTGCCGTACCACCCGAGCGAGGTCCGCTGCTGGTACCGGTACGAAGTGAGCTGGCCCGACGGCGCGATCCTGGAAGGCTTCGAGGGCGCGGTCGAACCCCTCCGCATTCCCGATGATCTCCGCGCGCTGGCCCGATCGGTGATCTCGGTGACCGTTCGCGATCGCCGACGCCGCACCGAGTAGGCGCTCGCGCAGCGACTACGGTGCCGCGGCCGGGGTCAGGCAGCTGGCCGGTGGGTCGACCAGGATGCAGAGGGCCGGGCCGCGGGTGGGGCGGTAGTCGGCGGGGACGCCGCCGTCGTTGATGAGTTGTGCGTAGGTGCCGACGCCGTCGGTGGGGCGGCGGGTGAGGCCGGGGTCGGTGCGCACGTCGACCGTGTAGAGGCCGAATCGTGGTGTGTAGCTGCCCCATTCGTAGTTGTCGGTGAGGCTCCAGTAGTTGTAGCCCATGACGTTCATGCCGTCGGCCTTGGCGCGCTGGATCCAGTAGACGGTGTCGCGCAGATGATCGCTGCGGGAGTAGCCGTCGGCGCGGGGTCGGCCGTTGTCGGTGGGCATGCCGTTCTCGACGATGTAGAGCGGCTTGCCTGGGAATCGGCGCGAATAGTGCTGCAGCGCATAGTAGATGCCCTCGGTGCGCACGGGCAGATCCCAGATGTTCATGCCGGGCAGGTTCGGCGCGGACGATCCGAGGGCCCTGGTGATGGAGCTGAGCACTGACTGCGCCGGATCGTAGGCGAAGTAGTAGTCGATGCCGACGTAATCGAGCCTGCCGCCGATGCGATCGAGGTAGCCCCCGTTGACCTGATCCTCCGAGCCCGCGACGTAACCGACATTGCTGGTCACCTGTGCGCCGGGCTGGGTTTGGTGAATGTAGTCGTAGATGGCGTTGTGCGACTGCGCGATCCGTTCCAGCATGTCGCCGGGATTGGCGCCGGCCAGGCGGACCTCCTGCGAGATATAGGCGGCCGGCTCGTTCACGGTGACCCACAGCGGATTACGCGAGGCATAACGATCGACCACCGTGCGCATGTTGTCCAGCCAGTCGCCGACCATGCCCGGATTGCGCCAGCCGCCGCGGTCGACCGCCCAGCCCGGATACACCCAATGGTCGAGGGTGATCATCGGACGCATCCCCGCCTGCTCGATCTTCGCGATCACGGCATCGTAGAAACGGAAGGCGTTCTCGTCCCACCCGCCCGGCGTCGGCTCCACCCGGGCCCATTCGATCCCGATCCGGAACACGCGCGCGCCGAGTCCGGCGGCCAAATCGATGTCCGAGGCGTAGCGATCGTAGAAGTCGACCGAATCCCGCAGGCCCTCGTAGTCGGGGTGTGCCGGGAGGTAGCGCGTCCAATTGCTGTCGGGCGCATGGCCTTCGGATTGGAACCCGGAGGACGCGACGCCCCAGAGGAAACCCCCGTCCAGCCCTGCGGCGACCGGCTGATTCGGCGGAGCCGCGGTCGCGTTCGTACATAGCAGCATCGTCGACGCAGCGGCGGCGAGCATGGCCAAGGCATAGCTACGGAACCGGAATCGCATCACCTCAGGGTAACTGGACGCGCGCCGCCGACGGAGGGATCGCGCGATAGTCGGAGTTCGGCTCCGCGAGTCGCCGCCCGTGGTGCGCAAATGTGGCAGGGCCGCAGCCGGTTTCGCGTGTCAAAGGTTCTGGTACTTTGGATGGAGATGCCGAAAACCCGCCAGACGTCGCCCGAGTTCGACTTCGATACGACCAAGCGTGGCTGGATGGGCCATGGGACGCACGTTGCCGTGCACCGACATCGGCAGGGACAGTTCCTGTATCCGTCCACCGGTGTGCTCGCCACCACCACCGAACTCGGCACGTGGGTGGCGCCCGCCGACCGCCTCACCTGGACACCTCCCGGTTTCGAGCACAGTCACCGCGCGTACGGGGAAACCGAGGTGCGTGTGCTGGAGGTGCCGCGCGAATTGTGTGACGGCTTGCCGGGCAGGCCGACCGTGTTCGCCGTGACGCCGCTACTGCGAGAGGTGCTGGTAGCGCTCACCACCGATCGCCCGTTCCAGCCCGGGGCCAGGGAGCGGCTGTGCCGGGTGGTGCTCGACGAACTCACCGACATCCCCGAGCAGTTCGTCTATCTTCCTGAGCCGCGCGATGATCGGCTACGTGCCGCCACCGCCCTGTTGCACGCCGACCCGGCCACGTCGGCGACGCTGGCCGAGCTGGGGCGCGCGGTCGGTGCGGGCGAGCGCACGCTCAGCCGGCTGTTCCAAGCCGAACTCGGGATGAGCTTCCATCAGTGGCGGACTTTGTTGCGCGTCCAGCACGCCTTGGTGCATCTGCTCGACGGCCGGCCGGTGACGAGTACGGCGCTGGCGTGTGGCTGGTCCAATCCGACCAGCTTCATCGAAGCCTTCACCGCGATCGTCGGCCAGACGCCCGGCCGCTACCAGAGCGACCTCCGGCGGGCACGCTAGAGCTTGGCGGGTTTCCGGTGTCACGCGGCGGGATGCCGGTGGTAAGCCTAGACGCGCGTGCATACCGTGGTGGTATTCCCGGTTTACGGGAATTGCCACCATCTTTCAGGGAGTCACCCAACAATGTCCGAAGTGCGCGAGAACACCACTGTAGTAATCATCGGCGCGGGCGTCGCCGGACTTACCCTCGGTAATTTCCTGCTGCGCAGTGGAATTGATTGCATCATTGTCGAAAGGCGGGACCGCGAGTATGTCGAGCAGCGGCAGCGCGCCGGGGTAATCGATACCCGGGCGGTACGCATGTTCCGTGAATGGGGTATCGAAGACAGGGTGCTTGGCGGTGACCCTGTCGCGCCAGTACTGAATTTCCGGATCGACGGCGAAACACGCCCGCTGGAGTTCGTCTCCGACGATCAAAACGATGGCCGGTTCTGCCCGCAGCAGGTACTTGTGCGCAACCTCATCGACGTTTTCGTCAGCGATGGCGGAGATCTGCGTTTCGAGGCCGAGGTTTCCCTGGAAAACGTTGTCGGCGATGCACATCCGTTCGTACGGTATCGCGACAGCGCGGGCGCTACGAGGGTGCTCGGCTGCGAGTTCGTCGCAGGCTGTGACGGTGACCGCGGTGTGAGCAGGGCGGCCATCCCCGGCGCGAGTCTTACTCGGTACTCCCACGAGTACGGGTACGCGTGGCTGACCATCCTGGCGGATGTTTCCGCCAACCACCAGTCGATGATGGCGCTACACCCTCGTGGATTTGCCGGGCAGTTCGCTCGCGGGCCGCACGCGAGTCGATTCTATTTGCAGTGCCCGCTCGACACTTCCGCGTCGCAGTGGACGGACGAGCGCATTTGGGAAGAGCTCGAGATTCGTTTCGGTGAACCCGTGGTGAATACGGGCCGGATCGTCAGCACGCAACTGGTGCCGCTGCGGAGTGTACAGCCCGATGAGCTACGGTCGGCTGTACCTGCTCGGGGACGCCGCACACATCGTGCCACCGATGAGTGCGAAAGGAATGCACCTGGCCATGTATGACGCCGAGGTATTCGCGAAGGCCGTAATCCATTATCAGACCGGGGATTCGAGCCTGCTCGACAGTTACTCGGCGACGTGCCTTCGTCATGTATGGAACTACCAGGCATTCGCGGCGTGGTGGACCGAATTGGTGCACAACGCGGGCGACGATTCGTATCAAGGTGCGTTCCGGCGGCAGACCGCCAGGGCGGACATGGAGCGCCTGTTCGAGTCCGGCGAGGCGAACCGCCTGTTCGGCGGGTTCATCACCGGGCTGAATTGAGCGGGGTCACCCGATCGGCGAATCGTATGATTCGCGCCGTGGTGACTATTGATGAGGTGATGGAGTCGTTCTGGGGTGACTCCGACTACGGGGCCTATCTGGTGCGGGAATGGGGGCTGCCCGCGCCGATCGTGTTGCTCGACGGGGACGGGCACTACTGGGTCGGGCTGGATTATCGCGAGTGTGGGCCGGCGGGGGAACCGTCCGTGGCGGTGTTCGATACGGATCGGGAGAGTTCGGTGATTCTGGCTGCGGACTTCGAGACGTTTCTGCGGGGACTTACCGCGGCTGAGCCCTTCGAGTGATGACGCAGCAGACTGGTGGGTAATGAAACTGCCTGAGCTTCCTGATCTGCCGGTTCGCGGCGCGCTCGATCGTATTGTCGAGACGTTGGCGGCGCGTGAGACCGCGGTGCTGGTCGCGCCGCCGGGGACCGGGAAGACGACGTTGGTGCCGTTGGCGTTGGCGGCGGGGACCGCGGGGCGGGTGCTGGTGGCGGAACCTCGGCGGTTGGCGGCTCGCGCGGCGGCGGCGCGGATGGCCGCTCTGCTGGGGGAATCGGTGGGGGAGACCGTCGGATATTCGGTGCGTGGGGATCGGCGGGTCGGGAAGGGAACCCGGATCGAGGTCGTCACTTCGGGGTTGCTGGTGCGACGCCTGCAGGGCGATCCCGAGTTGGCGGGGGTGGATGTGGTGGTGCTCGACGAGTGTCATGAGCGCCATCTCGACGCGGATCTGCTGTTGGCGTTGCTGCTCGATGCCCGGGCCGGGTTGCGGCCCGATCTGCGGGTGCTTGCGATGTCTGCGACTGTGGCGGCGGAACGGCTTGCGGCGCTGTTGGACGACGCGCCGGTGGTGCGGGTGCAGGGGCGGGCGTATCCGGTGGAGACGACGTATCTTCCGTCGCTGCCGAGGGAGCGGGTCGAGGCGCAGGTGGCGCGTGCCACCCGGGCCGCGCTCGCCGGGACCGAGGGTGACGTGCTCGTCTTTCTACCCGGCGCGGCCGAAATTCGCCGGACGGCAACGTTACTGGCCGACATGAACGACGTGGACGTGCTGCCGTTGCATGGCAGGCTCTCCGCGACGGCGCAGGACACAGCGTTGCGGGCCGGGGCGCGACGGCGAGTGGTGTTGTCCACGGCGGTAGCGGAATCCAGTTTGACCGTGCCCGGCGTGCGGGCGGTGGTGGATTCGGGATTGGCGCGGGTGCCGCGCATCGATCGAGGGCGCGGATTGTCCGGGCTTGCGACAGTTCGAGTTTCGGCGGCGGTGGCCGAACAACGCGCCGGGCGTGCGGGGCGGGAAGCTCCCGGGCGGGTGTGGCGCTGCTGGCCGGAGCATGAGAACGGCACGCTGCCCGCTTATCCCGAGCCGGAGATTCGGACGGCGGACTTGACGCGGTTGGCGTTGGAGCTGGCCTGCTGGGGCACGGCTGATGGTCACGGCCTCGCCTGGTGGGACGCCCCGCCGCCCGGTGGGTTGGCAGCGGGCCGGGATGTGTTGCGCGCGTTGGGGGCCGTGGACGGCGACGGTGCGGTGACCGACCGTGGGCGGCGCATCGCGCGGATCGGCCTGCACCCGCGGTTGGCGCGGGCGTTGCTCGACGGGGCCGCGGTCGTGGGCGCGCGGGCGGCCGCGGAAGTGGTCACCGTCCTCGACGACGACACCCTCACGGCCGGAGTCGATCTGGTGGCCGGTCTGCGGGCGCTGCGCCGCGAGCGACCGGGGCGCTGGCAGCGGGAGGTCGAGCGGCTGGCCCGCCTGGTGGACCCGTCGGACGGCGTCGATGATCCGGCTTTCGTTGTCGCACTGGCGCATCCGGAGCGGCTGGCGCGACGGCGCGGTCCGGGCTCGGCGAGCTATCTCATGGTCGGCGGCACCGCGGTGACGTTGCCGCCCGGCTCCGGAATGGGTGACGCGGAGTGGCTGGCGGTTGGCGTGGCGACGCGCGATCCTGGTCGTTCCGACGGCTGGATTCGGTTGGCCGCGGTCGCCGACGAACAGTTGGCCCGCCGTGCCGCGTCGAGCCTGCTGACGACCGTCGACGAGGTCGATTGGATCGACGGCAATGTGGTCGCCCGGCGGGTAACAAGGCTCGGGGCGATCGTGCTGTCGGAGAAGCAGATTCGCGACCCCGATCGCGAATTGCTCGGCGCCGCGGTTCGTCGTGGACTGCGCGCGACCGGTCTCGGCGTGCTGCGCTGGAGCTCCGACGCGATCGCCTTACGTCAGCGCCTCGAATTCCTGCACCGCACCCTCGGAACCCCTTGGCCCGCAGTCGATGACGAATCGCTGCTCGCCGCCGCCGACACCTGGCTCGGTCCTGAATTGGCTACCGCCCGCACCCGCGCCCACCTCGAACGCATCGACGCCGGCCAGGCACTGCGCCGCCTACTGCCCTGGCCGGCGGCCACCCGCCTGGACGAACTCGCGCCCGAACGCCTGGCGGTCCCCTCCGGCAGTCGCCCTCGCCTCGACTACTCGACCGACCCGCCGGTGCTCGCGGTCAAGGTGCAGGAAGTCTTCGGCTGGACCGACACCCCACGCCTGGCCGACGGCCGCGTCCCGATCGTGCTGCACCTGCTCTCACCCGCGCAACGCCCGGTCGCGGTCACCGCGGACCTGACCTCCTTCTGGCGCACCGGCTGGCCTCAGGTTCGCGCGGACCTGCGCGGCCGCTACCCCAAACACGCCTGGCCCGAGGACCCCACCACCGTGCCGGCGCACCGCGGCACCGCGCGCAACGCGGGCCGCGGCTAGCCGGGGTCCACCGCGAGCATCCCGAACCGGCTGACGTTCGCGTGGTTGTGCCCGTCGGGACTGGTGATCACGACCTCGGTCGGATTGGTCAGCGCGATGCAACAGAAGTTGTCCCGGTCGTGCTGAATACTGATCGACAACAGGCGCTGACCAGCAGCCTGCTGCCACTCCTCCATGCACTCGTACAGCCCCCGCATGGACGGATTTTCGAAGTAGACGAGATTGCGCTTGTTCGCGTCCGACATGAGTCCGGTCTCCATTCGTGCGTGGGGGAGTCCGCAACGCCCCGTGCCTCCATCGTAGAACGCGGCGAATATCGCTCTAGCGCAATATATTCCGGGCGCGGTAGGACTGCGACGGCAGCGAACATGCCCACCCCGGCAGCGCGCCGACGGACTGATGAACCAATGAGATTTAGGCCACGTTCGACCGAATTCGGCTTGCAACTCTCCCCCTGACCGGAGAGTACGGTTACGACGCCGCCAACTGGCCTACGCCGAAGAGTTCACCCAGCTGTTGGCGCGGACTCAGCCGCCTACCTTGCCGGACATGTCGTACTCCTGATAGATCTGCGCGGCGTTCTCCGGCGTCACTCGCGTGGTCGACAGCACCTGCTTTTTCTCCACCGACTGGTTGTGCAGCAGCTTCACCAGGGTGTCGACCGCCTGCTCGGCGCCGGTCGGATACACGAAAGTGGTCAGCAGCTGGCCGTTTTGCACGGCGCGGATGCCGCCGGTGGGGATGGCCAGACCGTCGATGCCGATGATCTGGATGGCCCCGGCCTTGCCCGCACCCTGGATGGCGAGTTGGGCGCCGAGCGCCATGTCGTCGTTGTGCGCGTAGACGAGGTCGACCTTGTCACCCTTGGACAGCCATTGCTGCATGACCGTGGTGGCGTTGGCCTTCAGCCATTTGGCTTCCTGCTCGTCGATGATGGTGAGGTTGTGGCCGGCGATCGCGTCCCGGAAACCCTTGTCGCGGTCGACCTGTGGCTGGTCGGACAGGATGCCGCGCAGTTCGACGACATTGCCGCCGTTGGGTAGCGCGGCCACTGCGGCCTCCCCGGCGAGCTTGCCGATGACGTAGTTGTCGCCGCCGATGAACGCGCTGTAGCAGTCGGTGCTGACGGTGCGATCCAGGATGATCACCGGGATCTTGGCGTCGCAGGCCTGCTGCACGGCGGCGGTGAGCGGAGCTGGTTCGTTGGGCGAGACGATGAGCGCGTTGACCTTCTGCTGAATGAAGTTCTGCACCTGGCTCACCTGTGTCGCGCTGTCCTGGTGCGCGTCGGTGATGGGCAGCAGTTTGAGGTCGGAATGCTGCTTGGCGAAGTACTGCAGCTGCAGGTTGAGCTGCGCCCGGTAGGGCTCGGCGTTGTTCGACTGCGAGTAGCCGACGACGAACTGGCCGCCGTCGGAGGGGCTCGGCGGGCTGGACGCGCAGGCGGTGGCGGCAACGGCCGTCGTGCACAACGCGATCGCCATGAGAACCGAGCGACGAGTGGGTGGCATTTTCACTCCTGGAACAGAGGTGGGTGGTGGGGTTCCGGCTCGATGGGCCTCGGGTCGGGAAACGGCATCGGGTGCCGTCGCTTACTCGCGGGTGACGATCTCCGGTCGACGGGGTAGCCACCGCGCCAGTGGTCCGCTGAGGCCGCGGAAGAAGCCGGGCCGCTGCAGCACCACGGCGATCACGACGATCAAGCCCTTGATGATCAGCTGGAGGTTGTCGCTGACCGCGTTCAAACCGAGCACATTGTCGAGCAGGGTGAGGATGAGCGCTCCGACGAAAGTGCCGGTGATGGTGCCCTTTCCGCCCGCCAGGCTGGCACCGCCGATGACCGCGGCGGCGATGGCGTCCAGCTCGTATCCGGCGCCCGCCAGTGGGTCGCCCGATGCGCGGTAGGCGGCATCGATCGGTCCGGCGAATCCGGCGAGCATGCCGGACAGGGTGAACACCGCGATCACGACCAGTGTCACGTTGACGCCGGAAAGCCGTGCGGCAGTTGGATTTCCGCCGACCGCGTAGATGTGGCGGCCGAAGGTTGTCTTGGACAGCACGAGCTGGGCAATGACGCAGACGCCGACCAAAGCCAGTACCGGATAAGGGATTCCGGACGTGCCGAACAATGGCAGCCAGGTTCCTTTGAACAGCGTGTGGCCTGGCGTCCCGAGCAGCGCGAAATCGGACGAGGTGGGGGTGAGGTGCCCGTTCTCGTCGTACACGGCGGTGCCGACGGCGACATTGCCGGAGATCTGCCGATCGATCCCGCGGACTATCGACAGCATCGCCAGCGTCATGACGAACGACTGGATCCGAAGCACGGTGGTGCCCAACCCATTACACAATCCGAAGAACGCGCCGACCAGCGCACAGGCCGGGATGATCAGCCACGGGTCGAGGTTGTGATCGACCAGCAGCATCGCGGCGGTCATCGAGCCGATGCCGAGGATCGATCCTACCGACAGGTCGATGCCCGCGGTGATGATCACGAGGGTGACCCCGACCGCGAGGATGCCGCGCGAGGAGAACGCGGTGATGGCGTTGGTGATGTTGGTCTGGTTCCAGAAGTACTGACCCTTGGTGCTGATCCCGATGACGATGACCAGCAGCAAGCCGATATATCCCTGGGCCGCACCGAGATACGGCGTCAGCCGGGTCAGCCGTAACCATCCTCGCGACGCGAGGGAACCCTGATTATCGGAGGGGAGTGGGTCGGTCATGCTCGGTCCTCTCGCCGGGTGCGGATGGCGGGCGCCCTGGCCATCGCCGCCGCGAGAATCGCTTCCTGGTCGAACGGTGCGCTCCGCGCGGGATCCCGGTGGAACTCCCCGGTGAGGCGTCCCTCGCAGAGCACCAGGATGCGGTCGCACATGCCGATCAGCTCGAGCAGTTCGGAGGACACCGCGAGGATCGCCGTGCCCTGCCGGGCGAGCTGGTCCATCAGGGCGTGCACCTCGGCCTTCGCGCCGACGTCGATGCCGCGGGTCGGCTCGTCCATGAGCAGCACCGACGGGTGGGTGAGCAGGCATTTGGCCAGCACGACCTTCTGCTGGTTGCCGCCGGACAGGGTGGCGACGGTGGTGGCCAGCGACGGCGTCTTCACCTTCAACTCAGCCACTTTCGCCGCGACCGCGGCGCGCTCGCGTTTGCCGTCGACCGTGCGCCACGGGCGCAGGTAGCGGTTCAGCGCGGCCAGCGACGCGTTGAAGCGCACGCTGTTGGCGAGCATCAGGCTCTGCGCCTTGCGGTCCTCGGCGACGAGGGCGATGCCGTTGGCGATGGCGCGGCGCGGACCGCGCGGCCGGTAGCGGCGACCCGCCAGTTCGATCGTCGCGTCGACGCCGGTGCCCGCGCCGTAGATGGCTTCGAGGACCTCGCTGCGACCGGCCCCCATAAGGCCTGCCAGCCCGACGATCTCGCCCTCGGCCACGTCGAACGAGACGTCGTGCAGTGGCACGGCATCGCTGCCCGCCGTCGGCGTGGTCGTCAGATTTCGCACGGTCAGGCGCACCTGTCCGCCGACGCGCTGGCCGGCCTCGCGCGGGAACAGCTCGCCGAGCGGGCGGCCGACCATCAGCTGAATGAGCTCGGCCCGGTGCGTGGCGTGCATCGATCGCTGCCCGACGTAGGCGCCGTCGCGCAAAACCGTGACCGTGTCGGCGATTTCCTCCAGCTCCTCGAGCCGGTGCGAGATGTAGACGACGCCGACATCGTGTTCGGTCAGGGTGCGGATGACGGTGAACAGCCGCGCCACCTCCGATTCGGTGAGCGCGGAGGTCGGCTCGTCCATGACCAGCACCTTCAGGTCATGGTTGAGCGCCTTGGCGACCTCGATGAGCTGTTGCTCGGCGAGGCGGCACTGCCGAACCAGCCTGCGCGGCTTCAACTCCAGGCCGACCCGGGCGAGCAGGCGGCGGGTCTGCGCGTCCATTTCGGTGCGGTCCAGCGTGCCGCGCATCGTGCGTCGTTCCTGGCCGAGGAAGACGTTGTCGGCGATGGACAGCTCGGGCACCAGGTTGAGCTCCTGGTGGATCATCGCGATGCCGTGCCGGGTGGCGTCTTTGGGGGAGCGCAAATGCACCGGGCTGCCGTCGATTTCGATGCTGCCCGCGTCGGGGGCGAAGACCCCCGCGAGGACGTTCATCAGGGTCGACTTACCCGCGCCGTTCTCGCCGAGCAGCGCGAGCACCTCGCCGCCGCGCAGCGTCAGTTGCACACCGCGCAGTGCCTTCACGCCGGGGAATTCCTTGACGATGCCGCGCATCGCGAGGAGCGGCGGGCGAGCGTCGGTGCTGGTCATGGGATTCCGCGTCGTCCGATGCGTGTCAACTGACCCCTCCCCCTCATCGACCGGTGGGTGTCGCCGCGAACGGTGACCGCTCCACTCAGTGTGACATCGGTCTCAGAAATCGATCTCTGCTACCGTAATTTTCGACGCGGCGAGCCGTCAAGGTCATTGGCTGCCAGCAAAATCCGGGGGGACGGTCGAGCGTCCCTGGGGCTGACCGTGCCGGCCGTAACCGGACTGTCACCGGTGTGTCATACCTGGGCGAGAGCGCCGCTGGGGGAGTGGTAAAGGGAGTATTCTGAGAACTCTAACGTGAGTGTGGCAGTTAGGAATTCATCGAAGGGGGGATCGAAGTCTTGTCATGTTTTGGTGAGATGACAATTCGGCCGGGTGTGTTGTCCTATCGCGGCGGAGTGTCCGCGGCGGCGATGCATGCACACCATTCGGTTCAGGTGCTGGTTGCCCGGCGCGGTGAGTTCATCGTGTCCGATACCGCCGGTGCGGAAGTCGCGTGCCGATCGGTGGTGATTCCGGCTGATGTCGACCATGCCGTGCTGCAGGGTGTGGAGGAAGGCGAAATGGTCCATCTCGCCGCCGAATCCGAGGACGGCATCGAGGTGAGCCGGACGGTGCTGCGGCCGAGATCTGCCGGGGCGTGGGCGGAGGCGGGGGATGCGCTGATGTCCGGGCTCGGCGACGGCGAGTGGTGGGCGGACGGATTGCCGTATGTGTGTTCGACCGTCCGGCCGATGCGACATCCCGCCCTCTCTTCGGCCTTGTGCCTGTTGCCCGAGCTCATCGTGGCGGGCCCGGTTCGGTTGCGGGAGGTTGCCTGCGCCGTCGGACTTTCCGAGAGCAGGCTTTCTCATCTGTTCTCGGAGGAGATAGGGCTGGCGTTCCGGCCGTATGTGCGGTGGTTGCGGATGAGTCGAGCGATCGACGAAATCGCGCTCGGGCGCAACCTCGCCGACTCCGCGCATGCGGCAGGGTTCTTCGATGGGGCGCACTTCACTCGCGTGTGCAACAAGACATTCGGCATGTCTCCGGCCGTTTTGATCAAAGAGATGGCATTCACGGTCGATTCGTAGCCGGTTTGTCCAAGCAGCAGCGGGAACAACGCCGGATCATGAGGGTGCGGCGTGATCCAGTGATTTCGGCTTCGACGCCAAGTCGCGGTCCCAGTGTTTATTTTGTTGATTCTGCTGACGGAGCCGCCGAATTTCGCGGCTGTCGAGGCGTGGTCCGGTGATCGGTACTCATGAGGAGATCATCGAGCCCGCAGGGGAGGACGAATGACCGACGGTTACACCGCAAACGAACTACGCGACCTGCTCGAGGGTGGCGCTTTGGTATCCGGCTCGATCAGCGATCGCGCCGCGATTCATGTGCTGCATGGTGTCGGCTTGATCGGACAGCGATTCCTCAACCGCTACATCAGCATCGAGTCCGTCGACTTCGGTGGCGAGCAAGTGGACGCCGCGTTCATCCGCGATTGGTCCGCCCTGGCGCACCCGGCGGACGACTTTCCCTTCCTCAGTGTCAGCGAACAACGCGGTCTCGAACTGGCCGCCTGCATCGCGATGAGCGCGATGTGCCGATCCACCGCCGATGATGTCGACGTCGAAGCCCCGCTGAAGATCCACGTGTGCAACCGGTGGCTGGGATAGTGCTCAGGCGGTCGCGGCGTCGAGCAAGGCCGCCGCGGCGGTCCGGCCGTGCGCGGCGCAGGCGGGGTCGTTGAACACCATCGAGCGGCTGGCGACCCCGTCGGCGAGAATCGCGAGTTGCTCGCCGAGCACGACGGGGTGTACCGCACCGAGTTGCCGCACCTGGTCGATGACGCGCTCGGTGAACCGCTGTTTCTGCTGACGCGTGTAGGCGTGGACCGCGCTGTCCGGATCGGGGAACTCGGCGGCGGCATCGATGAACGGGCAACCGCGCAGGGGTCCATCGCCGGAGTCCGGCACGGTGAACAACTCCAGCAGTCGCTGTCTGGGCGACAGATCCTGCCGATCGAGCACGCCCTCCATCGTGCGTCCGGTCTCGACGAGGTGGCGAAGGTACGCGACCACCAGCTGATCTTTGGTTGGAAAGTGCAGGTAGAGAGTGCGTTTGGAGACCGGGGCCCGCGAGGCCACCTGTTCCATGCCGGTGGCGGTGATGCCCTGCGCCTCGAACAACGAGGTGGCCGCCGCCAGGATGCGCTCCGGTGCCCCGCGCCCGCGACGACGGGCGATCTCTCGTTCCTCGATCACGGCTTAAGTATACGGCACCGTTTACCTCTCGCTGGTTCTCGGCTATGGTTCCTCAGGTAAACACAACCGTTTACTTAACGAGACTGCATGGACGTGAGGCGATGATCACCGACTACCAGCCCGAATACGCCGAACACCTGATCCGCGGACGACGTGCTACCCGCGCGTTTCGTCCCGACCCGGTGCCCGAAGACACGCTGCGGGCCGTCTTTTCTCTGGCCGGCGCGGCTCCGTCCAACTCCAATACCCAGCCCTGGCACGTCGAAGTGGTCAGCGGCGCGGCCCGCGATCGCCTCGGCGAGGCGCTGGTGGCCGCCCACACCCAGCACCACCTCTCCCTCGACTTCCCCTACAGCGACGATCTCTATCGCGGCACCTACCAGCGACGACGTGAACACGCGGGCGAACGGCTGTACTCGGCCGTCGGGATCGCTCGCGACGACCACGCCGCACGGGACGCCTACAACGCCGAGAGCCTGCGCTTCTACGGCGCCCCGCACGTCGCGCTGCTGTTCACCGCAGCCAACGCGGAGGTACGGATGGCCGCCGACGTGGGCATCTACGCGCAAACGCTGATGCTGGCGCTGACCGCGTACGGCATCGCCAGCTGCCCGCAGGGACTGCTGAGCTTCTACGCCGACACCATCCGCGCCGAACTGGGCATTCAGGACCGAAAGATCCTGCTCGGCATCTCTTTCGGCTACGCGGACCACTCCGCCGCGGCCAATACCGTCACGGTGCCGCGTGCCGACCTCGGCGAGACCACTCGATTCCACTCATAACCGCCCCGGCTTCGCGGTAGTCGCTGTGCGCGCCGGGTCCCTCGTCGTCTCGGTGCTGTGCGCCGCACCGAGACGACGTCATGTCAGGGCGTGTCAGTTCGGTGACAGAGCGGTGTAAGCCGAGATGGCGACAGTAGTCCCGTGAACAGCACAGCATTCGCCGGTTCCGGTCTACGGAACGCATACGGAGACGAGACGCTCTTCGATGGCATCGATCTCGGTGCCTACCCGATGCTGCGCGCGGAATGGCTCGACCGATTCGCCCGCGTGCGGCGGTATCTGCGCGGCGATCACGCCTTCGCCCAGCTGATCCGCTTCGCTCTGGTCGGCGGCGCCAGCAATATCGCCTACGTGCTGCTGTTCATGGCGATGAGCGGGGTCGGCTCGCTCGTCGCCAACGCCGCGGGCTCGATCGTCAGCACGGTGATCGCGAACGAACTGCATCGCCAGCTCACCTTCCGCGCGGCCGGCCGGGTCGGTTGGTTCACCGCGCAATGGGAAGGCGGCGGGCTCGCCTTGATCGGCCTGTTGATCAGCACGGCAGCGCTGGGCGGTCTCGCGTTCTGGGCGCCCGGACTCGGCGAGATCGCCCAGGCGGGCGCCGTGCTCGCCATCATGGCGGCGGTCGGCGGTATGCGCTTCGTGGCACTGCGCGGCTTCGTCTTCTGAAAAGATCATCGAGACACTCGACTGGGAGGTTTTGATGGCCAGTAAATTCACCGAGCTCGCGATCGACTGCGCCGATCCCGTCGGCCTCGCCCAATTCTGGTGCGCGGTCCTCGATTACGAGGTGCGAGACGAAGAAGAAGGACTCGTCACCATCGGCTCCCCATCCATGCCGGAAGGCAGTGACCGCCCCGGCCCGGTGCCGCCCCTCTTGACCTTCGCCCGCGTGCCCGAAGGCAAAACCGTCAAGAACAGAGTCCACCTGGACATCAACCCGACCGACCGAGAGCAAGACGAAGAAGTCCGCCGCCTCCTCGAACTCGGTGCCCGACATACCGATATCGGCCAAGGTGAACATAGCTGGGTCGTCCTCGCCGACCCAGAAGGCAACGAATTCTGCGTCCTCGCAACCCGCCGCCCCTGATCCGGCCACCTTCGAATTCGGTTACCCGCGTTGAATGTTCGGCAATATCCGGCTTGTAGCATCGTCGAGATCGAAGTATCTCCGGGTTTGCTATAGAGGATGTATGACCCGCACTACGCCGCCGCGCCCGGTCGATCCCGTGGCCGTCTTCCCCGAGCTGGCAGCTCTGGCCCGCACCGCGACTCGCCTGCACCCGCGTCCGGGAACGCCGTCACCGCACGACAGTTCGATCGGCGGGCCACTGCTGTGGCCGGCGGACGAGCCGTGGCCGCATTGTTCCGGTGACGACCACGACCCATTGATGTTCCCTGCGGTGTCGTTGCTGGACGCAACGCTGCAGCGGCGGATACGCGTGGCAAGTAAGCACAGGGCGTACACGGATGAGGAGCGCGCGATCCTCGCCGGAATCGAGGAGCTCGACGAGCCCGAAGAGCCGATCGCGATGCTGCCGGTCGCCCAGTTGTACCTCCGCGACGTGCCTGGTTTGCGACCGCCCGAAGGGGCGGACCTGCTGCAAGTGTTGTGGTGCCCCTTCGAACACGATGATGTGATGCCGAAGACCGCACTGTTCTGGCGGTCCGCCGCGGCGGTCACCGACCCGCTGCTCGACCCGCCGGAACCGGCGTCGGTGGCCAGCTCGGATTACGTACCCGCACCGTGCGTGCTCGACCCGGAGCAGGTGATCGAATATCCGAGCTCGCTGGAGGTCGAGGACATGCTGCGCCAACGACTGCACCAGTGGACCATGGCCCAGCTGCCCAGCTGCCCGGCGTCGAGTTCGGCGGTCTCGGTGACGACGATCAGCCGTACCGCTCCCTGAGTATCGCGCCAGGCTGGAAGGTCGGCGGCTGGATCAACTGGGGTTTGCACGATCCGTTCCCGAACCCCTGCCCCACCTGCGGCACCCCAACCGAGCCTCTACTGACAATCGCCAGCACCGAGTGGCACCCCGACATCACCCATTGGATCCCAGTCGAAGACCAGCCCACCCTCTCGAACACCCCAACCCAGATCCGTATCGCCGACTTGAACCGCCAGATCATCCGAGTCTGCCCCGCATCCCCCAACCACCCCCACATACAGATGATGCAGTGAACCCACGGTGTGTCGCGTTGGCTAACTCTGCGGGGGAGTGAGGGCGATTCGGCCGAAAACCTCGCCGGCTTCTATTTTTTGGTGGGCGAGGACGGCCTGGTCGAGGGGAAGTACCTCGTGTACAACCGCTTTCAGGTCGCCGTGGTCGGCGGCGGTGAAGAGGGCGGTGGTTGCGGCGGCTCGGTCGGGTAGGGAGATGGTGTCGGCGCTGAAGGTGGCGAAGGACATGGACTTCTGGAAGGCCGCGATCATCGGGGTGGCGAAGTCGGCGGGTGGGACGCCTGCCATTACGCCGACGGCCACCATGCGACCGTTCGGCGCGAGTTTGGTGAAGAACGACGGCAGGTCCGCGCCTGCGACGATATCGATGATGACGTCGTAGCTAGCGGGAGCGTCCATGTCGCCTTGGCCTAGCCGGTCGAGTACGTGCGTCGCGCCGAGTGTGCGGAGGCGATCGCCACGTTCGGCCGACGAGGTGGTGACCGCGACGGCGCCGGCACCGTCGCGGGCGGCGAGTTGGACTGCCATGACGCCGATGCCGCCGGCCGCGCCGCGCACCAGCACCGACTCGCCGGGAGCGAAATGGGCGTGGCGCAAAGCGAAGTGGGCCACCATGGCGGAACTGCCGAGGGTTACCGCGTCGACGGACGACAGGCCCGCTGGCACGGGGACGAGCGTCGCGGCCGTGGCGATGGCGTGCTCCGCGTAGCCGCCGTGCTCGCCGGTGAACCCCCACACGCGCTGGCCGACCCACGCGGCGTCGACATCGTCGCCTACCGCGGCGACCGTGCCGGCCACCTCGCTGCCGAGGATGCGCCCGGCCGTGGATCCGTAGGCGGCCAGTGCGCCGCTTCGGATCAGGGCGTCGAGGCCGCCGACGCCGATCGCCTCGGTCGTGATCAGCACCTCTCCGGCGCCCGGCCGTGGGACGGGCAGGTCGACGATCGTGAGGGCCTCTGGACCGCCGAACGTGTGAACCATTACTGCTTTCACTGGTGTCTCCGTGTTCTTTTCGATCGGAACCAACCAGCGGACCGTAACGGACGCCTCCGTCCGTTTAGCTAAAGTGAGAGTGGTGACCGCCCATTTGTCTCACCCCCTGCGTTCGGACGCCCGGGACAACCGCGAACGCATCCTCGACGCGGCCCGCGCGGTGTTCGTCGCCGAGGGCCTCGACGTGCCGATCCGGGAGATCGCTCGTCGCGCCGGCGTCGGGCCCGCCACCCTCTACCGTCATTTCCCGACCAAGGAGTCGCTGGTCGCCGAGGCGTTCACCGATCAGATGATGGCCTGCCGGTCCATCGTGGACGAAGGGCTCGCCGATCCGGATGCCTGGCACGGCTTCTGCCGCGCGGTCGAGAATCTGTGTGAGCTGCTGGCCCGCGACCACGGCTTCAGCGCGGCCTTCATGTCCGCTTTCCCGCACGCGATGGACTTCGCCGCGATCCGCACCTCCTCGCTGACCGGCGCCGCCGAACTCATCCGCCGCGCCAAGGACGCCGGCCGCCTGCGCCCCGAGATCGTCCTGGACGACCTCCTCTTGATGATCATGGCCAACAACGGCATTCAGGCGAGCACACCGGCGGCGCGCATCGCGGCGTCCCGGCGTTTCGCCGCGCTCATGATCCAAGCGTTCCAAGCCTCGCCGGAGTCCGCGCCGCTGCCGCCGGTACCACGATTGCTTCCGTTACCGCCCCGGTGATCGCGTCGCGTCGGCGAGTTCCGGGTATTCGGGCAGCGCCCACGCACCGCCACGGTCCTCTTTCGACCGCCGCGCGACGAGCTCGGGGATGTGCAGCGAGCAGGCCAAGGTCGTGAGGGTGTGGAAGGCGTCGATGCCGAGTTGGTGCGTCGGCATGCCGAGCCGCAGCAGGCGCGGTTTCACGGTGGCCTGGATCTCGTCGACGAACGGCCGCAGCGTGCTGTCGTAGTTCGTCAGGGCGCCGGACAGGTCATGCGGGCGCCGGTTGATCTCACCCGCCAGGACGTACGCGCCGGCCAGCGCGCCGGAAACGCCCATGCCGCTGTAGGGGGATGCGCAGTGCGCGGCATCGCCGACCAGGACAACGCGGTCCTTGGACCAGGTGTCCGTGCGTACTTGCAGCACCTCCTGGGAGTAGAAGCTCTTGGTCGTTGCCATGCCGTCGAGGAACCGATCGGTCTGCCAGCCCGCGTCGCGGAACTTGTCGGTCCAGAACTGCTTCTGGCGTTCGACCGGCTCGCGGTGGATGGCCGAGGCCTCCTCGGAGGTTTCCCGCAGCACGAAATACACCTGGGTCTCGGCCGGATTGTGGCTGCGGCGCATGATCATTCGGCCGCGCGGGGCGTGGTAGGTGTCGCGGATGTTGCCGTCGGAGGCGATGCGCGGAATGAACCAGTAGGCCATGTGGATGCCCACCGGCCAGTACGGGTCGAGGGAACCGTACGGCAGGATGGCTCGACGGATTCGCGAACCTTGCCCGTCCGCGCCGACCAGCAGGTCGAATTCGCCGGAGGTGCCGTCGGAGAAGTGGGTGAGAACTCGGTCGGCGTCCTGCTGGAAGCTGTCCACGCTCGTGCCGAAGACGTAGTTCACGTCGCTGCTCGCCGCGTCGTGCAGGAGGCGCACCAGGTCGCCGCGCATGATCTCGTACTCCGAGGTCAGCGTCTGCCGTCCTTGGCCGGAGGTGTTGGCCATGATCGTCCCGCGCGCCTTGCCGCGCGCATCCACGAATGAGACGCCCGCCTCGTCGACGAGGTTGCTCCGGACGACCTCGAGCAGGCCCATCCGCTCGATGGCGTCGACGCCCTGGCCGCGCAGGTCGACCTGCGCGCCGGTGGCGCGGAGCGCGGGAAAACGTTCGACGACGGTGACCTGGTGACCGCCTCTGGCGAGCCAGAACGCCAGCGCCTGTCCGGCGATCCCGCCGCCGCAGATGAGGACTCTCAACGATGCTGTTGAGTCGATTGCCATGTCTTCCACCTTTTCTATCGGTGATAGGTTCGTCTTTTACATGATTGCCTATCGCTGATAGATTGTCAATGTGGCCAAGCTGAACCGGGACAATGTGATCGCCGAGGCGCTCGATCTGCTGGACGAGGTCGGCCTGGATGCCGTCAGCACGCGGCAGCTGGCGAGGCGACTGAACGTCGAGCAGCCGTCGCTCTACTACCACTTCCGCAAGAAGGAGGATCTGCTCGCCGCGATGGCCGAGGCGGCGATGATTCCCCATGCGACCGAACCACTACCGACGCCCGCCGATGACTGGCGTGAGTGGTTCCTGGAGAACATGCGCAGTTTCCGGCGAACGCTGCTGATGCGTCGCGACGGGGCACGGCTGCACGCCGGGACTCGGCCCAGGTCGGCCGACCTGGATCGGATCGCGCAGAAGATGGCGTTTCTGATCGCATCCGGTGTGCCGGAGCGGGACGCGCAGATGGCGATGCTGGCTGCGGGGCGCTACACGGTCGGCGCCGTGCTCGAGGAACAGGCGGACGCGGAACTCGGTCACGGCGCGGACGACCTGCCGGAGCTGGATCCTGAGTCGGCGTTCGAGGCGGGGCTGGCGCTCATCGTGGCCGGTTTGGCCCGAAAGGTGTAGCGCGCGTGGTCAGTTGGTGAACGCGCCGGAGCGTGCGGCGAGCGCGGCGCCGGCGGCCGCTTGATCGGGGAGTCGCGGGTCGGGTGGGGTGCGCAGCAGAACCAGCTGGTGATAGATCGGTGCGGTAGCGGCGATCAGCAGGGCACGCGCGTCGACGCCGGGCGGGAGCTCGCCGCGCTGGATCGCTCGCTGAATGACGATCTCGCTCTGCGTATATCGGTCTTCCCATAATCGCCGCAGCGCCCGGGCGGCCTCCTCGGAGCGGAACGAGACCGCGATCAGCGCCGCGGCGAAGGACGGTTCCTCGGTCAGCGAATCCTGGATCTCCTGGTTGAGCGCGGCCAGATCGCCGCGCAGGGAACCGGTGTCGCGGGGGTGCCAGTCGATATCGCTCGCCGCGTCGAAGACGTCGGTGATCAGGCCGCCGACATCGTGCCAGCGGCGATACACCGTGGTGCGGTGCACGCCCGCGCGGGCGGCGACCGTATCGACGGTGAGTGCGTCGTACCCGTGCTCGGTCAGCTCCGCGCGGACCGCGTCCAGGACTTGGTCGCGGATGCGGGCGGTTCGGCCACCGGGGCGGGGCGTCGGGCCAGGTGAAACGGGTGAGGAACTCATTCTCGGCATTCCGGTTGCTCGAAGGGGGCAAGCTGTGACACTATGCTAATGCAACAACCGTCGCACTAGTGAGGTAGGTCGATGCTCAACCGAAGTGTTCACCCGGTCCTGTGGTCCCCGATGACCATGTCCTCCTCGAATGCTTCGGAGTGTGCATATGCCAACCCAGATCACCGCGCTCGCGGTCAGCAAGTCCTACAACGGCAGGCGTGTGCTCGATGAGGTGACGTGTTCGCTCGCCGCGGGCGAGCGCACCGGCATCGTCGGCGAAAACGGATCCGGCAAGACCACCCTGCTCCGGCTGCTCGCCGGGCGGGAACAGCCCGATCACGGCGAGATCGTCGTCCAGGCCGACGGCGGCGTCGGCTACCTCACTCAGGACGAACAACTCCCGCCGCACATGACCGTCCAGCAGGTCATCGACCGGGCGCTGCGCGAACTACGCGCGATCGAACTGCGGCTGCGCCGCCTCGAGGACGCGATGGCCGCGGGCGATGAGTCGGGCCTGGCCGAATACGGCGAGCTGACAACCACTTTCGAGTTTCGTGGTGGCTACGACGCCGACGCTCGGGTGGAACGGGCGCTGCACGGCCTCGGCTTGGGTCTGGTGGACCGCGACCGCACGGTCGACGGGCTGTCCGGCGGCGAGCAGGTCCGGCTGCGCCTGGCCGCGGTGCTGGCGGCGGGCACCGAGGTGCTGTTGCTGGACGAGCCGACCAACCATCTCGACGACGACGCCCTGACCTGGTTGGAAGACCACCTGCGTGCCCGTCGCGGCACGACGGTGACGGTCTCGCACGACCGGGTTTTCCTCGAGCGGGTCGCGACCAGTCTGCTCGAGGTCGACGCGGACCGGCAGCGAGTTATCCGCTACGGCAACGGTTATGCGGGATTCCTGACCGAGAAGGCGGCGGCGCGGCAGCGGTGGGCGCAGGCGCACGCGCAATGGCAAGCCGACGCCGATCGGCTGCGCGAGGTCGCCGCCACCACCGCCCGCGATGTCGCGCCGGGCCGGGCGATGAAGGACAACAACAAGATGGCCTACGACCGGGCCGGGGGACGGGTGCAGCAGTCGCTGGCCAGCCGGGTCCGCAATGCCGAGGAACGGCTGCGTCGGCTGCTCGCCGACCCGGTGCCACCGCCGCCGGAACCGCTGCGGTTCGCTGCTACGATGCGGGCCGGGCGGGCGCGGGGCAGCGTGCTCGACGCCACCGACATCGCGGTCGAGGGCAGGCTCGATCGGACGAGTGTCACGCTCAATACGGGCGACCGCTTGCTGATCACCGGCCAGAACGGTGCGGGTAAATCGACGTTGCTGCGCGTGCTGGCAGGCACGCTCGCTCTGGACAGCGGCTACGTAACACGCAGTGGCACAGTCGGTTACCTCGCGCAGGAGCCGCGGCCGGCCGGCCAAGGCGAGACGTTGCTTGCCGCCTTCGCCCGCGGTCGCGGGGGAGCAGCCGCCGAGCACGCCGAACGATTGTCCGCGCTCGGCCTGTTCAGCCGTGCCCAGTTCACGACGCGCGTCGAGAACCTGTCCACCGGGCAGCGGCAGCGACTTGCCTTGGCGCGGTTGGTTACCGAGCCCGTCGATGTGCTGTTGCTCGACGAGCCCACCAACCACCTGTCGCCCGGTCTGGTCGAAGAGCTGGAAACCGCGCTGGCCGAATACCGCGGCGCTCTCGTCATTGTCAGCCATGATCGCCGGCTGCGTGCCCGCTGGCGGGGCGCTCGCCTCGACCTGCGCGCGTCGGCGACCGTCTGATACCCGAAAAACCAACGCAACGAAGGAGATTCGCTGTGCCCAAGGATTCCGTTCCCGCCGACCCGACCGTGCTGCACCCCATGGCCGGCCAGCCGCGCGTAGTGCAGTTGAAGCCGCTGATCACCTCGCCCCTGATCGAGGTGGGGGAGTACTCCTACTACGACGACCCGGACGACCCGACCGCGTTCGAAACCCGAAACGTGCTGTACCACTATGGCCCCGAGAAGCTGGTCATCGGAAAGTTCTGCGCGCTCGGCACCGGAACGCGGTTCATCATGAACGGCGCCAACCATCGCATGGACGGCCCGTCGACCTTCCCGTTCCCCACCATGGGCGGCTCGTGGTCGAACCACTTCGACCTGCTCACCGGCCTGCCCAGCCGGGGCGACACCGTCGTCGGCAACGACGTCTGGTTCGGCAACGGTGTGACGGTGATGCCCGGCGTGCGGATTGGTCACGGCGCGATCATCAGCACCGGTTCCGTCGTCACCGGCGACGTGCCCGATTACGGCATCGTCGGCGGTAATCCGGCCCGTCTGATCCGAACCCGCTACGACGACAAGGACATTGCCCGGCTACTGGCAGTGGCCTGGTGGGACTGGCCCGTCGAACACCTCACCGAACACATACGGACGATCATGTCGGGCACCATCGCCGACCTCGAAGCCGCCGCCGACCTGAAATGAGCGACACCGCAATGCCTTTACGTCGTACCCACATCGCGATGGCCGGCATTCCCATCGTCAGCCACGTCCTGCCGAGTCTCGCGCTCATCCGTGAACTGGTGGCGCGTGGCCATCGCGTGACCTACGCCAACGACCCGGTGGTCGGCGACCTGATCACCGCGGCCGGCGCGGAATTGGTTCCGTGTACCGCCATTTTGCCGGTGGCCGACAACAACTGGCCCGCCGATCCTGTCGAGACCATGAATCTATTCCTGGACAACGCGATTCAATCACTCCCGCAGCTGCGCGCCGCCTACGATCACGACCCCGCCGACCTCTATCTCTACGACGTCGGCGCTTATGCCGGGCGGGCACTCGCCGAGGCGCAGAGCCGCCCGATCGTCCAGCTGTCGCCAACCTTCGTGGCCTGGAAGGGCTATGACCAGGAGGTGGCAGCGCAGATTCGGCAGCTGCCCGGGGCTGACGCCTACCGGGAGAAGTTCGCGCGGTGGCTCATCGAGAGCAACGCGGCCACCCGGGAGGTGGACGCGTTCTCCGGCATGCCCGACCGTGCTCTGGCCTTGATACCCAAGGCGATGCAACCGCACGCCGACCAAACCGACTCCGGCACAGTGACATTCGTCGGTCCGTGCTTCGGCACTCGCGAATCAGAGGAAGGATGGACGCGCCCGGCGGATGCGGAGAACGTCTTGCTGATCTCCCTCGGCTCGGCCTACACCCGCCAGCTGGAGTTCTACCGCCAGTGCCTGCGCGCCTTCGGTGATCTGCCCGGCTGGCACGTCGTGCTGCAGATCGGAAAGTACACCGACCCAACCGAACTCGGCGACATCCCGGCCAATGTCGAAGTGCACTCCTGGGTTCCGCAGCGGGCGATTCTGGAGCAGGCGGACGCCTTCGTCACCCACGCGGGCATGGGCGGCTGCGGCGAAGGGCTGCTGGCAGGCGTCCCGATGATCGCGGTGCCGCAGGGCGCCGAGCAGTTCATGAACGCGGACCGGCTCGTCGAGTTGGGTGTGGCTCGCCGCATCGACACTCAGAACGCGACAGCTCAGAACCTGAGAAAGGCCCTGCAGGAATTGATCGCGGATCCAGCGGTGGCCCGCTGCTCGGCACAACTGTGCGCGGACACAGCGGCCGAGGGCGGCACCACGCGAGCCGCCGACCTGATCGAGAACATGCTGAGCTGAGCATTACCGGGTCCGGCAATCGCGACCTAAATCGATATCTGCCGTTGAATATCGAGCAGCTGCCAGCATCCACCCGTCCGCCGTTCCGCAGCACGAGTATCGAATACTCGAAGTTTCCGGAACGGACTACCTGGTTGCCGGCCGTTACTGGGGGCTGTCGTGATGGTCGACGAGCTGAGTGAGCAACTCGGCCAGCTGTTTGCGTTGCGTCGCGGTGAGCGGGGACAGCAATTCGCGTTGCAGGCCGGCCAATACGGTATCGAGTTCGCGCAGCCGCGCGGTGCCGGATGTGGTCAGTGTGATGACGTTGCGCCGATGGTCGTCGAGGTCGGGCACTCGGTGGGCATAGCCGTCGCGCTCGAGCTCGTTGAGTACCGCGACCATGTCGCTGCGGTAAATGCCGGTGCGCCTGCTCATTTCGGCCTGGCTGGCCGGTCCCGCGTCGGCCAGCGTGGCCAGGACCGCGTAGTGCCACTTGCGCGCGCCGATCCGCGCCAGACCTTCGGACACCAGTCGATCGCCATGAGTCGCCGCCTGACTCAACAACCGGCTGGGCAGTGCGCGCAATCGCGGTGACGTCGTGGTCATGCGGGAAGCATACCTACTTGCGTTAGTGCGACTAACGATCTACCGTCGTTTGTGTCATAACTGTTTATCTCACTAACGATGTGACATCAGCCCAAGGAAGGAAGACCCACTATTTCCACCGACACCAGGACACTGCAGATTCCCACCGCGGACGGCCAGGCCGACGCTTTCGCCGCCTGCCCCGACGACGGCGAGCGGCACCCGGGAGTGCTGCTGTACATGGACGTCTTCGGCGTGCGACCCGTGCTCGAGCAACGGGCCCGCGAACTGGCCGAGCACGGCTACTACGTGCTCGTCCCCAACCTCCTCTACCGGGACGGCCCGGCACCTCTGGTCGAGCTTCCCGAGCACATCACCCACGAGATTCGGCCCGCGGTCGCGGCCCAGTTGATCCCGCTGGTCATGGCGCACACCGCCGAACGCGTCCTGCGCGATGCCGACGCCTACCTCGAATTCCTCGCGGCTCAGCCCGAGGTCGGCACCGGACCGGTCGCCGTGATCGGCTACTGCCTCGGCGGCGTCTTGGCGATGCGCACCGCGGCCGCCTACCCCGACCGCGTGGCCGCCGTCGCCGGATTCCACCCCGGCGCCCTGGTCACCGACGCACCCGACAGCCCACACCACCTCATCCCCGAACTTCCCGCGCACACCCACCTCGGCCTCGCCGAAAACGACATGCCGTCCGAGTCGGTCGACGAGCTCAACCGAGCCCTTGATGCTGCGGGATTCGACAACGCCGCCGAGATCTACCCCGACACCGTGCACGGCTTCACCATGTCCGATACCGACGCCTTCGATCCCGCGGCGCTGCAACGTCACTGGGACCGCCTGCTTCCCCTTCTCGGCCGAGCCCTGGTGAACCGCTGAGCCCTGGGTACGCTTGCCCACTGTGACCTGGACTGTTGCGGATCGAGAGCTGGTTTCGTGGCTCGGCACGCCCGACACCGATGTCGGGTGGTGCGGGTACGAGATCGACGCGCGGCCCGACGCGGCGTGGCTGTTGCACGCGATGTACGAGCACGAGTCGGGCGCAACGGAACTCACCTACGACGAGCGGTGGCAGCGGCGACTGGCGGCCGGACTCGCGCAACCGACGGCCATCAACGGCGTCAACCTCGACGCCAAGGCGTCAGTGCCCGGCAACGACCTGGGCCGATCCGAGCATCCCGGTCCGGGCTGGCGGAGGTTGCGCTGGACCGAACTCGCGGCTCGGGTGGGTGAGCCGGTCGTCGAAGAGGGGAAGTATCCCAGCTTCAGCAGCCTGTCCGGCGCACGCCCGGGCGGGAGCTGGCGGGTGAGCATTCGCCCGCCCGCCGAGGGTTCCCTCGACCGGGAGTCGTGGCTGGCGATGATCGAGGTGCTGACCGCGTGGTCTCCTGGCGGCGTGGACACGCCATGCATCGCCTATTTCGGCCCTGGCGCCAGCGGCGAGTTCGACTCCGGCGTCACCGTCTCGGGCCCGCTAGGCGACGCCGCGGACCTGTACGACCACCCGAGCGGCCACGGCTCGCCCTCCAACATGTGGGCCGCCGACCGATCCTGGATCACCTGGTCCGATTGGGACCTCTGCGGAACGAAGGTGGCAGGCCCCACCGAGCTGACCGAGGCACTGCGAGCCGCACCAGACCTCGAAGCGGTGCGTCTGCCCTGGTGCTGACACCGTCATCGGATTTTCGCGAATCCCCCACGCCGAGTCGGATCCGCGGTGTATCTTGGCTGTTCGAGGCCCCCGAACTGTTTTGGTTCGGGGGCCATCGCCATTTGAGCGGTCAGTCCCACGCGTAGAAGACGATCCGCCGGGTGCTGGTGCCGGCCAGGATGCCGGTGGGGTCGCGGAGTTCGGCGACCCCCGCGTTCTGCTCGGTGTGGCTGGCGAAGAACGGTGCGTTGTCGGGGCGGACGGTGAGTGGGTGCTGTCGCCACCGCGTTTCACCGTCGCAGGTCACCGGCGAGTTGATCACCGACCCGGTGGCCGTCGGCTGGCCGGGCTTGACCGCGGTGAGATGAATGGTCAGGGTCCATCCCTTTTGTCCCTTTGGGCATTGCACATCGATGTAGGCGTTGGCTTGTCCGGCGGACACATAACTGTCGTCGTGGAGCCAGACCGCGCCGGTCGGCGCGGCGGGCATCGGCATTGCCCCGAGGAAGCCGGCTACCAATAGCGCGGTCACAAAAGTCATCGAGCCCTCCAGCGTCACCGTGCGACAAGCGCCGCGTCGCGCCTCAATTGTCAGGCAAGACAACCAATTTCATGACGACGCCCGTTTCCCCAGTTGGCCCTTCCTTGTTGGGACCGTCGCGGTGCCGGGTCCTGGTGGCGGCCGAGACGTTTCCCCAGTCCGTCGGGCGGGTGCGCCGGATCGTGGACCGAGTCACCCGTCAACCTTCCCGGACCGGGTTTCGAAACTGCCGATCTGCGTGCAACACTAGGTTTGCCTTGCCGAACTGTGGTTAGGCTGGGTTTGGTTCGACTGGGAGTGGATGTGAGAGAACAGGCGTTTGCTTCCGGCGCACCTTCGGTCGCCGCTCAATTGTTCGGCAGCGGCTTGATCGGGGTGCGTGAGGGGCTCGAAACCGGAATCGTGGTCATGATTTTGGTGGCCTTTCTGGTGAAGTCGCAGCGCCGCGAGTCGTTGAAGTGGGTCGCGGTGGGGGTGGGTGCTGCCGTCGCCATGGTCGTCGCGATCTTCGTCGGCATCCGCTACGGCACCTCCACGGTCACCGGCATCGCCGCGGAGCTGATCGCCGGGCTCGCGTCGCTGGCCGCGGTGGTGATCGTGACGTGGATGGTGTTGTGGATGCGGACGGCGTCCCGGTCCATCTCCGGAGATCTGAAGGTGGGCCTGTCGCACGCGCTCGATGTCGGTCCGGTCGCGGTGGTGTCGCTGGCCTTTCTCGCGGTCGGCCGGGAGGGCGTGGAGACCGCGCTGTTGATGGTCGGATACGCCGAGAACACCGCGGGCAGTCAATGGCCCTTGATCGGTTTGCTGCTAGGGATTGCCGTCGCCGCCGTGCTGACCGTGCTGATGTACCTGGGCGCCGTCCGGATCAATTTCGCCACCTTCTTCAAATACACCGGTGTGCTGTTGATCGTGGTCGCCGCCGGGATTCTCGCCTACGGCATCCGGGCGTTGCAGACCGCGGACTGGCTGCCGGGATTGGCCCGCAACGCCTTCGACATTTCGTCGTGGTTCTCGATGTCGAGTTGGTACGGCACGGTCGCGCAGGGCATCTTCAACTTCCGCGCCGACCCGACCGTGCTCCAGGTACTCGCCTGGCTCCTCTACGTCGTCGTGGTGTTGTTCCTGTTCCTGCGCCCGGTGTCCGCCGCGAGAGCGCACCAGCCGACTCGTTCCACGACAGATACCGCGGCCAAGCCGTGACAACGAAAGGTCCACTCTCCGTGCGTTTCTCCATATTCCCGATCGCGGTCGCGGTGGCAGTTCCCGCGTTGTTGGTGTCGTGCACCAGCAAGACCGACACCGCGGCGGCAGGCGATATCGCGGTCACCGCCGACGACTCCACCTGCGCGGTGGCCAAGGATTCGGCCGACACCGGCACCGTGACCTTCCGGATCGCCAACAACGGGACCAAGGTCACCGAGTTCTACGTCTACGGCACCGGCGAACGCGTCATCGGTGAGATCGAGAACATCGGCCCCGGCCTCACTCGTCAATTGATCGTGTCGGTACCCGAGCCGGGCAAGTACCAGACCGCGTGCAAGCCGGGCATGGTCGGCGACGGAATCCGGCACGATTTCACCGTGACCGGCGAGGCGCAAAAGCGTGACGAGACCGGCAAACTCGCCGACGCGGCCGACGGCTACAAGCGCTACCTGCAGAGTCAGCTGACCGCGCTGCAGGAGACCACGAAATCGTTTGTCGCCGCGATCAAAGCCGGCGATATCGAGTCGGCCAAGAAGCAGTACCCGGTGACCCGCACCTATTACGAGCGCATCGAACCGGTCGCCGAGAGCTTCCCCAACGATCTGGACCCGCGTTTGGATCTGCGTGAAGCCGATGTCGCCGCGGGCGACAAATGGACCGGATTCCACCGGCTGGAGAAGGATCTGTGGAGGCAGGGTCTGCAGCCCGACACCAACCAGCTTGCCGACCAGCTTCTTTCCGATATCGGCGAACTCGTCGCCGGGGTGAACGCGGCGGGCTACGCCGTCGATCCGGTCCAGGTCGCCGGCGGTGCGCAGGGTCTGCTCGACGAAATCGCGCGCACGAAGATCACCGGCGAGGAAGACACGTTCTCGCACACCGATCTCTGGGATTTCCAGGCCAACGTCGACGGTTCGCAGGCGGCGATCGCGAGCCTGCGCCCGATCCTCGACGAGCGCAACCCCGAGCTCGGCGCCCAGATCGACCGGCGCTTCGCCGAACTCGACAGCGAGCTGGCCAAGTACCGGCAGGGCGACGGGCATGTCAGTTACGAGACGGTCAACAACGATCAGCGCGCCGCACTCGCGCGCCAGATCGACGCGCTGTCCGCGGTCGTGAGTCAGGTGCAGGGCGTTGTCGCGGGATCGTGAGACCGCGGGTCGCGGCGGCATCTCGCGCCGCGGCCTGATCGGATCAGCGGGTATCGGCGTCGCGGCGGCCGGGGCCGGGGTGCTGGCCGGGCGGATGTCGAGTCCGGCCTCGGCGGCCACCGCCTCCGGCTCGGTGCCGTTCCGCGGTACCAACCAGGCAGGCATCGTCACCGCCGCGCAGGACCGGCTGCATTTCGCGGTGTTCGACGTGCACACGCAATCGCGCGCCGAGCTGATCGATCTGCTGAAGACCTGGACGCTGATGGCGGAGCGGATGACCTCCGGGCGCGAGGCCGCGCACAACGGCGCCATCGGTGCCGGCGCGTACAAACCGCCGACCGATACCGGTGAGGCGCTCGATCTGTCGCCCTCGCGGCTCACGCTGACGATCGGGTTCGGTCCGTCGCTGTTCACCACCGCCGACGGCGTCGACCGGTTCGGGATCGCGGCGCGTAAACCGAAGGCGCTCACCGATCTGCCGAAGTTCACCGGCGACGCCCTCGAACCGGCGCGCAGTGGCGGCGAGATCGCCATCCAGGCCTGCGCGGATGACCCGCAGGTCGCGGTGCACGCGATCCGCAACCTCGCGCGCGTCGGTTTCGGCGCGGTGTCGGTGCGCTGGTCGCAGCTCGGTTTCGGTCGTACCTCCTCGACCTCCACCAGTCAGACGACGGCGCGAAACCTGCTGGGGTTCAAGGACGGAACGCGAAACATCAAGGCCGAGGATCACGACACCGTCAACAAATTCGTCTGGGTCGATCGCGGCGACGACCAAGCATGGATGGCAGGCGGCTCGTATCTGGTGACCCGCCGGATCCGCATGCTGATCGAGCCATGGGATCGCACCACCTTGCACGAGCAGGAACGGGTGATCGGCCGCACCAAGGGCACCGGGGCGCCCATGGGCGGCGCGGACGAGTTCGATGAACTCGATCTGCAGTCGGCGGGACCGTCCGGGCCGCTCGTCGATGCCAACGCCCACGTTCGCTTGGCCTCGGCCGAAGAACTCGGCGGCATCCAAATCCTGCGCCGCGGCTACAACTTCACCGACGGCTCCGACGGTTTCGGCCACCTCGACGCCGGACTGTTCTTCATTGCCTACTGCCGCAACCCGCAAACCCAGTTCGTGCCGATGCAGGAAAAGCTCGCCCGCAACGACGCCCTCAACGAATACATCAAGCACGTCGGTTCAGCGGTGTTCGCGGTCCCGCCGGGGCTCGGCGCCGACGACTACTGGGGATCGACGTTGTTCACAGCCTGACCTCCAGCCCCGGCCCTTGACGTTGTTGTCAGGTGATAGGGCAGAGGGCGGTGTCGACGAGCTGGTTGATGTGCTGGGTGGGTTCGGGGGTGTTGGGGACCTGGTTGGTGATGATGGTGACGGAGCGGCCGTCGGTGGTTGCGCCGCCGCGGGTTTCGAAGCCGTCGATGTCGCCGCCGTGGCCCCAGCTGTCTTTGCCGCACGGGAGTCGGTGGTAGAGCAGGCCTAGGCCGTAGGCCGCGTCGGAGTCTGGAACGCCAAGGGGGACCGTGGTTTTCATCGCTGCCAGCTCGGCGGGTGGCAGCAGGGTTCCGTCCAGGAGAGCGGTGAAGAAACGATTGAGGTCCGCGCCGCTCGAGACCATCGCTCCCGCCGCGCCTGCCGAGGTGACGTTCTGGCTGGTGTAGTCGATCAGTTTGCCGTCGATCTCGCTGTAGCCGAGGGGATGCGGGCCGCGGATGTCGGTTTCGTCGGGGTTCGGGTAGTAGGTGTCGGATAGGCCGAGGGGCTCGATGATGCGGTGGGTGATCTCCGCGCCGAGCGAGCTCGCGGTGATCTTTTCGATGATCATTCCCGCGAGTGCGTAATTGGTGTTGGAATAGGCCCACTGTGCGCCCGGTGCGAAATCGGCGGGCGCGGTGAGGGCGTTGCGCACGACCTCCGTCATATCTGTTATCCCCCAACGCACTTGTTCGTCGTGGGTCTCGATCTGTCCCGGCTTGGGAGGCACGCCGAACTCGGCCGCGTACTCCGGGATTCCGCTGGTGTGCTGCAACAGGTTTCGGATCGTGATCTGATTCCCGTCGATGCCTGGCCCGTGCACAACGCCCGGCAGATAGCGTGCTACCGGCGCATCCAGCTCAGCCTTGCCTTCGGCCACCAGCTGTAGCATGACCGTTGCCACGAATGTTTTTGTGTTGCTGGCAATCCGGACCCGCGCCTGGTCCGGGAAGGGTGTGCCCTGTTCGACGTTGCCCGCACCGGCGGTCGCGGTCCACGCCCGGCCGCCATCGGTGATCACGATCTGGGCGCCGGGCAGATGGTCGACCGAGATCAAATTGTTCAGGGCCGCAGTGATTTTCGCCCGTCCGGTATCGGCGGCGGGCTCGGCGCGATCGGTTCCTGTCGAACTGCAAGATGTGGCCAAGAGGCCGGCCAGTACTCCCGTAGCCACGGTGGCGGCCAACGATCGATCACATACCCTGATGTGCAAGGTGATTCCCTTCTGCTGCGGACTCGATCACGTTATGGGTCGTCGGGGCATCCCTGCTATCCGGCAGACACCCTTCTTTCCGGTAGTGCTGGCCCCACCCTGGCGTCCTCTGTCGCAAGGTCTGTTCCGCTAGATTCGAGCTCATGAGCGAGACCCCTCGACTACCCGGACTGACCTTGGCCGATGCCGACTGGCTGGTGGCGTCCGCGCTGGAGGTCGCCGCAGAGCGCGGTTTCCCGCCGTTGGCCGTGGCCGTCCTCGACGTGAGTGGTGCGGCGATCGTCTTACGCCGCGCCGACGGTGGCATGCCGATGACCAGCCGGATCGCTGTTGCCAAGGCCCGCACCGCATTATTGGCATTGCAGCCATCGGGGCAAATCGCTTTGCCGGGCGCGATCGTCGACAGCATCCAACACCTCAACGGCGGCGACTTCATCCCCTTCGCCGGCGGCATCCTGATCACCGATGACGGCGTGGTGCTCGGCGCCGCGGGCGCTTCCGGCGCTCACGCCACCGAAGACGAGGGCGCCGTGCAAACCGCAGTGCATCGGTGGCACGAATACCGCTCTCGCACACAGTAATCCGTGCCTTTCAATGGCGCGTGCGGTGCCTGGGCCGCGGACGCCTGGTCTCGTCGCCGGTCGCCGCCGCCATCGACCAAGCCGAATTCGAGTTCGGCTCGGTCGATTCGCCGACCTTTGTCCCCGAAGGATCGGGAGACACACCGCTGCGGGCTGGTAATACGTCACGGCGAGCGCGCCCACCGGGAGACTTGTCTGCGCGATTGCATCCGCTGATCGCCCGGCGACACCAATGACCGGCAAGGGGTTCGTGGTTTTCGAGAGAGGCGGGAATGATGAAACGTGTACTGGCAGTCCTGATCGGGATGGTCGCCATTTGCGGTGCGGCAGCCTGTTCGGACGATTCGACACCGGCACCGAGCACCACCACACCGAAGGCGACGACCACCACCTCGGCGGCACCGACCACCCCCATCACCACGACGGTGGCGCCACCACCGCCCACCAGCCAGCAACAGCGCGGTGCCGACGGCTCCACCAACAACAACCTGAGCCCGGAATACTGTGCCAAGAACCAGGATCCGGGTTGCCCGCAGGGCAGCTACATCGGTCCCGATGCCATCCAGAACCCCAACGGTGACGGCACCTGGGTGCCCTGCGAAGGCACAATCTGCACCAATCCCAATCATGGCGCCGGCCCCGAAACCACCCCGCCGCCGGTCGAGACCCCCTCGACGACCCCGCAAAACTCGACACCGGTCGAAGGTGCCCCCTGTGAAGGCGACGGCCGCTGGGTTCACCTCACCGGTGGCGACGCCGCCCACTACGGCACCGAATGGCTCTGCAGGCACTGACCTTTACCTCGCACCAACTCGGCCGGACCCCGAGGCGCAATGGTGGCGGGCGCACCGCGAACCGCCACCATCCGCCGACCTTTCAAGCCGGGATGAGCCGGTAGGCACCCTCGTCGCTGACGACGAAACCTGTGGTGGGCGGCGGGAAGTGCGTGCCGAGCAGGAGAGTGCTTGTGCCGGTGAGGGATTGGAGCAGGGCGCGGCGGGAGGTCTCGGCGCGGCGTGGGTCGATGTCGACGCAGCTGCCGATGGTGGGGTCGGCGAATTGGACGGGATGGTGGATGCAGTCGCCGGTGATCAGCGCGGCGCTGCCGAGTTGGACGGCGAGGTGTCCGGGTGTGTGGCCGGGAGTGGGGAGTAGGCGCAGGCCTGGTGCTACCTCCAGGCCCGAGTCGGGAACGTCGAGGATGTCGAGGAGCCCGGCGTCGTTGATCGGGTGGATGGAATCGTCGAACATCTGCCGGCGGGGCTCGTCCATGTCGTAGTCGGCCCAGAACTGCCATTCGGTGCGCGAGGTGAGATATCGGGCGTTGGGGAAGGTCGGAATCCAGCTGTCGTTGTGCCACTGGGTGTTCCAGCCGACGTGGTCGGTGTGCAGGTGGGTGAGTACGACGAGATCGATGGACTCCGGTGCGTATCCTGCCGAGTCGAGACGCTGAAGGTAGTCGGTGTCGAGCTTGTTCCAGGCAGGGTTCGCGCGCGCCTTGCCGTTGCCGATGCCGGTGTCGACGAGAACCCGCAACCCGCCGATCGTCACGGCGAAGGTGTGACTGTTCATGTTCAAAATGCCGTCTTTGTCGGCGAAATCTGGTTGCAGCCAAGGGTTTTCGGCTACCAGCTCGGGGGTGGCGGCGGGGAGTAGCCAGGCGCCGGTGGGTCGTGGCAGCGCGACCTCATCGATGCGGTGGATGGTGAGGTCGCCAATTGTCCAGGAGGGGGATGCGGTCATCGGCGTTCCTTTTCGACGGTAAAAGCAATTGATTTGCGTTAAGTGACGGTAGCTCCTACTGTGGCGTTAACGCAAACCATTCGCGTTTAACGACACGTCCAACCGCTGAGGGGTTCCATGTCCACACGTCCACTCACCGCGCCCGAGGCGGCGCACTGGGCAGCCCGCGCCGGGCTGGAGCTACCGGTCGAGCGACACGCCGGTCTGGCGGCCGCCGTCGAGCACGTCCACTCCGTCGTTGCCCTCCTGCGGGAGCTCGACCTGACCGACATCGCGCCCGCTGCCGTCTACCGCGCGCGGGAGGACCACGATGAAACCGTATGAGCTGACGGCAACCGCGGCCTCGGCGGCGATCCGAGCCGGGGAGATCTCGCCCGTCGAATTGGTCGATTCGGTGCTCGACCGCATCGAGCAGGTGGAACCACGGTTGGGCGCCTACGTCGCGGTGACCGCGGACCAGGCCAGGAACGCGGCGCGCGCGGCCGAACACGAGATCGCCGCCGGACGTTCGCGAGGTCCGCTGCACGGAATACCCATGGGGCTCAAGGACCTGATCGATGTCGCCGGTCTCGCCACCACGGCCAGTTCGCGAGTCCGCGCCACCCACCGCGCGGAAGCCGACAGCGCTGTTGCCGCCCGTTTGGACGCCGCCGGAGCCATCCTGCTCGGCAAAACTCACACCCACGAATTCGCCTACGGCCTGATCACTCCGCAGACCCGCAACGCCACGGATCCGACTCGGGTCGCGGGTGGATCGAGCGGCGGTTCCGCCGTCGCCGTCGCGTCCGGCGCCGCGACCTTCGCGGTGGGCACCGACACCGGCGGGTCGATCCGGGTACCCGCGGCACTCAACGGCGTCGTCGGCATCAAGCCGACCTATGGCCGGGTGTCCCGGCACGGGGTGGTCCCGCTGTCGTGGTCGCTGGACCACGTCGGCCCGATCACCCGCACCGTCGCCGATGCGGGCTTGGTGCTGAACGCGTTGTCCGGGTACGACTCTCGCGATCCGGCCTCGGTTCCGACGCCCGCCGAGGACCGCCAGGAATCCGATCTGACCCGATTGCGGGTCGGCGTGCCGACCAACTACTACTTCGATCACGTCGATGCCGAGACCACGGCAGCGGTGCGGCGAGGCATCGAGCAGTTGCGAGATCTCGGCGCGCAGCTCGTCGACGTCGAAATCCCCATGACCCGCTACATCAAGGCCATCCAGTGGGGTCTGATGGTTCCGGAGGCCAGTTCCTATCACGAGCAAACCCTGCGTACGGCGGGCGAGCATTACGGCGACGACGTCCGCCTGTTCTTGGAAGCCGGTGAACTGCTGTCCGCGGGCGATTACCTGCGCGCCCAACGCGCGCGAACCATGATGCGCCGGGCCTGGGCCGACATGCTGGCCGAGGTGGATGTGCTTGCGGCACCGGCGGTTCCGATGACTGCGGTTCCGGCCGGGCAAGAAACAGTGACCTGGCCCGACGGCACCTCGGAAGCGGTCGCCGATGCCTACGTCCGGCTCGCCGCTCCGGCCAACATCACCGGCATCCCCGCGCTGTCGCTGCCGGTCGGCCAGGACCGCATGGGGCTGCCGATCGGCATGCAACTGCTGGGTCACCCGTTCGGCGAGGCCGCAGTGTTGCAAGCCGGGCGCGCCTACGAACAAGCTGCGGCCGTAGTCCCTGCTTGAGGCAACATATTTGCTTTAAGGTGAGAAGATGAGCCGCAAACCGATGGTCCGCCCTGGAGGACGCAGCACCCGCGTCCAACAGGCGGTCCATACGGCCACGCACGCGCTGATGGCGGAAGTCGGTCGCGACGCGCTCACCGTTCCGTCGATCGCTACCCGCGCCGGAGTCACCCCGTCGACCATCTACCGCCGGTGGGGCGATCTGCGCGAGTTACTTTCCGACGTCGCCGTCGAACGACTCCGCCCGGAAACCGAACCGGAAGACCACGGCACCTTGGCCGCGGACCTGACCGCCTGGGCCGAACAATTCCTGGACGAGATGAATTCGCCACCGGGTCGCGCCTACATCCGCGACGCCTTGCTCGGCGACCCCGAGGGCGCGAACGCCGGACAGTGCTCGGACTATGCCGCCGAGCAGATCGCCGTCATCGTGAACCGCGCCGACCGTCGCGGCGAATCCCCACCCGGCGCCGAAGCCATCCTCGACCGCGTGGTCGCGCCGATGATGTACCGCATACTCTTTCGCCCCAGCGCGCTGAGCGCCGAGTACGCCCACCGGCTCGTCGACGACCTGTTCACGAACGACTGACGGTTGGTCACGCCAACCCACGCTCCAGCAGGTCGAAGGCATTCTCGGCGCGGGTGACCGCCGCGGCATAGGTCTCGTCCGCGCCGTGGCCGGAACGTATCGCCAGGGCGTTGTAGTACGTGAGGATGCGCTGCGTACTGAAAACCTGCCCTGCCACCAGGTGTGCGGTGAACGCGTCACCCGGCTGGCCGGACGCGAGCAGTTCGTCGGCGAGGTCCTGTTCTTGGTCGAGCATGTAACCGGCCAGGTGGGCCATCAGCGCGGGCGTCGAATACAGCAGGTGGTGGAACGTGATGGCCGCCGGGGTGTCGTTGAGTCCGGTGAGGGGATCGCGTTCGGCCAGCCGGTCGAGAAAGTACTGGCGTAGCGCGTTCAGCGCGGAGGTGCCGGACGGGCGGTCCCGGACGACGAGCGCGGAACCTCTGCCCCCGTTGACGAATCGGCGCAGGACCAGATCTTCCTTTGTCGGGAAGTAGGCGAACAGGGTCGGCTTGGACACCTCGGCGGCAGCGGCGATGTCGGCGACCGAGACGCCGTCGAACCCGGATTTCTGGAACAGGGCAAACGCCGCCTCCGCGATCGCCTCGCGAGTGCGGGTCTTCTTGCGCTCGCGCAAGCCGGGTTCCTCCACGGAGCCAGAGTAGTCAAATTTGATTTGGTCTACAAATTGTCTCGGTTATATAATTGACCGAGTTAAGTGATTTGCACTTCGAGGTGGGGGAGTTGCCGAGACCATGCACGATGCTGAGAACGACCAGGTCGAGCCCGAGATCCGCATCGAACGTGACTATCTGAGCGCCTGCCGCGCGGCGCTTGCCCGCATGCGCGAAGAGGCCGTGACCGCGCTCGCCACGGGCAGGGGTGCGGGCGATGTCTTCGACAAGATGCAGAACTTCGCGGCGCGGCAGTTCCACAAGAAGCAGATCGAGGAGCTGTCCGGGCTCGATGATGTGCCGTTGTTCTTCGGGCGTCTGGACTTCCCGCTGGGCGATGTCTATGACGAAATCCGCGATCTCGGTTCACCTTCGGCCGCACCGGACAGCGATCGCGTCTATATCGGTCGTCGCGGTGTCAGCGACGAGGACGGCGAGCTCATGGTCATCGACTGGCGCGCCCCGCTCTCGCGCGCGTTCTATGAAGCCAGCCACCAGGATCCGCTGAAAGTGCGGGTGCGCCGCCGCTTCGGTTTCGACCATCACGGCGAATTGACCGCCTTCGAGGATGAATCGCTGGATTCTCGGTTCGCGCGGGCCGAGGGCAGCGATCTGCTGGCCGCGGAGATCGAACGGCCGCGCAAGGGTCCGATGCGCGACATCGTGGCCACGATTCAACCCGAGCAGATGAGCCTGGTGCGTTCTCCGATGGATCGCACGCTGTGTATCCAGGGGGCGCCGGGCACCGGAAAGACGGCGGTCGGTTTGCATCGGCTGGCGTATCTGCTGTTCACCGAGCGAGAACGGTTGCGGCGGGAGGGCGGGGTCGCCGTCATCGGACCCAACCGGTCCTTTCTCGCCTATGTCCGCAACGTGCTGCCCGCTCTTGGCGAAGTCGAGGTCTTGCAGACCACCATCGATGAGCTCACCAACCCGGGCATCACCGTCACACGGGTCGAGGAGCCGCGGGTGGAGCGGATCAAGGGCGATGCGCGGATGGCCGAAGTCATTCGGCGGCACCTGTTTTCGCGAATCCGGCCCATCGACGAGACAGTGCAGGTCAAGTACCTGCAACGCACCTGGCACCTGTATTCCGACGAGATCGCCGACGAACTCGACGAGGTCCGCGACCGCAACAGCGACTACAGCAGCGGTATCGAGTTGCTCGCCCAGCGTCTGAGCCTGCTCGTGCTGCGCCAGATGGAGCGGCGCGGGGAATCGGCCGGCCCGAGCGCGCTGAGCCAGCTCCGCCGGAACCGGGCGATCGTTCGCGCCGTCCAGCAGATGTGGCCCGAGACCGATTCTGGGCGGGTGGTTTTCGAGCTCCTCACCGATCCTGACCTGCTCGCCCTTGCGGCCGACGGCATCCTCTCCGCCGAGGAGCAGCACGCCATCCTGTGCACACCGCGCCCACGTAACGTGCCGGGAATGCGTTGGAGCAGTGCTGATCTGGCGCTGATCGATGAGGCCTCGGCCCTGATCGAGCGTCCGGCGAAACTCGGCCATATCGTGGTCGACGAAGCCCAAGACCTCAGCCCCATGCAGATCCGGGCAATCGGCCGCCGCGTCGCGGGCGCCTGCACCGTGCTCGGCGACCTGGCCCAAGCCACCAGCCCCTCGGCCGCCGAAGACTGGACCGCCGTCCTCGCCCACCTCGGCAGACCGGACGGCCAGATCGAAGAACTGACCCGCGGCTACCGCGTCCCCGCGCAGGTAATCGACTATGCCGCACGCTTACTGCCACACATCGCTCCCGAACTACGTGGCCCCGCCTCTTACCGCCAGTCCGCCGACGCCCTGCGTATCAGCAGAACCACCACACAGGCCATGACCGAGGCGATCCTCAGCGCATGCGCCACCGCCCTGGCCGACGAAGGATCCGTCGGAGTGATCGCCGCCGACCACGACATCGCAGACCTGCACAAAGCATTCTCCGACAACGGTTTACCGCACACCATCCTCGGTACCGACGAACCGGCCACCGGCTCCACCCGGTTGAGCCTGATCCCGGTCACCCTCGCCAAAGGTCTGGAATTCGACACCGTCCTCGTCATCGAACCGTCTCGCATCGCCAACGCCGAACAGCGCGGCCTGCAACGCCTTTACGTCGCTCTCACCCGAGCCGTCAGCAACCTCCGCGTCATCCACGCCGACGTGCTACCGGAACCCCTTGCCCAAGAACCTGCGATGAGCATCTGACGTTCGTAAGGACTGTGCTGTAGCGATCCGCTACAACCTCCCGAAAGGTCTGCCGCTGCTGCCCATGCTGGTCGACAGCCAGCTCAAACCGCAGCACCTGCAGCTCGACCCGAACGAACCGAGCTTCGCCAATGTGCCGGTCGGTGGCCGACCGACCTGGTGATTCGGCCAGCGACTCTCGCGAAGTGGTCGACCATCGAGAAGGATGTCGGTGCCCGGTGCAAGACTCCGGGCATGAGATGGGCGGTGGCCGAAACCGGCGAGGGAGGTGCGCGTCTGTGTCCGCTCGACCAGGACGGTCGACCAGCGGGTCCGGTGGTCGACGAGCCGTCGCTAGCGGAGGCGGTGCGTTCGCGTCCCGAGGTCGAGCGGTGGGTGTGGCGATCCACGGCGGAGATCTACCGATCATTGCTTGCGGCCGGGGTGCGGGTCGAGCGCTGTTACGACGTGCAGGCGGCCGAGGCGCTGCTGATCGGCCACGAGGAGGGGCAGTCGGGCCAGGCCCGTTCATTGGCCGCGGCGTGGGCGCGATTGCACAACCTGCCCGTTCCACCGGACGCGCCCGCACGCACCGCGGAGACGCAACCCTCGCTGTTCGAGTCCGGCCCGGTGCCGCTACCGCCGGGCACGGACGAGTTCACCGCCCTGTTGGAGGTGTACGCCGGACAGCTGGCCCGCACCGCGAAGGCCGAACATCCGGAGCGCATGCGGCTGCTCGTCGCGGCCGAATCGGCGGGCATGCTGGTGGCCGCGGAGATGTCCCGAGCCGGCATCCCCTGGCGCGCGGACGTACACCGCGACTTGCTGGACAAGCTGCTCGGCGAGCGTTTCCCAAGCGGCCTGGAACCGCGCCGGATGGCGGAGCTGGCCGACGAGGTGTCGCGCGCGTTCGGTGGCGTGCGCGTTCGACCGGACCTGCCCAACGACATCATCAGAGCCTTCGGCCGCGCCGGAATCTCGTTGTCCTCCACCCGGAAATGGGAGCTCCAGCGGATCGATCACCCCGCGGTCGCGCCGCTGCTGGAATACAAATCGCTCTACCGCCTGCACACCGCCAACGGCTGGGCCTGGCTAGAGCAGTGGGTGCACGACGGCCGCTTCCGTCCCGAATACCTGCCCGGCGGCACGGTTTCCGGCCGCTGGACCACCAATGGTGGTGGTGCCCTGCAGATACCGAAGGTGATTCGGCAGGCGATCCGCGCGGATCCCGGGTGGTCGCTGGTGGTCGCCGACGCCGACCAGATGGAGCCGCGCATACTGGCCGCGGTCTCCCGCGACCCAGGACTGATGGAGGTGGCGGGCCGCGGCGACGACCTGTACGCGGATCTGGCGGCCCGCGCCTTCGGCGGCGACCGCGCCCAGGCCAAAATCGCTCTGCTCGGCGCTATTTACGGCCAGACCTCCGGCGACGCGCTCGCGCACATGGCCGAACTTCGCCGCCGCTATCCGATCGCGATGGCCTATGTCGATGACGCGGCTCGGGCCGGCGAACAGGGCAGGCTGGTGCGCACCTGGTTGGGCCGCACCTGCCCGCCGGCCTCGGTCACCTCGCCCGAGCAAGCGGAGCTGGCCCAGGAGACGGTCAACGGATACGGCAGCAGCGCGGCGGCACGCGCACGTGGCCGTTTCACCCGCAACTTCGTGGTGCAGGGCAGCGCCGCCGACTGGGTCCTGCTGATGCTGGCGGGAGTGCGGCATGCGATGAGCCAGGCCGGACTTCGCGGCGAATTGGTCTTCTTCCAGCACGATGAGGTCATCGTGCACTGCCCGGCCGAGGAGGCGGCGACGGTCGCGGACATGATCACCACAGCGGCAGAGAAGGCAGGCCACCTCACCTTCGGTCCGACACCGGTGCGGTTCCCGTTCACGACAGCCGTGGTCGAGTGCTACTTCGATGCCAAATAGGGGCATCTCGTCCGGGACCTTCGCGGCCGCCCGCGAGATGCGTTCGGGGCGGCCGTGATCGGTGCGCTAAGCGCCGAACCAGCGGGAGAGCGCCTCGCGCAACGTGCGCGCGGCGGTCTCGGCGGAGTCGTCGATGGTCGCGGCCCAAGCGATGTGCGCGTCCGGCCGGATCAGCATCGCATCGGCCGGTCGGTCACCGGTCTTTCCCTGGCGAATGTCGATCCGATGCGCCCACTCTCGGGCGATCTCGCGTAGGTCCGGGCGATCGGCGAGATCGAGGAAGACGGGCCGCGCGGTGTGCAACAGTTCCGCGACCGAGGTGGTGCCCTCGTCGGTGTGCAGCGTGAGGTCGGGTGCGAAGGCGCCGGTCAAGGCGTGCTGGTCGGGATCGGTGCGCGGGTAACGGATGTCGCTGCCCGCGACCAGCGCGCCCATGCGGCGTAACGGCTGCTCATCGACGAGCAGTTCCTGGAAAACCGCCCGCAGTGCTTCGGCGGCCGGGTCCTGCCCGCGCCGCAGCGCCACCTGCGCTTGGGTCTGCAGCAGCGCGCGGGCACCGGCGAAGTGGCGTTCGTCGTGATAGGTGTCAAGCAGGCCCTCCGGTGCCCAGCCGTCGATCTCGGCGGCCAGCTTCCAGGCCAGGTTGACCGTGTCGAGCATGCCCGCGTTCAGCGCCACCCCGGTAGCGGGCAACAGGTGCGCGGCATCGCCAGCCACCAGGATCCGTCCGGCCCGGTATCGATCAACATGTCGGGCCTTGAAAGTGAAGCGCGACAACCGGATCGGGTCGCCCAACGGGATATCCGCGCCGAGTACCCGGCGGACGCTGGCCTGGAACTCGTCCATGGTCATCGGCACGTCGTCGTCGTACTCGGTGGGCTCGTCTTCCACGGTCGACAGGAACAGCACTCCCGGTGTCAGCGACCCGACCCCGAGCACACCGCGGTCGGTACGCGTGAAACCCGCACTGACCGGGCCGAACCCGGCAACGTCGAGGTCGCCGTTGTCGAGCATCCGCACCGAATCGGGCACCGTGGCCATGGCGACCCGGTTGACCTCCGGATAGGTGATGCCGGGGAACTCGATGCCCGCCAGCTCACGAACCCGGCTGCGCGGGCCGTCGCAGCCGACCAGGTATCGGGCCGTCACCTCATACACCCCGTCCGGGCCACGGACCTGCGCGGTCACCGTCGCCTCGTCCTGACGCACCCCGAGCACCTCGTGGCCGCGACGGATTTCGGCGCCGAGTTCGCCCGCGCGTTCCTCGAGCACGCGCTCGAGTCCCTGCTGGGGCAGCGGCAGCGCCTGCAGCGGCGAATCCGTCAGCTGGGTGAAGTCCAGATGCACACCGCCGAACGGGAATCGGGGCGCGGGCATGGGATCGGTGGTAGCCGACTCGAATCGGGCCAGCGCACCTCGATAACGCAGCAGTTGCAGGATCTGCCCGGCCAGACCGTGGGCTTTCGGAGTGTCCCGCGCCTGCGGATGCCGCTCCAGCACCAGCGGTCGCACCCCGGCCAAGCCGAGCTCGCCTGCCAGCATCAAGCCGGTCGGGCCCGCGCCCACAATGATCACGTCGGTGTCCGTCACTCACCACTCCTAGTTACGCAGTTCTCGCTCAGGTCAGCGATTCTGCGGCATCACCCGGGCCTTGCGGCAAGCCCCCGGTTGCGCTATATATTGAGAGCGGGAAGGGGGCTACCGCGGCCGAACGCGAAGTTCTGGCAATCTCCTTGACGCATCCACTCAGACCAGCGCCGCGCGACCTTGCGCGTAGCCGATGAGGTTCTCCGCGTCGATCGGTGCGTCCTGATCCGCGAGGCACGCCCGAAATCGGCTGACCGCGTCGTCCAGTTCCGGTCCCGGCCCACGGTCGGCGAGCAGAACGATGATCGCCTCGCAGGTCGCGTAGCGCGGCTCCGGGTCGGCCAGTAGCTCTTCGAGGTACAGATCCGGTTCCAGCAGTCGCAGCGCACGCCGCGCGTAAGCGTGCACCCGCTTGGGTAGCTCGGCGCGGATGGTGTCGATATCTGCCTGCAGTGCGTGCCGACCCGGTTGAGTCGGATCGACCCCCAGCGACCACAACTCGGTGAGGTGATCCGGGATACCGTGGTCGTTGATCAAGCCGGGACCGCTCGCCTGCTCGATCGGCACGGGTGGACGACCGAGCTGCGCATTACGCCAGTTGTGGAACTCCCACCAGGCGGTCGGCGTAGCGCTCAGGCACAGGCCGAATCTGAGCACCTGTTGCCCGTCGGTCCAGGTGCGCAGCGTGCGGGTGCGCCCCACGGACGCCAAGCCACCCGGCGTGACACGCACCCACGTATCCTCCGAGCCTTCGAAGCCGTACGGCTGTAGCAGCTTGCCTGTCTCGCGCATTAGTCGGCGCAGTGCCGAGTCTGTTCCGACCATGTCAGCAGGCTAGCGCCACCTGCCGACATAATCGGATCAGCATGCATCGCACCGTGTTTCGCCCGGTACGGAGGATGTTTCTTCGGCTTACTTCGATTCGACCCGGCCGAGCGGGGCCGGGCCGCCCGTCAGCGCGTCGCACGCCGCCTGCCAAGCGGTATCGCCCGGGAAGAACTGGGCGCGCAGATAGGCAGCGGTGAGCTGCTGGACGGCGGCGACCCGCTCGGGACTCTCGTCGGTGGTCTCGGCGACGTCGTATCCGGAGATGCCGCCGAGCCCGTGTTCCGCGTCGAACAGGGTGAGCAGGGACTTGGGGCCGGGGGCGAGGAAGTACGGATCGGCGTGCCAGTCCGAGCCCGCGATCGTCAGGTGGGCGGAGGCGTCCTTCTCCCCGGCGACCACCAGCGTGGGCGTCGTCATGTCGGCGAAGTCCGGGGTCGACATGAACGGGTAGTTCTGCGCCACGAACTCGGTGAGTGCGTCGCCGCCGCGTCCGGGCGCGGCGAGCAGCACACCCGCCGTGATCCGCGGCTCGGCCAGGTTCACGTCCGTGCCGTCCGCCGGATCGGTGAGCCGCGCGCCGAGAAGCAGGCTCGCGGTGTGCCCGCCCATCGAGTGCCCGGCCACGGCGATCTTGCCGCGGTCCAGGCGCCCACTGAGTTGCGGGACGGCGGCCTCGAGCGCGTCGAGTTGGTCGAGGATGTGCCGCATGTCCTCGGCGCGCGAACGCCAATACATCGGAGCCCCAGGGGTATTGGGATTCAAGGTCAGCGTCGTGGAGCTCAGATGGGTTGGCTGGATCACGACGAAGCCGTGCGCCGCCCAGAAGTTGACCAGCGGGGCGTAGCCGTTCAGTGAGGAGAGGTTGTGTGAGTGGCCTTGGCCGTGCGAGAGCAGGATGATCGGCAGGTCGCTGCCGGTCACCGGTGCGGAAACACGTACCTGCAGGTCCACGGGTCGACCGGGGCTCGGCAGTACTACCGGGCTGACCGAGAGGACCGGGGTGGGGGAGCCGAAAACGTCGGCGGGGTAGGTGGATTCACTCATGATGAGGTGCCTTCCGGGGCTTGAAATTCAGCAGCGTCCACGGAGCTCGACTGAAGCGGAGCGCTGTTCCACTAATATATGGAACATCGCTCCGCTTTGTCAACGGGCTGCTGATCACCCGGGCAGCGGGTCAGCGCCGAGCGTTCTGGTGTCATTCGCGGCGGAGAGTCGAACCATGCGGAAGCCTTCGTCGATCATGGCCCGCTCGTAGTCGCCTATCGCGGCCAAAAGTGTTCGGCCGGTAAGTATTTCGGCTAAGGCGCGAGTGAGGGCGGCGGCATCCCGTAATGCGATGTTCGCGCCCGCGCCCGCGGCCGGGCTCATGGCGTGGATCGCGTCGCCGAGCAATGTCACATTCGAGGTCGGCCACGGCGGGATGGGAACGCTGCTGCGAATCCTGATCGGGAAGAGGGTCGAGAGAGTCCATCTCTCCACGATCTCGGTCACCAACGGATGCCAACCGGCGAGCTGCTCGAGAACCAAGTCGCGCAGTTCCCGGCCGGAAGCCGCGCGCAGTTCCTGATCGGAGCACCCGAGCCGATCGAGGCGACGACCGAACATCACGGCGAGAGTGTCCAGCGCTGGTTCGAGAGCGACCTCGGGTGCCAGCCGGACCGCGGCTGCCGCCGGTTGTTCGCGGTACTCCACCGGCGCGATACCGACGAACCGATCGCCCGGCCCGGCAACCGAATTGAAGACGCTGAACATCGTCGGTGGCAGTGCGTCGCGCAGTTCGGGTGTCAGCGGTACCCGCCCGTAGATCAGTCGCGTCCGGGAATCCACGACACGCGCGTTCGGCAGCCGCTGGGCGCGAATCACCGATCCGATGCCGTCGGCGGCCACCAAAACCGAGCCCTGTGCGGTGCTGCCATCCGCGAATCGAGCCGTGACAACCTCTCCGTCACGGTCGTAGCCGACGCAACAACGTCCGAAATGAACGACGTCGTCGAGCCCGGTGAGCAGGATTCGACGCAGCACCCGCCGATCGATCACTGTGTGTGCGGGCATCACGTCGCTCGACGCCGGATCATCGAGTGTGAACACGCCGGTCGGGCGCAGCTGATGATCGAAACCCGTCACCTGGGACGCAGGTCGTCCAGCAATGGCCCGGACGAGTGAGAAAAGCTGCGGCGGAAGGACTTCCGACAGTGCCCACCGACCGCGCTCAGCGATATGCAGGCGATGGCCTTGGGCCCGCGCCGCCTCGGCGGTATCCCGTTCGTTGACCGCGACACTGATCCCCGCCCGACGCAGACCTTGGGCCAGGCAAAGCCCGCCGAGGCCCGCGCCGATCACGACGACGTGCGGAAACAAAGATGCTTCAGGGTTGATCAAGACATACCTCACCGGAGTCGACAACGACTCCCACCTTCTCGATGCCACCTGGCACCGAGAAACCATTCGGTGAGGCCGAAGCCTGCGAGAGCCCGTCGGGCCCTCCGGTGAGAAGACACCACCAACCTACAAGAAGCCGCGCGCCGCTGTCACCCGGTCACGAGTGGTGCGCACCTACTTCCACACCCGGCCGAGCGATGATTTCGAGTCGCTTGCGGCGTCCGTATAGGTAAGGACTACAAGGAGGAATCGTGATGGCCAATGCACAACCCTCGGACATCCCTGACGATAGGGATGCCACGCTCGACCGCCTCGAACCGCTCGTGGGTCGATGGGAGGTGGAGGCCAGTTTCGAGGCGGGCTTCTTCGGGCCGGACACCCCGGCCGTCACCGACCGAAGTGCCAGGACAACCTTCGAATGGATGAAGACCAAACGTTTCCTGGTCGAGCGGTCGACCGTCGACAACCGCATGGCACCGGACGCCATCGTCATCATCGGGGTAGATGGCGACGGAGAATTCATCCGCCACTACTACGATTCCCGCGGCGTAAGCCGCACCTACCAGATGAGCCTGAACCAGGACACCTTGCGCATGTGGCGCACGGAATCAGGCTTCTCCCAACGCTTTACCGGCACCTTCAGCGCAGACGGCAATAAAATCACCGGCGCGTGGGAGAAATCCGCAGACGGCACCACCTGGGAACACGACTTCAACCTCACGTACTTCCGAATCGCGTCCTAGCGGACAGCTGCTGGTTCGTTGCCGAACCGCCCGCGTTTGCCGATTACACCGGAAACCGGCGTTGGGTCGGCGAAGTCAAGGGAGGGGGATGGATGTTGCGGGGATGGGGGTGCCGGTGATGCCGACCGGGTGGCTCAGGAGGCGGCCCGCGGTGGTGATGAGCAAGGTGGTCCCGTGGAAAGCGACGGAGGACACGAAGCCGTCGGGGAGATTGATTGTTGTGTCGAGTTGTCCGTCCGGGGTGAACCGGGCGACAGTGCTTCCTGTGCCGAGTGCGACCCATACGCCACCTTCGGCATCGACGGCGAGGCCGTCGCATTCACCGGACGGTGCGGTCGCGAACGCGTGACGGTCGCCATTGTCTATCAACAAGATTCGGCTCTCGGCGTATTCGCAGACATACAGCGCCTGTCCGTCCGGGGCGAAGCCGAGCCCGTTGGGCCAGCGGATGTTCTCGGCGGCGATCGAAACATCCCCTGCTGGACCGATTCTGATGACTTCGCTCGGCCCGGCGGGCTCGCCTCGCTGTGGTTGATGCCGCAGAACTCCGGCATACAGCGCGCCGTCGGCGGCGACGGTCAGATCGTTGAAACCGGTTGCGCCATCCAAGGTTAGAAGCTGCCGCGTTACCGAGTCGGTACCGATGTAGGACAGGTCGCGCCCGGTCATCACTACGCCGCCGCCGGCATGCCACGCCAGCCCACCGATTCCCCGTCGCGCCGCGAGGACGGTTTCCGTACCCTGCTCGCGGTAGCGGTAGACCCCACCACCGGTGACATCGGCGAACAACACGCTGCCGTCGGCCCCCACCAGCGGTGCCTCGAGCAGTCCAGTCGTCGTATACAGCGATGTCGGCATGTCGTCTCCGATCGGTCCATGGCGCCACGGCAAGCCCCGCGTGAAGATAGGCCAGCCCGCACCCCTGCTCCGCCAGTAGCACACTCTCCCACACTATAGCCAGACCTCGAGAACCGACACCCTCTGCATAATCCGCACCCCCAGTACACGTGGTGTGCGGCTCACACGACCGGTGTGCAGCCCCAACTCGCCGTGCCGAGAGCAGAATCCGCACCTTTACTCGGGATCCGCACTCGGAATAGGGACCCTAGAGGGGGAGTGCGGATCCCGAGAGGGGGTGCGGATTTGTGGTGGTACGGGGCGGGGTGCGCCTCGGCGGCGGGAAGGTCAGGCGATGGCGGCTAGTGGCATCGGGGTGGTGACGTGCCAGGTGGCCGGTACGTTGCGCATCAGTAGGGTGCAGTCGAGGGTTGCGCTGCCGGTGGGGAATCGGGTTTGGTCCTCGAAGAAGGTGGAATGGACGGTGTGGGTGTGGGCCGGGCGTACTTCCCACTTGGAGGTGTTCAGTTCGAGGCCGTCGAGGCGGTGGCCGTCGCGGCTTGCGGAGAAGCCGACGGATCCCTGGCGGAAGAACTCCGAGGCCGCGCTCAGGTCGGGGAACAGCTCGCTACCGCCGAACTCGTCGACGGTGCGCACGTCCACGCTGACCTGGGTGGCGCCGTCCTGGCTCGTGAAGGCGACGTGCAGGTCCTGCTGGCTTTCCTTGACGTCGAAGCGGGCCAAGCCGTGCACACCGGGGAACAAGCGCCCGCCCAGCAGCACATTCAGCGATGACCCACTGTCCCGCTGCGGAATGTAGACGCCCTTCTCGACCCCATCCGGTCCGTCCCATTCGACCGCGATCCGATGCGCGGCGTTCTCACTGCGCACACCGATCGCGCCGGGCAGCCCGACCGGACGCACCTGACCGAGCCGAACGAGGCAGATCCCCGCGACCGCCCAGTCGCCGACCACCTGTGGGCGCAGCGGCGCCGGTAACAGGCTTGCCGCAACGTCGGGCTCGACCCGGTAGTTGATCAGAAGTCGTCTCTCGATGACGCTCGAAATGTGCGGCATCATGTCGCCAATCCTCCTTCGGGAGTTGGCTTCACCACTGTGGCGGCGAATGCCGAACCCTATGGATTCGACCGTACTCAGCATCGGCCGGCAGCGCGCCGAGACGTTCGTCGCATTCACAACCGACAACGGCGGGCCCGACCCGGTCAAGGGCCGAACCCGCCGCTGCCGACGAGCTCGAACGATCATCAGGGCAGTCGCGCCTCGATCGCCTCGATGATCCGCGGCCGGAGCTCGGCGGCGCTGATCACCGCGTCGACCGAACCGACCTCGACAGCGCGGTGAATGTTGTGCACCTTGTCGAATTCCGCGGCGACCTCACTGAGCTTCTCCGTACGGACCGACGACCGCGTCTCGTCGAGCTCGGCGGTCAGCGTGGCCCGATCGGTGCCGGACGCGTTCGCGGCACGCGCCGCCAGGTCCCGCACCCGCGAGTCGGCCGCGGTACGCCGGTTGACGTCACCGGCGAACACCACCGCGGCGGCCGGAGCGCCACCGAGCACCGAGGCGAACGAGCCTTCCAGCGCCAGCACGGTCATGTTCGGGTTCAGCTGCTTCGAGAACACCACGAACGCGCCGCCGTGGTACCGCGAGATCACGCAGAACACAATGGGCCCTTGAAAGTTCACGATCGCACGGCCGATCTCGGCGCCGTACTCCAGCTGCAGCTTCTTCATCGATTCCGGCGACCCGTCGAAGCCGGACAGGTTGGCGAGCACGACCAGCGGCCGGTTGCCGCTCGCCCCGTTGATCGCCCGCGCGGCCTTCTTCGACGACTGCGGGAACAGGGTGCCCGCGGTGTAGGTGTCGGGGCCGTCGGTGGACGGGAACCCGCGCCGCGGCACGCCCCGCGACTCGATGCCCAACAGGCACACCGGGATACCGCCGAGATGCGCGTCCTGCACCACCGCGGTCTCGGCGTCGGCCATCCCGGCCCAGCGCTCCAGCACCGGGTGGTCCTGGTCGGAGACCGCCCGCATGACGGACCGAATGTCGAAGGGCTTCTTACGATCCGGGTTGGCGGCCGCCGAGAAGATCTCGCCGACGGTGCGGAAGTCGCTGTCCGCCAACACATGCGGGAAGTCGGAGACGTCGCGATCGATGGGATCGCTGGTCTGCGACCGCCGCGGCCCCTGCTCGCCGGGTGCGATGTAGGTGTGGTCGTAGTGCGACATCAGCACGTCGCGTGCCGCGGCCAGATCCGGCGCCCAGTACTGCGCCTGCCCGTTCGGACCCATCACCCGGTCGTAGCCGCCGATGCCGAAGTTGTCCTCGGCCGACACGCCACCGGAGAAGTCGAGCGCCTGCTTGCCGGTGAGCACCATCGCCGAGTCCGGCGTCATCACCAGGATGCCCTTGGTGTGCATGAGCATCGTCGCTTCGGCATTCCAGTACGGCTGCGCGCCGACGTTGATGCCGGCGACCACGATGTTGATTTCGCTGCCGTCCTGGGTGAATTCGACGATCCGCTTGAGCGCGGCCGCCACCCAGTCCATGTTCTCGGTGCCGGACTCCATCGAGATCCGGGCGCCGGAGGACAGTGCGTACCACTCCAGCGGTACCCGCATCTGTTCGGCGAGATCCAGTGCGGCGATGATCCGGCGGCATTCCGGTTCCGACAGTGCGCCAAGCGATTTGGTCGGATCACCGAGCAGGATCACCCGCTTGACACCCTCGGGATGCTGCGTCGTCGGTGTGCTGACCACGCCCGTCACGATCGCCGCGGAGTTGCGTCCCTTCGGCCGATCGACCGGCACCAGCGTGTGGTTCGCGTCGAGGTCGTACTCGGCGAACTCGCCGAGCAGGCCGGTCAGCTCGTAGGGGTACACCGTGCCGCGACTGCTGGCCCGCAGCACCTTCTGCCGGTACTCGTCGAGCGGCTCGACCACCTCGTCGGTGCGTTCGCCGACGGTCACCTCGGTGGAGTCGAAGCCGATCCGCAGGGCGACCTTGGTGAGCTCGCCGGTCTTCGGATCGCGCTGGCGCGCGATGAGCAGGATCTCCTCGAGCCCGGCGCCCGCGGTGGTCGGACGCACATGCCGGACAACGGTTTCCAGCTCGGCCGGGGTGACGTCGATCGGCGGCCAGATGTACATCACGATGCGGTTGGTGTTGAACCGATTCGCCGACGGCCGCAACGACTGCGCACGGCGGATCGAGTCCAGGCAGGTCGCGATGGCGATCTCGGCGGTCGGCAGCGCGAGCAGCCTGCCATCCTGCTCACGCAGCGCGGCCAGGTCACGCACCTGCGCGAACGCGATGAGGCGCTCGTCCGCCGGGTTTTCCTTGGCGACGCAGCGGAACAGGTACACCTCCTCGTCGTCGGAGGACGGCAACCGGGTGAGGTCGAACTTGCGCAGCCGCTGCATCTGCATCCGCTGTGCGATGTACGGGTGCAGGCCGCGGATCAGTCGCTCCTCGGCCATACCGGTGGCCGACGGACGGAAGGTGAAGTGGTGGTGCATCACCGCGCCGCCGCTACCGGCGACCGCGACGGTGATCCGGTGCACCTGGCTCGGCAGCGGATAGCCGCCGAGGACCTCGTGCAGCTCCGCCGCCATCGCGTCGTAGTCGGCGGGCTGCTTCTCCCAGCTGAGGTAGATGTCGGCGTCGATGGACGCGGCACCGCTGGCCAGCTCCTCGAGCCCGCGCAACGCGGTGTCGAGCGCGTCGAAGCGCACCGCCGTGGACACCAGGCTCAGGCCGCGACGTTCGGCGATCACGAAGGTGCAGCCGCCGACCTCGTGGGTGCGTACGCCGGCGAGGCCCTTGTTGCCGTAGTACCGGCGGGTCAGCACCTCGAGCATGACGGTGTTGTCCTGGTTGCCGCGCACCAGTCGCTGGCCGAGCAGCCGCACCAGCGGCTCGGTGCTGCGCACCATGTCGGAGATGCGCTCGGACCGATCGGCCGAATCCGGCTGAGCGTCCAAGTGGCGCAGGTGCTTACGGATGTTGGTGTATACCCGGGCACGGTTGCGCCGCAGCAACGGCTGGCCATACCAGGCGTACACCAGACCGCGCGCGAGGTCGGCGATCACCGGGACGCGAATCTGGGTCGCGGCCACCAGCCGCTCCAGCGCCAGGCCGATCGGCTCGCGCAGCGCGCGATCCGGCATCGGCTCCCGCAGCCACTCGCGCAGCAGCGTGGTGATGACGGTGACGGTGTCGGACGGGCGCTGCTGGGCGAGGAAGATGCGGAAGACCGCGGCCTCGAGTTCGGAGGAACGTTCCAGCTCGGTGACGCCGTAGTGCCGGAGCGCGTTGGCCAGCTTGGCCTGGAACGACGCCGACAGTCCGGCCCGCTCGACATCGAGACTCTGCAGGTAGGTGTGGAAGTACTCGCGTGCGCTGTGCACGTGGCTCTGGCTGCCGTCCTCATCCGACGAGCGGTTTTGGCTCAGCTCGGCGAGGTCGGCGAACACCTCCATGAGTTCGAGTTCCTCGGCGAGCGGCCTGCGACCGTCCGCGAGGGCGGCCCGGCGCGCGGTGAGGTAGTCGCTGAGCACGCGACTGTCGTCGTGCGGGTCGACGTCGTAACCCAGCAGCAGGCTGCGCAGATCTTCCTGGCCACGAGTGGTTCGTTCGTGCGGTTGCACCTGCGCGGGACCGACGGGCAGGTCCAGCTCGACGGTCCCGACGGCCTCGGCCTCGGCCTCGTCCGCATCGCCGAGCGGCTCGAGCCACAGCAGCGGCGCACCGGTCTCCACCTGGGTACCGACGGATACGGCGCATTCCTTGACCCGGGCTTTGAACGGCGCGCGCAGCACCGTTTCCATCTTCATGCTCTCCAGCACGAGGACCGGCGCGCCGGCCTCGACCTCGGCACCGACCTCGAGTGGCGTGGCGACGACCAGCGCGGGCGCGGGGGAGCGGACGACGCCGCCCTCGTCGCGGCTGATCCGATGGGTCACTCCGTCGACATCGACGAGGTGGACCGGTCCGTGGGTGCCGGTGGTCAGGCGGTAGCGGGTGCCGTTGACCATGATCTGCCCGGTGTGCCGGTCGAAACGCTCCAGATCGACATCGGCGGTGCGGATGTCGCCGTTGGCTTCGACACCGATCCGGAACCGGTGCGCACCGATCCGCGCGACGCGCACGCGGTAGCCCGCGCCGCGCAGCTTGAGGTCGAGCGGTCGACCACTCTCGTGCTGTATCTGCGGTCGCCCGCCGGACGCGGTGGACAGCAGCCGATGCTGCTCGGCCCGCTCGTCCTCCTCGTAGGCGTCGATGGCGGCGACGGCCAGCGCGATGGCGGAGTGCCGATGCGAGACGAGCCTGCCTTCACCGCGGACGCGGTCGATCCAGCCGGTGTCGGCGCTGCCGTCGATCACCTCGGGCTGGTTGAGCAGGTCGAGCACGAAGCTCTTGTTCGTCGCGCCGCCCTCGATGATCACCCTGGTCTGCGCGACGGCCCGGCGCAGCCTGCCGAGCGCCTGTTCGCGGTCGCTGCCGTAGGCGATGATCTTCGCGATCATCGAGTCGAAGTCGGCGGGGATGGTGTCGCCCTCGCTGACACCGGTGTCGACGCGGATGCCAGGACCCGCGGGCAGATCCAGTCGCGCGATGCGGCCGGGGGCGGGCGCGAAATCGCGGTCGGGGTCCTCGGCGTTGAGCCGGGCCTCGATGGCGTGCCCGCGCTCCGCGGGCATCTCGCCCTCGAGCCGGCCGCCGGATGCCACGTGCAGCTGCGCGCGGACCAGGTCGAAACCGGTGGTGTATTCGGTGATCGGGTGCTCGACCTGCAGGCGGGTGTTGACCTCGAGGAACGCGAACAGCTGGTCGCCGGGGTGGTAGAGGAACTCGACGGTCGCCGCGCCGCGGTAGTCGACCGCGATGGCCAGCCGCTCGGCCGAGGCCTTGAGCTCGGCGGCCTGATCGGCGCTGAGCACCGGCGAAGCCGACTCCTCGATGACCTTCTGGTTGCGTCGCTGCACCGAGCAGTCGCGGACGCCGAGCGCCCACGCGGTGCCCTGGCCGTCCGCGATCACCTGGACCTCGACGTGCCGAGCGCCGGTGACCAGTCGTTCCAGGAACACCACGCCGCTGCCGAACGCTCGCGCGGCCTCTTGCCGGGTGCGCTCATAGGCATCGACGAGGTCTTCGTCGTTGGTGACCACGCGGATACCGCGCCCGCCACCACCGGCGGTCGCCTTGAGCATCAGCGGGTAGCCGATCTCGGCCGCGGCGGTCATGGCGGCTTCCACGGTCTCCACCGCGCCGCGGCTCCACGGCGCGACCGGCACGCCGACCTCCTCGGCGATCAGCTTGGCGCCGATCTTGTCGCCGAGCTTGCGCATGGCCTCCGGGCTTGGGCCGATGAAGGTGACGCCGATCTGTTCGCACAGCTCGGCGAAGGCTGGATCTTCGGCGACGAAACCCCAGCCGACCCACGCCGCGTCGGCGCGGGTCGCGACCAGCGCCTGCTCCAGCGCCTTCAGGTCCAGGTACGGCCGCGCGGACGCGGGCCCGAGGTCGTAAGCGATATCGGCCTCGCGCACGAACGTCGCGGTCCGGTCGACGTCGGTGTACAGAGCGACGGTTTCGATCGGACGCGCGGTTGCCGCGGCCAAATCTCGGACGGCGTGGATGAGCCGCATTGCGGCCTCTCCCCGGTTCACGATGGCGATGCGGCTGAACACTCGCCGACTCCTTTCTCTCCAGAGCTGGCCCGATCGACGGGCGGGGTGACAACTCACGGTCCCGCGTAGTGTGCACCTCTAATCCAAATATGTGCACAGCGAACGGGTGTTACCGGCCCGTAGCGTGCAAGAAGCCGGGGTCGGCAAGTCCAGGATGGGCTCATCCGACGCGCCGGTGTCCGGAATCGGGCCGGTCGCGTGGATGAATCACATTGGGTACAAACAGTATCCCCGCGCGATCTCGACACCCTTGCCGAACCGCGGATTCAACTGGGGAGTGGTGGCATTGTCTCGTCGTCCGCACAGCGATACTGTGCGGCCATGAGCGAATCCCGGTTCCGCCGCGGTCTCGTGCAACCGCTGTTTCTTTCCGCCGTAGTCGCGTTACTTCTCGCCTCGGCCGCCTGCGGTGGCACCGGCGAAACCCAGGCCAAGCCGAGCGATCCGCAGGCCGCCAGCGTCGAGGTGAACCAGACCGGCGGCTTCGCCGGAGTCGACCAGCACTACGTCGTCGACGACAAGGTCGAGAACCAGCGCCGCGGTTCGTTGTTCGACATGGTCGACAGCGCGCAGTTCCAGACACTGACCGACGCCTACACCGGTCCGAACGACTGTCGCGACTCCTACTCCTACGCGGTGACCGTCACCTATCGCGACGGCACCAGCAAGCGCGTCACCACCGACGAATGCAATGAATCCCCGAAATTGCTCACCGACATCATCGCGCTCACGAAAGAAATCGGCCAGCGCCGCGACGGAAACTAGCCACGCGGTTGACGGAGTTCAGATCTCAGGTCAGGTGGTCGAAATCGCCACGTACCCAGCCGATGTGGCGGTCGGCGGAGCGCCGGATGGCGGCGCGGGCGTCACCGTCGATGGTTTTGCCGAAATTGTCATAGAGCCGGTCGAATTCGAACTCTTCGGCGGCCGCTGCGACTCGTTCCACCACGGCGGGTGAGAGCGGAATGCGGTTGGGGTAGCTGCGCATGAAGGCAACCGTTTTGCGGTCCGGGTTGGCCTGGATGGTGTCCGCGCTGAACAGCACACCCCTGCCCTCGGCTCCCGCCGCCCAGTGCAGCACCGAGCTGCCCTGGAAGTGTCCGCCCAACTGGCGCACGGTAATCCCCGGCAACAGTTCGAGCCGACCGGACCACGGGCGAATCACCGGATCCGGGCGGGCGATCCACCGCAGATCGGATTCCGGGACAAGCACCGGCACGCCGCCCAGTGCCCGGCTCCACTCCACCTGCACGCCGTAATGGTGCGGATGACTCGGCACGATCGCGACGACCTCGCCGAGCTCCCGTACCCGACGCGCGCCGTCCTCATCGACATAACCGGTCACGTCCCACAGCACATTCCCCGCCGGTGTCCGCACCACATGGGACTCCTGCCCGATCCCCACCGCCGGTTCGACCGTCACGCCGAACATGTCCGGCTCCAACTCCCGCACCACCACTTTGTGCCCCGCCGCAACGAGCTTCTCCAGCGTCGTCCACTGCTGCCCCTCAGCAGGCACCCACTGCCGCTCATCAGCGCAGATACGGCAAACTTCCGCCCCAGCCCCGTGCTCGACCGCACACGTCTGACAGATCTTCCACATATTCACCTCATCCGCTGAGTACACCCACCCCGTTTCTACACGCCCCCAAACCCCCCGTCGAGCCGTCTGGGGATTCGATCGGAGGTTGGCTGAATATCATTGGCGGACAGCGTAATCAATCACGCCAGGCAGGTATTTGCTTGCCGCAGAACATAAAGGAAGCCGTGATATGGCCGAGTATCTCCGGACCGCCGAACGGCGGGCCAGTATCCCCAGGAATTGGATCATGAAACTGGCGGTAGCCACGGCGGCGGCGTTCGCCGGCGCCGTCATGCTGGCCGGCCCGGCCATGGCGGACCCGTCCCTCAAACTCACGGTCGACAACAAACAGCACCTCAACGCCGACGGCAGCGCGCAGATCACCGGCACCTACACCTGCACCGCCGTCGGTCGGGCCAACACCGCCAGATTCGCCTTCCTGAGACAAGATAACGTCCAGGGGGACGCGCCTGGCGGCAGGGGAATGGTGACCTGCGACGGTGCCCCCCACCCCTACACCAGCGACGTCGCGGCACCGGTGACTTACCCCTACCAGCCCGGCCCCGCCACAGTCGACGTCACCTGGGATCTGTACAGCGCCGACGGGAGCACCGAGGTCAAACTCACCGATGTCCCCGTCACGCTGCAGTAGTGAGGTTCCTTGACATACGTGACCGGCTGTGGCGATCGACGATCGGTAGCTGAAAAGACTTGCTGTCGGAGGGTGTCGATACATTGACCGACGAAGTTGATCATCACCACCGAGCATGGCTCGGCAGCGGACACTTCGTGACGTGAGTGGTGCCAGCACGACTTGTCATTGGGGCGGTAGCAGGCTGCCGGCCGCAGGAGGTTTTCCATAGCTTGATGCTGTGAAGATCAAACTTGCGTTGGTAGGTATCGCGGCTGTGGCGGCGACATCGTGTGGCGCGGCCGATTCGGTCGATGCCAGCGAGGCAGGTCGGGATCAGATCGCGGCTGCATTGAGCGATGCTGTGCGACTGGGGTTTCCAGGAGCGCAAGCGGTAATCGACGACAAGCATCACGCGTGGACGGTCACCGCGGGTGCGGCAGACCTGGCGACTGGGCAGCCATTCACCGATAACGCCCGGGTCCGGATCGGCAGCATCACCAAGACATTCGTTGCGACGGTAATGCTGCAGTTGGTGGCTGAGGGCAAGGTCGAGTTGGACGCGCCGGTGCAGCGATACCTGCCGGACGTGGTGCAAGGTCCTGGCATCGACGGGAATCGGGTCACGATCCGAAATCTGTTGCAGCACAAGAGCGGACTGCCTGAATACGTGGCGGAGTTCGGGGCGGAGCCCAAGCCTGGACAGCTCGAGATCGCGACCGAGCGCACGCGGTGGATGACCGCGAATACGGCCGATATGGTGCGCAACGCGTTGACCGCGCCCGCCGTTTTCGAACCCGGGGCCCAATGGGAGTATTCCAACACCAACTATGCCGTCGCGGGGATGGTCATCGAGAAGGTCGCCGGGGACCCGGTCGGCGTGGAGATCGCCCGGCGCATTCTCGAGCCGCTCGGTGTGCGCGACACCTACTACCCGGCCCCGGACGAAACCGATATCTGCGGTCCGCATCCGGTCGGTTACAGCGAGGCCGACGGCAAACGAGTCGACTACACCGGCCAGAATGTGTCGTGGGCCGGCGCGGCCGGCGCGATGGTCGGCACCGGCGCCGACCTCAACCGGTTCTTCACTGCGTTACTCGACGGAAAACTGTTGCCGCCAGCGCAATTGGCGCAGATGAAGACTGTCGAGGTCATCGATGAGCAGGCCGGCATGGCATACGGTCTCGGCTTGGCGCGGATGACGATGCACTGTGGAAAAGAGCTCTGGGGGCATACGGGAGGCGTTCCCGGATTCCTGACCTTCGATGGCGTAGTACCGGCTACCGGGCGAGCGGTGGCCATAACGCTCAACCAGGACTATGTCGACGAGGAGCGCTACCCCGCCGGAACTCGAGCTCTCGATATTGCAGTCTGCAGCGGGCCGTGAATTCTTGGCTCCGGGCGAGCCTGTCCGTTGGTCAATCGAGCCGGCTGATGGAGCCGGTCGACAGTTGGTTGAGGAGGTTGAGCCAGAGGATGAATTGTACGAAGGGAGGCATGGTGGTTCTCCTTTGTGGGCGGGGTCCGCCACGGCGTGGTAGTTGGAATCGTGCGGGTCTGATGTCAAAGGGATGGTGGGGATATGGCAGAGGTGCGTAAGAATTCGCGGCGTCGGCCGACGGGTGCTGGTGGCGCGGATTCTTACGGGGTTTTGCGGTTGGCTTGGCATCGCTTTGAAGAAGGTCGCCGAACCTGAACGAGACGCCCGCAGCAGCGGTATCGGGCTGGTGGTGACCGAACTGGCGCTGTCGGCGGGTGCCCGGGTCAGCGTGCCAGCGCTCGAAGACACCGCGCTGGAATATCTTTCGGCCTTTGCGGAGTCCGAGCCGCACCTGTCGGTGTTCGCCGCCGACGTGACGGACAAGACTCAGATCGTTGCCGTCGTGACGAAAGCCCGTGCCCGCCAAGGCGAGATCGGCGCGGTGATCGCGTGCGCCGGTATAGCCAAGCCCGACTACTTCGCCGTCTGGATGACACCGATTTCATCAGGCACATGTCGGTGAATTACTTTGGGGCGCTGCACGTTATCCAGGCGGCACTACCGGATCTGCGAGCAGGCGGCAGCATCACGGTCATCTCATCGCTGGCGGCCGTGCTGCTCGTCGGCACCGATCACCGCGAGCGCCGCCGCCCACGCCCTGCTCGTCGGCGCGGCCTGCGGCAAAGCCTCGGTGGTGCCCAGTGTTCCCGGTCGCCTGATGCAGTGGCTCGCCGCCGTCGCGCCGGGCTTGCTGGCGTGGTTCATGGATCGCACGGTCGCCCGTGCGCGAAAAGCGGTCGCCTCGGCGGCTCGCCGCTGCTAGCTTGCGGCCGTGGAACTCTTCTCACGCTCGTGGACGGCGTTACGCGCCGCCGTGGCCGAACTCCCGGACCAGGATTTCGCGCAGCCTTCGGGCTGCACCGGCTGGCTGGTCCGGGACCTGGTGTGTCACTTGATCATTGACGCGCAAGATGTGCTGATCACCCTGGTGACACCCACCGAGAAGGAACCGACTCGCGACGCGCTGACCTACTGGAACGTCGTCGAAACGCCGACGGGCGACGACCCACTCGACGCACTCATCGTCCGGCTGGCCACGGCCTACGAGCAGCCGGAACTGCTGAAGATCCACCTCGATGACGTCGGCTCCGCCGCCGGTCGCGCCGCTGAACTCGCCGACCCCGACATCCGCGTCAGCACCCAAGACCAGGCGCTCACCGTGGCCGATTACCTCGCCGCGTACGTCATGGAATGGACACTGCATCACCTCGACTTGATCGCCTACCTGCCCGACGCCCCTGAACCGCCCACCGAATCCCTGTCGCGCGCCCGCGAGATGCTCGAAAAGATCGCCGGGTCACCCTTTCCCGCCTCATGGTCCGACAAGAACACCCTGCTGATCGGCACCGGCCGCCGGCCCCCGACAGCCGCTGAACAAGCCGAATTGGGCGAGCTGACAACGAAACTCCCCTTCGCCCTCGGATAATCCTTCGCGATCCCCGACAGCGCTCACTTACCGCTGTCCAACGCCCCGATCGAGACAAGACGGCGCATCAGCGAGTCGTGGGCCTCGAGGGCGTCGATGCCCTCGGTCATCGACTTGGCGAACAACGCGTCGTCGATGTTCGCGAAGCTGTGCTGGCAGTCGTTGCCCGCCAGCGCGGCGGCGGTGTGGGCCTTCACCCATGCGGTCTGTGTTTCGTCATCCGGAATCGGTATGAAGGCCGCCGCATCGTCGGCGTCGCGGACGATGGCCGCGCAGACCGGTACGAACACCGCGGAATCGAGCGGGACCGTGGGCTGCTCAGCCGCGCTAGCCGCGTCGGCGATGACCTTGCCCCAATCCCGGATGTCTTGCCGGATCTTGGTGATCTTGTCATAACCACCGACCATCAACCAGGCCCAGACCTGCTGCGAGACGGCGTCGGGTGTGCGTTGCGGCGCGCGGCCGATGGTTCCGACGGCGTCGATCTCGGGGGTGCTCCGAACGTAATAGCGCAGCGCGGTGTTGGTGCCGAGAACGGCCACCGCCACGCATACGGCCGCGACGACAAACCTGCGGACGACCACTGATTCCTGCGGCCCGGTCGACGCTGTGTCGTGCGCGGGACGCCGATTGATCAGGCGGCGGCCACCCTCGGCGATGACAGCACCGAGCAGCGCACCCACCGCGGCAAAAGTGAGGCCGAGTCCGAGGACGAACGGAACCTGTAACGTGACAACGTCCCATGCCGCGCTCGGCCGCCACCGGCAGCTGTACGCCATGACACGCATCGGCTCGATACATCCGTCGACGGCGGCGAGGGGGAACAGGCCTGCCAGGCCGATCAGTCCGGCACCACCGGAGGCAGCCAGCGCGAGCGCCAGCCGGGATCGGTGGGTGATCGCGGAAACCACGATCGCGGTCGACACCATCGCGACACCGAGACCGGCCGACAACCTCATCGGATAGCCGAGCCACCACTGCATGCCCGCTTGGTCCAGTGGCGGCTGGTCGAGATGTCGAATCAGCATGACGAGCACGACGGCCAGCCAGCACAGGCCACCGCCGAGAGCGGCGGCGACGGTCGCGGGCCGTAGCGACACCGGGCGGTGCACTGTGGTGCCGTCGGCCGGAGATTCCGTGCGCGCCCGTTCCACCCACTCCGGCGTTCCGGTCCCCGGTCTGCGGAGCAACGCGACCAAGGGGAACAACCACAGGACGGCCGCTCCGACGAACACCGAAGGTCTGTTGCCCAGATCCGCGATGATCCAGAACCAGGGTGGCATGCCCGGCGTCGACAGCTGCGGCAGGCCCACCGGGCCCATCAGGAACAGGAACGGCCCACTCATCCAGTAGCCGTACCAGGTGCCGAACACGACGAGGCCGGCCGCCAGCCCGAGCATCTGCACGGGCCGGATCGAGCGGCCTCGGGTGCCGCGGATCCACAATTCCGCGCATTGCGTGACCCACCAGGTGAATACCGGACAACCGATCACGAATACGAGCAGAATCTCGACGTCCGGGGGCAACAGTGCGTAGCCCGCGGTGCGGAAAGACACCAGTTCGCCCGCTGCCATGCCGACGCCGAGCCAGACCCCGGCGCGCCAGCCCGAGGGCACCGGGCGTTCGGTCAGGATGGCGTAACCGACGGCGCGCCATAGCGCGTAGCCTGCTATACCGACCACGAGCGCGGCAGTCAGCCAGGTCGACACGTCGCCGATGACCGTCCCGCCCGAAGGTAACCCGAAGCTGTCGGCCACCGCCGGGAGTGTCACGTTGGCGACCTGAGCGATGACGCCGGTAAGGAACATCGGTAATGCGGTGGCACCGAACAGAATTCCGGGATCACGCAATGATCGATGGCGTTGTGGCCCATCAGGGTGGGTTCGCCAGATGCTGATAAACCGTTGCCAACCAGTAAATTTCGGCTCGGGCTCTGAATGCTGAGTCCGCCAGGAAAACGCGGTCTGCCCGGCGAGATTCGCCGCGTCGAGGTCGGCATCGAACTCGCGAGTCCGCAGAATGTCGGCACGAACCAAATAGGTCAATGCGACAAGAGCCGCCACCCGGAGAACGCCACGCACCGCCAATTGCCATGCGGCACGCCAGCTCTCGGCATCGGTGGCCAAGGATACCGCTTGTTCGACCAGATAGGGGAGCAGCGCGCAGAGCAGAAAAGCTCGCCACACGGCGACCGTGGCGTAGGTGATGTCGACATCACGGTTGCGGATGTGCGCGAGTTCGTGCAGGACGACGTCGCGAAGCACCTCCGGGTGGGCAGCGCTGCGCGCGACCAAGCCCGCGTCCAGGCACACCGTGTAATTGGCGAGCCGTCCGAACACGACAGCGCCGACGGTGTCGGACCTCGGGTCGATCGCGAAACCGGGAGTCTTGCGCAGACCGGCAACAGCGACGAGGTCCCGCAGCTGCCCCGCCAACTCGTCGGTCGAGCTCAGATCGATGGGCAATAACCGGCTGTGCCTGCGTCGCCACATCGGCCACAACAGATAGATCGCGGTCGCTACCACGACCACTGCCACGGCGCCGATGAGCATCCAGTGGTTATCCGGCTGCCGCAAGCCATGGGAAACCTGGCACGACTGGATGAAGGCGGCATCGGTCATCGCCTCGACGGGCCGATACGGTTCTTTCGGGTCGAAGCCCACCGCGAGACGACAGAGCCGGAACCAATCGTCGCCGTTTCCGGGAGACCGGGGTGCGATGCTCGACAGCAGGAAGAGGCTGTCTACGGTGATGAAAGCCAGCAACAGCGCGAACCGAAGCGCGGTACCAGCGGCGAAGGCGCTGGCCCTGACCGGAACTGCGGTGGGGCCCGATTCGATGGCGATGTCAATGCCTTTCCCGCGCGGCCGATCAGCTCGGTACCCGCTGAGTGTGCTGTCGTGCGTCAGGTTTCCGCTCGGCGGACCTCGGCGTCGGTGGCTCCGCCGAGCGCCAGGCGGCCGGCCACCGAGTCGGCGACAACCCGCGCACGGTCGTTGTCCATGCCACTGCGCACCGCGGAATCCATGATCTGCGTGTGGATCTCGGCAATCTGGTCGCGGGTCAGCGCAGGGACGACCGAAACGGCTCTCGGCCGTCGAACAAGACGGCGCAGCCCCTTGCCGCCACCGCTGATCGCGCTGTTGGTGAACCGCGTCGCTGCCTCGTTCACCACCACCCACACCACCGGGCTCGCCAGGATCATCACGTCGTCGATACCGAAACCGAGCAGGTCGCGGCCACGCTTGCGGCGGCTGAGCAACCGCACGGCGTGCTCGTCGCCGAGTGGGCGGAGCCGATCCACCAACGGCAGCTCGTCGGGCGCGACCTCGGCGATCACATCGCGGACCACTTCGCTGACCAACAGTACGGATCCGTCGGACAGATCGCGGCTCGCCGCATTCATCGACAGTTCCCCTCCGACGCCTCATGCACGTGCGTGAACCAAATGCGTTTACTTCCCGCACCTGTAGTAGCTGACCTATGAGTTTGCCGCAGGTGGGCGGCTCCGTCAACATGCCGCACACGGTCGATTCCGGGCAGGCATGGCATCAAAAGTGAACTAAACCAAAGGGTTTGGGCCGTGCCGGCGGATACTCTGACGCGGGCCGGCGTCCGCGCCACCTTTCTTGAAAGTGCTTCTTAAAGAATGTAAGTACGGCACTGCTGAGAGTTCATGATTCGGGAAATTGATTTACCGTTGTCCCGGATCGACCAGTCGGAGTGAGCGCAATTCGCTTGCTTCGTGGCGGCGGACGGCTCGGTGATGCGCGTGTCCGCGCGGCGATCGGACAATCGAGTTCGGCAGTGAGGGTGCAGGTGTCAGTCATGCGTTCGTCCATGCGGTATGTGGTCACCACCGTGGTGACCGTCGGTGTTGCCGTCGGTTCGTCTGCTGTCACCGTCGTCGCGAACGCGGAGCCGAGTGGCTGCGCGACGACGTTCAACTTGTTCATTCCCGGGACCTGGGAGACGGATGAGGACGCCGACCCCGCGCGACCCGTCGGCATGCTCGCGCCGATCGCGGACGCCATTCAACGCCAGCAGGGTCCGCGATCCGAAATCTATTTCACGCCCTATATGGCTCGCGCATTCGACAACGGCTACACCTATGCCGACAGCAAGAATACCGCGCTGGCCAACGCGACCGCCGCGCTGCGTGACTACGGAAGTCGCTGCCCCACCACCAGGTTCACGATCAACGGTTACAGCCAGGGTGCTGATGCCGCCGGTGATCTAGCCGCCGACATCGGCAACGATCGCGGCCCGGTCGCCGCCGACAAAGTCCTGGCCGTCGGTTTGCTCTCGGACCCGGGTGCGGGCACCAAGGGCGAGGTCGTCGTCGGTCCCGGCACCGCGGGCACCGGGATCGCCGATCCCCGGCCGCAGGGCATGGGCAAACTGTCGGGACGGGTCACCTCGATCTGCGACCCCAAGGACCTGTACTGCTCGATTCAGAAGGGCATCAACCCGTTGCTCGGGGCGTTGGGCTCGATCCTGAGCAAGACACTGAGTATCGGTGCGCCACAGACAGACCCCAACCTCCCCGTGGCGGCGGCCCTGACCTCGGATTTCTCGAAAACCGATCTGCCGGGCCTGGCGGCCGATGTCGCCGGTCTGACCGCCGGTCTCGCCGCCCCCGCCGGCATCGACCTGGCGCGGGTCCGCACCAGCGCGAACAAGCTGCTGGACACCCTCAACCCCCTCGTCGACCTGGTCGACTCGGGTGCGGCCAACCCGGCCGCCACGGCTCGGCTGGTCGCTGCCTCCGACGGCACCGCGGAACACAACGCGGGCGAGGTCCTCACCATGGCAGGGGAATCCGACCTATCGGGTGCCGTATCAGCGGTGAGCACGATCGCCGACACCGCGACCAAACTGCAGAACCGAGGCGTCGGCACACTGCGCGCGGGCTCTCCCAGGGCGCGCTCGCTGCGCGCCGAAGCCCACGCCGTTCGCGACGGGGTCGCACCGCTGGCAGACACTCCGGCCGAGACCCTTGGCTCGGCGACGAGGATTCTGTCGCTGCTCAAACCGAGCGTGATGGTCGACCAGGCACTCGACGTCGCCGCCGATGTCACCTCGTTCGACTTCCCCGGCATCCTCGACAACCTCACGCTGCTGCCGCAGAAGATCGTCGCGATGGACGCCGGTGGCGCCAACGAGATCGCCGGTGAGCTGAACAACCAGCTGCGACCACTGGCCGAACTCGGCGGAAGCGTTGACCTGAAATGGATTTCGCAGGTCCTGTCGATCATCCCGGACTCGCAGGGCTACACGGAGGTCGCGGCGAAGGTGACCTCGATCCTGGCCAACGTCGACATCCCTCGACTGGTGAACATCGTCAGCCGGATCCAGGACGTCGCCTGGTCGGTGCTGCAGAAGGTGGTCCCGCCGCCCGGGCAGGCACCCGACCTGATCGGCGCGGGCGTCGCGTTGTCCGGCCTGCTGCCGATCGGCGCCGACCTTGCTTCGGCGGCCGCCGACATGTTCGCGGGCAAGGCGCAGCAGGCCCCGCCGCAGGTGCTCGGTAAGAAGGCGCCCACCCCGGCGCGCGCCATCGCCGCGCAGGAGGACCTCGACCTCGGCGCCCTGACGGCCCCGCTCGGCCGTATGGTGCCGTTCCACGACATCAACCTGGTCAACCTCGTCGTCGACGGCCTCAGCGCCGCGAACTTCGTCGCCTCCGGCGTACACACGAATTACGGTTCTCTCGTCGTCGACGGTTCCGGCCGCAATGCGGTCCAGTGGCTCGGCGACTGGATGAACCAGCGCATCGGATACGTCAAATAGACCCGTCGGACAGTGCCATGATGAGGTGATCATGGCGGTTTCCGGAAGGGGATGACGATGTCGGAACGGTCTGACGATCCGTTCGGTGGTCGGCAGCCGACCAGCCACGAGCGGATGACGGGACTGCCCTGGGACGCGTCGTATCAGGACGGTCCCGCGCCCTGGGACATCGATGGTCCACAACCAGCGATCGTGCGGGTAGCCGCCGACTTCGCCGGCCCGGTGCTCGATGTCGGGTGTGGCTCGGGGGAGAACGCGCTTTATGTTGCCTCGCTAGGGTTTTCGGTGCTGGGCGTGGACGTGTCGGAGACCGCGTTGGCGATCGCTCGGGACAGTGCCGCCGCGCGGGGGATCGAGGCCGAGTTCCTGGTGGCCGACGCGTTTCGACTGAACCGGTTGGGCCGCAAGTTCGAGACGGTCTTGGACTGCGGAATGTTCCACACCTGCGATGCGGCCGAGCGTCCGCGATATGCGGCAAGCCTCGGATCGGCCATCGAGCCCGGCGGCACCCTGTATGTGTTGTGCTTCAGCGACATTGGCCCCGATGTCGGTCCGCACCCCGTCAGCCACGACGATCTCGGCGCGGCGTTCGAATCCAGCGCTGGTTGGCATGTCGTTGCCATCGAACAGGATCGAGTGCTGACGAGATTTCACGGCGACGACGGCGCCCCGGCCTGGTTCGCGACGATCGAACGGAGCTAGCCCACAGGTAGGCCCGACGACGCGGGAAAATCTGTTGGTCGTCCTGGACCGGGTCAATACAGTGCCTGGAAACCACTGTGAAAGGCCATCGCCATGCATATCGCCATCCTCACTTTCGAGGGTTACAACGAACTCGACTCCCTCATCGCGCTCGGCGTCCTCAACCGCATCAAGAAGCCGGGCTGGCGTGTGTCGATCGCCAGTCCGACGGAGCGCGTCCGCTCGATGAACGGCGTAGTCATCGAGTCGATGGCCACCCTCGACGAAGCCAGCGCCGCCGACGCGGTGCTCGTCGGCAGCGGCAGCCAGACCCGCGAGGTCGTCGCCGACCAAGCGCTCATGGCGCGATTGCGGCTCGACCCATCCCGGCAGCTCCTTGCCGGACAGTGTTCCGGCACACTGATATTGGCCAAGCTCGGACTGCTGAACGGCGTCCCCGCCTGCACCGATCTCACCACCAAACCCTGGGTCCAAGCGGCAGGCGTCGACGTGCTCAACCAACCCCTCTTCGCCAAGGGCAACATCGCCACCGCGGGCGGTTGCCTCGCTTCGCCCTATCTCGCGGCCTGGATGATCGCTCGCTTGGAGAGCGTTGAGGCAGCCGAAGAAGCGTTGTATTACGTTGCGCCGGTGGGGGAGAGGGAAGATTACGTCGCCCGCGCGATGGGAAACATCAGCCCGTACCTGCACGACGCCACTGTGCCAGCGTGACGCAACCGCCGGCGGGTCGCGAACACCGTTGATCCGTGGTCTGGGGATTGCGGCTAAGCCGGAAGGTTGTCGGCGCGGAGGTTGCGGAGAGCGTAGTCGACGGCGGGGTCGGTACGGAGTTTCCAGTCCGGCCCGGTGAAATAGCTTGCGGCGGTTTTGTCGCCGTCGACGAGGTAGCGGAGCCAGGCGAGGGTGATGGTTGCCGTGGGGTTGTGGGCGGCGTCGTCGAAGGGGGTCCAGTGGGTTACGCCCTTGAGGCACACCAGGATCGCGGGGGCGTTGAACGCGAGTTCGTATTCGACCAGGCGCGGGAGGAAGTGCGGGACGAGGAAGTCGGCGGAGCCGGTGAGGTAGAGGGTGGGGACGTTGACGAGGAAGGCGGCGGCGACCGGTCCCGGTTGCGTGGGGACGGCGCCGATGATGCGGAAGTCCGGATCGATCAGCTGGTAGATGTTCGGTGGGATACCGGCGCCATTGATCGCGGCGCCACCGCCGCCGGAGTGGCCGCCGATCACGGTGCGGCTGAGATCAAGCTTGCCGTGCAACACATTTCGGGGATCGCGATTGGCCGCCGACAGGGCCGCGGCGGCGGCGAGGGGCAGTTCGTCCAGCGAGTTGATCAGGTCGTGCGGCATCGCGACGACGAAGCCGTTGCTCGCCCACAGCCGGGCGCTGGCGTCGTAATTGCCTGGCTCGGAGGTGAATCCGGGAATCCAGACGACCGTCGGCACCCGGGTCATCGTGGCGATGTCCTTCGGATAGTAGAAGTCCACGCCGACGGGCGAGTCCAGGCCGCCGGGGAATTCGCGAGTGCAGGTCATCGCCGAATGGTTGCCGAGCGCGTGACCGACGGCGTCGTACACCGCGTACAGCGCCTGGCACGGATACACCGCCGCCGTGCTCACCGCCTCGTGCTCGCCGGCAGGCGCGTATCGGCTCAGCGGGACGGGGCCGGGATCGTATGCATCGGCGGACGCGGGCGCGGCGAGCGACACACCGGCGAGTGCTCCAGCGGCGAGCACGGCCGCGACACCACGCCGAAATCCGAACCAGGACATACGCCACCTCCGTAAGATCCGCGGGCCGCTCCGATCTGCTGGCGGCTGTAGGTGATCGACGATCGATCAGCACGCAGTGAACGAAACTAGGTCGACCGTCCAGTTTCCGTGATGCGTCGACACGGTAAATGCGGTGAGAACTCGACCGCGGTAAGTGACCAATCGGGCATCACAACTGGCCGGCTCGCCGATTGTGCGGAATGCCAACTTCGGCTCGGTCCACGGAATCGAGACCTTCGCCGGTACGTCTCGGTTTACAGTGGATCGACGGTCCAGCACGAGATGTCGGGGGCGTTAGGCCTCGCCGGTGGGTTCTCGTCGGGAATCTATGGAGGTCGATCATGGGCGTCGCGGTCAGGGCTGAGGGCTGTACCAAATCGTTTGGCTCGCAGCGGATTTGGCAGGATGTGTCGCTGTCGCTGCCCTACGGTGAGGTGAGCGCGCTGCTGGGCCCGTCGGGTACCGGCAAGTCCGTCTTCCTGAAGTCGCTGATCGGGCTGCTGCGTCCAGAGCGCGGCTCGATCTATATCGGCGACACCGATATCACCACCTGCTCCAACAAGCAGCTCTACGAGATCCGCAAACTCTTCGGCGTACTTTTCCAGGACGGCGCGCTGTTCGGTTCCATGACCCTGTACGACAACGTCGCGTTCCCGCTGCGGGAGCATACGAAAAAGTCGGAGTCGGAGATCAAGAATATCGTCATGGAGAAGCTGGAGCTGACCGGTCTGCTCGGCGACGAGGGCAAGCTACCCGGTGAGATCTCCGGCGGTATGCGCAAGCGCGCGGGCCTGGCGCGCGCACTGGTGCTCGACCCGCAGATCATCCTGGTCGACGAGCCGGACTCCGGCCTGGACCCGGTGCGCACCTCCTATCTGAGTCAGCTGCTGATCGACATCAACGCGCAGATCGACGCCACCATCCTGATCGTCACGCACAACATCAACCTGGCCCGCACCGTGCCCGACAACATCGGCATGCTGTTCCGTCGTCAGTTGGTCATGTTCGGCCCGCGCGAGGTCCTGCTGACCTCAGACGAGCCCGTGGTCAAGCAGTTCCTCAACGGCCGCATGCAGGGCCCGATCGGCATGTCCGAGGAGAAGGACGAGGCCCAAATGGCCCGCGAGCAAGCGATGTTCGACGCGGGCCACCATCATGGCGGTGCCGAAGAGGTCGAAGGCATCGCCCCACAGATGCAGGCAACCCCCGGCATGCCGGTGCGTCAGGCGGTGCTGCGCCGCAAGGACCGCGTGCGCGAGATCATGCACACCCTCCCGCACCCGGCCCAGGTGGCGATCCGCGAATCACTCGACCGCAACGACGACTGATCAGTCCTGTTTGCCAGACGACGCCGATCCGACCACTGGTGAACTATGCGGAGCGGCGAGCGGCCGTACGGGGCCGCTCGCCAATCACCTTGCTGCCCAGCTACGTTACTAGGCGGGCTTGCCGAACTCCTCGATCAATACCGGATACTGCTCGCCTCCATGCCCGGCGGCGATCGACCGGTCGGCCATGGCTTTGAACAACTTCGGCAGTTCGGCGTTGACGCCCAGCGCCTCGCTCTCCTCGATCAGGTGCGTCATCGCCCGTGCGTCGGTCTCCAGCGCCGACACCTCGGCGGGAAAGGAACCGCTGTCGATCTGCTCGGCGTAACCCGGCAGCCATTCGGCCACCCCGACCGCCATCTGCTTGGCAAACAGCGCGTATGTCGCGGCGTCGACCCCGGCCGTCGCGAGCATCGCGGTGCCTTGGAGCCAGGCGTTCAGAACGCTCCACATCATGGCCAGACCCGCCACGTCGTACAGCGACGCCAGCCCATGATCCGTGCCGAGGTAGGTGAGGGTGCCGAGTGCGCCGAGTGTCGCCTTGTGCGCCTCGAAATCCGACTCCGGGCCGCTGTGCAGAATCACCGCCTCCTCGGTTCCGATCCCCGCCGGGATGGCCATGATCGCGCCATCGAGATAACGCGCGCCGCGCTGCCCGGCCCAGCGTGCGGTCTCCCTCGCCTGGTCCGAGCTGCCGGAGGTCAGGTTGAGCAGGGTCGTACCGTCGAGTTCGCGCGCGTCGAGCAACTCGTGCACGGTCGAGTAGTCGGTGACGCAGATGATCGTCAACGCACTGGCCGCGAGCGCGTCGCCGACCGTCGGCGCCAGTCGTGCGCCTTGGGCCACCAGCTGATCAGCCTTGGCGGGCGTGCGGTTCCATACAGTGGTGCGATGCCCGGCCTTCAGGAACGCGCCGGCGAGTGCCTGGCCCATCAGCCCGAGTCCGAGGACGGTCACGGAGGTTTCGGTTGTCTTGGTCATGGCAGCATCATCAACGTTGATACCGGTGTGAAGGTCAAGTGAGGTTTGCGATGCTGATCGGGGAACTGAGTAGTCGGACGGGCGTCAACGCCCATCAGCTGCGCTACTACGAGGCTCAGAAGTTGCTGGAGGCCGACCGCGGCGCGAACGGTTACCGCGAGTACGACGAGACAGCGGTGTTGCGGGTGAAGCAGATCCGGCATCTGCTCGGTGCCGGCCTGTCTTCTGAGGACATCGCGTACCTGCTGCCCTGTGCGGTGGGCGAGGCCCCGGAGTTACCCGGGTGCCCGGAGTTGCTGGCCGCGATGCGGACTCGGCTGGGCAGGCTGAACGATCAGCTGGATCGGCTCGCGCAATCCCGCGACGCGCTCGCCGATTACATCGATGCGGCCGAGCGAACGAGCGGCGAGAGCTATCCACCGTTCGAGGATGCTGACCCGTTGCCCGTTTCGGCCTGAGTTGCTGGTGCGCTCGGCCGACAGCGTGCACAAATGTCTGCGGCACGTTTCTCGTGTTCGTCAATGGAAATGCGACAGGCCTGTGTAGTTTGCTAATTGATAGCTCGGGTGGCCTTAATTCATGGAGACCAGGAGAGTCGATCATGGCAATCAGGAACTTCGCCGCTATCTCTCGGCGTGCGCGCCGGAAACCGGTGGCGCGACAGGTGGCGGAATGTCCGCATCCGCCCGCTGATTCATGGCCATTGGCGGTATTGGTCGCCGCGCTCACCCTGGTCGCGATCTTCGCGCCCGCCTGTAGTAAGTCGGAGTCGCATACTCGGCCGGGTGACAAAGCGACCGTGCAAGAGCGTCCGGCATCGAATGTGCAGTGGGCGGCGTGTGACGGTGCGGAACTCGCGGGCCTGGAATGCGCGACAGTGCAGGTTCCGATGGATTACCGCGATCAGGGTCTCGGGCAGATCGATATCGCGATCAGCCGGGCCCCCGCCAGAGATCCGGAACGGCGTCTCGGCGTGCTGTTCACCAATCCTGGCGGCCCCGGCGGCGCGGGGCTGGCGATGCCGACCGACTATGCCGAACAGCCGATCGGGCAGGTCTACGACATCATCGGGATCGACGTGCGCGGTGTCGGGAAGTCGACGCCCCTGGCTGCCTGCGCACCGATCGACGAAACCCGGTTTCCCGTCTCCTCGCGGACTCGCCCCACCGACAACGACCTCAGCCAACTCGTCGAGCAGGCCAAAGCAAAAGAAGCGGCGTGCGCGCAAACCGGTGGCGAGTTCCGTCGTTACGTGACAACGATGAATACCGCCCGCGATATGGACACCATTCGCGCCCGACTCGGCGAATCCGTCATCAATTATCTCGGCGTCTCCTATGGCACTTGGCTCGGCGCGGTGTATGGGGAGATGTTTCCCGATCGCCTGAACCGGAATGTCCTTGACTCATCGATGGATCCGCGCGTGAGCTGGCGCGACGGTGATAAGAACAACGCGGCGGCGACCAAAAAAAACTTCGACGACTGGGCCGCCTGGACGGCCGAACGCGACGCGATATTCCACCTCGGCGCGAAGCCGGACGCGGTGCGCGCCGCCATCGACACCATCGCCGCGGCGATCATTCAGCACCCCGTCGGCGGATTCGACAATCGAGACGACTTCGACGGAGCTGTCGGCGAATTCACCCGTTATCGCAAGTCCTGGGCGTCATTTGCCAAGAGCATGCATTACGTGCTCGATGAGGTACACGGTGCGCCGCCACGACCAGAAGTGGACAACAGCAACCACCACGCCGTGCAAACCGCGGATGTCCTCGACGAGGACGCGGTCACCGAGCGCGACGACGACAAGGACATGTCCGACGCGGTAAACGCTGCCGTGCTGTGTGATTGGGACTGGCCGACCGACATGGAGGTCTACTTCCGCGACATGCGCTCGGCGCGTGACACTTTCCCCTACGGCAACACCGTCGGACAACTCAGCCCCAACGCTTGCTCCTTCCATACCGGCAAGGCCGAACCGCTTGTCAAGATCGGTGCGCCGAAATACCCACGGGGACTGGTGGTTCAGTCCGACGGCGACACCCAGACCTCCTTCGTCGACGGCCGAGCCATGGCCGAAACCCTGGACAGCGTCCTGATCGTGGTGCACAACGACGGCGCCCACGGCCTCTACGCCGCCACCCCCGCGAACGCCTGCGTCAACGACGCCGTCAACGCCTACCTCCTCGACGCGAAACTCCCTGCCGCAACGGTGGAATGCGCCACCGCGGACCCGCCGATGCCGGTGCCAGCCCGCCCTGATCCGCAAAATCCCGATCCCGAAGCAGCCATCCCGCTCCTGGGCGACACGGCCGACCAACTCGCGCCCAATCGGTAGTCACCGAACGCTGGTGATCAGTGGCCGGAGAGCTCCTGCCAGATCTGGCGCGAGGCGGCCAATGGGTTGACGGCGACGGTGGGTTCGGAGTTCCAGATTCGGGTGAGTGACTGCGCGGGGGTGAATTCCGGCCAGCCGGGATCGCCGGTGGTGGCGAAGGAGATCCAGGAGGCGCGGAGTTGTTCGGACAGTCGCAGCAGGCTTTCCGGCGGTCGCGGGCCGCCGAGGACGAAGGAGGCCAGGGGGCTGTCGGTATTGCCGAGGGTTGCCGGGATGTCCGCGACGTGGCAGGCGCCGAGGATACCGCCGAGAGCTGGGCTGGCCCAGGTGAAGTCGTAGACGTGGCTGCGTCCGCCCGCGGCGGTGTGCGCCTCGGCGAGCCAGATGGCGGGCATCCGGAACATCGCGTCGGAATACATCACGGTGTAGAGCTGGGCGTCGGTGACGCCCGGGTAGGCGGCGCGATAGGCGGCGGGTGCCGAGGGCGGGAGGCCGAGATGGGCTGCGGTGCTGGCCACATCGACCGTGCGCAGCCGACTGCGACGGGGCGTCGGCGGCAAGCCGTTGCGGCGCAGACCGCGTGCTGCCATCCGCGCGAAGGTCGGCAGCCCTTTGAGCATTGTCGACGCGCTGGGTTGAATCAGGCCGCGGCCCAACGCGAACAGGGTGAACTCGTCGTGGGTCGAACCGGAGATCAGGTCGATATCGCGGGCGACTCCCGAACCGAGTGCGAGCCAGGGCTTGTCCACCACCGTGATGCCGTCGATGACCGGAGTGAAGGCGGTGATCGCCTCGGGTGTCGTCCATGCGCCGGGGTCGGCCTCCATCGCGGCGAGCGGCTCATCCTGTACGGAGAGCAAGGCGAGAGGTGTCTGCGTCGCGAGTTCGGCAACCTTGACACCTAGTGCGGCAGCGATGATTTCGGCGATCCGCCCGGATTCGTCCTGGTGGAGCAGGCGCGCGGCGGGGCTCTGCACGATGGCACGCCGGAACAGCCCACGTGCGCCGGGCGCGGTGAGCAGGGCGGCGATGGAGAGACCGCCGCCGGATTCGCCGAAGAGGGTCACGTTGTCCGGGTCGCCGCCGAAGGCGGCGATATTGTCGTGCACCCAGCACAGCGCCGCGGTCTGGTCGAGGAAGCCACGATTGGCGGGGGCGCCGGGGACAAAACCGAAGCCCTCGAAGCCGACTCGATAATTGAACGTCACCAGGACGACCCCGCCGCGAGCGAGGATCGCGCCGTCGTGCGCCGGGTCGCCGGACGATCCCGACTTCCAGCCGCCACCGTGGATCCAGACCATGACGGGCAACCGGTCACCGGCGCCGCCTGGCGTCCAGACGTTCACACTCAGGCAGTCGAGTCCGTCGGCGGGCCGCCACAGCGGCGGTGTTCCTGGTGTCAGCGGCAGCTGCGGCGGCGCGGCACTGTATTCCAGAGCCGGTCGGACGCCGTCCCAGCCGGCGACCGGGACGGGTGCCTGCATGCGGAGCGCGCCGGACGGCGCGGCAGCGTAGGGGATGCCTTTGAAGACGACAAGCGCACCGTCCCTGCGGCCTTCGACGGTTCCCGCCGTCGTCGTGGCAACAACTCCCATGACTCCACTCCTACTCTGCCCGCGGGTCCGGGATCACGGCGGTGACTTCGATCTCGACCTTGGCGTCCGGCTCGACCAGGCGGGTCACCTCGACGGCGGTCATCGCCGCGCTGAAGTCGCCGATGACCTCGCGGAAGGCCACGCCGATCTCCCGATACGCGCCGACGTAGGCATCGACATCGGTGACGTACCAGGTCATTCGGACGATGTGCGCGGGTCGCGCACCCGCCTCGGCGAGCACGGCCACGATGTTGCGCAATGCTTGGCGCACCTGGTCCGCGATGTCGTGCGAGCGAATCACGCCCTCGGTGTCCCAGCCGATCATGCCTGCCACGAACACCATTTCCCCGCGCGCGGCAATACCGTTCGCGTACCCGCGCGGCCGCGGCCACCCCGGAGGCTGCAGCACCCTCATGCCGTCGCCGCCGAATCACCGTGCACCACACCGATTTCGCGCAGCCGGAAGCGTTGCAGCTTGCCGGTCGGCGTGCGCGGCAGTGCGTCGACGAAGGCGATGGCCCTCGGGTACTTGTACGGTGCCACTGTCTGTTTCACGAAATCCTGCAATTCCTCGACCATCCCGTCGCGAGTCTCGATCTCCGCACGCAGCACCACATACGCCTTGACGATCTGACCGCGATCCTCATCGGGCACCCCGACCACGGCGCAGTCGGCCACCGCGAAGTGTCCTGCCAACGCGTCCTCGACCTCGGGTGCGGCGATGTTGTAGCCGGACGACACGATCATGTCGTCGGAGCGGGCCTGATAGTGGAAATAGCCGTCGGCGTCGATCGAGTAGGCGTCGCCGGTGTAGTTCCAGCCGTCGCGCACGTAGGCGGTCTGCCGCTCATCGGCGAGGTAACGACAGCCGGTCGGGCCGCGCACCGCGAGTAGCCCGATCTCGCCGGGGCCCAGCGTATTTCCGTCCTCGTCCACCACGCGCGCCTCATATCCGGGTACCGCGAGCCCCGTCGCGCCGGGCCTGGCGTGTGCTTCGTCGGCGGAGATGAAGATGTGCAGCATCTCGGTGGCGCCGATGCCGTCGATCAGTTCGATGCCGGTCGCCTCGCGCCATCGGGTGCGGGTGCTCGGCGGCAACGATTCACCCGCCGAGACGCATTTGCGCAGCGAGGTACCGCTCAGGTCGTGCCGGGCCAGGATTCGATACGAGGTGGGCGCGGTGAAAAGCACTGTCGCGCCGAACTTCTCGATCGCTTCGAGCAGCTGCGGTGGGCCCGCCTGCTCGAGTAGCACGGTGGAGGCGCCGACCGTCATCGGAAACAGCAGCAGCCCACCGAGTCCGAACGTGAAGGCCAGCGGCGGGCTGCCGATGAACACGTCGTCGGGTTCCGGCCGCAGGATGTGCCGCGGGAAGCAGTGGCAGATCGCCATGACGTCGCGATGGAAGTGCACGGTCGCCTTCGGCACGCCGGTGGTGCCGGAGGTGAACGCGATCAGACAGACGTCGTCGGCGGCGGTGTCGACCGTGTCGAACCGGCCGTCGTGGCGGGCCATCAGCGCTTCGAGGCTGTCGTCGGATTCGCGGTGGAAGTAGCGGACCTGGTTCAGCGTGAGGCAGGCCGCCGCCACGGCGTCGAGTCGCGCGGACAGCGCGGCATCGCAGAGCGCGTGCGTGATTCGTGCCTTGTCGACGATCTGGGTGAGTTCCTTGACCCGCAGCAGCGGCATGGCCGTCACCGCGATGCCGCCCGCCTTCATCACGGCGAACCAGCACGCCGCGAGCATCGGGTTGTTCGGAGCGTCCAGCAGCACCCGATTGCCCGGAACGAGGCCCATATCGTGCACCAGCACGGCCGCGATGCGATTGGCCTGCTGGTGCAGGTCGGCGTAGGTCCAGCGCGGTCCGCCGGGGGCCTGTATGCACAGTCGGCCGCCGTCGCCGTCGGCCAGCCGCCGGTCGAGTAGTTCTGCGGCGCAATTGAGTTGGGCCGGAAACCGCAGTTCGGGTGCGTCGAACACGAGGTCGGGCCACTGGTCGAGCGGGGGCAGGTTGTCGCGGGCGAAGGTGTCGAGGTGCGCGCTTGTCATGGTCGAACCTTGTGGGAGAGAAGGAGAAATCAAGAGGTGGTGCCGCGCAGGACTTCGCGGGCGATGATCAGTTGCTGCACCTCGGTGGCGCCCTCGTAGATGCGCAGGGCGCGGATGTCACGGTAGAGCCGCTCGACCGGCCGGTCGCTGACCACGCCGAGTGCGCCCCACATCTGAACGGCCGCGTCGATAACCCGTTGAGCGCCTTCGGTCGCGGCCATCTTGGCCATGGCCGCCTCGCGGGTGACGGGTCGTCCTTGATCGCGCTGCCAAGCGGCACGATAGGTGAGCAGCGCCGTCGAGTCGATCGTGGTCGCCATCTGCGCGAGTTCGGCTCGGGTCAGCTGGAAATCGGACAGTACGCCACCGAACATGCGTCGCGAGGTCGCCCGGGTGAGTGCCTCGGCCATGGCCTTCCTGGCGAAACCGACGGCGGCGGCCGCCACCGAGGTCCGGAAGACATCGAGGGTGCGCATCGCGATCGAGAAGCCCGCGCCCGCCGCACCGAGCCGCTGTGTCGCGGGGACTCGGCAGCCGTCGAAGCGCAGCCGTGCCAGCGGATGCGGGGCGATCACGTCGATGCGTTCGGCGATATGCAGGCCGGGAGTGTCCGCGTCGACGATGAAGGCCGAGATGCCCTGTGCGCCTTCGGCTTCCCCGGTGCGCGCGAACACCACGTAGAAGTCCGCGATGCCGCCGTTGGAGATCCAGGTCTTCTCCCCGTCGATGACGAACCCGTCCCTGTCGGCGCGGGCGGCGCACGACAGTGCGGCGGCGTCGGACCCCGCGTCGGACTCCGAGAGCGCGAACGCCGCGATCGCGGCACCGGCCGCCACCCGTGGCAGATAGTGCCGCTTCTGCTCGTCGGTACCTGCGAGGCTGATCGCGCCGGAGCCGAGTCCCTGCATGGCGAAGGCGAAGTCGGCGAGCGCGTTGTGTTCGGCGAGGATCTCGCGGGCCAGACAGATGGCGCGCGTGTCGATCTGGTCGCGGCTGCCGCCGAACTCCGTGCCTGCGACGGTGTGTCGAAGCCAGCCCGCGTCGCCGAGCGCGCGAACCAGCCGACGACATCGGGCGTCGACGTCGGTACTGGTGCCGTTGTTCAGGTGACCCGCGGCCCAGTCCTGCAGTGCGGCGGCCAGCTTCCGGTGCTCGTCCTCGAAAAACGGCCAGTCCCAGTGATCTTCGGACATGGCTAGTTCCCTTCGAACTTCGGGCGTTGCTTGTCGCGGAACGCGTGATAGGCGCGTTTGAAGTCTTCGGTGAGCATGCACAGCGCTTGGGCCTGCGCCTCGGCCTCGATGGCTTGGTCCACCGACATCGACCACTCTTGATGCAGCATGGTTTTGGTGATGCCCTGGGCGAAGGTCGGGCCCTCGGCCAGCCGGTGCGCGAGCTGCCCGGCGGTGTCCAGCAGTTGCTCCGGTTCGGTCAGCTGGTTGAAGAACCCCCACGCGTAAGCCTCGTCGCCGGTCATCGCCCGCCCGGTGTAGAGCAATTCGGACGCGCGCCCCTGCCCGATGATGCGCGGCAGGATCGCGCAGGCACCCATATCGCACCCGGCGAGCCCGACCCGGGTGAACAGGAAAGCCGTTGCGCTGCGGGCAGTTCCGACCCGCAGATCGGATGCCATCGCGAGAATCGCGCCCGCCCCGGCGCAGACCCCGTCGACGGCGGCCACGATCGGCTGCGGGCAGGCCCGCATCGCCTTGACCAGATCGCCGGTCATCCGGGTGAACATCAAGAGCTCGGGCGCGGGCAGCGCGATCAACGGGCCGATGATGTCGTGCACGTCGCCGCCGGAGCAGAAGTTCTCGCCAGCGCCGTGCAGCACGATCACCGCGACGTCCTCGGCATAGGCCAAGCGGCGGAACAGATCTCGCAACTCGGCATAGGAGTCGAAGGTCAACGGGTTCTTACGGTCCGGACGATCGAGCGTGATCGTGCCGACGCCCTCGTGGACTTCCCACCGGAAATGAATGCTCGGGTAGTCGGCGAGGGTGCTGCGGTTGGCCTCGCGCAGTGCGGGGTCGAGATGTTGGGTCATCAGCGGTCCTGGTGGTTCGATACGGGGGAGTGGTCGGCCGTCGCGGCGAGATGGACCCGGAGTTGCCCGAGTAGATCGAAAAGCGCCTGTTCGTCGTCGCGGCCGAAACCGGCGAACATCTCGGTGAGCCAGCGTTCGTGTTCGGCGGCCATCTCTTCGAAGCATTCGCGCCCGAGGTCGGTCAGCCGCACCAGCGTCGCGCGTTTGTCCACCGGGTCCGGAATCCGGTCGACCCAGCCCTCGGCCACCAGCTGATCGGTGAGGCCGGTGACATTGCCGCCGGTCACCATCAGGTAGCGGGACAGCGCGCTCATCCGCAGGCCGTCGTGATGCCGGTCGAGCTGGGCCAGATAGTCGAAGCGGGGCAGGGTGGTGGCGAACCGCACTCGCAGCCGGGTGCGGATCTCCTGCTCGATCTCGTTGGTAGTGGCCAGCAATCGCAACCACAGCCGCACGTCGAGGTGGTCGCCGGAGACAGTGCGGGCCTCCATGCCGATGCGTTCGTCGCCGAGTTGGTGGCGGGTGGTCACCTCACATCACCTCCCCGCCGCTGACCGAAATCGACTGGCCGGTAATCGAAGCCGCCGCGTCCGAGCAGAGCCAGGCCGCGGTGGCGGCGACCTCGTCCGGCTCGATCAGCCGGCCCTGCGGGTTGTGCCGGGTGAAGGCCGCCTGCGCTTCGTCGGCGCTGCGGCCGGTCGTCTCGGTCACGTTGGTCACGCTCTCCTGCAACAGGTCGGTGTCGGTGAAGCCGGGGCAGATCGCGTTCACGGTGATCGGCGTGTTCGCGAGTTCCAGGGCCAGCGCGCGGGTCAGGCCGATCACGCCGTGCTTGGCCGCCGCGTAGGCGGTGACGTAGGGGTAGCCGCGCAGGCCCGCCGTGCTGGCGATGTTGACGACTCGGCCGCGTCCAGCGGCGAGCATGTCGGTGACCGCGCTCCTGGTGCACAGGAATGTGCCGGTGAGGTTGACCGCGAGCATGCGCTGCCACAGTTCGTCGGTGGTACGCCGCAGCGGCGCGCTCGCCGCCTGCCCGGCGTTGTTCACCAGGATGTCGATCGCGCCGTGCAGGAGCCGGGCGTCGGTGAAGGCGGCGGCGACGGCCTCCGGGTCGGTGATGTCGCACGCGATGGCGTGCGCCTGCGCCGACTTCGGCAGCCGGGCAACGGTTTCGGTGGCGCGGACGAAATCACGAGACAACAGGGTGAGGCGCGCGCCGTCCTGCGCGAGTCTGTTCGCGATGGCGGCACCGATGCCGCGGGACCCGCCGGTGACGAGCGCGTGCCGGTCGGCCAGGCCGGGGGTGGAATCGGGCATGGTCAGCCTTTCCCCGCCGCCGCGGCCTGCTGGCGCTGGATGTTCGCTTCGAATTGCCGCTTGGCGGCCCGATATTGCTTGGGCCAGCCGAGCTCGGTGTAGCCGATCTTGGCCGCCTCGGTGAGCGTCCAGGACGGGTTGGCCAGGTGCGGTCGGGCGATGGCGCACAGGTCGGCCCGTCCGGCGGCGACGATGCTGTTCACGTGGTCGGCCTCGGAGATCGCCCCGACGGCGATGGTGGCGATCCCCGCCTCCTGACGCACCCGGTCGGCGAACGGCGTCTGCCACATCCGCCCGAAGGTCGGTTGCTCCTGCTTGGTCACCTGGCCCGAGGAACAGTCGATCAGGTCGGCGCCCGCCTCCTTGAACCGCTTCGCGATCGTGACGGCGTCGGCCGGGGTGATGCCGCCCTCGGCCCAGTCGTGCGCCGAAATCCGCACCGACATCGGGAGTTCGGCGGGCCACACGTCGCGCACCGCGGCGAAGACCTCCAACGGATAACGCAGCCGGTTCGCCAGCGACCCACCGTAGTCGTCGGTGCGCTGGTTGGTCAGCGGCGAGATGAAGCTGGACAGTAGATAGCCGTGCGCGCAATGCAATTCGAGCCAGTCGAAGCCTGCGGCGGCCGTGCGGTGGGCGGCTGCGACGAACTGTTCGGTCACCTCGTCCATGTCGGCCCGGGTCATCGCCCGCGACCACTGGCTCACCCCGTCGAGGTACTGCTGCGGCGACGCCGAGATCAACGGCCAGTTCGGTTCGTCATCGTCGGGTGTGAGCGGTTGATCGGTGCCGTCCCACATGCGGCGGGTGGAACCCTTCGCGCCTGAATGTCCTAGCTGCATACCAAATTTCGCGTCGGTGTTGCCGTGCACCCACGCGGCGATACGCTGCCACGCTTGCCGCTGCTCGTCGGTGTACAGGCCTGGGCAGCCGGGCGTGATCCGGCCCGTCGCGCTGACACAGGTCATTTCGGCGAACACCAGCCCGGCGCCACCTTGCGCGCGGGCGCCGAGATGGACGAGGTGGAAATCGCCGGGGATCCCGTCGACGGCCGAGTACTGGGCCATCGGAGACACGATCACCCGATTCTTCAGCGTCACCGAGCGGGCGGTGTACGGCGTGAACATCGGTGGGACGGAAGGCTCTTCGGCGGTTCGGGCAACCCCGGCGCGCGCGTCGAACCAGCGTTCGTAATTTTCCAGCCAGCCCTTGTCGCGCAGGCGCAGATTCTCGTGACTGATCCGCTGGCTGCGGGTGAGCATCGAGTACATGAACTGTTCGGGTTCCAGTTGGTCGCAATAGCGTTCGCCGCACACCTCGAACCACTCCATCGCGTTCCATGCCGCGTTCTGTAGTCGTAGTGCGTCGATCGACCGGATCTCCTGGTAGTGCGTGAGCACGTCGGGCAGGTCGGCGGGGGTGTCGCCGCGCTCGCCGAGTTGGCGGACCAGCTCGATGGCGTCCTCCAGTGCCAGCTTGGTGCCGGAGCCGATGGCGAAGTGTGCGGTGTGCACGGCGTCACCCATCAGCACGACGTGGCTGTTCCCGTTGTGCAGCCACCACTGCTCGCATGTGACCCGCTGGAAGTTCTGCCACCCCGAGCCCGGCAGGTGGCGAGAGTTCGTCATCAGCTTCTCGCCCTGCAGATTGTCGGCGAACACCTTCTCGCAGAACGCCACCGACTCATCCGGGGTGGCCTGGTCGAGCCCGTGGGCCCGCCACACGTGTTCCGGTGCTTCGACGATGAAGGTGCTGGTGTTCTCGTCGAACTTGTAGATATGTGCCTGCAACCAGCCGTGTTCGGTCTCGACGAAGTCGAAAGTGAAAGCATCGTAAAGCTTCTCGGTGCCGAGCCAGATGTAGCGGTTGGGGCGTGTCACGAGGTCGGGCGCGAAGACATCTTGGTGGCGGCCGCGGATCTTGGAGGAGATCCCGTCGGCCGCGACGATCAGGTCCGCATCGGGAAACGCGCTGTCGGAGTTCACCTCTCGATCGAACTCCAGTTTCACCCCGACCTCTTCACATCGCGCCTGCAGGATGTTCAGCAGCTTCTTCCGCCCGATCCCGACGAAACCATGTCCGCCCGAACGCAAGACCCGCCCTTTGAACCGCAGCTCGATGTCATCCCAATGGTTGAACGCCGACTCGATCCGATCCGCGGTCACCCGATCCCAGACCCGCATCGTCTCCATCGTGGCATCGGAAAACACCACCCCCCACCCGAACGTGTCATAGGGCCGATTGCGTTCGACCACGATCACCTCATGATCGGCATTGAGCTGCTTCATCAACAGCCCGAAGTACAGTCCAGCGGGCCCGCCGCCGATGCACACGACCTTCATACGCTCTCCTAGAGTCGCGGTAGCAAGTACTTTACATCTAAAGCTTTAGACATCAAGCACTTTCACCGAATCGGTTGCCGAGGAGCAGCGGTCACCAGAATCTGCGGGCGCGCCTTGTGCTCGCGAACCAATCGCGGCAATAGTGCGGATGATCGGCGTACGGCTGGGCGAGGGCGCGCGGGATTTCGCCGCACGATCCATCAGCTTGTCGAACAACGCAATCCGCCGTCTACGTCTATGCGGTGACCTGCGGCCACCGCCAATGCAGTTGTATCCCACACAAATACGGCATGATCACGTGGTGGCCGCCCAACTTCCAACTTGCTGACCAGCACCATGATCGCGAAGTCCGGCTAAAGTATTAGCCGAGATGTTTCCGAATGCTCCCCACTTCTGCTGGGGAGTTCGGGTGGGCAGCACAGCTTACAGTGAGGTTAAACCCATGCTCTGCCATTGTGAGGAATTCATGTATAAGAAAATTGCCGTCCTCAGTGCTGCCATATTCGCATTCGCGACGCCGATATCGGGTTCACTGGCTTCTGGTGCGCCGACACCGGATTGGGCCGTGCCCGTGCCGCCGGACAAGGTTGTCATCGACGTCGTGACGGTCAATGGATCCGGTTGTCCACAGGGCACCGCGGCGGTCGAGGTCCTGCCCGACAACACGGCTTTTACGGTCACCACCAGGCGGTACATCGCACGGGTTGGGGTGGGTGCCAGGCCGCACGACTTCCGCAAGAACTGCCAGCTCAACCTGAAAGTTAATGTCCCGCAGGGGTTCACCTATGGGATCGCGCAGGCGGACTACCGTGGCTTCGCGCATCTGGAACAGGGCGCGACCGCGCTGGAAGCGGCAAGGTACTACTTCCAGGGCGACTCGTCGACCGACTTCGTCGACCACAATTTCAACGGTCCGCTCAATGACGTTTGGCAGACGACGGACAAAGCCGAGGTCGGGGCGATCGTTTACCTGCCCTGCGGAGAAGATCGAAATTTCAACATAAATACGGAGTTGCGAGTCTATGCGGGTACCTCGGATCCGAAGGAGACCACCAGCTTCATCACGATGGATTCCCCGGACGGCAGTGTCAACGCCACTTATCACTTTGCCTGGAAGAAGTGCTGAGTACGCACTCGTCTTTTTAGATCATTTCGCTACTCACACACCTGGGCCCGGCCCGGATCGGATAAACCTGGGCCGGGCCACAATTCGTGGTTCGATAAGTTCACCAGGCTGTCGAATATGCCGGGCTGAGCAGCTCGGTCCGCAGGACTGGCACGTTCTCGAAGAAGCGAAAAGGATGGGCGCGCATGGTGATTCCTTGTCAGGTGACTTTGCCGGAGCGTCGGATGGCGGCGGCCAGATCCTCGAGCAGCGGTGCGGTACCCGCGTGCGAGAACCGGTAGATCGGCTGCCAACTGCCGATCTGGTTGGCGCGCACGGCGGGCAGGCCCCGCCACACCGGGTTGGCGGCGAGCGCGTCCGGCGACAAGCCGGTGGACCTGCGGTCGAGCAGGATCAGGTCGGCCGGGTATTTGTCAGTGTGCTCCCAGCTCAGTTCCTCGAAGAAGCCGTCGCCGGTGACATGGTCCGGCCCGACCATCTCCACCCCCAACTCCGCGAAATAGCTGAGGTCGGCCGCGGCTTTCGGATCGGACACGTAGAAGATGCCTGGCGCGGCGGAGGCGGCCAGCACGCGCAGCCCGGGGCGTTGCGCGACCGCGTCACGGACCGCCTGCGACGCCGCGTCGAAGCGAGCCTTGGCCTGGATTGCCCTGGGGGCGTTCAGGTCCGCGCCCAGCGCATGAGCGAGCTCGGTGTAGCGGGCGATGGTCTCCGGCAGTGGCCGGTGCGCGACCCGCACCGCCGCCACATTCGGGTTGATCGTCAGAATCTTCGTCTTGCTCTCGTCCGGGATGTACCAGAGCCGTTCGGGCACATACATATCGGTGACGAGCAGGTCGGGTTCGATTGCCGCGTACTTCTCGACATTGAACTCGCCCCAGTTGTTGCCGAGCACGGTCACCTTGCCGAGGTCGAGATCGCCCCGCAGCGGTGCCAGCTCGTCCGTCGTGCGTGTTTCGCCGAAGACGCCGACGAGGCGATCCTGCAGCCCGAAGTCGGCCAGCATCGCGGCGGCGCCGACGAAGGCGACGATCCGGGACGGTATCTCCTTGGTGTGGACGGTACTGGTCCGGTCGTCGGTGAACGACCAGCCGCCCGGGCCCGTGAACGATTCGTCCTCGGGGGACCGGCTGCACGCGGCGGCGACGGCGCCGAGCCCGACCGCGCAGGCGGTGGTGAGCAGGCGGCGGCGGGTGACATGGATTTTGTCCATGGCCGCCATTAGAACGACTTGTTGCTAGTTAGGCAAGCCTCGCCTACATGAGGTTGATCACCCGTGTGCCTGCAGTATTCGACGTGATTTCCCCAATGCTGTTGCGGCGGATGATGAGCGAGCCACCCGTCAGCGCCAGCTAGGCAACCATAAATGCTGCTGCCAGGTCGACCCCGTGATCGGCATCGCGGTCAGGATCGGATAGTTCCAGACAAAGTTCGCCACGACCAATCCCAGGTACAGGCAGACCACCAGCAATCCGGTGTCACGGCGTTCGCGGGATTCAGTGACGCGTCCGAGGATCTGCCCGAGTGCGAGGGCGACAAGCATGACCAGGAACGGGGCCATCGTGGTGGCGTAGAAGTAGTACATCTGCCGGTCCAGCACCGCGAACCACGGCAACCATCCCGCCGCGTAACCGGCCAGCACGGCCAGATACCGCCAGTCGCGCCGGGTGACCGTCTGCCACAGCGCCCACCCCAGCGCGGGAAACGCCAGCCACCAGATCGCGGGCGTGCCCACGAGCATGATCGCTCGCACACACGACGATTGCCCGCATCCGGTGGTCTGCGCGGGATCGGAAAAGTGATAGAGCATCGGCCGCAATCCCATCGGCCACGTCCAAGGCTTGGACTCCCACGGATGGTGGAAACCCGCGGAATTGGTCAGATGGGTGTGCACGCCGAGCACCTCGGCATGCTGGAACCACAGGGCTCGCAACGCATCCGGCACGAACGAGAAGAACCCGCCGGTGCCGACCTGGATCCCGGCGGCGTGCCGGTTGATCGCGCTTTCGCTGGCGAACCATCCCGCGTAGGACCCCAGATACACCCCGACCGCGACGACGATCAGCGCGAACACCGCCGGTGCGGCGTCTCGCACGAGCGTGCCGGCAAACGGTCGACGCACGCCATAGCGCCGTCGAGCGGCGGCATCGAACCCTAGGCACAAGACCACGAAGAAGACCATGAGGTAGGCGCCGGACCACTTTGTCGCACAAGCCAATCCGAGCAGGACGCCAGCGGCGAACCGCCACCACCGCACCCCTAGCCGAGGCCCGAACGACGTCACCGCGACCCGTCCCGCGGCATCGGCCGTCGCCATCCGCGCCCTGACCTCATCACGGTCGACGATCAAACACCCGAACGCCCCGGTGACCAGCACCGTCAGAAAGATATCGAGCATCCCGATCCGCGACGAAACCAGCGTCACGCCCTCGGCGATCATCAGAATCCCCGCGATGGCCCCGATCATCGTCGATCGAGCAAGCCGCCGGACGATCCGAATCACCAGCAATACCAACAGGGTTCCGGCCACCGCCGCCGAAATCCGCCACCCCAACGGGCTATAACCGAACAGCACTTCGCCGAGCGCGATCAGCAGCTTCCCGGCCGGTGGATGCACCACGACCACGTATCCGGGATTGTCCTCGATTCCCGTCCCGTTGCTCAGCATCTCCCACGCCTGCAACGCGTAGTACTTCTCGTCGAAGACCGGCATCCCGCCATCGGTCGTCGAGCCGAGCCGCTCGAATCGGGTGAGGGCCGCGATCAGCGTCAGCGCGATCGTCACCCACCAGCCCCGTGCGGTGTCACCCAGCCCAGTCTCGGGCCGCACCACTGCGGTACGTGCCACCGGCCGAGCTACCCATCGTTGGACCCCAACCACGCCCCGACCCTACGCAGAGGTCTGTTTCAATGTCTCAACCAGGGGTGAAAGCCTAAGCACGATATAGACACCCGTCAGTTTTCGATCATTTCGCTGTTCGCGGGCGTGGGCCCGGCCCGGAGGGCCCTGGGCCGGGCCACAATTCGCCGGTCGATCAGTTCACCAAGCTGTCGAACATGCCGGGCTGGTAAGAACCTCCCTTCTGGTGCACGATCACGGCGAGCCGGTTGGCGGCGTTGATCAGCGCTACCAGGGCGACCAGCGCCGCGATCTGGTCGTCGTCGTAGTGCTTGCGTACCTGTGCCCAGGTCTCGTCGGACACGCCCTGGTAGGCGTCGGCGAGCCGGGTGCCCTCCTCGGCGAGCGCCAGCGCGGCCTGCTCGGCCTCGGTGAACACGGTGGCCTCACGCCATGCGGCGACCAGCGCGAGCCGGACCGCGCTTTCACCGGCAGCCGCGGCGTCCTTGGTGTGCAAGTCGATGCACCAGCCGCAGCCGTTGATCTGGCTGGCGCGCAGCGCCACCAACTCCTGGGTGGCCTTCGGCAGCGACGACTGCACGATCAGCATGCCCGCGTTGGCGAACCGCTTGCCGAACTTGGCGCCGAACTGGTTGGTGAACAGGTCGATACGGGGTTCCATGACTTCGTCCTCACTCGTGGTGTTGCACTGAACGACCATGAGATGCCGACGACCCGGTCCCTGTGACAGCCGCGGTGGCGTGACGAGCGCCACATCCGGGTGGTGTCACAAAATCGCCGCGTGCGGCATCTGGTGGGGTGACAGCTGAGAGCGAGACAGGAGCCACCCATGGCAGGTACGTCGAACACCGCGCCCGGAGACCAGGCGGACCCGGCCACCGCCACCTTCGTGGCGCACCGCAACCTGCTGTTCACGGTCGCCTACGAGATGCTCGGCTCGGCCGCCGACGCCGAAGATGTTCTGCAGGAAACCTGGTTGCGGTGGGCGGGCGTCGATCTCGACACGGTCCGTGATCAGCGGGCCTACCTGGTCCGGATCACCACCCGCCAGGCGCTCGGCCGGTTACGCACGCTCGGCCGGCGCAAGGAGTCCTATGTCGGCTCCTGGCTGCCCGAGCCGCTACTCACCGCGCCCGACGTTGCCGAGGATGTCGAGTTGGCCGACAGCGTGTCGATGGCGATGATGCTGGTGCTGGAGACGCTCGCACCGACCGAGCGGGCGGTGTTCGTGCTGCGCGAAGTCTTCGACCTGTCCTATGAGGAGATCGCCGAGGCCGTCGACAAGACCCCGGCCGCGGTCCGCCAGATCATCCACCGCGCCCGGGCGCACGTGACCGCCCGTCGGCCACGTGGCGTCGTTTCGCAGACCGAGACCCGAGACGCGCTCGCCGCTTTCCAATTGGCGATCGAGACGGGCGAGATGCAAAACCTGCTCGACATTCTCGCGCCGGAAGTCGTCTTCCTCGGCGACGGCGGCGGCATCAAGCAGGCCGCGCTGCGCCCGATCGTCGGCTCCACCACGGTGGCCCGCCTGCTCACCGTCGGCTTCGACCGGATCCGCGCCGAAATGACGGTCGAGCCGGTGCAGGTCAACGGTTCTCCCGCGCTGCTGCTCCGACTCGACGGCGAGATCGACACGGTCATCGCGCTGCGCATCGACGACGGCCTCGTCTCCGGGCTCTACTCCGTGCGCAATCCGGAGAAGCTGTCGCACATGGACCGCGAGACCGCCCTGCGCCGCTGAGTCAGTCGCCGGTGATACGCAAACGGACCATCGGCAGGTTGTGCACGGGTGTGCCGGTGGCTTGTTCGATGGTGGCGCGCAACGTGTCCCAGGCTTTCGGGTGGTTGCGGATGTAGTGCTCCAATGCGGTGGCGGCTTCCTGATCCGTCATCACTGTGGCGATGGCGGGTGCCGCACGTTTGGTGCCCGTGGAGATCCGCACCTTGGCATTGGCGCGGATATTGCGGTACCACTGGGCTTTGGTGCCGAACCCGGAGACGACGACGTATTCGTTCGCCGCGGGCCGGTCGACGACCTCGAGGACCACGAATCTGCGTGCGCCGCTGCGGCGTCCGGTGTGCTGCAACATCAGGAGCCGGGAGCCGAACAGGAATCCGAGGCCGGCCCGATAGATCCAGATCGGCGCCCGAACAAACCATCTGGTCTGCAATGCCCGGGCGCCGAGGTTGGCGGTAGTGGTCATGTCGGTCCTTCGCTAGGCCGGTGACTCTGGTGTCCCGGTCCTTGGTGCGGAGCGCACGGTCGAGTGCGGCACCGGCGATCGGGGGTATATCCGATCGTATCGAAAACGTGCACTCTGCAATAGTTGCTATGCGCATCAATTTGGGTCGGTCTACAGTCGTGCGTCGACCAGCTCAGGCTCGTCGGGTGTCCGGTCATCAGCCGGCGGCGGCGGTAATAGGCCGCGCCGTTTCGGCCGGCGGTACGCCCATTGCAGCGCGGCGGTGCCGAGTAGTCCGGCCAGCGCTGTCGCGATGCCGATCCGCCAACCCGGCGGACGCCAGGTCAGGATCACTTCCGCGTTCTCGGTACCGGCCGGAATGTCCACCGCGACAAAGGTCTTGGCTACCGCACCGGCCGGAAGTTCACGACCGTGCATGGTGACGCGGTAGCCGGGCCAGGCCAGGCGTGCGAAGACGACCCGCCCGCCGTGGACGGAGGTCACCCGGATCCGGCTCGTGACGCTGGTTCGTTCGGTGGAGGTGGCGGAGACCCCTTCGGTGTCGGCGATGAGGCCGTTGCGGGTGGAGATCGGGCCGTCCTCGCGTTCGAGGACCCAGATGTAGCGGTCGTGTCCGGGGTAGTCGACCCATTTCCAGCCCGGGGGCGCGGGATGATCGGGCGCGTCGGGATATTGGGCCCGCTGCAGCACAACTCGGTCGACCTTCATCAGATCGACGATGGCCCGGCCGGTGGTCGGTTCGGTGGCGAAGGCGCGACGGTAGGCGTCAGGGCAGGTGCTGCCGTCCCAGCCCATGCACAGGATCGCGCTGAACGCGGCGTGGCCGATCGGAGTGTAGGCGGTGACGTAGTCGAGGTTCATGTTCTTCGCGTAGTTGCCGAAGGCGAGTGAGCCGTACGCACCGGCCAGGCTCTTGTCCTCGGGGCGAAGCAGGGCTCGGTCCGCGAGTTGCAGAGTGACACCGTCGAAGTGCGGGAAGGTGGCCTTCATGTCCGAGCGTCGTTCCGGGAAGCCGTAGGACATCGGCGTCGGCGGCGCGTTGTGCACCTGGGTGTAGGCGATCGGGAACATCGCGGCGATGCTCAGCCCGCATGCCGCCGCGGCACCTCGGGTACGAGCCAGCCATACCGCCAGCGCACCGAGCGCTACGACCGCCGCGGCCGCGACCAGATGGCGGATCACCTGATGCGGGGCCGCGCTGAAGGATCGGACGAAAAGCAGGGCGACGAGAAGGACGGCCGCGATGCCGCGTCGGCGCCAGTGGACGAATGTGCCGTGGCGGCTGAGCAAGACGCACACCAGGACCAGCAGTGCGACCGCGACCATCGGCAGCACCCTTGCGGGCCAGCGCAACGGGCCGATGTTGCCGGGACCGGCGCACCACATCAAGACCGCTGTCGCGAAAAGGGTTACGCCGCAAAGGTTCTTGGCCGACGTCAACGCCGCACGCCAGTCGATGAAAGCCAGCGCGGGAATCAGGAACCAGGCGATGTAGACCATCGGCAGTGGCTGCACGTATCCCCACCAACCGTTAAACGCGGGCACGGTGGTGGGCAGGCTCGCGTTGAGCGACTCCGACCACGGCACCGTCAGGAACGGATCGTTGAGGATCCGCTCGTCGCCCCGCCAGGTCACCGGCGAGGACAACATGCCGGGCAGATACGTCTCCAGGCCCGCCAGGCCCGCGCACCCGGCGGCGAGCAGCAATCGCAGCGACGGCGCCCAGGTGCGCTGATAGATCCGTTCGCCGACGGCCACCGCCACGATCATCAGCGCGGATTCGACTGCGGGAAAAACATATTGGACCGAGATCGCCAGATATAGAAAGATGACCGTCGGTATCGGCCCGCTGCGGCCGCGGGTGTAGCGGACCGCCGAGGCCCAGGCGTGCACCATCCACGCAGTACCGGTCAGCGAGGTCGCCCAGCTGGCCTCGTCGAAGAACAGGAACCATCCGCTCAGCGGGAACGCGACGCCCGCCAGTGCCGCCCATGGCGCCCGCGCGCCGTAGGCGAGGCAGATCCGGAACACGCCGAGCGCGGCGATGATCGAGAAGATCAACTTCACCACCGTGACGTAGGCGGCGAGATCGTCGATCGACGGGGCGATCAGATCGACCAGCAGTTGCGGCGGGTTGTAGAGCCCGGCCTCTTCCAGCGAATAGTTGCCCGACATCCACTCCCACGGCACGAGCGCCGGAAACCGGCCCTCTCGCAGATACCGGCCGAGCATCACCCACATCGGTCCGTACTGGGCTTCGGTGTCGTCGGTATAGAAGTGCCGCGCGTTGGCCAGCAGCACCGCCGCGTACCCCACGACCACACCCGACACGGTGAACGCGGCCCACCCGCGTACTTCCCGCTGTGTTCCGATCTCCGCGGCTGATGTCACGGTTTCGAGACCATACAGGATAGGAGCAGTGTGCAACAGTTGCCATATGCACTAATAATTGAGCGGGCCGATTCGGGGTGTGCGCACTCCGTTGGCAAGCCGAGGCGGCACGATGGAGAGTGACCATAGCCGCTGAGATAGAGGGAATTCATGAGCCGCCGAACCGAGGAGTCGGTCGACGACATCGCCGAAGCGCTGGTGATGGCGTCGCGGTTGCTGGTCGCGCTATCGGCCCGATCGATCGCCGACGTCGATGAGACGATTACCATCCCGCAATTCCGCATGCTGGTGATCCTGTCCACGCGGGGGCCAGCCAAGGTCGCGACACTCGCGGGCATCCTCAGCGTGCAACCCTCGACCGCCACCCGCATGGTCGACCGGCTCGTCTCCGCCGGACTGATCGATCGCAACCCCAATCCGAACTCGCGCCGCGAACTGATCGTCGAACTCACCGCGCGTGGGCGCGACATCGTCGAGGCAGTGACGGCCCGGCGACGAGAAGAGATCGCCACGGTTGTCGAGCGGATTCCGGTAGCGGACCGGCACGGACTGGTGCGTGCGTTGACGGCGTTCACCGAAGCGGGCGGTGAGTCCGGGGCGGCGATCGGGCTCGACAGCTACCAGCTGTGAATTTCCTGCCTGTGTTGTTGGCATCGCGATAAAGCGGCCCCCCACCTCGTAAATGTTGCGTCAAGGGCCGTTCCTCGACGGCCTTATCGCGCTCTACGGTGACATTCAGGACATCAGTCGGAGCGTGGAGGTCTGGTTGCATCAGCAATTCTCGATGGCGGCTTTGGAACTGCACGGCCGAACCGTCGACCGGCGGTTCCGGCACGGCGTACCGGGACTCGTCCGGGCGGTCTCGATGGAAATCCCCGGGGCGATCGCGGTGTGCGACGACTCAGGCGAGCTGACATATCGAGAGCTGGAGTTGCGCTCGGATCGCGTCGCACGGCTGCTTCGCGCGGCGGCGCCGCGTGGCCGCACGGTCGCGATCGCCGTTCCGCGCGGCCCGGCGCTGCTCGTCGCCTTGCTCGGGGTGCTGAAAGCGGGCCTGCCCTACCTGCTGGTCGACCCGGGTGAGTCCTCGGCGCGGATGCGGCAGGTGACCGAGATCGCCGATTGCGCGGTGGCGTTGGTGACCGGGGCCGGTAGGGAGTTGGTCGTCGAGTGTGGCTTGCGCGCGCTGGACATGCCTCGTGAGTCCGACGCGGACGAGCTGGACCCGCTATCGGAGATGCCGTCGGATCAACCGGCGTACGTCCTGTTCACGTCGGGATCCACCGGTGAACCCAAGGGTGTTGTGGTGTGCGGTCTTTCGCTGTGCAACCGCTTGGCATGGATGCGGGACACCTTTCAAGTCGACGCCGGTGACCGGATCCTGCAGAAGACTCCCGTCACCGTCGACGTGTCCGGGTGGGAACTGCTGCTGCCGCTGATCGCCGGGGCACGATGTGTCTTCCTCGCCTCGGATGAGCACCGGGATCCGGTGTCGATCGCGCAAGCCATCGTCGCGCATCAGATCACCATCTGTCATTTCGTTCCGTCCATGCTGCGAGAGTTCCTGCGGTGGCCGGACGCCGCGCGGTGCACCTCGTTGCGGCACGTGTTCTGCGGCGGTGAGCCGCTGCCGGTTCCGGTGGCGCGGGAATTCGCGGCGACCCTGCCCGCGGCGCTGCACAATTTGTACGGCCCGGCCGAAGCCGCGATCGATGTGACGGCGTGGACCTGTCCGGACCGGCCGGAGGACATCGACGCGGTGTATATCGGCAGGCCGATCGACAACTGCGTGCTGAGCGTGCTCGACGAAGGCGGCCTGCCGGTGCGCCCCGGCGACGAGGGTGAGCTGCACATCGGCGGCATCCCGCTGGCACTGGGATATCTGAACCGGCCCGACCTGACCGCGCGAGCGTTCATCACCGCACCCGAAGGGTCCTCGGTGCGCACGCTCTATCGCACCGGAGATCGGGTGCGCCTGGTCGACGGCGAGTTGGAGTATCTGGGCCGCGTCAACGATCGAGTGACGATCCACGGGCAGCGAATCGAACCGGGGGAGATCGAACAGCGTCTGCTCGCCGATCCCGCGGTCGCCGCCGCGGTGGTGGTAGCGGTCGACGTCGATGACGACACCACCATGGTCGCCTGGATCCAGCCGAACGACCCCGATTGCGAACCGGAGGGTTTGTTTCGGCGGCTGCGTGCCGGTCTTTGCGGGCAGCTACCCCCGGCGTCGGTACCGACCCGATTCGTGCGGACTCGCCGGATCCCGTTGACCCGCAATGGAAAACAGGACCGGGCGCAGCTGCGTCGCAGGGCGGTCGAGCAGGTGCACGCGCGCCCGGCCGTGTCGGTGGAAATTCCGGTGTCGGGGGGTCCGGTGCGGCAATTGGCGCGGCACTAGCGGCGCCCAGCCGGAGGGCGCGACCCGACCTACGTGACATATGACTCGATGACAGGACGCCATTCCATGGTGACACTGGATACCGGCGTCGATCACGAACGGCCAGCTCAACCACGGTGATGCGCCATCGAACTATACCGATCGGAAGGATGGATCCGAGCTCATGGCACCGCCGTCGCCGACAATGGACACGGTCAGGATCGCGTTGGAGATGGCGGTTCGCGCCCCCTCGATCCACAACACCCAGCCATGGCGTTGGCGGATCAGCGACCGCGCGATCGAGCTCTGGGCCGACCCGCGCCGCCACCTCGTTTCGAGCGATCCGCAGCAGGGCAAACTGATCGTCAGCTGCGGCGCCGCGCTGCATCACCTGCGCGTCGCGCTGGCCGTTCTCGGGTGGTCCGCCGCCGTGACGCAGCTGCCCGACCCCGATGAACCGGACCACCTCGCGACCGTCGAGTTCGCACCGCACCAGCCGACCCAGACCGATATCGAACTCGGCGCCGCGCTACTGCAACGGCACAGCGATCGCCGTGCTTACCGCTCGTTGGAAATTCCGGCCGGGTACCTCAAGACGATCTCGCGCAACGCGGCGACCTTCGGCGCCGTGGTGCGCCACGTCCCGGAGAGCCTTCGCCTCCGATTGGTGCGGCCGTTTCAGGATGCCGTGACCCGCCATGCCGAGGACCTCGACTATCAACTCGAACTTGCCGCGTGGAGCGGCCAGCGCCGGACCGCGGACGGCGTGCCGGGATCGAATGTGCCGCAGCCACATCTGTCCGACCCGATTCCCGCTCGAGTGTTCGCCGACGCCGCGCTGATCGACAGCCACGCCGACGCCGACGCCGCGGAATGGGTGGTGGTCTGCACCCCGCACGACGACCGCCGGTCTCAGCTCCGCGCGGGCGAGACCACCAGTGCGCTGCTACTGGAGGCCACCCGCCTCGGCCTGTCCAGCTGCCTGCAAACCGAGCCGCTCGGCCTTCCCGAACTCCGCGACGACATCCGATCCGCAGTGCTCTACGACTGCGCCTTCCCGCAATCCATGATTCGCCTCGGCTGGGTGCCGACCGATTCCGCGCCGCTCGAGCGCACCCCGCGTCGAGCGATCGACGACGTGATCGACCGGTAAGTCGTTGTCGGCCAACCCTGTTCGGCGGGCCCGAGCGATATCAGGGGGTGGTGGTGCGCAGGGCGCGGCGGGCCGCGATCGATCCGAAGGTTTCGCGGTCGGCGAGGAAACCCTCTAGGGCGAAGGTGGCGGCGCCGAGGCTGGCGGGGTTGTGCGGCAGGGTCGAAAGTTGCAGTGTCACCGCGTCGAAGGGGTCGGTCATCGCGTGATGGGCGGCGACCCGGCGGGTCACGTCCAGCAGCGGCGCGCCGAGATGATCCGCGACTAGATCGCCGAAGACGATGGTTCTCGGATTGAATAGGTTCACCAGGTTGGCCACCGCGACACCGAGGTAGTGGCCGGTCTTGTCGATGACCTCCAGCGCGACCGCGTCACCGTTGTCGGCGGCCGCGGCGATAGCCGCGATGGTGGCGGCGTCGTCGGTATCGATCAGCTGGCTCGCCGGCGCGAGTTCGCGCAGGGTGCGCACGATGCCGGGCGCGCTGACGTATGACTCGACGCAACCCATTCGCCCGCAACGGCATTCGCGTCCATCGAGGACCAGGTTGGTGTGCCCCCATTCGCCCGCGCTGTTGGTGACGCCGCGATAGAGCGCACCGTCGACCACCACGCCGATGCCGACACCGGCGCGCAGCGTGACCACGATCAGATCGTCCACGTCCCGGCCCGCGCCGAACCAAAGATGCGCCGCGGTACTGGCTTTCAGCGGATTGTCCAGATACAGCGGGTAGCGCAGCTGCTCTTCGAGGAGTTGCGCGAGCGGCACGTCGTGCCAGTGCCAGTACGGCGAGAACACCGAGGTGCCGCCGATGGGGTCGACGAGCCCCGGCACGCTCAGCCCGACGCCGAGCACCTTGTCGGCGTCGGCGGCGGTCAGCTCGCCGATGCCGCGGGTGATGAGCGCGACGACATCGTCGGGTGTGGTGGCTGCGGGGTCGACCGGGATCTCGACCGAGCGCAGCACCGTCATGGCCAGGTCGAAAAGGTCGAAGTGCAGCACGGTTTCGGCGATATCGACGCCGACCAGCATGCCGCGCTCGGGATTGATCGCGAGCTGCGCGCGCGGCCTGCCGACGCCGGGCGCGTCGTAGCCCAGTTCGGCGAGCACGCCGACGTCGAGCAGCTCGGAGATCATGTTGCCGACCGTAGCGAAGGACAGGCCGGTCGCCCGCGCGATCTCTTGCCTGCTGATATGGCCGACGGCGGCATAGACCGCCTGTAGTACGCCGAACCTGTTGCGGCGTCGGATGTCGCGCGCGGTCAGCTGATACACGGGTCGGGCCTCCTCGTCCGCTGGTGGTCGCAAACATACCCAACGACTTCGACCAACAGTATTTACAACAGTTATCGGAAGTCTTACTGTAACCGGCATCACTACACGACGCGAGTGTGCGTCAGATCACCGAGGAGTGCCCATGTCCTGGACCCATCGACGACGTTGGACCAGTGCCGTGCTGTGCGGGGTGTCGCTGGCGCTGGCCGCGACCGCCTGCTCATCGGGCAAGGAGTCCGATCCGGCCGCCAATGGCCCACAGCACCAGACGGGCGCGGTCAGCCTGGTGTACGCCCAGAAACAGGGCGACCAGGAGTACTTCATCGGCGAGGCCGAGGGTGCCAAGGCGAAGGCCAAGGAACTGGGCATCGACCTCAAGGTCGTGAACCTGGGCAACGACGCGAACAAGGCGGTCACCGAGGTCAACAACGCGATCAACCAGAAGGCCAGCGGCGTGATCGTCGTGGTGCCGGATCCGTCGGTCGGTCCGCAGGTCGCTCAGCTCACCAAGACCGGTGGCGTCGCGCTGCTCACCTCCGACGACCAGGTCTGTGTCTCGGGCCCGGATCCGTCGAAATGCGCGAAGGACCAACTGGTTCCGCGCGTCGGCTTCAGCGGCACCCAGATGGGTACCGAGGTCGGCCGCCGGGCGGGCGAGGACTTCAAGAAGGCGGGCTGGAAGCCGGAGGAGACCGCCATCGTCGACGCCTGGAAGCAGGACGTGACGGTCTGCACCGATCGGGTCGAGGCCAACAAGAAGGCGTTCCGCGAGGCGGCCGGGGTCGACGTCAAGGTGATCGATGTCGGTACCGACAACACCCCGTCGGACGCGCAGAACAAGATCTCCGCGACGGTCGCGGGCAACCGGTCGGTCAAGAACTGGATCGTCATGGGCTGCAACGACGAGAACGTCAGCGGTGGCGTCGCGGCCATTCAGAACTCCGGCTACGCCGCCGACAATGTGCTCGGTGTCGGCCTCGGCGCCTACCTGGCCTGCAAGGAGTGGCGCGGCGGCAAGCCGACCGGCTTCAAGGCGGCGCTGTTCATCAACGGCAAGGACGTCGGCGCGCTGGCGGTGCAGACGATGTACGACTACCTGAAGAACGGCAAGGCCATGCCCGCCGAGGCCTTCGCGCCGACCACCATGGTCGACTCCAGCAGCTGGCAGCAGGCGGGCGTCACATGCAGCTGACCGGTCTGCGCGCCACCGGCCTCAGCAAGAGCTTCGCGGGGGTGCCCGCCCTGCGCGACGTGAGCCTGGACTTCCCCGCCGGCGCGGTGACCGCGCTGATGGGGGAGAACGGCGCGGGCAAATCCACCCTGATCCGCATCCTCGGTGGCGATCACCGCCCCGACAGCGGCCGGCTCGAGCTCGACGGGGTGGTGCTCGAGCCGGCCACCCCGGCCGACGCGCGGGCGGCCGGGATCCGGGTGATCGGCCAGGAGCCGGAGATCGTGCCGCACGTGTCGGTCGCCGAGAACGTCTACCTCGGGGCACTCCCGCGACGGGCGGGCCGCTTGCTCGACCGCGCGGCCTTGCACGAGCGGATGCGCGCCGACCTGGCCAGGCTCGGCTTCGATCGTGACCTCGACCCGGCCACCATCGGGTCGAAACTGACTGCCGCGCAACGACAATTGGTCGAGATCATGCGGGCGCTGACCACCGACGCCAAGGTGATCGCCTTCGACGAGCCGACCTCCTCGCTGTCCGACCACGAGACCGAATCGCTGTTCGCGCTGATCGGCCGGTTGCGTGCGCGCGGGTTGGCGGTGATCTACGTGTCGCATCGGATGCGGGAGATCTTCCAGCTCGCCGACCGGGTCGCGGTATTGCGGGACGGCGCGCTGGTCGGTGTGCGCGCGACCGAGGAAACCGACGATCAGGAGATCGTCCGGATGATGGTCGGGCGAGACCTGTCCACGCTGTTCACCCGCGGGCCGAGCACGCCGGGCCGAGTTGTACTCGACGTCGACGCGGTCACCACCGACGACGTGCGGGAGGTGAGCCTGCAGGTCCGCGCGGGTGAAGTGGTCGCGCTGGCCGGTTTGGTCGGGGCGGGCCGGTCCGAATTGGCGGGCGCGCTGGCCGGTGACCACCCGATCCGCTCCGGCGCGGTGCGGGTGGACGGCAAGGCGCTGCGGTTGCGGCAACCGCGTGACGCGGTGCGCGCAGGCATCGGTTACGCACCGGAGGAGCGCAAAGCGCAAGCCCTGCTGCTGCATCGCGGTGTGCGGGACAACATTTCGCTGGCCATGCTCGACCAGCTGCGGCGGCTGCGATTCGTCAAGGCTGGGGAGGAGCGCCGGCTCGCCCAGCAGTATGTCGAATCGCTGCGGGTACGCACGCCCTCGATCGAGCAGGAGGTGCGCAAACTCTCCGGCGGCAACCAGCAGAAGGTGGTGCTGGCGCGCTGGCTGGCCCGCAAGCCCAAGGTGCTGATCCTGGACGAGCCGACCCGCGGCGTCGACGTCGGCGCGAAGGCCGAAATCTACCGAGTCATCGAGGAATTGGCCGAAGCCGGGGTTGCGGTGCTGGTGATCTCCTCCGAACTGCCCGAAGTACTCGGCCTGGCCGACCGGATCGTCGTCATGCAGCACGGGCGCGTCACCGGCGAATTGGACCGCGGCGCGGCCAGCGAGGAGGCCATCCTCGCGCTGGCCATGGCCGATGACTTGACGCACACATCTCGAGGGAACCAATGACAGAGCAACAACTGGAAGCGCCGCCGGTGGCGGCTACCGCCACACCGGCACCCACGCTGAGCCGGTATACCGCCGCACTCACTCCGCGACGGCTGTTACACGCGATCGGGCCGGGGAATCTCAGCCTGATCGGAGCGCTTGCGGTCATCGTCGCGATCTTCGGCTCGCTCAACGACGGCTATCTCGACCCGGCCAACCTGGCCGGAATCGGTGACGCGGTAACGGTATTCGGGTTGCTGGCCGTCGTGCAGACGGTGGTGATCATCTGCGGCGCGCTCGACATCTCGGTCGGCTCGCAGGCGGGTGTCGCCTCGGTGATCAGTGCGATGGCGTTCACCGCGACCTCCGGCAACGCGTTTCTCGGCATCCTCGCCGCGGTCGGTGTCGGCGTCGTGCTCGGCCTGGTGAACGGCCTGATCATCGTCTACGGACGGGTCAACCCGGTAATCGCCACGCTGGCCACCTTGGCGGCGTATAAGGGTCTGGCCCAACTGATTTCGGGCGGCAAGGCGCAGGGATTCGTGCTGGACAACGACCTGTTCATCTTCCTGGCGCGCGGCAAGATCATCGGGCTGCCGGTTCCGGTGGTCATCCTCGCGATCGTCGCGCTGGCCGTGCACGTGCTGCTGAAATACACCGATATCGGCCGCAACATCTACGCCATCGGCGGAAACGACACCGCCGCACGGCTTTCCGGTATCAACATCAACAAATACCTGATCGCGGTGTTCGTGCTCGCCGGCATGGTGGCCGCGCTCGCGGGCATCATTCTGACCGCGCGCACCGGGTCGGGCCAGCCGGTGTCGGGCAGTGAAGGTCTGGAGCTGAAGGCGATCACGGCCGCGGCGCTGGGCGGGTGCGCGCTCAAGGGCGGTAAGGGCACGGTCGGCGGCACGCTGCTCGCGGTCGTGCTGCTCGGGGCGCTGGACAACGGGCTGAACGTTGTTGGCGTCAATACGTTTTGGCAGAACGTCGCACAGGGCTCGCTGCTCGTCGCCGCCGTGGTGATTCAGCAGCGGCGCAGCGGTGAACGTGCGGTGGGATTGCCGACCTAGCTATGGCCTGCAAGCAGACGGCCGCGGGCCGACCGAGACTTCAGGAGCGAACCATGATCAGACTGCGCGCGCATTCGTGCGCCCCGGCGCCGGGACAACTGTGCGAAAGCCCGGTGTGGGACAACCGAACCGGCGAGCTGCTGTGGGTGGACATCCGAGGTGGGCATATTCATCGAGCGGCACTCGACCGAGCGGCACTCGACCTCACCCACCTGTCCACGGTGAGCCTCACGCCACCGATCAGCGCGGTGGTGCCCTGCATCTCCGGCAGTGTGCTGGCCGCCGCCGGCGACACCTTCTATCGGGTCGACGACGACGGCACGGCCATGCCGATCGCCGTAATACCGTTGCCGGACGACGGGATTCGGCGGCGGCTCAACGATGCGAAGGTCGACCCGCACGGACGTCTGCTCGCGGGCACCATGTCCGAAGAGGGCGTCCAGGGCAGTGCCGCGCTCTACCGGCTCGACCCCGACGGTGCGCTGAGTACGCTGCGCGACGGGGTCACCATCTCCAATGGACTCGACTGGAGCCCGGACGGCACCGTCCTCTACTACGTGGACAGCCCGACCAAGCGGGTCGACGCCTTCGACTACGACATCGCCACCGGCACTTTCAGCAATGGCAGGCCGTTCGCGCGATTCGACCACGGCGAGCCCGACGGGCTGACCGTCGATGGCGAGGGCTGGGTGTGGGTAGCGGTCTGGGGCGCGGGCCAGGTGCAGGCTTTCGACCCCGACGGGCAGCGGCGCGCGATCATCGACGTCGGGCCCTCGCAAGTGTCCAGCTGTGTGTTCGCCGGGCCGGACCTGGACGTTTTGGTGATCACCACCGCGGCGGAGGGAAAGGCGGCCGGTGAGCCGCATGCCGGGCGCCTGTTCGTGTGTGTCCCGGGCGTCGTCGGCCTGCAGGCAACCCCGTACGCCGACGTCGGATTGGTGCGCAGCGATGGCCGATGACCTATTACAGCTGGACACACCGGTCATCGCGATCCTGCGCGCGCCGACCGCAACCCGCTTCGCCGAAGTCACCGCCGTACTGCACGAATCCGGCATCACCGCAGTGGAATTCACGCTCACCACCGACGGTGCCCTGGACGCACTGCGTGACTGCGCGGGATTCGCGCACCCGATCGGCGTCGGCACCGTCCGCACCGGAGACGACGCGCGCCGTGCGGTCGACGCCGGCGCCGCCTACCTGATCACCCCGATCGTCAGCGACGAGGTCATTCAGGAGGGGAACCGACTGAGCATCCCGGTGATCTCAGGTGCGTTCACCCCCACCGAGATTCACCACGCCTGGGCAGCGGGCAGCACCATGATCAAGGTCTTCCCGGCCTCGGTCGGTGGGCCCGAGTATCTCCGCGCCATCCGCGCCCCGCTACCCGAAATCCCGTTGGTGCCAACCGGTGGCGTCGCCCTCACCGATGCCAGGGCTTACTTGGATGCGGGCGCCACCGCCCTCGGCATAGGGTCGCCGCTCATCGGCGACGCCTGCACCGGCGGTGACCTCAACGCGCTACGTGACCGCATAGGCGCCCTGCGTGCGGAGTTGTCATGAGTGACCGGCGGAGCGGATTGTCATGAGGGGCAAGCTGATAACGCTCGGTGAAGCCATCGGCGTGGTGGCGGCGACGGAACCGGGACCGCTCGCCCCCGGTGCGGCGATGCGAATGGATTTCGCGGGTGCCGAGGCGACCGTTGCCATCGGCGTCAGCCGTTTGGGGCACGACAGCGCGTGGGTGGGCAGTGTCGGTGCGGACGCGGTCGGCACGATGGTGCTGGATCGCCTGCGCGCCGAACGCGTCGACGTCTCCCGATGCCGGATCGATCCGGAGCTGCCGAGCGGTTTGATGCTGCGGGAACGGCGTACCGCGGACCGGATTCGGGTGAGTTACTACCGGCGCGGACTGGCCGGTTCGCGGCTGTCGGCGGCCGAGGTCGACAAGGAACAGATCGCGGCCGCGGGTGTCCTGCACCTGACCGGTATCACCCCGGCGTTGAGCCCGAGCGCATGCGACGCGGTGCACGCCGCGCTGGACGCGGCGGTCGATGCCGGTGTGCCGGTGTCGCTGGATATCAATTACCGCAGTGCCCTGTGGTCCCGCTCGGCGGCCGCCGCGGAGCTGGCGAAACTGGTGGCGCGAGCCGACATCGTCTTCGCCGGACCGGAGGAAGCGGCACTGTTGGTACCCACCGCGAGCGCGGCGGCAATGGCGGAATCCCTTGCCGCGCTTGGCCCGTCACAGGTGGTGCTGAAGCTGGGTGCCGAGGGCGCGCTCGCGCTGCACGAAGCCAGAGTGATCAGGCAACCGGCGGTTCCGGTGACCATGGTCGATCCGGTGGGGGCGGGTGATGCGTTCGTCGCCGGATACCTCGCGGGTGTTCTCGACGGCGGGTCGGTCCGGTACAACATGCGGCTGGCCGCGACCTGCGGTGCGTTCGCGGTATCCGTTCCCGGCGACTGGGCCGGACTGCCGTTCCGGCACGAACTCGACTTGCTCACCGGCACAGACATTCAACGTTGACCACGAAAGGATTTCCATTGAGTCGTCTGGCAGACCGAGTCGCGGTAGTCACCGGCGCGGCATCGGGGATCGGTGCCGCCACGGCGCAACGCCTTGCCGCCGAGGGAGCCTCGGTGGTCATCGCCGATATCGCCGAGGCCGGCGGCGCGGAGGTCGCCGCGAAGATCCGCGCGGCGGGCCACCGTGCCGAATTCGTCCGATGTGATGTCTCGCAAGAGGATTCGTGGGCCGAGCTGCGGGACCGGGTCAACGACCTGTTCGGTCCGCTGGACGCGTTGTGCAGCAACGCATCCAAGCAAGCCACCATTCCCGCGCACGAACTGACCCGGCCGCAGTGGGACGAAGGGCTGGCGATCAACTTGACACCGCTGTTCCTCGGTGTCCGCACCTTCATCGACGATCTGCGCGCCCGCGCAGGCAATGTGGTCGCCGTCTCCAGCGTGCACGCGCAGTTCGGGCTGCCCGGATATCCGGTCTATGCCGCGGCCAAAGGTGGCTTGACCGCCTTGGTCCGGCAGCTCGCCGTCGAATACGGTTCGGCCCGAGTGCGATTCAACGCCATCCTGCCCGGCCCCGTCCTCACCCCGGTCTGGGACGACGTCGACGAGGAGGGCAGACGACTGTCCGCACGGGCCACCGCCCTCGACCGATTGGGCGCGCCGGAGGAGGTCGCCGCCGCGGTCGCCTTCCTCGCCTCCGACGACGCCTCGTTCATCACCGGCGCCAACCTCGTCGTCGACGGCGGCTGGAGCGTACGAAAGGAATCACGGTGAAGATCACCGCACTGACCACCTACCTGGTCGCGCCCCGCTGGTGCTTCCTGCGCATCGATACCGACGAGGGCGTCACCGGTTGGGGCGAGCCGGTGATCGAGGGCCGCGCGCACACCGTCGCCGCCGCCGTCGACGAATTGGCCGACTACCTCATCGGCAAGGATCCGATGAGCATCGAAGCGCACTGGCAGGTGCTCACCAAAGGCGGCTTCTATCGGGGCGGCCCGATCCTGTCCAGCGCGGTCGCCGGCATCGACCAGGCCCTCTGGGATATCACCGGCAAGGCCCTCGGCGTCCCCGTCTGGCAGCTGCTCGGCGGCGCGGTCCGCGATCGGGTCCGGGTGTACAGCTGGATCGGCGGCGATCGCCCCGACGACGTCGCGCAGGCCGCGGTCGAACGAAAGCAGCAGGGCTTCACCGCGATCAAGATGAACGGATCGGCCGAACTGGAGGCGATCGACACCCCACGCGCGACCACCGGCATCGTCGACCGCGTCGCCGCCGTGCGCGCGGCCACCGGCGACGACTTCGATATCGCCATCGACTTCCACGGCCGCCTGTCCGTCGCGATGGCGCGGCGGGTGCTGCCGTTGCTCGAGCCGTACCTGCCGTTCTTCGTCGAAGAGCCGCTGGTGCCCGAGGTCAGCGACCGGATCGGCGAGATCACCCGCGCGACGAGCATTCCCATCGCCACCGGCGAACGGCTGTACTCCCGCTGGGACTTCCACACCGTGCTCGATCAGGGCGTCGCCGTGGTCCAACCGGACCTCTCGCACGCGGGCGGCATCTCCGAGGTCCGCCGCATCGCCGCCCTCGCCGAGAGTCGCGACGTGGCCATCGCGCCGCACTGCCCGCTCGGCCCCATCGCGCTGGCGGCCAGTCTCCAGGTCGGCTTCGCCACCCCCAACCTGCTCATCCAGGAACAAAGCCTCGGCATCCACTACAACACCGGCTCCGACCTACTCGACTACCTCGTCGACCCCACCGTTTTCGCCTACCGTGACGGCTACGTCGATCTGCCGCACGCGCCGGGTCTCGGCATCGACATCGACGAGAAAGCGGTGGCCCGCGCCGCCGAACTGGGACATCGCTGGCGCAACCCCATCTGGCACCGCAAGGACGGCGCCTTCGCCGAGTGGTGACTTGACCTTCCCCTCGGGGCCGACCGCACCCTGGACGGCAAGGGAAGTTCCCTTGCCATGAGGAGGCGACAGTGGAGTTGCTCGCGATCGGCGCGTTCGCCCGGCTGGCCCGGCTTTCCCCGAAAGCCCTTCGGCTGTACGCGGAATCGGGCCTGCTGCCGCCCGCACGGACCGATGCCGACACCGGCTACCGCTGGTACTCGCCCGCGCAACTACCGCGGGCTCGACAGATCGCCCAGCTGCGCCAACTGGACATGCCGCTGTCTCGGATAGCCAGCGTCCTGGCGCTGCCGCCCGCTCAGCGGGCGGGTGAGTTGGCCGCTTACGGGGACGAGCAGCAACGGGCGTTCACCGCTAAAGCAGCGCTGGTCGGCTTCCTCATCGCGCAACTGACTGGAAAGCAGGTTGCCATGTACGACGTCGCCCTCCGGACCCTGCCGGCGCGAACGATCCTGAGCCAGACCGACCACCTCACCGCCGATCGGATCGGCGCCTTCGCCACCCCGCTCTTCGCCCGCTTCGGCGGTCCGTCCGTGCCGCGGCCCGAGGGCATCGCCGGTCTGCCCTTCCTCCGCTATCACGGCGAACTCGGCGTCGACGACGACGCCCCGGTCGAATTCTGCTGTCCGATCAGCGAATCCGACGTCGACGTGGTCGCCGAGCGCTTCCCGGACATGACTGTCGGTAAGGAGCGCGCGGGCCGGGAGATCTACCTCGGCGTCCCCAAATCCGACATGATGACCGCCCTCGGCTTCGAGTCGCTGCATCAGTGGCTGCTCGACCACAATGAGGAATCCGATTGGCGGCCACGGCAGATATTCCTCCTCGATCCCTCCAGCGCCGACGAATCCGACATCGTCTACGAACTGGCGATCACCCTGACGTGACTCGTCGGCCCGCCGCTCCGCGGTGCACTCACGCAGGGCGATGTCCCGAGTGCTGGCCATCACGCCACCTCGCATGGAGTGATCAGGCTCACGATTTGATCTTGCTGCCGGACCGATAAAAGACACCTGATCAGTGTTTCAGCCGAAATCGCGGGTGTATCGGCAGGAAAATCCGGAGAAATTTGTCGGTACCGAAAGGTTTACTGATGCATGCCGATGAGTTCGAGCACCCGAGCCCGTCTCATTCATTGTGGCGCCGGGACCGCAACCCAGTAGGCCACACGTACTCGCACTCAACATCTATACCCGGAGGTACCCGATGTCCGCCCACATATCCGCTCCCGCGACGGGAGGACGGACACCGCTGGTAATCCGGGTGCTGGTACTCGCGACCTTCGTGGTGATCCTGAACGAAACCATCATGATCAACGCGATCCCCCGGTTGATGGGCGACCTGCACGTCACCGAGCGTGCGGCGCAGTGGGTCTCCACCGCGTTCATGCTCACGATGGCGGCCATCATTCCCACCACCGGCTGGTTCCTGCAACGGGTTTCGACCAGGAAGGCCTACGCCACGGCGATGAGCGTCTTCCTGGCCGGTACCGCGCTGTCGGCCGTCGCGCCGACGTTCGCGGTGCTGTTGCTCGGCCGGGTCATCCAGGCCGGCGGCACCGCGGTGATGATGCCGCTGCTGATGACCACGCTGATGACCGTCGTGCACGAACGCGACCGCGGCCGGGTGATGGGCAATGTCACCCTTGCCATTTCGGTGGCCCCCGCGATGGGCCCGGTGATTTCCGGATTGGTGCTGCAGGTCGGTTCGTGGCGTTGGCTTTTCGTGCTGGTGCTGCCGATCACCGCGGTGGTCGCCTGGCTCGGCCTGCGTCAGCTGGAGAATGTCGGTGAGCCGCAGGCCGGTGCGATCGACTCGATCAGCGTGGTACTCGCCGCACTCGGCTTCGGTGGATTGGTGTTCGGGCTCAGCCGGTTCGAGGCGAGCAACCTCGCCGGCCCGGCCCTGATCGTCGCCGCCGGTGTCGCCCTGATCGCCGGGTTCGTGTTCCGTCAGCTGAGCCTGCAGCGCACCGGTACGCCGCTGCTCGACCTGCGGGTGCTGCTGGCGGGCACCTACGCCAAGGCGCTGGTGCTGATGTCGGTCGCGTTCATGGCGATGCTCGGGTCGATGATCCTGCTGCCGCTGTACCTGCAGAACCTGCGTGGTCTGAGCCCGCTGGCCACCGGCCTGCTGGTGATGCCGGGCGGGTTGGCGATGGGCCTGCTCGGACCGAGCATCGGGCGGCTGTTCGACCGGTTCGGCGGACGGTTGCTGGTGATTCCCGGGTCGATCGGTATCGCCGCGTCGCTGGCCGGGTTCACCCAGATCTCGATGAGCATGCCGTACTGGCAGCTGCTCGGCCTGCACATCCTGCTGATGGTCTCGCTGGCCGCGACGTTCACGCCGGTCTTCACCCTCGGCCTCGGCGCGCTCCCGCACCACCTGTACTCGCACGGCAGCTCGATGCTCGGCACCCTGCAGCAGGTTGCCGCGGCCTTCGGTACCGCACTGGTGGTGACCGTGATGTCGGCCCGCAGCACCTCGCTCGTCGAAGACGGCGTCGACGCGATCACCGCCCACTTGGACGGTATGCGTCTCGCCTTCCTCGTGTCCGCGGTCTTGGCGCTGATCGTGATCGTCGCGGCGGTGCTGCTGCCGAACCGGGCGGCCGATCCGGAGGGGGCCGATGAATCCGACACCGCGGCACCCGAATTGATCAAGCACTGACCAGAATTCGGTACAACGAAATCCCCGGCTGCGTACGCACGCCGGGGATTTCGTTGTTTCGGCTCTCGCGAAACCTGTTCGCCGGAGCCGACTAATGCATCGGCTTTGCCGATGTCGAGGCGTCGATTTCGCACCACTCTTCTGCCCGGATGGCGCACCTGCGCAACCACTTTCCCCACTTCGACTGGGGTTTCACCAATGCGTCATCCCGGCTTAACCTCCGACCATCGGGATTATTCCGTCCCTTTGGAGGAGCCCACATGCCCCACATCTTCCGCTGTGCCAGTGCCGGTCGCTTCATCGCCGCTGCCGCCGCTTTACCCCTCGCTCTCTCGCTCACCCTGGTCGGCACCGCGCACGCCGACCCGGCGCCCCCCGAGCGGCAACTGGCCGACTCGGTCCAGGCGCCCAACATCAAACGGCACCTGCAGGAGTTCCAGAAAATCGCCGACGCCAACGGCGGCACCCGCGCTTCCGGCACACCCGGTTTCGACAAATCCCGCGACTATGTGGCAGGCAAGCTGCGCGGCGCGGGCTACCAGGTGACGGTGCAGCAGTTCGACTTCCCGTTCTTCCAGGAGAAGTCGACGGCGGCCATGGCGCAGATCTCACCCGACGCCAAGACCTACAAGCCGACCGCGCCGGGCAGCAGCGAATTCGGCGACTTCGCGACCCTGACCTACTCGGGTTCGGGGAACGCACAGGGGACAATCCAGGCCGTGGATCTGACCCTGCCGCCCACTCCGCAACCGAGCTCGACCTCCGGCTGTGAGGCGCAGGACTTCGCCGGCTTCACCGCGGGCAACATCGCCCTGGTCCAACGTGGCACCTGTCCCTTCGCCGACAAGGCACGCAACGCCCAGACCGCGGGGGCGTCGGCCGTGATCATCTTCAACGAGGGGCAACCGGGTCGCACCGACACCTTCACCGGAACCCTTGGCGGGCCAGGCTTCACCGTGCCGGTGGTCGGCACCAGCTTCGCCATCGGCCAGGAGCTCATCGCCAAGCCCAACACGGTCGTCCGGCTGAAGACCGACACCGAGAGCTCGACCCGCACCACCAACAACATCATCGCGGAGACCAAGCGGGGCAACGCGGACAAGGTCGTGATGGCGGGAGCTCACCTCGACTCCGTGCTGGCCGGTCCCGGCATCAACGACAACGGTTCCGGCAGCGCCGGACTGCTCGAAGTCGCTCTGCAACTGGCCAAGGTGCCGACCAAGAACAAGGTCCGATTCGCCTGGTGGGGCGCCGAAGAACTCGGCCTGCTCGGCTCCGATCACTACGTGACGAACTTGCCTGAGGCCGATCGCGGCAAGATCGGGCTCTACGCCAACTACGACATGATCGCGTCGCCGAACTACTCGTACATGATCTACGACGGCAGCGGGGGACCGGCCGGTTCCGCCGAGATCGAGAAGAACCTGGCCCGCTACTTCGACTTCCTCCGCCTCCCGCACGTCCCCACAGCACTCGACGGGCGCTCGGACTACGGCCCGTTCATGGCGATCGGGATCCCGGTCGGTGGCTTGTTCACCGGCGCGGAGGGCATCAAGACCCCCGAGGAACAGAAGATGTTCGGTGGCGAGGCAGGCAAGCCCTACGACGCCTGCTACCACTCGGCCTGCGACAAGATCAGCAACATCAACGACAAGGCATTGGCCGTAAACACCGGCGCCATCGCCTACTCCGTAGCGACCTTCGCATTCAGCGACAACCCACCCACCCGCACCCCCGCTGCGAAATCCGCCCCGGCCCAGCGCGGAAAAACCCAGACGCATCACGGTGGACTCACCCTGTAGGTCTGGAAGGATTCCGGCAGAACGCAACCCGGCGGCACCCCCGCCGGGTTGCGTTCTGTGCCCGGCAAGATCCGCACCCCAACTCGGGATCCGCACTCGAAATAGGGCCGAATTCTCAGTGCGAATCCCGAGTCTGAGTGCGGATCTATGGTGGTATGGGCCGGGGAGCGTTCTCGCAGGCCTGGCTGACCGCCTGACTGCCGCTGGCTGGCTGCCCGACTGCCGCTGACTGACCCTTCTCTCATCCAAAGTGCTTGGGAGGCAATCACAGCCAGATGACCACCTCTAGGACTGGACGTCCCGCGCCTGACCGTTAACTAAAGCCGGGTACGGCAGGCGACGTGCCCAGCACTACTTCACGGGAAACGTGGACAGGTCTCCAGCTCACTGGGCTGTTCACCTTTAAAGTCCTGAGCAGCACTTGCCCGGGACGGTGCACCTTGACGGGGATCTTTCGGTGTACTTGCCCGGTAGGTGCACCTTTGCGGGGATCTCTGCGTGTACTGATCCGGATTCGTGTACTGAGAGACCTCCGAGGGTCTACTGGCCCCGAGGTTTTCGACTGGTCCGTGGGATGACCGGAGTAGTGCTGGGCACGTCGGGTGGGGTCCCCGGCTTTAGTTATCGGTCAGGTGCGCGATGTCAGGTTCCAGCGTGGTCATCTGGCTGTGGTGCTGTTCTCGAGCGCTTTTGAAGAAGTGCGGATGTCGGGTTGGAGGTTTCGGCGGCCGCTGGTGTCCGATGCGCACTGTTTGTTCTGGCCGCTCACCGTTTCTGTGACCCGCACACCGGCTATAGCGGGTGTGCGGGTCACACAAACGGTGAGCAGCTGGCAGATGGTGTGGGGGGGCGAGTTTCCGCGATCCTTTGTCCAGCTAGCCTCGAGCTCGGGCGTTTCGATGGCGATGGAGGTATACGACTATGCGGGCATCACCGGATCCTGTTTCTCTGGCCGTGGGGGCCGATGCTGGCTCCGTGGCGATGACGCGGACGCGGGAGCAGATGGTGGATTTGGTCGGTGGGCGAGCCGGGGCGGCCATGGTATTCGGTGATCCGATCACCGCCGACGGCATCACCATCGTCCCCGTCGCGCGTGCCGGCATCGGATTCGCCGGTGCGGAGGGTGGCGTAGGTGGCGGCATCGACGCACGGCCGCTGGGGTACATCGAGATCAGTCACGGGGGCGCGCGGTATCGCCCGATTCGGGATCTGTGGGGCCGTGTCTTCGCGCCGCTGACCGCGTTGGCGGCCGGACTTGCCGCGCCGTGGGCGGTCCGCACCGTGATCAATCTTCGTCGTCGATGAGACCGCTGATCAGAACGGTCTGGAAATACCCCGCCCGCTAACCCGTGTTGACACGGCATATAATGGTTGCTGCGGCGGTGGGGCTCGCCGCTCCGGACACTGATTCGGAACAACCGCGGGCATTCGCCGGCCAACAGTCCCTACCCCATCACCCCGCTTTCGGGCGGCCTTGGAGTAGGAGACAGCTGTGCCCATCGACCCGCAAGCGTGCCTTTCCGTCGATCCTGATATCGACCTGCACAACCCGGACCAGCGGTGCGAGCTCTCGAACACGCATGGGGTTGTGCTGGCCGTCATCGCGGTCGGTGGCGCGCTCGGGGCGTTGGCTCGCTACGGCCTGACCCTCGCCTGGCCCGCACCGGCGGGCGGGTTTCCGTGGGCGGTGTTCACCATCAACGTTGCGGGAAGTTTCCTGCTCGGTGTGCTGATGGTGATGATCACCGAGATCCGACCGGCGCATCCGCTGGTTCGCCCGTTCCTCGGTGTCGGGGTGCTCGGTGGTTTCACCACCTTCTCCACCTACGCCGAAGACATTCGCGCGCTGCTCGACCCGGACACCGTCGTGGTGGCGGCCGTCTACCTGGTCGCGACCCTCGTCGTCGCGTTGCTTGCCACCACTGCCGGTGTGCTGCTCGCGCGTGCCGCCGCGGCACGGTTCGCCCGGGTCGAGGTGGCGTCATGAACGCGTTGCTGGTTGTCGCCGGGGCCGCCGTCGGTGCCCCGTCGCGCTATCTGCTCGATCGGGCCGTCCAGTCGCGGCACGACAGCCGTTTCCCTTGGGGCACATGGGCCGTCAACGTCTGTGGTTGCCTTCTCCTGGGCGGACTGACCGCCGCGGGACTGTCGGCGCCGTGGATGTTATTGGCGGCCACCGGCTTCTGTGGCGCGTTCACCACCTACAGCACCTTCAGTTACGAGACCTTCCGGCTCGCCGAGCAAGGCGCTTACCGGCACGCGATCCTCAACGCCGTGGTGGGCGTCGCCGCAGGCGTCGTCGCGGCCACCCTCGGCTACTCCCTCGTCCACGTCCTGCACGGATAGGGCTACACGCGCCCACCGCGGAGAGTTAGGGCTCACCCGGCAGCCACCCACAACGATCTCGCCACGGTCGGCCGCCTCCCACATGCTGTACGGGGGATAGCCGTACACAATGGGAATCATCGTCCCGCCACATTCCGGGCACACCGGCCGCTGCTCTGTCATATTGACACCCAGCCAGCTGTTTCGGACGTCGGGTAGCTCAATTCGCTAGCTGGTGACGGCGTCCGGATCTGTCAAAGTTATTGGTGTGCGCGCGATCTCCAGCACCGTTTCAGGGAACGTCGGACCCGCGACGTAAAACCGCGCGCGGGTGCGGCCGACCGGAGCCAGGATTTGCCTGCGCACGAGTTCGCGTAGATCGCGTTGTGCCTGTTGCAGATTCAGGCCCTCGTTCTGTTCGTAGCGGGTGCGACGTACTCGACCCGACATCGCTACGTCGTGCAACGCGGTGATCAGCCGCTCATCCAAGCTGTTGCCGGTCGCGAAATCGGCCAGCGCCTCCCACACGCGCCCAGAACGCACGAACCTCGCGCTGACGTTCCACGTCGGACAACACACGTTCGTCGGCGTCGCTCAACGGGGGCGTCGGAAACAGCACGTGACGAGAATAGTGACGCAGGCTTTACGCCAGGCGTCCAGGGGTCGTGAGCTTATATAAGAGCGGCTTACAGGTTTATTCAGGTCACCTTTATCTGCAAATGTTGTGAGGACATTATTGGCAAGAGTTGGTAAGAATGCGTCCCATGATAGGGACTGCCTCCAGTGAGTTGATCGTTCGGTCGGGGGCTGCGGGTGACCGGGCGGGGGGCGTAGAACGGCAGAGGGTGCGGTTTCGGGCGGATGTCGAGGGGTTGCGGGCGGTTGCCGTGTTGGCGGTGGTGGTGTTTCACGCGGGGGTTCGGGGGGTGGGAGGTGGGTTTGTCGGGGTTGATGTTTTCTTTGTGATTTCTGGGTTTCTTATTACCGGGATGTTGTGGCGGGAGGTGGCGGCCACCGGGACGGTCCGGCTTGCGCGGTTTTATGGTGGGCGGGCGCGGCGGTTGTTGCCTGCGGCGGGGGTCGTGTTGGTTGCTACCGCGGTGGGGGCGGCGATGTTGTTGCCGCCGTTGCAGGCTCGGGCTGTGCTCGGGGACGGGATCGCCAGTGCGTTGTATGCGGGGAATTATCGGCTGGCGCTGAACGGGACAGATTATCTTGCGGCTGATGCGCCGCCCTCGCCGTTTCAGCATTACTGGTCGCTGGGGGTGGAGGAGCAGTTCTATCTGTTATGGCCCGCGTTGATGATAGGGGTGGCATGGTTCGCGCATCGTCGGCGGCGGGTGGGGGTTGCTGCCTCGCCGGTTCCGTATCTGATTGTTCTCGCGGTGGTTGCCGCAGTGTCGTTCTCGGTGTCGCTGAATTGGACGCGCACGTTGCCGCCGTGGGCATTCTTCGCGCTGCCTGCGCGGGCGTGGGAGCTGGCGCTCGGGGGAGTTGTGGCGCTTTCGATCCCGGTGTGGCGGCGAATGCCGGAAGCGCTGGCCACTGTCGCAGGATGGTTGGGGTTGGGGTTGATCGTGTATGCCTGTACTCAGTTGGACGGGCGGACACCGTATCCCGGAACGGCGGCGCTGCTCCCCGTCCTCGGCGCCGTGCTGGTTATTGTCGCGGGCTGCGGGGCGACTCGGTGGGGAGTCGGCCGGGCACTGTCGGTGGGTCCGCTGCGGTCGCTCGGTCGTCTTTCGTACTCCTGGTATCTCTGGCATTGGCCGGTGTTGCTGCTCGCACCGCGATTGCTTGGTCATGGCCTCGATGAGGTCGGCGCGGTGGGCGCGGTGGTCTCGGCCGGTGGTCTCGCGATGCTCACGCTGTGGTTCATCGAGGATCCGATCCGATTCGCCGCACCGCTGCGGCGTTCGGCGGCGCTGAGTCTTACCAGCGGTGGTGTCATCACCGGGGTGGCGGTCGGGGCCGCGGTCGCGTTGCTCGTGTACGTGCCCGCCCCGGTCGGTCATGGGGCGGCCGCTGAGGCGCTCAGCGTAAAAGCGGCACCCGTGGCGCCGTCGGCGGAAGCCGTCGATCCGCGCGATGCGGCGGTTCAACAGCTGACCGCGCAGGTGCAGGCTGCCGTAGCGGCATCGGCCGAACAGCAGGCTGTCCCCTCGAATCTCTCTCCGGCACTGGCCGACGCACCGGCCGACAAGGCGGCGGTATTCGGGAACGGTTGTGTGCGTTCGTGGCTCGACGTCGGTCAGCCCGAATGCGTTTCGGGCGATCCGGATTCGGCAACCGGGGTCGCCCTGGTCGGCGATTCGCATGCCGCGATGTGGAGCCCCGCGTTCGAACAGGTTGCCGAGCAACGGCATTGGCGACTGGAGACGATGAGCAAGGTCACCTGCCCGCTGATGGAACTGCCGATCACCAGCCCTTATCTCGGCCGGGAGTACACCGAATGCGTGCAGTGGCGCCACCAGATCCTGTCCCGCCTGCAAGCCGAGCACCCGCGGTTGATCGTGCTGAGCATGTCCCGCCGCTACGGCGGCGACTTCGGCTTCACCACCTACGACCAGGCCTGGATCGATAGCCTGTCCCGCCTGACGACCCAGCTACGCGCGACCGGCGCGAATGTCCTTGTCCTCGGCCCGATCCCGGACCCCCACACCACCGTGCCGACCTGCCTGTCCGACCACCTCGACGATGCACTGGCCTGCTCGCCAACACGTCAGATCGCCGTGCACAACGAAGGCATCGCCGCCGAACGAGCCGCGGCAACGGCAGGCGGCGCACAGTACGCCGACCTCACCGAACTGTTCTGCACCACCGCCCGCTGCCCACTGATCGCCCGCAACACCCTCATCTACCGCGACGACAACCACCTGACCGTCACCTACGCAAAAGCCCTCACCCCGATCGTCGCCGCACTGGCCGACTGCGCTCTCAGCTGAGCCGGCATCGCGGATGACGACCGCCCTTGTTCGCTCGTATCCGTGATGGCTAGCGGTCAGACCCTTCTGCGGTCGCGCTCTATCTCTGCTTTGAGTTCTCGGACAACATCGGTGGCAGCGTTGATGCGGACTTCTATAGGGATCTCTGCATATTCTTCGTTCGGGACGCCTTGCGTCATTGCCAACAGCATTGATGTAAAGCTGAGTGCTGGTGGCGACCATTTGGCGGGGAAGCCGGTTGCGAAGGGATCGAATGGAATTGGACCGGCTTCGAAGGCTGGTGCTTGCAGTCCAGCCATAGTGCCTGTGCTGCGAAGCACCATACCCTCCATGACGGCGGATCCACTCGCTGCGAGGGTGGACCATGGTTTAGCCGGCGGCGGCGGAACGAATTCGGGTCGCAACTTGCGCCCGAGTGCTGGACCCATGGCATTGTAGAAGCGCGACATTTGGTCGATAAACCGTTGCTGTGTTTTCTGAATTTCCCGCTCGAGCTTACCCCGCATCGGCTCCGAGTAAGATAAAACCGCAGCAGAAAGCGACATATAGGTCCGCCAGGTACGACGGCGTTCGATACTGTCGTAGTTCGTTTGCGCTCCTTGGCGGCAGACCTCGACAATCGCCTGCTCTCGCCCCTGTTCGGTTGTTAGAAGTTCTGGGAAGTGATCAGTAATGTCAGCCAGCGCGGTAAGTGCGGCGTCGAGTGTCGGTCCGTCGAGCACGGACGGGGATGACTCGGGGTGGGCGGCGAGTTCCAACAGGAGATCTTCGAAGAACTGATCCCGCCGCGGCCAGATGCGGTACACCGCGCTCCGGGCGACACCGGACATCGCCACGATCGCGTCCAGTGGGATGTGTTGGAGGCTGACAGTTAACCCGCGCTCGTTCACGAGGTGGGCGGCGGTTGTCAGCATTGTCTCCCGCACATCATCCGCCGTCATCCTCGCGCGGCGCGGATCGAGCGGATCACGGGCGAACGCGGCGGACATACTTATACACCCTACCTCACATCTTGGGACACACTGTCCCAAAGTACCAGGACGCTGGCTTGTCGGGTACCATACGGAGCAATCGGGCAAGGTTAGGCGTGAATCGCGGTTTACCTGGTCTCGAGACGCTCATGTTCCGCATCAGGACCAGCTTGAGGAGTACGCATGGCGCCCGATCGCGACCCCAGTCGCAAGCTCACAATCAGTCTCAAGGTCGAGCGCGGTGATAGGCTACCCAGCCAGAAGCCCACGCAGACCGAGGGCGTCCCGCCGGCGGAGGAGACGATGTTTACGCCTCGCCGCAAGCGCAGTAAGAATACAAAGTACTTCTGGTCAGGTCGCGGCAGTGGAAGATAAGGCATCGGCCGACGACGGCCTCCCCGTTCAACCGCCGCCTCCCCGTAGTGACGGTCTGGAGTGGGTTCGTGTCGTAAACGAGGGCGAGCTCGATATTGTATCGGACTATCTGGACAAGGAGCTTGCGGTAGCTTGGCTCAGGAAATCGTCCTTCGAGACGCGGGCATTTCCAATCGTGACGATGGATGTCGGATTGGTGACCCTATACCTAACCCTGATCAAGACGCTCGATCTTAAGCTTGCAACGCAGGAGGGCTGGCCCCATCTACTTGCAATCATGATTGTTGTAGCTGCGTCTCTTTCAATCCTGTTTGCCGCATTGACAGCGCTTCCCTTGCCATACGCGGGTTACAGCCCCGACGGCTTCGATGAACTGCTCGAAGAGGTCTTGCGAGAGCAGAATGCAGCGCATGCTCAGTATATTGTTGAACGAAAGATTGAGACATATCGGAGCGCGTGTGCCTCTAATAAGATCAAGTCGTTCTGCGTACTCATATCGTTCTTCTGTATGACTATTCTTGCTGGCTTGCTTATCGCCTCGATAATTTTCTCTTTTAGTCGCTAATCATTGCTCAATGCCACTTCCATGGCTGGTAGGTGTTCGGCCTGTTATGGCTTTCGCGGTTCCAGCGACCGGTTCTATACAACTCTGTCCAGGTCGGGATCCAGTCTTGACCGATGCTCGAGCGATAATCCGTATATCTGGACGCGCACTTCGCCTGGCCCGGAAGGTGAACAATGAGCGGAAAAAGATCGGCTCCGGTCATTCGGCCTTCGATAGCGACCGCTGTGGAATCGAATACGATTGTAGCCAGAACGCTATTTCCGCCACGTACGCTGCGCAGTGAACGGTCGATCGCTTCGCAAACCCAAACATATTTTGGTAGCTGCATATTACCTACGGCACGCGCCAACTCGACCCCGTTACCCAGCCGTTCGGTGATGCTTTCTTTGAACTCGACTCCCGTGCTCACATAACTGCGAAGCGCAAGTTGTCCGACTCGGCTTGTCTCGTGAGTAACGATATCGGACACCTGCGCTACAAAGCTTTGCAAAGGTTTGAAGTAAATCTTTGATCTTTCAGGCTCTGTGATGGCCTGCCAGGTGGACAAGTTTGCGAGGCGATCCTCAGCAAGCGTTTTCAGCCAGTACGTTGCAGCTTCTTCTGCCGCAGTCCCTGAAAGCCATAGAGATCTCGGAAGCGGCACAATTATGGCAGTGTCGGCGTCCTCTGAGTCGATCGAGTTCATCATCGCGTCGACCAGATCGTCTAAAAGGACGATCTCGTAGGGCCCCATTTGATCGTCGCACACGATGAACGCCGTGACGTCGGAGTCTGATTCTTGTTGGGCTGGTAGCGGATTCGGCAGAGCAGTACTGTCTATCTCTGACCGTCGGAGGTAGCCGATAACAACCTGCGCATGAGCGACGTGGAATTTTTCCGCAGGACTGCGCAGCAAAATGACAGGGAGCTTGGAGTTCAGATAGCGGCAAACAGTTGATCCCAAATTTTCCCTGATCCAGAATCTAGCGAGTGGCCGGGTGTTTCTCCCCGCACCTTCGGCCGGTTTCAAATCGTTCAGACGTTTGGAAAATCCGGGTCGTCGAGACCAGTTCGTATCTCCCTCCCTCATCAGAGATGCCGCATCCAGTACTTCTGGCGGGAGATCAACCGAGCGAAGAGTTGTTGCCACTACATTCAGATTCAATCCCTGCGATGGATAGGGCCGAGTCACGGCAGCACTCTTGTCTCCGACATCGTGGAATTCAGCTGATGCTCGTCGCCGAACGACACCGCGCAGAACGGCAGTGTAGTGGCAGATCCAGGCAGCAATGTGGGCACATGTCAGCAGGTGCCCGTCTTGTTCCATGAACGGTACACCGATTACTCTTTTCGGCACGCCGAAAATCTGAACAGTTTCAGCGACACTGGTGCGAACCTTATCGGCAAAGTCTTTTTCTCCAATTACCCCCGGCACATCGATGTCGACAGGAACCATGGACCGGCCGATTCTTCCGGGGAACTGAGGGCGGACCACTGTATAGCCACAGTATGTCGAATCAGTCTGGGCGACAAAATCGTAGATATGTGTATTTTCTTCCGTGACAGCACCGTGGAAGAAGTGAACTCGTGTCGTATCGGGAGATCGGATTGCGAACCGCGAATCATGAACTTTACTGAACTCGCTGCGGTAGTCTATGTCGAAATATCCGGCCTCCGTGACGACGGCATTCGCGCGCGAGCAAAAGGCCGTGAGGAGTGCCCGGGCCGGCTGATCGTCGTTGGACTGTAGCGATTTGAGTTTCAGTTGGCTGAGTAGGCACTCTACCGGGTTTTCGCACAATCGATAGATATCACCATACGGTCGCTCTTCTTCAAGCGTAAGACGGGTACACAAGAAAATTCAACCTCAAAAATATGGACGGAGAGTTGATCAGGTATCGAATCGCTTACGCTTTGACCGAGCTTTGCGCTGAAGTTCGTTCAATGGAGAATTGCGCTGCAATTCCATGAGACGACGACTGGTCTCGCTCATTTGATCGATAACATGCTGCCCGAAATCGCGTAGCGTGCGCTCGTCGCGGGCGGCCGTAAATTCCATAGCGTTCATCGGTAGGTACTTCGAAAGAATGGCCGTCGAGTCCGATTGGCTACACATCACGTTCGGACTGTCGGAAACAAGTCGACGGGCATCTTCCTCGACCGAGGTGGACGAACCTTCGTGTCGAGCTCCAGGGCCTCCGTCGGGGAGAGGTGGAAATCCATCATGTGTCACGCGAATCTCCCCCAGAAGCCTGCAGCCTAAATGTGCCTGAATGCTGATACTCTAGGTCAACAGGCACGGACAGCGTTATAAAACCGCCAAAAGTGCTGCAACCGATGTCGATCATGTACATCCCCTTTACCCCGGCCAGTGTAGGCGTAGCGCTGTACGAATGCAACAGGAAAATTCACTTGGAGTGGTGACGATACGCTCCTGTGTTGCGGCATAGGGTCGACGCGCGGATTGATTGCCAAACAGTTACGTGGTGGCCGGTGTCCGCAGGTTTGCTCCCTAACAAATGGTCGTCTGACCGGGCATCGGCGCTCTCTGCGGAGACTTGAGCGTGTTGGGAGCAATGCGTGGCGTTCGATCGGGGGTGGCGAAACCGGACCAATTGGTGTGAAATGATTTCGGTTCGGGGAAGCGCTGCGCTCATTGTTCTGCCGAAATGATCCGTCTAGTCGCGGCTTGAAAGTGAACTCGCCGAGTCGGTCGAGCATGCAAGACATGTTGGCACGCTCGACCGACTAGGTACCTTCTTAGTCAAGGTAATGGCGTTGGTCTCTGGGCGGAGCGTTCGAGTGGTGTGGTAGCCAGCGATAAGCTATGTCAGCGATCCGCACGCTCGAGGTCGGTGCGCAAATACTGTGCCGTAACGGACTTTTTGTCGGAGGTGAGTTGTTCGGGGGTGCCCTCGAAGAGGACTCGGCCGCCGTGGCGGCCCGCGTCGGGGCCGAGGTCGATTACCCAGTCGGCGTGTTTGACGACCTCGAGATCGTGTTCGACGACGATGACGGTGTTTCCGTCGTCGACGAGGCGATCGAACAGGGTGAGTAGGCGGTCGACGTCGGCCATGTGCAGGCCGGTGGTCGGCTCGTCGAAGACGAAAACGGTGCCCGTGTCCTGGAGCCGAAGCGCGAGCTTGAGTCGCTGACGTTCGCCACCGGACAGGGTGGAAAGCGGCTGGCCCAGTGTCAGATACGACAACCCGACCTCACTTAGCAGCGCGAGCTTTCCGGTCACCTTCTCCTCGGTGAAGTAGGAGAGACTCTCTTCGACGGTGAGTCCGAGTACCTCGGCAATGTTCTTGCCGCGCAACGTCTTCTGTAGCGCCTCGTCGTTGTACCGGCTACCTTCACACACCTCGCAGGTCACCGTGACGGGATCCATGTAGGCAAGGTCGGTCTCGATCACACCGCGCCCCTTGCACGCCGGGCAGGCACCGGTGGAGTTGAAGCTGAACAGACCTGGCTCGGCGTCATTGGCTTTCGCGAACAACGTGCGGACAGTATCCATGATGTCGACGTAGGTGGCCGGTGTCGATCGCGAGGAAATGCCGATGCCCGATTGGTCCACCATCACCGCGTCGGGATGCTGGGCGGCGAAAGCCCCTGAGATGAGCGAACTCTTGCCGGAGCCTGCCACACCGGTCACCGCGGTCAGCACGCCGGTGGGAATGCTGACAGACACATCGTGCAGGTTGTTCAGCGTCGCTTTGGTGATGTCCAGCGTGCCAGTGGATTTGCGTACCTCGTCCTTCAAACCGGTGTGCGCACGCAACCTTTGGGCGGTGAGCGTGTCGGCTTTCAGCAGCTTGCGGTACGTCCCTTCGAACACGATCTCGCCGCCGTGCGAGCCCGCTCCGGGACCCATGTCGACGATGCGGTCGGCGACGGCCATCACGTCGGGGTTGTGTTCGACGACGAGCACGGTGTTGCCGTTGTCGCGCAGCTGGGCGAGAAGTTCGTTGAGCCGGTGCACATCTCGCGGATGCAGGCCGACGCTCGGCTCGTCGAAGATGAAGGTCAGATCGCTCAGGCTGCTGCCGAGATGGCGCACCGTCTTCAGCCGCTGGCCTTCACCGCCGGACAGAGTGGACGTCTCGCGGCCGAGACTGAGGTAGCCGAGGCCGATCGACTCCAGGCGGGTCAGCGCCGTGACGGCGGCCTCGACGACGGGCCTGGCGACCCGATCATCGATGTGCCCCAACTCGGCGATCAGTTCGCTCACTTCCAGTTCCGCGTAGTCGGCGATGTTCTTGCCGTTGATCTTCGAGGCGAGCGCGGCCTTGTTGAGCCGTCCACCGCCGCACACCTCACAGGTGCCGGTCGTCACGACCTGCTCAACGTCCTTGCGCTCCTTGTCCTTCAGCGCATCGAGACCGTTCTTGAGATACCGGCGATTGAACCGGACGACAATGCCTTCGTATTCATTGGAATGCGTCACGTCTTTGCCGGGCCGCCGAACTTTGAAACCGCCACCGTGGAGCAGCTTTTCCCATTCCTCGGCGGTGAACTTCTGCAACGGCTTGTCCGGATCGAACACCCCGGACTCCGCGTAGGTGATCCACGGATAGCCGCCGACAGCGAACAGCGGTGAGGTGATCGCGCCCTCGTTCAGCGACTTCTTCCGGTCGAGCAGCAGGTCGAGGTCGAGTCGCGCGGTACGCCCCAGACCTTCGCACTCGGGGCACATGCCCTGCGGAACGTTGAACGAGTACATGGTCGACTCACCCGCGCTGGGCTTGCCGTGGCGCGAAAACAACACGCGCAGAATGGGATTGATCTCGGTCATGGTGCCGACGGTCGATCGGGAACTGCCGCCGATCTGTCGCTGGTCCACCACGATCGCGGTGGACAGGTGCGACATGCCCTCGGCGTGCGGCCGCTCGTACTTCGGCAGCCGGTTGCGGATGAACCAGGGAAAGGTCTCGTTGAGCTGGCGCTGGGATTCGATCGCGATGGTGCCGAACACCAACGACGACTTACCGGAACCCGACACTCCCGTGAAGACGGTCAGCCGTCCCTTCGGGATGTCCAGGGACACGTTCTTCAGGTTGTGCTCTCGGACGCCTTGCAGCGTAATGCTGTCGTTCGCTTGCCGTCCGACTCGATCCGACATTTCCACTCCCCTCGGCGTGACCAGAACTAGTTTCCAATTGGAAATTATATCATTACGTGCACGTCATAGGCGGCCAGCCACTCGGCCAGCCGAATCGGAGTCTCGTTGTATAGGCCCCTTTCCTGCATCGACGATGCGCTATCGACCGGCGCATGGAGATGCTTATCGATCGCGTCGAGATCGAACAAAGGCAGTGCCGGAGAACTGGGTTCCGCGACGATCTTCTCCAGTATCTGCTTGATCGCCCGGTCATACCCGGAATCCTGCGTGGATGGATAGGGCGCCTTGCGGCGTTTCACAATGGACGCGGGCAGTAGATCGGCGGTGGCGGCGCGCAACAGGCTCTTCTCCCGCCCGTCGAAGGTCTTGATCGACCACGGCGCGTTGAAAACATACTCGACCAAACGATGATCGCAGAACGGCACCCGAACCTCGATTCCGCTTGCCATGCTCAACCGGTCCTTGCGATCCAGCATCACCAGAAGCCACCTGGTGAGATTCAGATAGCTCGCGATCCGCATCCGCCGGTCGTGCCCGGTTTCGCCGGCCAGGTGCGGAACCTCTTGCAGCGCCGTGTGGTACTGGTCGGCGATGTATTCCGGCAGGTTCAGTTTCGCCGTCAGATCGGGATCCAGGAATGCCGTCGATTGCTCGGTGATCGAGCGTTCGCCGAGCGCGTGCCACGGAAAAGTATCGGCCTGCACGGCCTTCTCGTCGTGGAACCACAGGTATCCGCCGAACACCTCGTCCGCGGATTCGCCGGACAGCGCGACGGTGGACTGCGCGCGGACAGCTCGGAACAACAGATAGAGCGACGGACCGAGATCGCCGTCGCCGAAGGGCAGGTCCCAGGCCCGCGACACCGCCGACCGGATTTTCGGCGCGACCAGATCCGTGTTGTTCAACAAGATGGTCTGATGGTCGGTACCGACGTGCCGCACCAATTCCGCCGCGAACGGTTGATCGGGGGCCTCCCGCAGCGGCTCCGGCGCGAAGTTCTCCACCTGCCCCTCGAAATCCACCGAGAAACTCCGGATACGTTCGCCCCCATCGGCGTCGAGCCTGCGCTGCGCGAGCGCGGTCAACGCGCTGGAATCCAAACCACCGGACAGCAAGGTGCACAGCGGAACATCGGCGACCAGCTGCCGGGCGACAATGTCTTCCAGCAACTCCCGGACCTTACCGACACTCGCGGGAATGTCGTCGGTGTGCGGCCGGGACTTCAGTTCCCAATACTTCTCCTCGGTCCGCCGGCCATCGCGCACCCGGACTACATGCCCGGGACGCACCTCGTGCATGCCCTGCAGCGGCGTCTGCCCCGGCACCCGAACAAACGACAGTACGTCGCGCAGTCCGTCGAGGGTGAGCACCGCCCGGCTCTCCGGATGGGCGAGAATCGCCTTCGGTTCGGACCCGAAGAGCACCCCATTCGGCGTCGGATAGTAGAACAAAGGCTTGACGCCCAACCGATCCCGATACAGCAGCAATTCCTCGACGCGGCTGTCCCAGATCGCGAACGCGAACATTCCGTTCAGCCGCCGCACGAATTCCGCGCCCCACTCCAGATACGCCCGCAGGACGACCTCGGTGTCGCTCCTGGTCATGAAGCGGTGACCGTGCGCCTCGAGTTCGTCGCGAAGCTCGGTGAAGTTGTACACCTCACCGCTGTAACTGATCGCGGCCAGCGACGTTCCGTCCGGCAGCGTCTCCGGCGTGACCATCGGCTGCTTGCCGCCTTCGAGGTCGATCACCGAAAGCCGCCGATGTCCTAAAGCGCAGTGCGGATGCGACCAGAGCCCTTCGGCGTCCGGACCGCGTAAAGCCATGGTGTCCACCATCTTCTGGACAACTCGGTGCTCGGCAGTGAGATCACGATCGAAATCCAGCCAACCGACGATTCCACACATCGTCTTCTCCTTCCGCTGTTTTCACGCGAGGGTCGCCCACACGGTCTTCGGCTCGAGATACGCGTCGAGCCCGGCGCGCCCCATCTCCCGGCCGACGCCGGACGCCTTGACCCCACCGAACGGTGCGGCCGGATCGCCAGGCGCCCACGTATTGAGATAGACCGAGCCCGCTTGCAGGCGAGCGGCGAGAGTGTGTGCGTTGCTGAGGTTTTGGGTCCAGGCCCCGGCCGCGAGACCGTAGTCGGTGTCATTGGCCATGCGCACCGCATCGTCGATGCTGTCGAACGGAGCCACCACCAGCACCGGTCCGAAGATCTCCTCCCGGCAGATCCGCATGTCCGGCGAGACATCGGTGAAAAGCGTTGGGCGAATGAAGTATCCGCCATGCGGCACGGGTTCGGGGAGATCGCCCGAGGTCAAGGTCGCCCCGGCCGCCACCCCGTCCTGGATGTAACCACGCACCCGGCGGTACTGCTCGGCCGATATCACCGGCCCACACTCGGTCGCCGGATCCAGCGCCGGACCGACCTGCGCGCTCTTCGCCCGCGCCGCCAGCCCCTCGATGACCTCGTCATACACGCTCTGGTGCACGAACAGCCTGGATGCGGCGTTGCACGCCTGGCCGGTATTGAAAAATATCCCGTTGTAGCTTCCGGCGATCGCGGCGTCGAGGTCGGCGTCCGGAAGAATGATGTTCGCGCTCTTCCCGCCGAGCTCCAACGTGACCCGCTTGAGCTGCGCGCCCGCCTTCGCGCCGATCTCACGCCCCACCGAGGTCGACCCGGTGAAGACGATCTTGTCGACGCCCGGGTGATCGACCAGCGCGGCACCGGTCTCGCCATCGCCGGTCAGCACATTGACGGTGCCCGCGGGGAAACCGGCCTCGTCGATCAGCTCGGCGAGGCGCAACGCGGTAAGTGGTGTCTGCTCCGCGGGTTTGAGCACCACGGTGCACCCGGCGGCCAGCGCCGCCCCGACCTTCCACGCCGACATCAACAGCGAGAAGTTCCACGGGATGATCTGGGCGCAGACGCCGACGGGCTCTTTCCTGGTGTAGCACAACGTATTCGGCACCGCGACCGGGATCGTCTCGCCCTCGATCCGTGCGGGCCAGCCGCTGAAGTAGCGGAACTGTGCCGCCGCCGCCGGCACATCGAGCGCGCGGGTCATGGTGATCGGCTTGCCGCCGTCGAGGGCCTCGAGCTCGGCAAGCTCGTCGCCGTTGCGGTCGATCAGGTCTGCGAGGCGAGCGATGATCAGGCCGCGATCGGCCGCGGACAGTCGACTCCACGGTCCGTCGAGCGCGGCGCGCGCCGCGGTGACGGCTGCTGCGACGTCATCAGGGCCCGCATAGGCGATCTCGGTGAGATGGCCGCCGGTCGACGGGTCGTCGGTGGTGAACGTCCGCCCCATCGCCGAGGCGACGAACCTACCGCCGATGTACAGCAGGTGCTTGCGGGACAGGAAGTTTCGGGCCGCAACGCCCACGGTGCCGCACAAGGTATCCACGAGTCCTCCCGGTCCGCGTCAGAAGCGGTCGATGACGGTGATGCCGTTGGTGGTGAAATCGCTCATCGCGGAGAGGACTTCCCCGGCTCGGTCCAGCGAAACGGTGCGCTGCACCAGCGTTTGCGGCGTGAGCCGGCCGGAGGAGACCAGCGAGAGCAGCCGCGGATAGCTGGAATGCGGATTGCCGTGCGAGCCGACGATGGTCAGCTCGCCGATGGTGATGGTGTCCATCGGCAGTGCGATCTCACCGGCATCCGCCGCACTGGTCAGCCCGACCTGGACGTGACGGCCGCGTTTGCGCAGCGAGCGTACGGAATTCAGCACGGTCGCCCGGGTGCCGAGCGCATCGATGGAGACGTGCGCACCGCCGCCGGTGAACTCCTGCACCGCCGCGGGCACGTCCTGCTCGACGCTCGCGTCGACGGTGTGCGCCGCGCCCTGCTCCTTGGCGAGCGCGAGCTTGGCCGGGTCGATATCCACCGCGATCACGCAAGCCCCTGCGGCGCTGGCGATCTGCACGGCCGCCAACCCGACACCGCCGACACCGTGCACCGCCAGCCATTCGCCGGGGCGAACCTCCCCCTGCTCGGTGACCGCATGGAAGGCCGTCATGAACCGGCACCCGATCGCACTGGCCGCGACCGGGGTGAGCTCCTCCGGTACCGGCACGCAGTTGAAGTCGGCGTTCGCGATCTGCACGTACTCGGCATAGCCACCGTCGCACCAGAACCCGAGCACCTGCATGTTGTCGCAGACGTTGGCCTGTCCCGCACGGCAGTATGCGCACGTCCCGCAGGCCAGGTGGAACGGAGTGGTGACCCGGTCGCCGACACGCACGCCGCGCACCTCGGCGCCGACGGCGGTAACCGTGCCGACGATCTCGTGTCCCAGCGTGCGCGGCAACGCGACCTGCCCACCCATCCAGCCCCAGTCGCCCATCCACGCGTGCCAGTCGCTGCGGCAGATGCCGGTGGCGAGGACTTCGAGCACCACGCCGTCCGGTTCCGGTGCGGGATCGGGGATTTCGCGCATTTCGAGTGGCGCGCCGTACTCGACAACCTGTGCCGCTCGCATGGTCGCCCCTTTCAGGAGATGCGGATGGGGAGTGTGGCCAGTCCCCGGGTGATGTTGTTCGGTTCTCGGACGGGGTCGCCGGTGAGCTCGATCGTGGTGGCTCGTTTGGCGAGCGCGCCGAACAGGGCATTCGCCTCCATCGAGGCGAGCGTACGTCCGGGACAGTTGTGGATGCCGAAGCCGAAACCGACTGTGTCCGCCGGGTTTCGGTCCGCCCGGAAACGGTCCGCGTCGGGATAGTGGCGTTCATCCCGGTTGGCCGCGGCATAGGAGACCAGGACCCGGGCACCTTCGGGAATCGTCACACCGTCGACGTCGCGGTCTTCGGTGGTCACCCGGGAAAAATGCTGGATCGGTGTCTCCAGCCGAACCCCTTCCAGGAACGCACCGGGGACGAGCTTCGGGTCCTGCCGCACGGCCGCCCACTGATCCGGGTTCTGCGCCAGCAACCAGAGGGTGCTGGCCACTCCGGCGATGGTGGTGTCCAGCCCGGCGCAGGCGTAGGCGCTCATCGTCATCAATGCTTCGTTCTCGCTGATCTCGCCGCGATCGGCTGCCTCCCAGACGATTTGGCCGAAACTGTCGGGCAGCAGTTTGTCCGGCGTCGCGTCGGTGACGAGGTACTGCATGAGCGCCTCGACGTCGGGGAAGGTCGACAGCTGCCGCTCACCGGGCGGCCCGAAATAATTGAACGCGCCCAGCGCCCAGACCAGAATCTTGTCCCGCTGTTCGTCGCGGGGAAAGCCGATCAGGTCCATTACGATGTCGACCGGCAGCTTGGCCGCGAAATCGGTGACACCGTCGAAGGTTTCGCGCCGCATCAGATCGTCCACGAGATCGTCGGCGAGCTGCTCGATGTTGCCGGCCACCTGGCGCACATATTTGGGGCGCAGGGCATCGTCCATGACCTTGCGCACCGCGCGGTGCCGCGGCGGGTCCATCGAGAGCAGCGAGCCGTCGGAGAGTTCGTTGGCCGTGGGGTTCATCGCGATTCCCTGGGCGGAGCTGAACCCCGCCCAGTCGGTGAGCGCCGCGCGCACCTGGTCGTACCGGAACAGGCCGTAGAGATCGTGTTCGGTCATGTGCACGACGGGGCCGAGGTCGCGCAACGTCTGATAGCAGGGGACCGGGTCCAGGAGCGCTTCGGTCGAGAACAGGTCGAGCCCGGTCTCGACCGCGGCGGTCCTGGTCGAGCTGGTCACGACCGGTCCTTTCCGGCCAGATCGTAGAAGCACAACCGGGGCCCGGCCTCCGGTCGCGTATACATCCGGCGACAGGTCAGTTCGGACTTCTCGAACACGTCGAACCAGGCGGCACGGTCGCGGGGCAGACCCTGCCCGGTCAGCACGTGGATCAGGAAGAAGTCGTCGTCGTTTTCCCTGCTGTCGTAACGGATTTCGGGTTCGCCGACGAGCAGGATCTTCAGCTCGGGGAAGGTCGCGGAAATCTCGTTCAACAGGTCGATGACCGCCTGCTCGCCGTGCCGGAAGTGCTCGTGCAGCGCGCTCATCATGCAGAGCCCGTCGGCCTCGAAGCATTCCTTCGGCCAGGTCTTGGGGGCGAAGGCGTCACCGACCACGAACTTGACCCGGTCCGCGACACCGGAGGTGCGGGCGTGCTCGTTGGCCACCGCGACGGCGTCGGCATCGATATCCAGGCCGATACCGGTCAGCGAGGGGTCGCGCAGACAGGCATCCACCACCAATTGCCCGCCACCACAACCGATGTCGAGGATGCGCTGGACATTCCGGCCGCGCATGGCGGTCAGCAGCGTTGGTGTGTGGAACGCGGAGAACAAGGTGTCGCAGTGCGCGCCGAGCTTGCCGCCGTCGCGGATCACGTCCTTGCCGTAGACCGCCTTGCCGGTGAGCAGATCGCCGGTCCGGCTGGTCACCATGCCGTACGCGTCGACGTAAACGCCGAGCCGGGCCAATGACACGTCGGTGGTGAGGAATTCGCCGAGCCGGGTCAGGTAGTACTCCTCGCCCCGGGTTTCGAGGATGCCGCGATTGACCAGGTAGCGCAGGAAGCCGGGCCCCATGTCGGGATCGATCCCGGCCAGCAGGCCGTCGGCGGCGCTGCGCGGGCCGTTGCGGAGCCGCTCCAGCAACGGGGTGTCGGCAATGGCCCGCACCGCGTGGCAGGCGTGCATCGCGCTGATCATCTCGGGCAGGTCGGACAGCGTGAACGCCTGCCATTCCCTGCGCTGCTGCTCATCGGTGAGTTCGATGATCTCCGGACGATGTTCGGTGATCGTCATCGTTGTTCCTTTCGAAAATGGTGTCGCCCAGCACTATTCGGCTACGGCGTAGGCGTGCCGCTTGCGTGGGCTCGCGGCCGCCCGGACGAACTCGTTGTCCTCGGTGAACCCGGCGGCGCAGACCCGGCCGAGCGAGTACGCGGGGACCAGTTCCACCTCGTGGCCGCGTTGTTCCAGCTGCTGGACCACCGCCGGATCGCAGGTCTCCTCGGCCACCAGCACGCCGGGTCGATGCGCGTGCGGGGTGAACGACGCGGGCACCTGATCGGTGTGGAAGGCCGTGGTTTCGGTCGCGGTCTGGAAGTCGAGCCCGAAGTCGACGACGTTGAGGAAGAACTGCAACGTCCACTGGTCCTGCCGATCGCCACCCGGCGTGCCGAAGGCGACGTACGGGCGGCCGTCGCGCAGCACCACGGTCGGGCTGAGTGTGGTGCGCGGCCGCTTGCCCGCCGCGAGCGAGTTCGGGTGGTCGGGGGTGAGATAACCACACTGTCCGCGGGTGCCGAGCGGGAAGCCGAGGCTCGCGATGGCGGGCGAACTCTTCAGCCAGCCGCCGCTGGGCGTCGCGGCGACCATGTTGCCGTGCCGGTCGACGGCGGTGACGGTGACGGTGTCACCCTTGGTGGTGGTCTCCAGCAGGATCGTCGGTAAGCCGTTGCGTAGCTGGGACATCCACTCCGTCTCGGCCTCGGGATAGTCCGGCGTGGACCGTTCGGGGATGAACGAGGTGCGGCCACCGGGCGCGCCGGGACGCAGGTCCAGTGCGGCACGCGGACCGACCAGTGCCCGCCGCTCGCGGTTGTAGTCCGCGGCGAGCAGCGCGTCCAACGGCACATCGCTGAAGGCGGGATCGCCGTACCAGGCCTCGCGGTCGGCCATCGCCAGCTTCGTGCACTCCGTCACGGTGTGCAGGTAGTCGGCGCTGCCGTGGCCCATCTTCGCCAGATCGAATCCGTCGAGCAGCGCGATCTGCTGCAGGAACACCGGACCCTGCGACCACGGCCCCGGTTTGAACACCTGGTACGGACCATAGCCGTAGCTCGGCGCGGTCTCCACGGTCGCCTGCCACCCCGCGAGATCGTCCGCGGTCAGCAGTCCGCTGTGTCGCCTGCCGGTCGAATCGAGCATCGGACCGGACGCGAGGAACTCCGAGATCTCCTCCGCGACAAAGCCTTTGTAGTAGGCGTCGTGCGCGGCCTGGATCTGGGCCTCGCGGTCGGCCGAGGCGGATTCCGCCGCTTTGATCAGCCGCTGGTACGTATTGGCGAGCGCGGGATTACGGAAGCGGCTGCCCGCGGCCGGGGCGACGCCGCCCGGCAGATAGGTCTGCGCCGACCCGGTCCATTCGTCGCGGAACAGCGGCGCGAGCACGTCGATGGCCTGCGCGGTCTCGGGCAGCAACGGAAAACCGTTGTCCGCGTATCCGATCGCGGGCTGCAGGACATCGGCAAGGCGCATGGTCCCGAACTCGGCGAGCAACCGCATCCAGCCGCCGAACGCGCCGGGCACGCAGGCGGGCAGCAGGCCGGAGCCGGGGATGCCGCTCAGCCCGAGGTCGGCGAAGGTATCGATGCTGATCGCCTGCGGCATCGGTCCCTGGCCGCAGATCTGCTGTACCTCATTGCTTTTCGCGCGATGCGCCACCACGGAGAGGTCACCGCCGAGGCCGTTGAAGTGCGGTTCCACCACCTGCAGCACGAATCCGGCGGCGACGGCGGCGTCGAAGGCGTTGCCGCCGTTGGCCAGGATGCGCATGCCTGCCGCGGAGGCAAGCCAATGGGTGCTGGCTACGGCACCGGTGGTTCCGGTCAGTTCGGGTTTGGCTGGAGGCATGGGGGTTCTCCCGGTCACTCGTCCTGGAATATCTGCAGACCGGGCGCGAGAATGGCGCTCGGGTCGTACCGTGTTTTCGCGGCGCGCAACGCCGTCCATTTGTCGCCGTAATGAGCCCGCCAGTCCCGCGCGGTGAAGCGCAGCGAGCCGATCGGGTAGAGCACGGCGTCGTACTGCTCGCGCGCGTGGGCGAACATCCGATCGTTGCGATCGAGCATTTCCTCGATGAATTCCGGATCGACTCCGGGAGTTTCGGCCACGGTGTTGATGTCGAGAACGAAGACCCAATCGGAGCCATTCGCGGCAGGCACCGGCGGATACGGCCTGGTCATGTGTGAACGCCGTTGCGGGTAGATCAGGCTGATGCCGAACGGTCCGATGTCGCGCGCGGTGAGCTGTGCCTGCACCTCGCCGACGTACTCCTCGACGACGGAACCGGACAGCCACACGTCGTACCAGGGCTTGACCAGCTGATCCCAGCCCACTTCGGCCCGCATACCGTCGACAAGCGTGTCGATCTTGTACACATAATCCAAGTAGCTGGTGTCGTCGATGAGCGGCTCGGTGGTCAGGCCCGCCGCCGCGACCTGATCGTCCGGCGGCGCGGCCGGATCGTAAAGGACTGTGGCATACAGCCGGTGGGTCGGCGCGGACTCCGGCGAGTACATCTCGGCATAGACGTGGTCGATGGCGGGTCGCTCGATGAGGGTGCGCATGTCGCGGAAGAACTCGCCGTTGTCGGTGTACTCCAGCACGTAGCTGCGGGCGCGTTCGGTCGCGGGAACGAGGTCCAGCACGGCCTTGGTGATAACGCCGCACTGGCCGAGCCCGCCGAGTACCGCCTCGAACAGATCGGGCTTGTGCTCGGGCGAGCAGCGCTCGATCGCACCGGTACCCGTGACGACCTCGAGCTCGCGCACGTGATCGACCTGCAGGCCGGTGTTCAGCGCGCCGACGAGACCGCCGAGACCGCCCACCGAGAGGGTCCCGCCGACGGTCAGCGAGGTATATCCCGTGATGGCAGGAGGTGTCAGCTTGGGTGACTGCGCATAGGTGGCGTTGATCAGGTCCTTCCACAGGATTCCGGCGTCGACTTCGGCGACGTCCGTGCCGATGGAATGGATACGGTTTAGGTACTTGTTCTCGATCACCAGGCCGTCGGTGAGGCCCTGGCCGAGGGTGGTGTGCGCGGCGCCTCTGGTCGACACGGTGACGTCGTGCGCGCGGCAGAAGCGGATCATCGCGGCGATGTCGTTCGCCGAGCGCGGCCGCAGTACCGCAGCGGGCAGGTGATTGGTGATGTTGCCGAGGTCGGTGGCGACGGCTTGGCGCGACTGCTCGTCGACGAGCAGCTCACCCTCCAGTGCGGGCGCGGTAGCGAACGACAGGCCCGCGTTCTCGCCGGTGACCCAACTGCGTTCGAGCGGATCGAAACCCACGATCGCGGACTGTATAGTGCCGGCGCTGAATTCAGGCACGGCAAACTCCTTTCGACGCAATGGTTTTGACCGATGACAAGCACGATGGCCGCGGCCGATTTCCACTACATCGAACATATCCGGACTGCTACGCCCGGCACATCCAGAGAATCCTCAAATTACTGTCAAAAGCTCTTGAAACCGTAAAACGGTGCAGGTTATGACGATATCGGCGCGGGTTGTGCGGCCGAATTGATGGCCTCGGCCACCTTGCCGCACAGTTCGGCGAAGACGGCCTGCTCGGCCGGGGTGAGCACGGACTCGGCGATGGTGGCGTTGTCTCGTCGGCATTCCGCGGCGCGGTCCAGGAATTCGCGTCCAGCAGGGGTAAGCGACGTCGTCTGTTCCCGCCGGTCGGTCCCCAGCGTCGCCTGCCTCACGAGGTCCTGGTCCTTGAGCACGCGAAGGGCTTTCGACATCGTCGGGCGGGACACGCTCAACGAATCGCTGAGCGATGAGGGCGTCATCGGGCCACGTAGACGCAACATTTCGAGCACGTCGTACTGCTGCCAGCTCACCCGTTCGGGTGTGGTCCGAGTCCGTTGCGCCACCAGCACACAGGTCAGGTGGGCCAGCGCGTTCTCTATCCCGTCCTGCCAGTCGAGTACCTGGCTGTTTTCGTTTTCGTCAACAGGCACTGGCTCTCCTTACCCGGTCGTGGACTTGATTTCCCGCTGGAAACTAGTTTACGGTATTAATTGCTACACCAACTCGTACTCTGTCATACAGGAGGAGTGGTTATGAGCACCTCGGGTACTCACCCGACAACCGTGGGGTGGTTCGAAATCGCCGCCACCGAACCGGAGCTCGATAAGCAGTTCTACCAGCGGATATTCGACTGGGAATTCACCTCGTTCGGCCCCGGATATGACACGATTACCGCCCCGGGCGCTTCGGCTAGCATGGGCGCGCTGCGTCGAGGTGGCAGTGACGCGCTGTGGATCAGCGTGATCTGCGACGATATCGCGGCGACCATTCCGCGACTGGAAACGTTGGGCGCCAAGGTTTTCGAGAACCCCGCGCGTACCGCGGCGGGTGATATGCACGCGGTGATCACCGACGTGCAGGGAAACAAGCTAGGGCTCTTCGAACCGGCTGTGCGCGAGGCACGTTCGGCCCCGGTGCCGAACGGCACGGCGTGGTTCGAAATCGGGACAACGGATTTCGCGGCCACCCGGAAGTTCTACGAACAGGCCTTCGGCTGGACATACCAGCGGGACGAGGCCGCCGAAGGCGCGGTCTATTACAGCATTCGCCCCGACGGGGCCGAGGAGCCGATCGGCGGCACGATGGACGTGTCGGCCATGCCAAGCCCGGCCGATTACGCGATACCGGGACTGCTCGTCACCGACGTCCCCGACCTGCTGGCGCGCTGCGAACAGGCAGGTGGACAACGCCTGATGGATCCGTTCTCCGACGCGGCCGGCCTGATCATCGGACAGTTCACCGACCCGTTCGGCAACCGGTGGACCGCGTTCGCCAAGCCGTGAGGGGAGTCATGCCTTTTGCCGTATACGTGTTGGGCCTGGGCGTTTTCTGCCTCAACACCACCGAAATCATGGTCGCCGGGCTCATTCCCGGCATGTCGAGCGACCTGGGCGTTTCCATCGCCGCCATCGGTTACCTCGTCTCGATCTTCGCCTTCGGCATGGTCATCGGCGGCCCGGTCCTGATCGTCGGCTTATCGAAAGTGCCGCAGAAGAAGTCGTTGATCTGGCTGCTCGTGGTGTTCGTTGTCGGGCAGACGATCGGTGCGCTGGCCCAGGACTACTGGGTGCTGGTAGTGGCGAGAGTCGTTACCGCGCTGGCCGCCTCGGCGTTCTTCGGGGTCGCCGCCGCCGTCTGTGTGCGACTCGTCGGCGCCGAGCGACGAGGGCGCGCGATGTCGGTGTTGTACGGCGGCATGATGGTCGCCCAGGTGGTCGGCCTGCCGGCGGCCACCTTCATCGAGCAGCATTTCGGCTGGCGGGCCAGCTTCTGGCTGGTCGACGCGCTGGCGGTGGTGTGTATCGCGTCGGTCGTGCTGCTGGTTCCCTCCGGCGGCAACACCCAGACCATGGACTTCCGGTCGGAGATCCAGGCGTTCCGGAACCTGCGGCTGTGGGGCGCATACGCGACCAACGCCCTCGTCATCGGCTCGGTCGTGGCCGGATTCACCTACCTCTCACCGATTTTCACCGACGCGACACACTTCGCGCCGGCGACGGTGCCGCTGCTGTTCGCCGTGTACGGGATCGCGACGGTGGTGGGCAACGCCGTCGTCGGCCGGTTCGCGGACCGCTATACGCGGCCGATCCTGTTCGGCGGGCTGATCGCGTTGATGCTGGTACTCACCGCTTTCGCGCTGTGCGTCGAATACAAGGCGCCGACGATCCTCGCCACCGTGCTGCTCGGCCTGGTCGGCCTGCCGCTCAACCCGGCGATGGCGGCCAGGGTGATGTCGGTGTCGAACGAGGGTGCGCTGGTCAACACCGTGAACGGATCCGCCATCAATATCGGTGTCGTCATCGGACCGTGGCTGGGCGGCATCGGGATCAGCGCCGGGCTCGGTCTCGCGGCTCCGCTGTGGATCGGCGCGGCAATGGCGCTGTGCGGGCTGCTCACGCTGCTACCCGACCTGCTGCAACGCGCGCACACGTCCACCCAGGACACTGGCGCGATGGCGCCCGCGGCCGCCGAGAAGCGTGTGTGAGGAACGCCGATAGCGCTGCGGCGTAACATATTTTGTGGACGAAACCGTCCATTTCGAACGTCCACCGTGGCCACGCCTCGGTGGACGTTCTATCGAATCCCATTGTGCGCTGGAGTATCCCGTCCAGTACGCACTAAACCGCTGGCAGGCACAGGTTTCAGGCAAGTGCCGACAATTGTTGTCTGACAGTGATTTAAGAGTTTCTTGAACCCCATTTGATTGCCCCGGGCGTCGCTGTCCGTCGACTATGGAAGGTGCTGGGACAACCCCTCCCGCTGCGGTGAGGGACCCACCATGAGCACATTCGCGACGGAAAGGCATCCGATGCACGGGCTTGACATCGCGCCGAGATTTCACCACCTCGCCATTCAGACCGACGACGTGGACTCCACGATCAGGTGGTACCAGGAATTCCTCGGCGCCACGGTGGAATGGAAGCTCAACAGCTTCTCGCCACTTACTCTCGAGCGACTGCCGGGAATCGAGAAACTGGTTGAGCTGAAAACGGGGGACGTGCGATTCCACGTCTTCGACCGGGCCGAGCACACCCAAGACGGCCCGGACCCGCTCGGCTACCAATATCAACACGTCGGTATCACCGTGAACCGACCGGAAGACCTTGTCGCGCTTCGGGAGCAGTGGCTGAAGGCGCGCGAGTCGACCGATATCGCATGGGCAAGGGACGAGGCACCGTCCGACATCGTGACCGATCCCGACGGCATGCAGAGCCTGTACGTCGTCGACCCGAACGGTCTCGAGATGGAGTTCATCTACTTTCCTGGAGCAGGGTCGTGAGTAGCCGCAACGGACATGAGTCGGACGGGCGTCGCCCGCCCCCATTGCATCCGCATGTGTTGTTCATGCCGCCGCTCGGCGACGATTTCGAGAGATCCGCGGCGGCCGCCGACGACAGCGCGGCCGCCGAACGGGAAATGTCGGAGTACAACGTCTTCGGTGCCCGGCCGGTCGAGGAGGAGCGGCTGTTCTGGTACCGCTGGATCGCGGGCCACCAGGTCTCGTTCCTGCTGTGGCGGGCCATGTGCGACGTCGTGTGGCAGCACTCCGACGACGAGGGCGACGGACCCGGCGAGCGCGAGCTCGACCTGCTGTCGGCCTGTATCGACGGGTACAGCGCGATGCTGCTCTATTCGTCCACCGTGCCGAGGGAGCACTATCACGCCGACATCAGGGCGCGAATGGCGTTGCAGCACCCCGCGTTCAGCGGCACCTGGGCGCCGGACTATCGACCGGTCCGCCGGCTCTTCCGCGGCAAGATGCCCTGGCAGGACCACCCGTCCTGCGCCGCGCTCGGCGAAGCGGTCGCGCGCAACGAGGTGACACACAGCCACATCGCCGATCATCTTGTGCCGGACGGTCATTCGCTGCTGCAGAAGTCGGCGGGCGCGCCAGGCGTGAGCGTCTCCCGGGAGAAGGAAGACCTGTACGACAACTTCTTCCTGACCGTCCGGCGCCCGGTGAGCCACGCCGAATTCGTGGCACAGCTCGACTCCCGCATCGCCGACCTCGCCGCCGACCTGACGCACAACGGGCTGTATCCGAACGTCGACGGCCGGCATCATCCGGTCGTCACCGCTCAGTCCGACGAGGCGATGCGACCGCTGGTCGGTGACATCCTGCACGTGCTCGACCGGGCGGCTCGGCTGGTATCGGACCTGCGACTCGAGGAGGCGCGCCGATGAAACACGGCATAGTCCTACTGCCCGAGCATGAATGGAAGGTCGCCGCCGATCGGTGGCGGGCCGCCGAACAACTCGGCTACCAGCACGCCTGGACCTACGACCACCTGATGTGGCGCTGGCTGGCGGATCGCACGTGGTACGGCGCGATTCCGACCCTCACGGCCGCCGCCACCGTCACCAGCTCCATCGGCCTCGGCATGCTCGTGGCCACCCCGAACTTCCGCCATCCGGTCGCGCTCGCCAAGGAACTCGTCACCGTCGACGACATCGCGAGCGGCCGTTTGATCTGCGGACTCGGCTCCGGCGCACCGGGATTCGACGCCAGCGTCCTCGGTGGGCCGGACCTCGGCCCGCGCGAGCGGGCCGACCGATTCGAGGCGTTCGTCGAACTCCTCGATACCGTGCTCGTCCGCGGCTCCGTGACAAAGGTGTCACGCTGGTACACCGCGGCGGGCGTGGATTTCCATCCGCGCGCCGACGACGCGCCGCGCCTACCCTTCGCCGTGGCCGCAACCGGCACGCGAGGGATGGCGTTGGCCGCCGGATTCGCGCGGTACTGGGTAACTTCCGGCCCGCCCAACGACTTCCGCATGCGGCCGCTGCGCGAGGTCGTCCCGCTGTTGCGAGATCAGGTGCGCGGCATCGACGCCGCGTGCGAGCGGGCGGGCCGGGACCCAGCCACCCTCGGCAAGTTGTTCGTCGCCGATGCGGCGGTGGGCGGGATCACCAGCTCGCTGGCCGCCTACGAGGACGCCGCCGGCGAGCTCGAACAGGTCGGCATCACCGATCTCGTGGTGCACTGGCCGCGCCTCGACCAGCCCTATCAGGGCGACGAACAGGTCGTTGTCGACTTCGCCGAGAAGCACCTCGGAGGCGAATGATGCGAGTACTGCGAGTAGACATGTTCGGCGCGGCGCCCGGCCGCGGCAGCACCCTGGACGTGCTGATCCCAGCGGGCCGGTGTGACGACGGGGTTGTCGCCGAAGCCGCCGAGTATGCGCGCCAAGGCAATTCGGACGAGACCGTGTTGGTCAGCGAATGTTCCCGCGCACAGCGGACTTTCGCTTCGCGCGTCTTCAACACCGACGGCGAGACACCGTTCGGCACGCACTCGCTGGCCGGCGTCGCCGCCTGTCTGGTCGGCACCGGTCAGCTCGATCCCGGTGAGCTCGGCCGGACCGCCGAGGTCGGCTGCCAATGGTTGTGGACCGACGGCAACGAGGTGCGGGTGCCCTTCGACGGACCCGTTGTGCACGAACAGATTCCCTACCATCCGGCGCTGTTCGGGTGGCACGCGGGAACCTCGCACGCCGGTGGCGTTGGCCGGGCCTTCAACTTCGTGCGCGTCACCGAGGACCCACGATCACTACCCGTTCCGGATCTCGATCGCATGCGGGAAGTAGGGCTCACGGATCTCACCGCCTTTCGCTGGGACCCGGACCGCCAGGAGGTGCTTGCCCGAGTGTTCGCGCCCGGGTTCGGGATTCGGGAGGACGCCGGTTGCCTGCCCGCGGCGGCCGCGCTCGGACTCACCGGGCTCGGCTTGACCGCCGACGGCCGGTCGCCCGTGACGGTCCGCCAGGTGACGGGAGACGGCAACGAATCCGTCTTCGGCTGCACCGGTTCCGTCCGCGACGGCACCGCGAGCGTGCGGATCACCGGGCAGGTCTGGGTTCCCGCAATCGACGACGAGCAGAAAGCGAGCCAGGCATGACCGTACGACCGGAAGCCGGAGTGACCATGCCGAGCGCGGGCAGCATGCTCGAGGAGGCGCGGCGACGCGACGACGTCGATCCGCTCGCCGAGTACGCGCGGGAGTTCGCCACCGAAGGTGCCATTCACCTCAACGGCAATTCGCTGGGCCCGCCGCGCGGCAGCCTCGCGGCCGAGCTCGATCGCGTCGTGTCCGGCCAATGGGCGCCTCGGCAGGTGCAGGCCTGGTTCCAAGACGGGTGGCTGGATCTGCCCCGTACGGTGGGCGACAAGCTGGGCATCCTGCTCGGCGCGGGTCCCGGGCAGGTGCTGGTCGCCGGGGAGACGACCTCGACGACCCTGTTCAACGCGTTGACCGCCGCCTGCCGCCTCCGCCCGGACCGCCCGGTGCTGCTGATCGAAGCGGAGTCGTTCCCGACCGACTCGTACATCGCGGATTCGGTGGCCAAGTTGCTGGACCGTGAGCTCGTCGTCGAGACGCGCACCGGCTTCGATGAATACCTGCGGGACAACGGCACTCGGGTGGCGGTCGCGCTCGCCGCGCCCGTGGATTTTCGCACGGGGGAGCGGCGCGAGATCCGCCCGGTCACCGCGCTGTGCCACGCTGTCGGCGCCCTGTCGGTGTGGGACCTCAGCCACGCGACGGGTGTCCTCCCGGTCGATCTCGACGCGAACGCGGTCGATCTCGCCGTCGGGTGCGGGTACAAGTACCTCGGCGGTGGCCCCGGGGCGCCGGCGTTCACCTACGTCCCCATCCGGCTTCAGTCGACCGTGGACTTCCCGCTCGCGGGTTGGCACGGGCACGCCAAGCCATTCGCGATGGCGCCGACGTTCATACCCGCCGACGACATCGATCGGGCGCGGACGGGCACACCGCCGCTGCTCAGCCTCGTCGGACTGAATCACGCTCTCGCCCCGTTGGTCGAGGTCGGCATCCACGAGTTGCACCGGCGCTCAAAGGAACTCAGTGGGTTCTTCCTGGAATGCCTCGCGAACCGCAGTCCGGAGTTGCTGGCTCAGCTCGCGTCCCCCGAGGACGCGGACCGCCGTGGCGGACACCTCGCACTGCGAGTTCCCCAGGCGGACAAGGTCGAAAGCACGCTCGCCGACGGCGGCGTGCTCGTCGACGCACGGCCACCCGACCTGATCCGCTTCGCCTTCGCGCCGCTGTACGTGACGCACGAGCAGGTGTCGCGCGCGGTCGAGGTGCTGTGCCGCGCCGTGGAAGGAGTGTCATGACAAGCGCCCCGGAGTATCTCGCTCCCGAGTACGTCACCTACGCCCATATGGACGAGCTGCACGAGCTGCAACGCCCGCGCAGCGATGCCCGCGGCGAGCTGAACTTCATCCTGATCAGTCACGTGAAGGAGTTGTTGTTCCGCGCGGTGATCGACGATCTCGACACCGCCCGCCGCGCGCTGGAACGCGACGACGTGGCCGACACCTGCCTGGCGCTGGCCAGGGCGACCCGCACCCAGCGGGTGCTGGTGGCCTGCTGGGAGTCGATGAACGGCATGTCGGTCGACGAGTTCATCGCGTTCCGGCATGTGCTCAACGACGCGTCCGGCACCCAGTCCTTCGCCTATCGCGCTTTGGAATTCGTGATGGGCAACCGGCCCGAGCGTCAGGTGGACACGGCGGTCCGGGACGGGCACCCGCTGTTGCGCGCCGAGCTGGCGCAGCCGTCGCTGTACGACGCGGTATTGCAACACCTTGCCAGGCAAGGATTTTCGGTCCCGGCCGAGTGTCTGGCGAAACCGCCTGCACAGCAACATGAGTCGCACCCGCTCGTCGAAGACGTGTGGCTGGAGATCTACCGGCACCCGGAGCGTCATCACGACGCGCACCGGCTCGCAGAGAGCCTGCTGGAGGTCGCCTATCAGTTCTCGCACTGGCGGGCCACCCACCTGCTGGTGGTCGAACGGATGCTCGGCGGCAAGAGCGGTACCGCGGGCACCGACGGAGCACCGTGGCTCCGCGCCATCAACGACCACCGCTTCTTCCCGGAACTGTGGACATTCCGCACCCGGATGTAGCCGCGCCGATACCGATCAGAACACCTGCTGGAGGAAAACGATCACGATGACGGAACTGAAGACCGAGCTGACGAAACCGGTCGACCTCACCTCGCTTGTCCCGGTGTTGTTCGGGTTTGCTGCCTTTCAGCAGCTGCGCGCGGCCTCGGAATTGCAACTGTTCGAATACCTCGACCTGAACGGCCCATCCACCAGCGACCAGGCCGCCGCCGGCCTGGGGCTACCCGCCAAATCCGCGCGCCAGCTGCTGCTCGGCACCACCTCGCTCGGCCTGACCGACCGCGAGGGGGAGCGGTACACGCTGAGCGCGATGCTGCACGACGCGATGGCCGACGGCACCTGGCCGCTCATCCGCAACATCATCGACTTCCAGCAGCGGCTGTCCTACCTGCCCGCGAAGGAGTACGCCGAGTCGCTGCGGACCGGGAAGAACCTCGGCCTGAAACACCTGCCGGGCAAGGGCAACGACCTGTACACCCGGCTCGAGCAGACACCGGAGCTGGAGGCGCTGTTCTTCCGTGGCATGCACTCCTGGTCGGAGCTGTCCAATCCGGTGCTGCTGCACCAGGTGGACTACAGCGGCGTGACCAAGCTCCTCGATGTCGGCGGTGGCGACGCGGTCAACGCGATCGCGCTGGCGCAGGCGCACCCGCACTTGAAGATCACGGTGTTCGACCTCGCGGGCGCGGTCGAGGTGGCCGGTGACAATATCGCGGCCGCCGGACTCGGCGACCGGATCGATGTGGTGGCCGGTGACATGTTCGGCGATCCGCTGCCCGGTGGATACGACATGGCGCTGTTCGCCCATCAGTTCGTGATCTGGTCGCCGGAGCAGAACCAGGCGTTGCTCGAGCGGGCGCACGCGGCGCTGCCGCCGGGCGGCCGGGTGATCGTCTTCAACGCGTTCGCCGACGACGACGGGCGTGGGCCGCTCTATACCGCTCTGGATAATGTGTACTTCGCGACATTGCCTGCAGAGGAATCCACGATTTACCCATGGCGCGAGCACGAAGAGTGGCTCGTCGCCGCGGGGTTCGTCGATATCGCGCGGATCCGCAACGAGGGCTGGACGCCGCACGGCGTCATCGAAGGGCGTAAGGCCGATGAGTAAGCTACTCGACCGCGAATACTCGCCGAGCTCGGTCGCGCGCGATACCGCCCGGTCGCTGCGCCGGTACCGGACACACAGCGACGCCGCTCGCTCCCGGCTCGACGTGCACATCGCGGTGCCGTACGGCGAGGGACACGGCGAGCGGTGCCATGTGTTTCCCGCGGTTCCGCCGGGCACCCGAGGGCCGCGGACGCCCGCGCTGGTCTTCGTGCACGGCGGGCACTGGCAGGAGTCCGGCATCGATGACGCCTGCTTCGCCGCCGAGCACGCGGTGGCGCACGGATGTGCTTATGTCGCAGTGGGTTACGGGCTCGCGCCGGATCGCACGGTGCCGGGCATGATCGCCTCGGTGGCCAGGGCGCTCGAATGGCTCGTCACCACCGGGCCGATGCTGGGGATCGACCCGGAGCAGTTGCACGTGGCAGGCAGCAGCGCGGGCGCGCATCTGCTCGCCGCGGCGCTCACCGGCGACGGCGCACCCCAGGTGCGCAGTGCGTGCCTGCTGAGTGGGTTGTACGACCTCACCGAGATTCCGGAGACCTACGTCAACGACGCCGTCCGGCTCACGCCCGAGCTCGCTCTCGCGTGCAGCCCGCTGGGGATGCCGCCGCCCCGGTGCGATTCGGTCCTGCTCGCCGTCGGCAGGCACGAGACGCGCACCTATCTACGTCAACACGAGACGTACGCGGAATGCCTTTCCGCACAGTCGATCCCGGTGACCGCGCAGATCGTGCCCGAGCGCGACCACTTCGACCTGCCGCTGGACCTGGTCGACCCGTCGACCCCGTTCGGCCGGACCAGCCTGCGGCACCTCGGCCTGGCGCCGCGCCGCCGAGGCCCATCCACACCGGAAGGAACGGTGACATCAGCGCGATGAAACAGACACTGACCGCCCCGGTCGAGTCCGCCACGGCGGGACCGGCCGAGGGCGCGACCACCGAAACCATCGTCGACGCCTTCGTGCGGACGGCGCGTGAACACGCCGACCGCGAGGCGATCTCCGACGGCACCACCACGCTGACCTACGCGGAATTGGACAACCTCAGCAGCCAGATCGCGCGGGCACTGAGCGCGCGCGGTCTGACGACGGGGGCGCGGGTCGGGGTGCATCTCGACCGCGGCCTCGCTACCTATCAGGTCTTCCTCGGCATTCTCAAGGCCGGTCTGGTGGTGGTTCCGTTCAATCCTGTCCACCCCGCGGACCACAAGTCTCGGATGTTCCGGGTCGCCGAGCCCGTCCTGACCGTTACGGATACTGGTGCGGCAGCGGGCATTCCGGCGGAGACGTGCCTGCCGGTCGGTGAATTGTTGTCGGCCGCGGCATCGTTGTCCACGGAATCGGGGCCGTCCGCGGTGACCGCGGCCGCGCCGGCGTTCATCCTGTTCACGTCGGGCTCGACCGGCGTGCCCAAGGGTGTGGTGATCGCCCATCGCGGGATCTCCCGGGTTTCCCAGCATCTGATCGGTTTCACGCCCGGACCGGACGACCGGTTCCTGCAGCTCGCGCAGCCGGCGTTCGCCGCGTCGACCACGGATATCTGGACCTGTCTGCTGCGCGGTGGCCGCCTCACGGTCGCACCGCAGGAGATGCCGCCGCTCGGCGAGCTCGCGAGACTGATTGCCCGCGAGCGGATTACCGTGCTCAACCTCTCGGTCGGCCTGTTCAACCTGCTCGTCGAGCATCACTCGGAGCAGCTGTCGCACGTCCGGACCGTGATCGTCAGCGGCGACTTCCCGTCCGCGTCGCATCTGGAGCGCGCACTGGCCGTTGTCGACGGCGATGTGTTCAACGCCTTCGGCTGCACCGAGAACTCCGCGTTGACCGCGGTGCACAAGATCACCTCGGCGGACCTGGCCGATGCCGAGATCCCGGTGGGCCGACCCATGCCCACCGTCGAAATGACCGTGCGTGACGAGGGATTGGAAGTATGCCCGCCCGACCGGATCGGCGAGCTGTGCATCGCGGGCGACGGTGTGGCCGCCGGATATCTCGGCGACCCGGAACACACCGAGCGTAAGTTCGTCCGGCACGACGGTCAGCGACTGCTGCGGACCGGCGATCTGGCCAAGCAGACCACCGACGGCGAGATCGTGCTCGCCGGACGCACCGACCAGATGGTGAAGGTGCGCGGATTCCGGGTGGAGCCAAGGCATGTCGAGCTGACGGCCGAGGCGTTCCCCGGCGTCCAGCAGGCGGTCGCGCAGGCCGTCCCGAGCGGTGGCGCCGCCGATCAGCTCGCGCTGTGGTGTGTGCCGGCCACCGGCAAGGAAATCGCCGAAGCCGACCTGCTGGAACATCTGCGAAATCAGCTGCCCGACTACATGGTTCCGTCGATGGTGTTGGTGGTCGACGCGTTTCCGCGCAACGCCAACGGGAAGATCGATCGCAAGGAACTCGGCTCGCGTCTCGCGGCGCACAGTGCCGACGAGGCCGCGGACGACGAAAGGGCCACTGGCGACAGTGCCGCACCCGGTGCGACCCCGGACCGGCTTGCCGCGGTCGTTCGTTCGTCGCTGGCCGACATCACCAAAACCGAAGAGCTCGACCTGGACGCCGGTCTCATCGAAAGCGGGGTCACCTCACTGCAATTGATCGACCTCGGCGCCCGGCTCGAGGACGTGTTGGGCGTCGCGCTGGCACCCGACGACATTGTCGGCGCAGGCACCGTGCGCGGTGTCGCCGACCTGATCCGCACCAAGCGTGCGCGAGGCTGACATGACGGCTACCGATCAACACACCGCGAACGGCGCGCAGCGCCTGCCCGCGTCGCCGGCTCAACCTGGACTGTGGTTCGACAGCATCTACGGGGCCGATCCCACGGCGTACAACCAGCCATTGGTGTTGCGTCTGGGCACTCGGCTGGACCACGACTGTCTCGTCGAGGCATTGGCGATCGTCCATCGGGACCATGCCGCGTTGCGCACCACGTTCGAGATGGCTACCGACGGCGATCTGCAGCAGGTGGTACACCGCGAGCTCGCACCGACAGTCGATGTGCGCGACCGGCCCGACGGCGGCACCGAGGCGTGGGTGGCCGAGCAGGTGCACGAGATCGCCAGCGCCGCTTTCGATCTGCGCGCCGGTCCGCTCGCGCGGGTACGACACCTCCGGTTCGGCGACGCGGGCAACAGCGTGCTGGTGTTCAACATCCACCACACCGTCTTCGACGGCATGTCGTGGAAGCCGTACCTCAGTCAGGTGGAAGCGGCCTACACCGCGGTGCTGCGCGGCGACGCGCCCACGCGGGAAGATCGGCGTCAGGCCACCGAGGCCTACGAGCGGTGGACCGAGTTGTCCACCGACTCCCAGACATTGCGCTACTGGCGAGACAAGCTGGCCGACGCTCCGGCGGCGGCCCCGCTCGGCCTGCCTGCCGAGGGCCCCGCGCGGCATGTCACCCGGCAGCTGATGCTCGACGAGCGGGTGTCGGCGCGGGTGCGCGAGTTCTGCGCCGCAGAAGGTGTCACCACCAGCATGTTCTTCGTCGCGCTCAGCTTCGTGCTGCTGCACCGGCAGACCGGTCAGGACGACGTGCTGCTCGGCCTCCCGGTTTCCGTGCGCGGTGCCGGTGACGCCGAGGTGCTCGCACATCTCACCAATACCGTGGTGCTGCACCATCGGTTCGACCGCGAGTCGACCGCCCGCGACGTGCTGCGCGCGGTGAAACGGGAAGTGCTGGATGCACTTCGGCACCGGCACGCGCCGCTCGAAGCCGTCCTCGGCGAGCTGCGCGCGGCCGGGGGCAGCCAGGACGGCGCCCTGTTCAACGCGATGGTCACCGTAATGCCCGCCGCCGCCCGGCGTTTGGACCTGCCCGACTGGGGAGTCGAGACGTGGGAGCACGAAACGGGCGGGGCCAAGTACGACTTGGCGATCACGGTGGACGAGACCCCCAGCCATTACACCTTGGTCGTCGAGCACGCGACCGCCGCGGCCGACGGCGAGAAATTCACCGAATACCTGGCGCAGCGCCTGCGGGTCCTGCTGGACAGCGTGCTCATCGACCCCGACGCGCAGGTCGACGACCTGCACTGGACGAGCGACGAGGAGCAGCGCGCGATCGCCGAACTGTGCGCGCGCCGGGCCGACGCGCCCGAGCTCGGCACCGAGTTGACCGCCGCCTTGTTCGCGGCGACTACGGCGTCGGTGAGTGCGGATCCCGCGATCACAGTGGACGGCACCGTCGTCACCTACGCCGAATTGGCCACGCGCGCAGACGCGGTGGCGGCGAGCCTGGCGGACCGAGGAGTCCGCGACGGGCAGCCGGTCGCGGTATTGATGCGGCCGGGGCTCGACTTGATCGCCTCCGTCCTCGGCATCTTGCGCGCGGGCGGCGGTTACGTCACCCTCGACGCCGACCAGCCGTGGGATCGACTGAACTTCACCTTGAACGACTGTGGCGCAACGATTCTGGTGCGGGCGCCCGGGATCGACATCACGGATGCTTCGCTGCCCGACGGGCTGGAGGTCATCGATTCGACCGAAATAGCCAGTGCGGAAACCTCCTTCGAGCAGCCGAGGAAGACGCCGGAGGACACGGCTTACATCGTGTACACCTCGGGCTCCACCGGCCGCCCCAAGGGCGTTCGGATGCCGGAGATCACGCTGGCCAACCTCGTGCACAACCAGGCCCTCTTCACCTCGGACCGGCGGATGCGCACGCTGCAGTACATGCCACCGGCCTTCGACGTGTTCGCCATCGAGGTGTTCGGAACACTGTGCAACGGCGGCACTTTGGTCATTCCGCCCGCGCGGGCCCGCACCGATTTCGAGGCCTTGGCCACGCTGCTGGCCGAAGAGCGGGTCGAGCGGGCGTATCTCCCGTACGTCACGCTCCGCGAGCTCGCCGCCGTGCTGCGGTCGTCCGCGGTGGCACTGCCGGACCTGCGCGAGGTGTATGTCACCGGCGAGCGGCTGGTGATCACCGGCGACGTGCGGGCGATGTTCCGGCGGAATCCGGACGCCCGGCTGATCAACGCGTACGGGCCGTCGGAGGCCCACCTGTGCAGCTGGGATGAGCTCCCCGCCGATCCTGAGACGTGGCCGACCATTCCGTCCATCGGCCGGGTGGTCGCGGGTGTCGACGCGTACGTGCTCGCCGCCGATTCGACCGGCGCGGCCCGGCTGGCACCGTTCGGCGTCGAAGGGGAACTGTGCGTTGCGGGACCGGTCGTTTCGCCCGGATACCTTGGGCTGCCGGACAAGACGCGCGAAGCCATGGTCCCCGATCCATTCGTCGCCGGGCAGCTGATGTACCGCACCGGTGACGTGGTCGTGCTGGCACCGGACGGGCGCCTGCACTACCGCGGTCGCAAGGACGACCAGGTCAAGATCCGCGGGTATCGCGTCGAACCCGGCGAGGTCGAGGCCGCGCTGGAGCGCGAGCTGGACGTGGACGCGGCCGCCGTGATCGTGGTGTCCGACGGTGGTGACCGCGCGCTGCACGCCTTCGTGCAGAGCGACGCGGAGCCGCCGCGCGATTGGCGCACTCGGCTCGGTGCCGTGCTGCCCGGATACATGATCCCGCGACAGGTCACCCGCATCGACACCATCCCGGTCACACCGAACGGGAAGACCGACCGCCAGGCCTTGGAGTCGTTGCCCACCGAGTCCGTGCCGCCGGAGTCCGCCGCGAATTCCGATGTGGCTTGGACGGATTCGGAGCGGACGATGGCCGAGCTGTGGAAGGAGGTGCTCGGGCAACGCCCGGGCACGCCGGCGGACGACTTCTTCGTACTCGGCGGTCACTCGCTGCTCGCCGCCCGCCTGCACCGGCTGGTCAAGCATCGCTTCCACACCGACGTCGCGCTGTCCACGCTGCTGAGCACGCCGACACCGCACGGCATGACCAAGAGCCTCGCCGACCGCAATGCCGCCGCGGCACCGGACCTCAGCGCGGACACCCGCCTGCCCGACCTGGTCGTGGGGGAGCGGGAGGAACCGGTCGGCGGCGCGGTATTCCTCACCGGCGCAACCGGATTCCTCGGCAGCCACCTGCTCGACGAGCTGCTGCGCACCGGGCACCGCGTGCACTGCCTGGTCCGTGCCGACAGCGTCGCGGACGGGCGGGACCGCCTGCGCCGGACGTTCCGCAAGTTCGCGCTCGACCCCTCCGGCCTCGACGAGGTCGGCGTCTGCCTCGGCAATCTCGACCAACCGCGATTCGGTCTCGGCAACGACTACGACGCCTTGGCGCGTGCGGTGACCGATGTCTATCACGCGGCCGCGCATATCAACTTCGTCGTGCCCTATCACACGGTCAAGCGCACAAACGTCGACGGACTGCGAAACCTGCTGGACTTCTGCGGGATCAACCGCACACCCTTGCGGCTGATCTCCACGCTCGGCGTCTTCCCGCCGGATTCCACCTCCGGTCAGGTCGGCGAGGACACCGTGCCTGGTGACCCCGCGTCGCTCGGCATCGGGTACTCGCAGAGCAAGTGGGTCGCCGAGCAGCTCGCGTTCCGGGCGCGGGACGCCGGGCTGCCGGTCACCGTGCACCGCGTCGGCCGCATCGCCGGTCACCGCCGGACCGGAGCCTGCAGGCACGACGACTTCTTCTGGTTGCAGATGAAGGGATTCGCGCTGCTCGGCTGCTACCCGGACGACATCGTGGCGACCCCGGCCATCGATCTGCTGCCGGTGGACTACGTCGCGCGAGCGATCATCCGCCTGTCGGAAGACAAGCCGGACAACGAGAATTGGCATCTGTACCACCCGGACGGACTCGACTGGCCCACCATCATCGAGGCCATTCGCGCGGAGGGTTACGCGACCGACTCGACCAGCGGATCCGAGTGGATGGCCGCGCTGGAACGGGAGGCCGCCGAGAACGACGATCAGCGACGCGGACTCGGACCGCTGGTGCCGCTCATGCGCGAGGGCGTGATGCGCCTCGGCGCGCATTCGTTCGACAACGAGAAATCCGGGCGCGCCCTCGCCGACGTCGGATGTCCTTATCCGCAGGCGGATCCGGGATGGATCCATCGGATGTTCGAGTACTTCCGCGCCGTCGGCGCCATCGCGCAGCCCGCCCATGGAGGAGACCAGAATGACTGAATTAGCGATGCGCTCGGTAGTGATCATCGGCGCCGGGCCGGTCGGCTGCGCCTTGGCCACGCTGCTGCGGCGGCAAGGGCTGCAGGTCGACCTGTTCGAGCGGCAAACGGAGTCGGCGGGTACCGGGTCGGGTCACTCGTTCAACCTGACGCTCACCTCACGCGGGCTCGACTGCCTGCCGCTCTCGGTCCGGCGTCGCCTGTATCTGCAGGGTTCGGTGCTGGCCAAGCGGATCATCCACCATCGAGATGGCGCGATCTCCACCCAGGCGTACGGGACGATGTACAACCATCACCTGCTGTCCATCCCACGTGGGATCCTGCAGGACCTGCTGCGTGATCAAGCGCTGCGTGCGGGCGCTCGAATCCACTACGGGCAGGAGTGCGTCGACGTGGACACCGCGCGTGCCGCGGCGCTGCTGCGGGATCGGGACGGTTCCTCGACCTGGGTCGCCGGCGATCTGCTCGTCGGCTGCGACGGCGCGAACAGTGCGGTGCGCGACGCCATCGTCGCCGCGCATCCGGACGACATGCGGATGACGCGCGACACCATCGCGCACGGCTACGCCGAGATCACCATGGACTACCGGGACGCCGACCCGACGGGAATGCACCTGTGGCCGCGCGGCGACCACTTCCTGCAGGCCCAGCCGAACCGGGATCAGACCTTCACCACCAGCCTGTTCAAGCCGACGGCAGGTACTGGTGTGGGACGGCACTTTTCGGATCTGCCGTCGGCGGCGGCGATCAGCGACTACTGCGCGACGGAGTTCCCCGATGTCTTCGGGCGGATGGCCGAGGTCGGCAAGGAGCTGGCCGGCCGGAGTCCAGGACAGCTCCGGATCATCAACACCGCGCCCTATCATCATCGGCGCGCGGTGCTGGTCGGCGATGCCGCGCACGCCGTTGTCCCGTTCTATGGGCAGGGCATCAACTGCAGTTTCGAGGACGCCGCCACGCTGGCGAGTCTGCTGGAGAAGTTCCAGGCCGCGGTCCGGTCCGAGGGTGGCACCGTCCGGACCGTCGCGGAAGTCGTTGTCGACGAATACAGCGACGTGCGGGTCAAGGCCGGGCACGCGCTCGCCGAGTTGTCGATGCGGAACCTCGAAGAACTCTCCGACCACGTGAACAGCCCGCTGTTCCTGGCACGCAAGGCGCTGGAACGACGGCTGCACGAGCTGCGTCCCGATTTGTACACGCCGCTTTACCAATTGGTGGCGTTCACGCACATGCCCTACGACGCCGTCCAGCGGGTGCAACAGGAGTCGAGTGCAGTGCTGGACTCGCTGTGCCAGGGGCGTGACGTTCGAGCCGAGCAGGACGCCATCATCGAGGAGTTCGCCGAGTCGTACGGCGGCACATTCACGCCGCAGTTCACTCCGTCCACGGCACGGATGGGGTGAAGGCGGCGGGTTATCCGGCCGCCCCACCGGCCCGGACCGGCTCGGCGGTCTGGGCCGACTTGCCGCGGGTCGCTTCGTCATTGAAGCGGAACCCGACGCCGTGCACGGTGACGATCCAGTCCGGGGAGCCGAGCTTCTTGCGGACACTGCTGAGGTGGGTGTCGATGGTCCGGCTGGCCAGCGACGTCACCTCGGCGTCCACATCGTCATATCCCCACACCCGCTGCAGCAGCTCGGCCCGGCAGAAAACCTTCTGCGGTTCGGTGGCGAGCAGGCGAAGCAGCTCGAACTCCTTGCGGGTCAGCTCGATCAGCCGATTACCGACCCTGACCTCGCGCAGCGCCGAGTCGATCTCCAGTTGGCCGACGATGAGCGCCGGTTGGGACATCATGTGCACGCGGCGCAGCAGGCCTCTGAGCCGCGCCATCAGCTCACGGCTGTGATAGGGCTTCACGACGCAGTCGTCGCAACCGGCTTCCAGCGCGAGCACCTGGTCCAGCTCGAAGGAAGAAAAACCGATGATCGGGATATCGCTGGCCCGGCGGATCTCCCGGCACAGGGTGAGTCCGTCGAAATCGGTGAAGTCGAGATCGATGAGGATCACGTCGAAATCGGGGTAGGCGGCCAGGACTTCGGCACCAGTGGCGATGGGTTCGGGTTCGAAACCGTGCCGCTTGAGGTCCATGACCGTATCCTCGATCCCCTCACAGTCCGCCACGATCAACAAGCGCGGATGCAGCACAGCCCTACTCCGTTCCGGACGAGAGTTCGAGGAGAACTCGAATAGACGACTCCAATGCGTAGTTCATCGAGCCGCCGTTCGGTTCGAACGCGGTGTGCTCGCCTGCGAAATGTATTCGGCCTTCCGGTGTTCGGGTGTGCTCCATGAGTTCGCTGTGGCCAACCTCCGGCAGCACGTAGGCACCTCCGGCGAATGGCTCGTTGTCCCAGGCGACGGAGGCGCCGACCTCGAAGTTGTCGCGCGCCCCCGGCAGCATCGACTCCACTTCGCGCAGTGCGAAATTCACCCGCTCATCCTCGCTCATGCTCGCCGCCGCCTGGGCGGGCCAGCCGGTGAGCCAGCATTCGAGGATCTTGCGGGGGCCCGGTTGCCGTGGGGTGGCGTCGCGGACCGTGCAGATCGGGGTATCCGTCGACAGCATCAGCCGGTTTTCCGGCCAGAATTTCTTGCGCATCTGCAGATATATGCGCAGGACCGATACGTATCTGAGTTGGCGAATAGCCGAATGCTTAGCCGCCGATAGTCGAGCCATCGACAGGTTGAGTCGCCGGACACTGCTGAACGGTGCGGTGACGATGACCCGGTCCGCGCTCAACGTCTGTAGCCGGTCGCGATCCAGGAAAGTGACCTGCGCTTCGTGGTCGGTTTGGCTGATGCGGACGACCGGCTTCCGGTAGAGGACACGGTCTTTGACCTTGTCCGCGAGTGCCCGGGCGAGCAGGTCGGTGCCGCCCTTCACCTTGTACCACTTGGCGTCCGCGGTGGAGAAGGAGCGGGGGCTCGACTCGTAGCGGGCCCACGCCATCGCCGAGGCGGATTCCAGTTCGCCGCCGCGCATTTCGAGGAACAGTGGCTCGATCAGGCTGATCGCGGCGGGGGACGCGCCTTGGTCCTCGAGTACTCGGCGCACCGAGATCTGGTCGAGTTCCAGCAGATTGGGCGTCGGGGTCCAGTCGAGTGCGGCGACCTCGGGGCCGATGTTGTCGTTGAACTTGGTGACGTATCTGGCGAACAGGTCGGTGACGGTGAGATTCCGCTCGTCCGGGTGTAGACCCAAGGTGTCGGCATGATCGGCGACCTGGTCCGGCCGGATCCGAATGCCGTTGCGGTAGTAGCTGAAATCGGTGTCGACGAGATCGCTCGGTTCGGTCTCCAGACCCATGGCACCGAGATAGTGCATCGTGTAGTGGCACTGCTCGGTCACCGTCATCGCGCCGGCTTCCGCGTGCAGGTCGTCGGCGAAGGGATGGCGGTAGGTCCATGTGCGCCCGCCCGGGCGATCATTCGCTTCGAGAACGGTGACCTGCGTTCCCTGCTTTGCTAATTCGAATGCGGCCGCGAGTCCGGCGAGACCGGCGCCGACAATGATCGCGGAATCGATGTTGTTCCGGGACGGGAGACCCCCGTCGAACGTATGTCGGACATCTTCTTGCGTAAGCCCCTGCACTGCATTCCCTCCGGTGAACTGCGCTTGATTTTCACCGGCTCATCCGTGTTATCCTGAACCGAAATCATTGACAAATCATCACGCTCACGGAAAATATGTTCATCATTGATCTTCAACCAATGGTTGAATGAAATTATCGTATCAAGATGTGCTGAGTGCAGCAAACAAGTTTCAGTAGCTGGAATTTAACTCGACCGGGGTGGTTGAGACCTCTCTGGACGGATGGCGTTTGCTTGCGCCGGTGTGACCGTTATCACACTCTGGCTTCTGTTTGATGCGTAACTAATCGCAGGCGACTGCCGCCGGAGTGATCTCGCTCTGCGCATAGGCGCCTCGTCAAATGCGGTAGTGGACATGACATCTTGGGATCTTGATGACTGTTCGATAGGCCTGAGGCAAACCCGCTGCAACCGCTGGGCCGTTATAACCGGACCGGGCAGTCTGCCTTTCCTGCCGGTAGATGCTAAGCGGCTGCGCGGACGGGCTGTAGCGAACTCCTGTCGCCGATCCCGACGAGCTGCGAAATGGCGTAATCCCCTTAGCGACAGTCCGATAGCTGTTGCGGCAAGCGGAATCCGCACCCTAACTCGGGACCTGCACCGACTTTAGGGCCCTATTTCGGGTGCGGGTCCCGAGTTAGGGTGCGGATTCGAGGTTCTCCGTGGGTGTCGACCACGGAGGTAGGGGTTCGCGGGCGGCCAGCCACTGCTCAGGGATGCCGCGGATATTGGGCTGGTGGCCGATTCCGGTGTGGGCGGCGACTATTCCGCCGACGATCGCGGCCGTCGTGTCCGCGTCGCCACCGGCTTCGACGCACGCGGTGATGGCGGCAGGGTAGTCGGTGAGGAACGTCGCGGCTGCCCACAGGGTGAACGGCACCGTGTCCTGGGCGCTGACCGCCGCGCCGTTGCCGAGCTCGTATGCGGCTTCGGCCGCCGGTCGGCCGAGTAGCTTTCGGGCTCGACGAATACCGTCGGCGGTACGGCCGTCGACCAGGTACGGCTCGACCGACCGTAGTAATTCTATTGGTGTGCAACCGGTTTCGCGTGTCGCGGCGGCATGGGCGGCCGCGACGGCGATCACCATGGCGCCGACGATCGCTTCCGGATGCCGGTGGGTGACCTCGGCGGACAGCGCCGCCTCGGTTGCCGCTCGGTCCGGGTCGTCGGCGAAATACGCCCCGAGCGGGGCGACCCGCATCGCTGCGCCGTTGCCCCACGATCCACCGCCGAAAGCGGCGCCTGCCGCTTCGGCCCACGGGCGGCCATCGCGAATCTCGTGCAGCACAACGACTGTGCCTGCGCCGTAGCCGCGATAGGGTTCGCAGCGGTCGGCGAAGACGGCCGCGAGGGCGTCCTGGTCGATGCGGCCGCGGCCGCGGATTTCCGAGTACACCGAACAGGCCATCTCGGTGTCGTCGGTCCACGGCCAGGGGGCGGCCGGCGGTCGCCCGGCGAGCAGATCGGGGACGGACCGGCCGGGCACGAAGAACTGTGCACCCAGCGCATCGCCCACGGACAAACCATCGAGGCTGTCGGAAACGGAATCGGAATCCAGCGGCATAAGTGCGGCAATCGTGCCAAACCGCAACCGGTTACCGCAACCGTCGATTACACGACGCGCTGCTCCATGCCGGACGTCATGTGTTCGACGATGCACTTCTCGAGGTGCGCGAGCCACTCGTAACCCTGCGTGGTCCCCGAGATCCACGCCGCCGTCGCGCCGCTGAGCACGTCGTGGGGGCGCGGGGGTTCGGGATCATCGACCGGCACCGCCGGTTCCTCCCGACGATGTCTGCCGCCGGGCTCGGGCGCAACGGGCGGTGGGGTTTCCGCGGGCGGGCGGTCACTATTCGGGACCTCCGGTATCGCTTCCGGCTCGCCGACCGATGGCACGGAGAACGGTCCGCTCGGCTCACCCACGGTGGTGAGGCCGCGACTCGCGGTCGGCTCGCTGCTCTGTGACCCCTCCCGGTCAGCAGCGATCAACGCGGTGATCAACGCGGCGGTCGACACCATTGCCAACCGCATCGGAACGTCGGGCTTTCGTGGTGCGCGGTGCTTACCCATCGGCTACTTTCCGTCGAATACCGTCGGGATTGAGAGTTTAAGACGCGCAACCAATTCGGGCCAGCAGTGTAAGTTCTTCTTCACGAAAGTTAAGTCGCAAACGGACTTTTCGCGTATAGGTTTGGCGGTTGCGTGGCGACGTGCAATTATTCGGAATTCATCCCGATTCTCCGGGCGCGCAGGGTGTGAGATCAGCTACTCATGTCCGCCACCGACTGGATCATTCTCGCAATTTCGCGGACGATCAGATCCGGCTCGGTGGCCGGACGGCACACTCCGTCGTCTTCACCAGCACACGTTAGTTCATGGCGGCGGGCGCGACCTGACTCCAATCGAAGGCCAGCTCGCCCTTGGCCGCGATGACCTGTTCCCACCAGTCGCGGTTGTCGCGATACCAGCGCACGGTCTCGGCCATTGCCGTCTCGAACTGGTGGGTCGGCCGCCACCCCAGTTCGGTTTCCAGCTTCTCGGGGTTGATCACATAGCGACGGTCGTGGTTCGGCCGGTCTTCGATGTGCTCGATCCATTCGCTCGGTTCCAGCCCGAGCGCGGTGACCACCAAGTGGGCGATCTCGAGATTGGTGACCTCGTGCCGGGCGGAGATGTCGAAGATCGGGAGCAGGCCGGGGTCGGTGGCCGCGGCCCTCGGGATCGGTCCCAGGTCGGCGTGCAGCACCTTGTGTACCGCATCGCAGTGGTCGGTGACGTGCAGCCAGTCGCGGCTCTGCAGGCCGTCACCGTAGACGGGGACTTTGCGGCCACGCAATACGTTGGTGACCGCGAGCGGGATCAGTTTCTCCGGAAGCTGATATGGGCCGAAGTTGTTGGCGCAGTGGGTCAATCGGATGTTCATCGCCGGATAGGTCGCCATGTATGCACGCACCATCTGATCGCCCGCGGCTTTCGACGCCGAATACGGGGTCTTCGCGTTCAGCGGGGAACGCTCGGTGAACCACGGCTCACTCGGCGGCAGTTCGCCATACACTTCGATGGTCGACACATGGACGTGCGACTTCACCGGCACAAGTCGGCTGCACTCCGCCATCACCTGCGCGCCCAAGGCATTGCTACGCATGAACGCCGACGGCCCGACGATCGCCCGATCGTTGTGCGACTCCGCCGCGAAGTTGACCACGAAGTCAGGCCGATGGGCCCGATAGAGCGCCTCCATGGCCGCCAAGTCGGCGATGTCGGCCTGCTCGAACACGATCCGATCGATCACCGCGGCCACATTGGTCATGTTCCCCGCGAAACCGATGTAGTCGACCGCGATCACCTGCGCGTCCGGCTCCCACTCGAGCAGGCGGTGCACGTAATTGGCGCCGATGAAGCCAGCAGCACCGGTGACAAGGTAGACGGCCATGGGTACAGAGCCTAGCCAACCGTCAGGGCGCCGTTCGGCCGCTCTCAGCAAAATCCGCACTCTCTCTCTTGGGAGCCGCACCCGGAATAGGGCCCTAAAGCGAGTGTAGATCCCTAGGGAGAGTGCGGATTTCGAGGGGTGTGGGCTGGTTGGGGTTAGGCTACGACTGAGCGTTGGGGGACGCCGATGTATTCGCTCAGGGGGCGGATCAGGGCGTTGGATTCGCTTTGTTCGATGATGTGGGCGGTCCAGCCGGTGATTCGGCTCATTACGAAGATGGGGGTGAATACTTCGATGTCGAAGCCGAGTAGGTAGTAGGCGGGGCCGGTGGGGAAGTCTAGGTTGGGTTTGATGCCGGTTGCGTTGTTCATGGTTTGCTCGAGGATTTCGTATATCTGGACCCATTTGTGACCGTCGGTGGCTGTGGCGATGTCGATGAAGGACTTCTTCATCGTCGGTACCCGGGAGTCACCGTTCTTGTAGACGCGGTGGCCGAAGCCCATCACCTTTTGCTTCTTGGCGAGCTTGGCGCGCAGCCACTGCTCGGCGTGGGCGGGGTCGCCGATCGCGATCATGTCGTGCATGACCGCCTCGTTGGCGCCGCCGTGCAGCGGGCCCTTGAGCGCGCCGATGGCCGCGGTCACCGCGCTGTAGATGTCGGACAGGGTCGAGGTGACCACGCGGGCGGCGAAGGTCGAAGCGTTGAAACTGTGCTCGGCGTAAAGGATCAGCGATACTTCGAACGCCTGCACCAGTTCCCGGGACGGGATCTTGCCGAAGCACATGTTCAGGAAGTTCTCGGCGAACCCGAGGTGCGAGTGCGGGGCGATCGGGTCCTGACCGCGGCGGCGGCGGTGGTCGGCCGCGACGATGGTCGGCAGCACCGCCATCATCCGTAATGCCTTGGCGCGGTTGGCGGCTGGGCTGTTGTCGTCCTCGGCGGGATCCTCGGCGCCGAGGTAGCTGATCGCGGTGCGCACGACGTCCATCGGATGGCAGTTGTCGGGCATCTTCGTCACCAGCGACAGCAGCGACCGGTCGGCGCGGCGGGCGGCCCGCTCCTGCTGGCAGAACCGTTCCAGCTGAGCGTCATTGGGGAGTTCGCCATGCCACAGCAGGTAGGCGACCTGCTCGAAGCCGCAGTGTTCGGCCAGATCCTGCACGGCGTAACCGCGGTAGGTGAGTGAATTGGTTTCCGGCACCACCTTGGAGACGGCAGTGGTGTCCACGACGACACCGGCAAGACCTTTGTAGATAGTAGGTATGACGGTCTCCGGCCCACCCGTCGTCCGGCCACCGGGATCGCGGAGCGATGCGGTATTCATTGGTCCCTTCCCAGGCTGAAATTGAAGACGTCGGAATCGAATTCGTTGTAGCGCTCGTACTGCAGCAGTTCGTAGAGCCTGCTGCGGGACTGCATCCGATCGAGCAAACCCGCCTGGGTACCCTCGGCGAAGATCTCGCGCAGTCCGTTCTCGGCCGCCCACATCGCCAGGCGCAGGGTAGAAACCGGATAGATGACCGCGTTGTAACCGATCGACTCCAACGTCTTCCCCGACAGCAGCTCGGACTTGCCGAACTCGGTCATATTGGCCAGCAACGGAATCGAGACGGCGGCGCGGAACTTCGCGAAGTCGGCTTCGGCGTAGAGCGCTTCGGTGAAGATCAGGTCCGCACCGGCGTCGGCGTACGCCTCGGCGCGGTCGATGGCGGCGTCGATGCCCTCGATCCCGGCGGCGTCGGTGCGCGCGCAGATCACGAAATTCGGGTCCCGCCTTGCGGATACAGCCGCCCGCAGCCTGCGCACCATGTCCTGGGTCGGCACCACGGCCTTACCGTCGAGGTGCCCGCAGCGTTTCGGGTTGACCTGGTCCTCGAAGTGACAGCCCGCGATCCCGGCGTCCTCGAGGACGGTCACGGTGCGCGCGGCGCTCATCGGTTCACCGAACCCGGTGTCGGCGTCGATGAGCACCGGCAGCTCGGTGACCCGCGCGATCTGCTGGCCGCGCTCGGAAACCTCGGTGAGCGTGGTGAGCCCGATATCGGGCAGCGCGAGATCGGCGGAGACCACCGCGCCGGAGACATAGACCCCCTCGAACCCGATCTCCTGAATCAGCTTGGCCACCAACGGGTTGAACGCACCGGGAAACCGCTGAATCGAACCCGAGGCCAGACCTGCGCGGAAAGCAACGCGCTTGTCGGCGGCCGAGGTCTCGGCGGAAATAAGGCCCGCCATCAGAAGAGCCCCTTCGGCAGCTGCGGTGCCCGCGCGAGGACATCGTCGGAGACCGTGAACGACAGCTGGGACAACTCCGCGGCACTGAGTTCGGCGGCGCGCTGCGCGACGTCGAGGAAGCGATCCTGCTCGGCGGGTGCGATGACGCCCTCGGCCAGCGCGCGGAACTTCGCGATGTACTGCGCGCGGGCGAACGGCCGCGCCCCGAGCGGATGCGCGTCGGCGATCGCGAGCTCGTCGACGATCACCTCACCGCTCTTCAGGGTGACTTCGGCCCGTGCGCCGAACGCCTTCTCCGCGGGGTCGGTCGAGTGGTAGCGCCGCGTCCACTCGGGATCCTCGGCGGTGGAGATCTTGCGCCACAGCTCAACGGTGTCGGGCCGCCGCGCCCGCTCCGGCGCGTAAGACCGCTCGTGGTGCCAGGTTCCGTCCTGCAGCGCGACCGCGAAGATGTACATCACCGAGTGGTCGAGGGTCTCGCGCGAGGCCGTCGGATCGAACTTCTGCGGGTCGCCGGAGCCGGTGCCGATGACGACGTGGGTGTGGTGGCTGGTGTGCAGCACGATCGAGGCGATCTGGTCGAGATCGCCGATCTGATCGCGCATCCGGCGGGCCAGGTCGATCGGCGCCTGGCTCTGATACTCGGCGGAATGTTCCTTGGTGTAGGAGTCCAGGATCGCGCGCTTCGGCTCACCAGGGCCGGGCAGCGGCACCGAGTACTCGGCTTTCGGCCCGCCGAGCAGCCAGGCGATCACACCGTCCTCGCCCTCCCAGATCGGCGACGGCGCGCCCTCACCGCGCAGCGCCCGGTCGACGGCTTCGACGGCCATCTTGCCCGCGAACGCCGGCGCGTAGGCCTTCCAACTGGAGATCTCGCCTTTGCGGGACTGCCTGGTCGCGGTCGTGGTGTGCAGCGCCTGGCCGACGGCCTGGTAGCTGGTTTCGGCGTCGAGGCCGAGCAGCGTCCCGATGCCCGCCGCGGCGGACGGGCCGAGGTGCGCGACATGGTCGATCTTGTGCTCGTGCAAGCAGATCGCGCGCACCAGATCGATCTGGATCTCGTAGCCGGTGGCCAGGCCGCGGATCAGGTCGCGGCCGGTGCGTCCGGCGTGCTGAGCGACGGCCAGGATCGGCGGGATGTTGTCACCGGGGTGGGAGTACTCGGCGGCGAGGAAGGTGTCGTGGAAATCGAGTTCACGCACCGCGACGCCGTTGGCCCAGGCGGCCCACTCAGGGGAGTAGCTGCCGTCGGCACCGAACACGGCCGCGCCCGGTTGATACGGGTGCCCCTGCGCTTGGGCGCGGGCATTGGCGACCGGGCGCCGGGTCAGCGACGCCGCCGCGACCGAGGCGTTGTCGATGATCCGGTTGATGATCATCTCCGCCGTCTCCGGCGCCACCTCGACCGGGTCGGTGGCGACCTCGGCGATGCGCCACGCGAGGTGTTCTTCGCGAGGGAACTGCTCGGCGGAGCGGTGGGTACGAACGAGATGATTCTTCATATTTCGCACGCTACACATAGCGGCCCACTGCGGAAATACCTCGCAAATGCCTATATTTGCGGAAGCAAATCAGTGAAGTTGTAAAAGTTGTGTAAGACGGGAGTGCTAGATTTCGGTTTATGCAGAAGATGTATGCGGGCGGTCGGCTGCGCGCGCTGCGTGAACAACGAGGCCTGACCCAGACCAGGATGGCCACCACTCTCGGGCTGTCGGTCAGCTACGTCAACCAGCTGGAAAACGACCAGCGCCCGCTGACCGTCCCGGTGCTGCTGCGACTCAACTCGACCTTCGATCTGGACATGCAGTTCTTCGCCGCCGACACCGACGCGAGACTGCTCGCCGATCTCCAGGAAGTGTTCGCCGAGGACCCCGACGGCGTGACTGTCACGACCACCGAGATCGATGAACTCGTTTCCCGCATTCCCGCCGCGGCACGGGTGCTGGTCGGCATGCACCGTCGTTTACGCGGCGCTACCGAACAGCTCGAACGCGTCTCCGCCGGTATCGACACCCACGCCCCGGACTCGGGCATCGGCATGCCCTACGAGGACGTCCGCGACTTCTTCTACGACCACCGCAACCACATTCCCAACCTGGACGCCGCCGCCGAAGAACTGTTCGCCCGCCGCGGATTCACCCTCGGTGGCTTGGATCTACAGCTGACCAGGCTCCTGCGCGAGGAACACGACATCGCGGTCGTTATCCGCACCGATGACCCCGATCAGCCCGGCCCGAAACGCACTTTCGACCCCGCCACCCGAATCCTCACCCTGGCTCGACGGCTCTCGGCCGGGCAACGCGCGTTCCAGCTCGCGACCCAATTGGCGTTCCTCACTCAGGCCGACACCATCGACGCGGTTATCGCACAGGCGGATTCGCTCGCCCCGCAGTCGCGTGGCCTGCTTCGGGTCGGACTGGCCAACTACTTCGCCGGAGCATTGATCCTGCCGTACACCGCGTTTCACGATGCCGCGGAGGCGCTGCGTTACGACATCGACTTGCTCTCAGCGAAATTCGAGGTCGGCTTCGAAACCGTCAGCCACCGGTTGTCCACCCTGCAACGTGCGGGCCGCCGCGGTGTGCCGTTCTTGTTCGTCCGCACCGACCGTGCCGGAAATATCTCGAAACGCCAGTCCGCCACCGCCTTCCACTTCTCCCGAGTAGGCGGCAGCTGCCCCTTGTGGGTGGTACACGAGGCTTTCGCGACGCCGGGCCGCATCCGGACCCAGATCGCCCAAATGCCGGACGGTCGCCGCTACTTGTGGCTGGCCCGCACCACCGACGAAAGCACCCCCGGCTACCTCTCACCCAAACGCGACTTCGCCATCGGCCTCGGCTGTGACCTCACCTACGCACCCAAACTCGTCTACTCCCACGGACTTCCGATCGACGACCCCGGCGCCGCCATCCCGATCGGCCCCGGCTGCAAAGTCTGTGAACGCCCCGCCTGCGCCCAACGCGCCTTCCCCCAACTCGGCCGCCCCATCCGCGTGGACGAAAACAACGCCCTCAACATCCCGTACACGCCGAGTGACCAACGCGGCTGACCCTCGCACCTGGGTCTCGGTCAGTGGGGAATGAGGCTGTGCGGGCGGGGTTTTGGGCGGGATGCTAGGTGGGCCTCGATGATCTGGACTACCTGGTAGGCGTCTTCGGTGGGCTCTAGTAGCGGTAGGTATTCGACGCTGCGGGCCAGGGCTGGGAGGTCGACGGATAGATACATTGCCATCAGGGGGTTTACGAATAGTTCTGTGCCGCTGGTGCGGTCGGTGGCGTGCGTGTCACCGAATTTCCCGCGTAACGCGTCGGCGATCTGGGAGTGAACGATACTGGGGCGCAACGGGGTTTCGGTTAGGCAGTGGGTGACGGCGGCGAGGTAGGCGGCGGCCTCCGGGCTGTCGGGCGGGATGGAGAAGGCGCCGAGGTAGGCGTTCTGGCGTTGCAGGGCGGCGAGGTTTTCCAGTACGTGGGCGTGACAGACGCCGTGGTAGGCGTCGATGCCGAAACCGACGGACACCACGACGCGGGTGATGTGGTCCAGTCCTGCGACGGCGGCGAGGCTGGTCATGTCCTCGTGCGGGGTGCCGAGCCCGGCCTCGTCGCCGCGGAGCAGGATGTCGGTGCCGCCGTCGATGAGCACCAGGGCATCCGCGTCGAGGTGTTCGATGAGGGCGCGGTAGGCGGCTCGGAGGGGACGAACGCCGGACTTGGGAAACGCGAACACAATTGGTTCGCGATCGGTGCTCGCCAGCCAGTGAGCCAGGGTGCGTTCGGGGAAGTAATCGTCGTTGCCGTCGGTCTCGGGGTGGACAGCGGCGACGCCCGGCGCGAGCCAGTCGTCGAGCGGGGTGCGGCGCAGGTCGCTGAACGACAGGTTCGCCAGGGACACCTTCTTGCCGAGCCCCTCCAGCGCCACCGCGAGTGGCAGGCCGCCGTACACATCGAATCCGCCGCCCGCCCCGGCGATCAGCACCCGCGAGGCGCCCCGCAGACGGGTGAACAGCGGAGGCTCGACCAAGTGAAACGAAGGCACTCAGTCATGATGGCCGCGGCGAGAAGTTCGTGCCACTCGGTTAGTGGGGCGTGGGCAGGCGATCGGGTGCGTCCCCTGATTTCGAAGCCGCGGCGATCCGGCTCGTGCGACTGACCGCGCGGGCCACCGTGTTTCGCACCACGAGGCCCGGCCGGGTGCGGGGCACCAAGATCCGGGAGACCAGACCGACGCGTCGCTGCCGTGGGTCTACTTCACGGCGGAGTCGCGACTCGTAGGCGGCGAAGGCGCGGGCGTGATCACCTGGATGGGCGGCGAGCTCGTCCGCGAGGGCGTACGCGCCCGCCATCGCGATACTGGACCCGTCGCCCAGCAGAGCTGTCGCTCCCGCCGCATCCCCGAGCAGTACGACCCGGCCGCGGGACCACGAGGGCATCCGGACGGTGGTCAGGGGGTCGAAGAACGGAGCCGGGTGGTCGAGGTACGCCGCCACGAGTTCCGGTGTCCGCCACCGCACGTCGGCGTAGGCGTCGGCCACCGTCTGCTTGTGCAGTGCGATGTTCTTGCGGTCGTGCGGTGCTAGCTGTGCGGCCCGGAAGGTGAAGATCGCGAGCGGGGTGGTCCGCGAGGGGTGGACGACCAGCATCCGGTTCGGCACGGTCAGCATCGTCATCTCGTTCGGGTCCTCGATGGCGTCGGGTTCCAACGGGACGGTCGCGCCATACAGACCCAGATCGCGCACGAACTGCCGCTCGGGTCCGAATACCAGGCGCCGTACGGTGGAGTGCATCCCGTCCGCGCCGACTACCAAGTCGAAGCGCCGTGGCCTGGACCGCCGAAAGGTGACATCGACTCCGCCGCTGTCTTGGTCGAGAGCGATGACCGTGTCGTCGAACAAGAACTCGGCCTCGGACTGCGCCGACCGGTGGAGCACGTCGGACAGGTCGGCTCGGGTTACCTCGACCGTCGGCGCCGCGTCCGAGGTGAGCGGGAGTCGCAGGATTCGCCTGCCGCCGGGGTCGAGCAGGGTCAGCGACCGATTGCGCGTGGCGAGCCCGCGCAGCTGCGGGAGGATGCCCATGCGCTCGGCGACCGGGATCGCGGGCCCCTTCACGACGATCGCGCTACCACCGGAGCGCAGCTGCCGGGCTTGTTCGACGACCGTCGGCCGGTATCCATGCTGGGAGAGCCAGTATGCGAGTGCGGGCCCTGCGATTCCGGCACCGACTATCAGCACCTCGCGCTTCTTCATGACGATGACCTCTCAGAGTGTCGATGACCAGGTCCCCGGCGAGTACTGGGCCGGGTCTCGGTGAGCGGCGGCACAGCGCAACACAACCGGGTCAAGGTACGATCAAATTCGTACCTGAGTAAAGCACCTCATTGAGGTACGATGCAAGTCGTACCTGAAGGGAGGTGTCGCGTGGCCGCGATGAACCAGGTCGGGCCGAAGGCCGATGCGCTGGATCTGGGTGCGGTGCTTCGCGCCCTCGCCGACGAGCATCGTCGTTCGGTGATGACGGAGTTGGCCGCCGACCGCAGCGACAGCGAACGGGGCTGCAACTCGTTCAATCTTCCGATCTCGAAGCAGACCCAGACCCACCACTTCCGGGTCCTTCGCGAGGCGGGCCTCATCGACGAGATCGACTATGGCAACCGCAAGGGCATCCGACTACGACGCACGGACATCGAGAAGCGGTTCCCCGGGCTGCTCGCACTCCTGAAAGCAGAGCCCCAAGGCGGTACCGCTCCGCGCTGAGCGCACCGCAGATCGCCGCGGACACCGCGTGCCGATAAAACCGTCCGACACTGATCGGACCTGGCTTCGGTCACTCTTGGATAAACATCGCCGAGGCTTTGCTGAACCGGTCGCGACGAGTGGTTCCATGTGCGGATGAGCCAGCGCGGTGACCTGCGTGCGCGGTACTTTCCGTCCACCTACACGATCCTCGCCGGTGTCGCTGTGCTGGTGTGGCTCGCGGCGTTCGTCGTTCCGCCGGGCGCCTACGACGTCGATGACAAGGGTCACCCGATCGCCGGGTCCTACCATCGCATCGAAGACGCCACGGATTTCGGCGCGCGGCTGCGTGATCTGTTTCTCGCACCGATCAACGGTCTCTACGGTATTCAAGACGCCAAGTCCGGTCAGGTGGGTCCCGACCTGTCCGGCCATCTCTACGGCGCGGCAGCGGTGTTCCTGTTCGTGCTGGCCGTCGGCGCGTTCATCACCGTCGCCTTCGCCACCGGCGCGCTCGACAGCGGCATCGGACAGCTGGCCTATCGGCTGCGCAGCCGGTCGTCGCTGCTGATCGTCGGCGTCATGGTGGTTTTCGCGATCGCGGGCACGGTGGAAGGTTTCGCGGAGGAAACCCTCGGCTTCTACGCACTCCTGGTGCCGTTGACGTTGGCGCTCGGCTACGACCGGATGACCGCGGTCGGCGCGATCATCTGCGGTGCCGGCATCGGCATGCTGTGCTCGACCGTCAACCCCTTCGCCACCGGCACCGCGTCCTCGGCTGCCGACGTCCCCATCGGCGATGGCATCATGCTCCGCATCGCCATGCTGGTGGTGCTCACCACGGCCACCGTCGGCTACGTGCTCTGGTACGCGCGCCGGGTCAAGCGGGATCCCGACAAGTCGTGGTCGGGCTGGCAGCCCGGCGACCGCGACGTGCGGGCCGATGACCACCGGACCGACCCGATGACCCGTCGGCAAGCCGCGGTGCTCTGGCTGGTCGCGCTCACCTTCGCGTTCATGATCTTCGCGATCATTCCGTGGGCGGAGGCGATCGACGGCCCCGGCGCCGCGCGGTTCCAGTGGGAATTGGATTGGTACTTCCCCGAACTCACCGCACTGTTCCTGGTCGGCGCGGTGGCGATCGGGCTGGTCGGTGGACTGGGCGAGAACAAGATGTCCGAGGCGTTCGGTAAGGGCTTCGGCGATTTCGTGGGGGCGGGCATGGTGATCGTGCTGGCGCGCGGTGTCACCGTCGTCATGAACAACACTGAAATCACCAGCACCGCACTGCATGCCCTGGAAGGCGTGGTGACCGGCACCTCCTCGGCGTTGTTCGCGATCGCGGTGTTTCTGGTGAATGTTCCGCTCGGCTTTCTGATCCCGTCCAGCTCCGGCCATGCCACCCTAGTCATGCCGATCATGGCGCCGCTCGCCGATTTCGCGAATGTGCCACGCTCCCTTGTTGTTACCGCGTGGCAGTCGGCCTCCGGCTGGGCCAACCTGGTCACCCCGACCACGGCGGTGGTGACCGGCGGTATTGCCCTGGCGAAGGTGCGCTACGACCGCTACGTGCGATTCGTCGCCCCGCTGATGGGCATCCTGTTCGTGCTGATCTGCGCGTTCCTCGCCGTCGGTGCTTGGGTCTGACACTCATGACTACTACGCAGTGCGTCATCGGACTACTGGTCTCGGGGGTCGTCGTGGGCGCCACATCGGTGTGCGGCGGTCCCGATCTCACCCCCGTGTTGCATGCTGTCCCGGCAGCGACCAGCCAGGTGGTGATCGTGCACGCGCCCACCGCCGCAACCACTTACGCGACGCTGGAGACATTCGAGAAGGTCGACGGCGACTGGCGACGCGCGCTCCCGGCGATGGTCGCCAGGATTGGCGAAAACGGCTTCAGCGACCACCACCGGGAGTCGGAGCCGTCGACGCCGACCGGCATGTACGGTTTCGGCGACACCCTTTACGGCATCGAGCCGGATCCGGGCACCCACTATCCCTATCACGTGCTCGCCAAGGGTGATTGGTGGAACGCTAACCCAACGACCCCTGGCTACAACACCTTCCAGCACGGCGCCGATCCAGGCGGCGCGAGCGAGGCGCTATGGCAGGTCACCCCGCAATACGCCTACTTCGCCGTCATCACCTACAACGTGCCGGCCATCCCCGGTGCGGGCAGCGCGATCTTCCTGCACGCCAACGGACCCGACGACACCTCCGGCTGCGTCAGCCTCGACCGTACCGACCTGGTGCACGTCCTACGCTGGCTGGACCCGACCCGTTCGCCACGCATCGTGCTCGGCCCCGACGGCGAACTGACCGGATCCTGATCACGGCTGACCAGCGACGTCAGCGGGGCGGGCCCAGTAGCCAGTTTCCGGGGGCGTTCTGGTCGTCGCTGAGATAGAACTCGACTATGGCGGTTCGGAATTCGGCGTAGCTGAGTGAACCGTCGCCGTCGCGGTCGAGGCGGCGGAAGGCGTCGCTGGAGTGGGCTGGGTCGATGCCGAGGCTGTCGTACATTCGGACGTACTCGTCGAAGCTGAGTGTGCCGTCGAACCAGTCGAAGAGGGTGTTGAACTTTTTGATTCTTCGCGCGATCTGCCATGGGTCTGTCCTTCTCGCTGACCGAGGTTTGTCGGTCGTGGATCGTCAGGGTGTAGCAGCGGGGCCGTCGATCGCTGTGTCGAACCTTTATCATTCATAAATCGAACGCTCGCAACGGATCTCGACCGTGTCGGTGCAACGTTTGCCTCCTCGGTCACGATGCGTTATGCAGGGGAACTCGAGCACTATTGATGGTTTGCCGGTCGATGCGGGTTCGGCTCGTTCACGGTGGTGGATGTGGAGACGTCGGGCCTACGAGCTGGGGATCATCGGGTCTTGTCGGTCGCGGCACTGACGTTGGACGGTGGCGGGAATGTGGCGCAAGAGTTTCATACTCTCCTAGACCCGGGCTGCGACCCGGGACCCGTGCGTATCCACGGGTTGACGAGAGCGGTGCTACCCGGTGCACGCTGTTCGAGCAAGTGCGAGAACAGCTTTCGGGCATGCTGACCGGCCGGGTGATGGTTGCGCACAATGCGCAGTTCGACTACGGGTTTCTTGCGCAATGACGGCGGCCTCCGTCGTGCCGACCCGAGGTCCTACGCCGACTGGATCCTATGGTGCTCGGACCGGGTAACGCGCTCGTGCCACCCGGCTCAGTTGCCTGAGTTCAGTTGCTCTGCAGTGCGATTCGGATGCCGAACGCCACCAGCAGGGTGCCCATGACGGTATCGATGGTGCGGCGGACGGTCGCTTTGGCGAGCAGGCCGCGTAGTGCGTTGACGATGTTGGCGAGCACCGTGAACCAGGTGAGGGAGACGAGCGCGGCGACGGCGCCGAGGGAAAGGGTGTCGGTGACAGCGGGTTCGGCGGGGACGAACTGGGGGAGTAGCGCGATGAAGAAGACCGCGACCTTCGGGTTGAGCAGGTTGGTGAGCAGGCCTTGGCGGAACGCGGCGATCGCGCTGGGCCCGCTGGCCGGTAGTTCCGCTGTCGAGTCGTAACCGCCGCGGCGCGCGGCAAGCAGCGCCCGGACGCCGAGCAACATCAGATAGCCCGCGCCGATGAGCTTGACGATGGTGAAGGCCAGCGCGGAAGCCGCGAGGAGCCCCGCGACACCGAGTGCGCTCACCACCGACCAGAGGAATACGCCGCCGGCAATCCCTGCCGCGCAAGCCATTCCGGCTCGGCGACCGGACAGTGCCGAACTTCGCGTCACGATAACGAAATCCGGCCCCGGCGACATGGCGGCCACCAGGATCACGCCACCGAGGGCAAGCGTCTGTGCTGTAGAAATCACCTCGCCACCTTAGCGATCCCGATGCGTCCGCGCAGCTGGATTTCGCCGGGGCGCATCGGGATCGCTGCGCTCAATGGCGCCGAGCGAAATGGTGCTTATCCGACAAGCGTTGATATTTATATCAGCGTTCGACCGATGATCAGTCGGTGTTGTGGGCGCTATTCTGGCGTGACTCGAGCATGCCCCGGATAACGGGCTGGCGGATTCTCTGGTCAACCGCCGCACTTCTGTCGAGTTCAGTAAGGAGCGTGGCAATGCCGACCGAGGTAGCTCCGGAAGACTCGCGATGGGCGCGGCCGAACGTTCCGGCCGCATTTCACGGTAACCACGACCGGGTCCGTGCCGTATTGGCCGAGCGGGTCGCGGCGAAGTCGCCGAACATGGTGCTGGCTAGCACCTATGTTCCGCCGGACGGCGCCGTCGCGGCGTATCTGCTCCATCGGATGTTCAGCGGCGGCGATTCCATCGGAACCGCGTGGCATTCGGTGTTCGTGAATTCCGGTGTCGAGGCCGTCGGCACGGTGCTGAAGTACTTGCGCAACCGGCACAATCGCGGTGCGGGGGATGGGGCGTGCCGCATCCTCGTGCTCGACCCGACCGGGACCGCGCGGTACGCATTCGGGCACGCGGTTCCGGGGCTGCAAGCACTGGTCGCGGACGGCATGGTGATTGTCGGCGCTATCGAGGAATTTCTGCGTCGACTCGATGCGGGCTGGGAATCATGTGTCGTGATCGCCGACGGTCTCGCACCGGATGCGGTGGCTCCGGTTCGCGCCGCGCTCGCGGCCGCCCGCGAGCGCGGCGCGGTAGTGGCCTGGGGCCTGCTCGGCGACGAAGCCGCGCTCGATACGCTGCGCGGATCGCTGGCCGCGGCTGATCTGGTGTTCTTCGGTGAGGTCGCGGTTGGCAATGAGATGCCCTGTGGCACTGTCTCGTTCACTCGCGAGATGTTCGCGCTGTGGAACAACACGATGGACAGCATCGCGCATGTGTCGACCTTCGGCGGCAACGGACTTGCCATGCACATGGTGACCGAGACATTGATGCGCTGGCGGCCGACGAATCGCCATGAGCGCGCGGCGATCGAACGCATGCGGTGCAACAGATTCGCGCGCAGCGCGCGCTTGCGCATGCACAGCAACACCTGGCAGACCAGGGCGATCGATCTGGCGGCCATCAATCTGACCTTCGACCAGGCCGATGGTGTCAACTATCGGCTCGGCGGACGCACCTACACCGACCTTGCGTCCGGCACCGGTCCCGCATTCCGCGGGCACAACGTGCAGTCGACCGACGCGATACTGACGGCGGGCACAATCGGCGACGAAACACCCAGGCTGGAAGCGAAGTTGGCGGAGCTGACCGGATTGCCGATCATGCTGCCCGCGGTGAGCGGGCAGAGCGCGGTCGACAACGCGATACTCGCCGCCCTGTGCTGTCGGCCCGGTCGCGCGACGGTGATCACCTGTCGTGGCAACTATTCCGGTAAAGGCCCGATGTCGCTGGCGCTGAGCAGGACGAGTTCATTCTTCCGCGACCGGGATGAGCATGCCTTCAGCCCATATCCGGTCGATGTGATCGAGGTCGACATCGATGATGCCGAGGGGCTGCGACGAGCCCTGCGACGTGACGATATCGCCCTGGTCTGGCTGGAAGTCGTGCAAGGCTATGACTGTGTCGAGATTCCGCAGTCGGTACTCGAGGAAATCGAGCATCGGCGCGCGGCCGCCGGCTTCTTAGTCGGCGTCGACGAGATATTCACCGGCTTCTGGCGCTGCGATATCGACAACTTCCTGACCTGTGCCGGTCGTGGCATGCGGCCGGATCTGGTCGCGCTGTCCAAGGCGCTCAGTGACGCGCTCGTCCCGATCGGGGCGGCGCTGATCTCGGCCGAGGTCTTCGACCAGATGTCGCGCGCGGCACCGGATATGGCGTATTGGCTGCGGACGCACTACCGCAACGATATGGCGGCCGCGCTCGCCCGCGCGGCGATCGAGGCGGCCGAACACGACCGGCGCGGGGCGGCCGATATCGAGGCGGCCATGGACGCCATGCTGCGCAGGGCAGCCCGATCCCCATTGTTCGAGGGCTATCGGCGGGTCGGCCTGCTCGGCAGGCTGGTGCTTTCGCCGCGTGCGATCGGCGCGCGGCCGCGGCCGTCGGTACAGAATTACGCCGAGGCGGTCGTCGCGCGACTTATCGTAAAGCGGTGTGGCGCAATTACTTTGCAAATGCGGATCGCGCCGAGCACGGCCGGCGACGGTGCCGATGAGTTGATCGCGGCGATGGCCGAGGTCGGCGAGTTTCTCGAGCGGCTGCCGCGCTGGACGGTAGATCGCACGACGCTGAACTCATTACTGGGTATGGCGGGTCGCGAAATTGCCGTTGCACTGCTTCGGGTGCGCGAGAGGTACGGCGATCGAAAGGATAGGACGCTCGATTGATAATGGTCCGAGCCGGACTTCGGTAAAACGACATTGTGCACATGAAGAATCGTTGATTTGCACAAGCTGTTCCGGATGAAAAAACGCCGTTATGCAACATTTACGTGCTACCCTGGTGAGCATTCGCTGGGACTGATGGGAGCGTGAGATGTTTTGTCACGCAATGGAACCGATCAAGCGGACTGGCGTGGACCGCAACTTCGAGGACCGATTATCGGACCCGTTGCGGCACCGATCTCCGGATCGGTGAGCGAGTGCCGAGGAACGGGCATGTCGGCGCACAGACCAGTGACCATTCGCCTGGTGGTCTGTGCGGATAGCGCCCTGATGCGCTCGGGATTGTGCGTGCAATTCGATCGCGAGCCCGATATTGATGTCGTAGACGACGTCGCCGGTGGGCACAGTCTGCTCGGCGCCATCAAGGCACACGCCCCCGACGTCGTCCTGCTTGTCGGCGCGGTCGAAGGCAAGCATCGTCTCACGGAGATCGTCGCGGCCTCGAAGGTCATCATGGTCATGACGGAGGAGGATGTGGCCCGCGCCGTCAAGCTCGTGCGGACCGGCGTGCGCGGCCTGCTGTCGTCGGGCTGCTCGCCGTTCGAGCTGCTGTGCGCCATTCGGGTTGTCGCAGTGGGTAATCGGCTGGTGGTTCCGCCGCAGATCGTCGGCGGACTCGACCATGTCGTGGCCTCCAGCGTCAGCCGGAACCTGGATATTCAAGTGGCCGGGAGCCTGACTCGCCGCGAGGCCGAGGTCCTCGGACTGCTCGCGCACGGCCGCTCCAATGCGGAAATCGCACGGCAGCTGTCGGTTTCGGCAACGACCGTGCGCAGCCACGTGCATCACGTCCTCCAGAAACTAGCGGTGGGGACGCGGGGGCAGGCCGTCGCGGTGGCCTATGAGACCGGATTGATCGCGCTGCTCGACGACAGCGCGGACAACGGGCAGGCCCGTGCGCCCCAACCGGGCAATGGCGTGCGCCGCGGTCGTCAGTGGCCCATGCCGAGCCCACCATCCACCGGAATCACCGCTCCGGTGATGTAACCGGCGTCGTCGCTGGCGAGAAAGCCGACCACCCGCGCGATCTCGGCGGCACCGGCGATGCGGCCGAGCGGGATCTTCTTGGTCACCTCGGCCCGCCACCGCGGTGTCAGCGAAGCCGTCATGTCGGTGTCCACGAATCCCGGCGCGACCACGTTGACGGTGATGTTGCGGGCGCCGAGTTCGCGCACCAGCGACCGCGCCAGACCGATCATGCCCGCCTTGGATGCCGCGTAGTTCGTCTGCCCCGCCGAGCCGAGCAGCGCCGTCACCGACGACACCAGGATGATCCGACCGCGCCGCTGTCGAATCATGGTCCTGGCGGCCCGGTTGATCACCCGGAACGTGCCGACCAGGTTGGTGTCGACCACGGACGCGAAGTCGGCCTCGGTCATCGACGCCAGCAGCACGTCTTTCGTGATGCCCGCGTTCGCGATCAGCACGTCGACCGGGCCGAGCCGCTGCTCGATCGTGGCGAACGCGAGGTCGACCTGCCGCTCGTCGGTGACATCGCATGGCACACCGAACAATCCGTCGGGCGGCGGGCCCGCGCGTACCGACACCGCCACCGCTTTGCCACGGCCGGCGAGCTCGCGGGCGATGGCGAGGCCGATGCCCCGGTTGCCGCCGGTGACGAAGGCGCAGTGGTCCATCAGCACACCTCCTCGGGGATGGCGGCGGCGAAGCCGGCGGGGTGGGCAAGCATGGCGGCTCAATCGGATCGTTCGCGCATGATCGCGGCGAGGTCGAGGCCACGAACGGCACGCAGCCCCGGTAGCAGCGACACGGTCGCGACGGCCAGGACCACGAGCGCCGCGACGCACAACGTGCTCGGATGGACGACGAGATCGAGCTGGAACTGGTCGTTGGTGTAGGTGGACAGGAAGCCGTGGCCGCCGAGCACTCCCAGCACCAGCCCCGGCCCGATACCGAGCAGCGTGATCAGCAGATTCTCACCGGTGATCAGGCGTGCGACCATCCCGGGCGGCATACCGCCCGCGCGCAGCACGCCGACCTCGCGGCGCCGCTCGACGACGTTGATCGACATCGTGGTGAAGATTATCGCGAAGGCCATCGCACTGCCCAAGGCCAGCATCACGCCGACGAACACGAAGAAGAAGCCGGTGTAGCGGTCGATCAGTCGGTTCAGCTCGGCCAGATCCTCGTAGGCCGCGATGCCGGGACGGCCGGACAGCTCGCGTCGGAGCTGATCGGGATCGGTGCCCGGCGCGAGTCGCAGCAGCACCGAGCTGACCGGCAGCTCGGCACCCGCCAATGCGTCGAGCTGGTCGATCGACAGGTAGGCGAAGGTGCCGATCGGTTCATCGAGTACGCCCGCGATCGGCACCCGAACAGCCTGCACGCCGGGCACTTTCACCTCGACGGTGTCGCCGGATTCGACGGGTAGCAGGTGCCGGATGCCCTTGCCGAGCAGAATGCCGTCGTCGGACCGGGACACGGTGGAACCGGCTGCGGGGCGAAGCCCGTGCATCGTGGTGTCGCGGGGCAACGCGATGAGTGCGGTCGAATAGGTATGTCCGCCCGCGGTCATGGTGATCGGCAGTTGCATCATCGGTTCGGCGGCCGCCACGCCGTCGACGCGGGCCAGCTCGGCCAGTCGGCCCTGATCGACGGGAGTGGTGAAATCGACTCGCGCGTCGGCGGTTTGCACCTGATGGAACGACACGTCCAAGGCCGAGGTCATGGTGTCGAGCATCGTCCAGGAGGTGAGGATGACCAGCAGGGACAAGGCAGTACCGAGCACCGTGCTCCAGGTGCGGCGCGGACTGCGGCCGATGTCGCGCAACACCAGCAGCCACCGGGCCGGGAGTCCGCGTAGCGCCGGAATCACCTTTTCCGGCAAGCTGATTCGGCCCGGGCGGGGTGGCGCGGGCCCGCGCATCGCCGCGGCGGGCGGGGTACGGAACGCGAGCAGTGCCGGTGCGAGTGCGCCGAGCGCGCTCGCGGCGACGCCGAAGGCCAGGCCGCCGAGGATGGTGATCGGCGAGACCTCGACGACCGCCGCCGACTTCGGCAGGTCGATCGCCCGTAGGTAGACACTGCTCAGTGCGCCGGATCCGGCCAGGCCGAGCAGGATTCCGCCGAGCGACCCGGCGAGGCCCGCCACCATCCCGTACCGCAGGTAATGCCACAGGATCGTCGCGCGCTCCATCCCGCCGGCCAGCAGCACGCCGATCACCGGACGCTCGGTCCGCACGCGCCGGTTCAGCAGGATGTAGGCGACCAGTCCGGCGACGCTCAGGAACAGCAGCGGAAACAGATAGGCGAGGCGACCGAAGGCATCGATGTCCATGCGCAGCAACCAGTTCGACGGCTGATCGGCACGGTCGAGTATCTCCTGTGCACCGTGACCGTTCGCGATATCCCGAATCTGGTCCACCGCTGGGCCCGGTGCGCCGGTGAACCGGATCAGGGCTTGATCGGTCGCGCCCGGAGTGACCGCGGTGGCCAATGGCTCGGCCGCGAAGATCACGCCGAAATTGTCGGGCAGTGGAAACATGTCCAGTCGACTGCGGGCAGGCCAGAGATACTCGGCCGAGGACACCACGCCCGCGATCGGCACGTCACGCCAGCCGTCGGGGCCGAGCAGCGACAGCGTTGCGCCGGAGCGCAATCCGAAGTGCTCGGCCATATGGTGTTCGACCAGGACCTCATTCGCGGCGGGATAGTGTCCGGACAGGACGACCGGGGAGTTGATGTCGGGTGGGTGGTCCGGGGGGAGGCCGACGATCCGACCGCGGAGCTTGTCCGCACCGACGCGCAGCGGCACGTCGGCCTGCCTGCGCACGATCGCGTCCGCGACGCCGGGCACCGAGCGTGCCTCGGCCGCGATGGCGGTCGAATCGCCGCCGGTCACCCAGACATCGGCGAACCGTTGCGTGTCGAACGTTCCGTCATAGGAGGCGGTCAGGTTTCGGTACGCGCCATAGGACGCGGTGAACAGTGCCACCCCGAGCACGATGATCATCGTCTGCGCGGCGAACTGCGGCCATTGGGTTCGGATGTCGCGCACCAGTTTCCGGCGCAACATCGGATGACGGTTCACCAGCAGACCTCGCTCGCGGCCAGCGGTGTGCGCTGGTGCATGTCGTCGACGATGTGACCGGAGCGCATGCGCAGCACCCGGTCGGCGATGGCGGCGATGGCTTGGTTGTGGGTGACGAGCACGACGGCGCGATCGTCGCGGTGGCATAGTCCCTGCAGCAGGCCGAGCACGCTGCGCCCGGTGTCCAGATCGAGTGCGCCCGTTGGTTCGTCGCACAGCAGCAGCCGCGGCCGGTTCACCAACGCCCGCGCGATCGCGACCCGCTGCTGCTGACCACCGGACAGCTGCGCCGGAAAGCGGTCCGCGCACTCGGCCAGTCCGACCTCGCCGAGTACCTCGTCGACCCGGGTGCGGACCGAACCGCCGGTCAATTCGGCGAGTACGGCGATGTTTTCGTAGGCGGTGAGGGTCGGCACGAGATTGAAGAACTGGTAGACGAAGCTCAGTGCTTCGCGGCGCAGCGCGGACATCCCCTTCGCGTCGAGGCCGGTGAGCGCACGGCCCGCGATGCTGATCGAACCGGTGGTGGGGGCCTCGATGCCGCCGACTACGTTCAGCAGCGTGGTCTTGCCCGAGCCCGAAGGGCCGAGTACCACGAGCAATTCGCCGGCAGTGATGGTCAGGTCGAACCGCGCCAGCGCGTGCACCGCGGTGTCTCCGCTGCCGAACGTCTTCGAAACACCCTGCAGCACCGCAAGTGCGGGTGCGTCGGGGAGCGTGGTCGTGCGGTGCGCGCGCCGGTCTCGGCCTGCGGAGTGGAACATCGGCTACCCGGGCCCGCGGGTGGCGAGCACCCGGACCTGTCCGAGCCTGCCCGCCGCCCCTTGCTCGCCGAGTGTCTCGAAGAATGCCAGACCGTCATCGAAGAGCTTGTCGCCGAGCACCTCTCGGCCTGCTGTCTCGAACAACCGATATGACTCGGCCCAACGCCGGTTGATCGCCACGAACATGGCGGTGCTGTCCCGGATATCGATGCCGACGAAGCCCGCGTGTGTCAGTAGTCGCCGATACCCCGATGGCGTCTGGGGGAATAGGCGGCCGTAGACGGACAAGGCACGCAACGTTTCCGCGTCACGGGGAAACGGGCCGGTCAGCACCTCGTCGGTGAAGACGAGGCGCCCGCCGGGTTTCAGCACCCTGGCGCATTCGGCGATGACCCGATGCCGATCGGGCACGATGACCAGACTGTCCACACTCATTACCGCATCGAATGTCGCACTGGCGTACGGCAGTTCGCGGGCGTCGCCGTGATCGAAGCGGATCGGCGGATCGGCGGCGGTCGCAGCGCGCCGGGCGATGGCTATCGCGGGCTCGGAGTAGTCGATGCCGGTCATCGCGCAGCCGGTGCTCTCGGCCAGGTAGCGGGCGATTCCGCCGGTGCCGCAACAGAGATCGAGGCCGGCCTTGCGCGGCGCCAATGCGGTAGCCCGCGCCAGCTCGCGGAGCTGATCTCTGGTCGTCCAGCTCAGCTGGCCGACGTAGCCGCCCCAGTCGCGCCAGAGATGGGCCATCATGGCCTGACCGGCGGGGGTGCGGGCGATCTGACGGTGGGTCAGGTCGTAGATTTCCCGGGTTTCCTCGATTACGGTGCGCACGCCAGGCTCCTCCTCGTCGTTGGCTATCCGGATGTCAGCGAGGCGCCACCGTCGACGACGATGGTCTGGCCCCTGATCCAGCTCGCGTCGTCGGTGCACAGGAACGCGACGACCTTGGCGAGATCCTCGGGCCGCCCGATCCGACGCATCGGACCGGCCTCGGCGGCCTGCCGCAGCCACTCCTGCGCACCCGCGAGCGCCCGGACCGACTCGGTCTCGATGAGCCCGCCGCAGACGGTGTTCACGTTGACCCCCGGTGCGAGTTCGACGGCCAGGTACCGGCCCATCGATTCGATCGCCGCCTTGCACACGCCGAGGCCGCCGTAGCTGGGTAGATAGCGGCGGCCGCCCATGCTCGACAGCAGCACGATGGCGCCGCGCCCGTCCGGCATCAGTTCGTACGCCGCGCGGCAGCCGAACAACGCGGCGGTGAGGTTCGTGTCGAGGGTGTAGCGCCAGTGCCGGGCCTCCAGCGCGAACAGCGGTTTCATGATGGCCGACGCGGCGTTGTTGACATAGAAGTCCACCGCACCCCACTGTGCTTCGATATCCGCGAAAAGCCGCTTCAGCTGGTCTGTTTCGCCGACATCGACGCGCAGCGCGAGCGCCCGCCTGCCCTTGCGCTCGATCTCGGTGACGACCTCGCGGGCGGCCGAGCGCCTGCGCCAGTAGGTCAGGATCACGTCCGAGCCGCGATCGGCGAACTCCAGCGCGATCGCCCGGCCGATGCCCCGGGAACCGCCGGTGACCAGGACGGAGCGACCCGCCAGATCCTCTGACATGGCACCTCACCTCTCTTCGTACGGTGCGCCGAGCACCAACGCGGCGACTTCTGGACCGTCCACGTTCCGGCTGAGCGTGATCGCATACCGTGCGCCGAATGCGCACGGCCGCGCCGAAACGACGTCGACCTCGCGTGCGGAGCTGTCGAGCCGACCGAGGTTGAGCGTCGGCGGGATGACGCCGTCGCGCACGCTCAGGCAGGCGAAGGCCGCCTCGGCGACGTCGGTGGCCGGGCCCATGTGGCCGGTGGCGGCCTTGGTCCCGGTGAGTCGCATACGGCATTGGCGTGCAAGGGTTTCCGCGATGCCACGCAACTCGGAGCGGTCGCCGTCCGCGGTGGCGTCGCCGTGTCCGTAGACGTAGCCGACCTGTCCTGGATCGATGTCGGCGTCCGCGACGGCGCGCTCGAGGGCGCCGCGGACGCCACTGCCCTCGGGGTCGGGGGCGAGCGGCCTGCCGCGATCGGTGGCGGCACCGAAACCGACGACCTCGGCAAGGATCTTCGCGTCGTTGGCGCGGGCCAGGTCGATATCGGCGAGGACGAGCGCGGCGGCTCCCTCGGCGCAGATATACCCGTCGCGATCCTGGTCATAGGGCCGGACCGAGCGCACACCGGACGCGCAGGCGGACGTCAACCCGAATTCGTGCAGCGCGAGTCGCGCGAATTCGTCCGCGCCCGCGTCGGTTCCGCCGCACACCGCGACGTCGACGCGCCCATCGCGCACGGCACGGAAGGCACGGCCGACCGCGCACAGGCCCATTGCCGAACCATCGACCAAAGTGCTGTTCGCGCCGCAGATCTCATGCCGGATGGTGATCTGGCACAGGGCCGCGTTGGGCAGCCCGGACAGCAGGAAGTCCGGTTTGGCGCGGTGCAGCGCCGCATAGCCGAGCCGTTCGTAGTCGAGGGTGCCGTCCGCGCGCCGCGCGGTGGCCAGTACCGGGGCGAACCGCTCGAGGTAGTTCTGCTCGTCCTCGTTCTCGTTGGAGCCGATGTAGATTCCGCGCCGCGGTGCCGCCGCGGCCCGAAAGACCGGGCCCGCATCGGTCACCGCCAGGTCGGCCGCGAATACGCCGAGCCGGGACGCTCTGGTCAGCCGTTTGAGATGTTTGCGGTCGGCGGGTGCGACGGCGTGCTCGGTGTCGTCGACCGCGCCGAAATAGCCGAGCTCCGGTGGACTTTCGCCGTCCCGGCGCCGTAATCCTGTTTCGGCGGCCAGAATTCGTCGCCATTGTGCTCGATAGTCGGTGCCGAGGCAGGACAGTACGCCTACCCCGACCACGGCGACGCGGCGCCTCATTTCCCGCTCACCTTCGCACCGTTGAGTCGCAGCACCTGATAGTGCCGTCGGGTGCTATCAGGATCCTCGAACTCCGCGAGCGGGTAACTGCGGCAGCGGAAGGTGGCGATGGCGATCTTGCGCCCATGTGCCTGCGCGGTGCCGCGGAAATCCAGCTCGGCCGCCGGGACCGGCGCGACACCGCCGTCGAGGTTGTCCACCTCGATGGTCAGCCGATCACCCGGCACCGCGAAGTCGATGAATTTGCTGTGCTGCACCGCGCTCAGCACGACGGTCGTGCGGAAGTCGCTGCCGGTGATCACCAGCCAGCGCGCCAGCTGGGTCATCGCCTCCAGGACGAGCACGCCGGGCAGCACCGGCTGCTGTGGAAAGTGATCGGCGAAGTAGTCCTCGCTCATCGCGGCGTTCTTCACGCCGGCGACCCGGCGTCCGCCGTCCAGCTCGGTGATCGCGTCAACCATGAGGAACCGCACGGGTACTCCTATCCCACTCCGCCGACCAAGATGGCCTGCCCATTGAGGTACGTGCTTTCTCGTGCGCCGAGAAAGACCGCGATGGCGGCGACGTCGTCCGGCGCGATCGGCCTCGGCATCGCCGCGCGCCGGGCGAGATAACCGGCGACCGCCTGGATATCGACGTCGAAACCGCCGAAATACGCCCTGCTTGCGCCGGTGTCGGCCAGCGTGGGACAGATGGCGTTGACGCAGATGCCACGCCGGCCGACCTCCTGGGCGACGCTGCGGGTGAAGCCGATCACCGCCGCCTTCGCGGTCGCGTACGCGACTTCGTCGGCGCCACCGGTCAAGCCGAGGGCCGACGCGACGTTGACGATCCGGCCGCTGCGCCGCGGCAACATCCGGCGCACGGCCTGCCTGCTGCAATAGAAGACGGTGTCGAGGTTGACCCGGAGCATCCGGTGCCAGTCGGCGTCGTTGTGGAAGACCAGCGGCGAGCGCAGCGCACCGCCCGCGTTGTTGATCAGGATGTCGATTCGGCCGAAAGTCTTGTCGGTGTGCTCGAACAGCCGCGTCACGTCGGTGGGGTCGGTCAGGTCGGCGACGTGCGCGGTAATCGGCACGGCGGCAACGGCTTCGATGGACTTCACGGTGGCCTGCAGCCGCGTCTCGTCGACATCGGTCAGCACCAGCGCCGCGCCCTCCTCGGCGTATCGGGTGGCGATGGCGGTCCCGAACACGCCGGCGGCACCGGTTACCAGTGCGACGGTGTCACCGAGCCGGTTCATCCGCGCACCGCCTCGGTGGCGAGCAGTACGTAGGCGACGGCGTAGTCGCCATCGTGGCTCAATGACACTGCGGCACCGCTGATGCCGAGCCGCCGCGCGAGCGTCACCAGACGGTTGTGCAGGAGTAGCCGCGGTGCGCCGGAGGCCCGGCATATCTCGATGTCGCGCAGCCGCCGCAGGACCGGTGGCAGTCCGAGGCCGACCTGCAACGCCTTCAAGGTGGCTTCCTTGGCGCTGAACCGTGCGGCAAAATGCGGTGCGGGATCGCGAAATCCGGTGCAGTAGACGACCTCCGCCGGTTGGAACACCTGCTCGGCGAACGCGTTTCCGGCGCCGAGCAGTGCTCGCACTCGACCGACCGCCGCGATATCGACACCGACCGTCATCGCCGCCGGCGCTGAGATCGCCGGCAGCAGCATCGATGTCGCGACGCTCCTGGTCACGGCCGTCGCTCCGAATCACCCGGGTCACCGGAGCCGCCCGCGCCGACGGCCGTGCCATAGTGTCGCTCCACGGCTCGCCGGTAGGCCAGGTTGAGGCCGATGACGGCCCGCTTCTTCGCCGCGGACTGCGGGCCGGGCAGCGCGCTGTCGGCGGTGTAGCGGCGCAGCCGTTGCCGGGTCACCGCGCGGGAATAGGTACTGGTGTAAAGGTATTCGAGGCCGTCCTCGAGCTGGCCGACGGTCATCGACACCGGCGCCACCGAGGCACGCAGGTGCGAGGGCCCGGCCGGGCCCGGGTCGACCATGCGCCCCTCGCGCCGATGTTCTTCGTACAGCGGAACTCCCGGGCCGCTGCCGAGCGGATTGAAATGGGCGATCTCTATTTCGTTCTCGACGACGAACTCCAAGGTCCGTTCGAAGACGTCCGGCGTATCGCCCGCGAAACCGAAGACGAACGAGCCGATCACCCCGATGCCCGCGTCGTGCAGGCGGGCGATGTGGGCGCGGTAGTCGGTGGGGCGGCTCCAGCCCTTGTCCGAGGAGATCAGGTTCTCCGGGCGAACAGACTCCAGACCGATGAAGACGAGCATGCATCCCGCCCGCCCCGCCGCCTCCGCCAGCGACGCCCGCTGCGCGATGGTGATCGTCGCCTGACTGCCCCACAGCACCCGCAGCGGTGCCAGCTCGGCGAACAGTGTGCGCGCATAGCGCGGGTTGCCCACGATGTTGATATCCGAGAACTGCACGAAATCGCCGGTGCGCGCGTCGATCTGCGCGAGCACCTGATCGATCGGGCGGGTGCGGAACACCTCATGGTGGTACCGGGTCTCGATGCAGAAGTTGCACGAGAACGGGCACCCCCTGGTGGCCTCGACCGGGAAGACGTAGTCGTGCGGCGGCAGGTGCTCGGGACCGTACTGCGGCAGCGTCGCCAGGTCGACGGGACCGCCGAAATAGCGCGGGCGCAGCTCGGCCCGGCTCGCATCGGCGAGTACCCGCGGCCACACCTGCTCGACCTCACCGCGGATGATCGCGGCGGCCCCGATCCGCTCGGCCTCGGGGTCGTAGCTGGGGAAGTATCCGTCGACAACGACCGGCGTACCCAGGTCGGCGAAACCGCGGACCAACTCGCCGGTCCGCCGCTCGCCGAAGAACTTCGAGGTGACGGCGACCAGGTCGGCATCGGCGAATTCGGCGAAATCGGTGATGGGCGTCGAGTTCTCGTCGATCACCGTGACCTGGTGCTCGATCGAGGTGATGGCCGCGCGATAGGCGAGGTTGACCGGGACCGGGTTGAGCATGCGGTTGCCGTAGATCACGCTCTTGTCCCGGACGTCGGGGTTCACGAGTAACACGTGCATGTGCGCCGATCCCATCCTCAGACTGGTGTCATCGAGTCGTCGGCGGCGCGGCGCACCACCAGGCTGCCGTTCTGTCCACCGAGGCCGAACGAGTTGGTCAGCGCCACCTCCACCGGTAGCTGCCGTGCCGTGCCGGGCACGTAGTCGAGATCGCATTCGGCATCGCGGTGGCGATAGTTGACGGTCGGCGGCACGGTGGCGGTGCGCACGCTCAGCACGGTGCTGATGAATTCCACGGCACCGCACGCGGCGATGAGATGGCCCGTCATCGACTTGTTCGCGGTGATCGCGAGTTGTGCTGCGGCACTGCCGAAGACGTGTTTGATCGCGGTGGTCTCGACCCGATCGTTGAGGATGGTCGCGGTGCCGTGCGCATTGACCAGCCCGACCTGGGCGGGGGAGACCCGCGCGTCGGCCATGGCCGCCCGCATCGCCAGCGCGGCGCCCGCGCCGTCCGGATGCGGCTCGGTGAACCGGTGCGCGTCGAGGGATCGGCCGAAGCCGGCCACCTCCGCGTACCACGGCGCCGACCGGCGGCGGGCGTGTGCCTCGGTCTCCAGCACCACCATGCCCGCACCCTCGCCGACCACGAAGCCCGTCCGGGTCGCGTCGAACGGTCGGCCGGTTCGGCCGGGCAGATTGTCGGTGGACGGTGCGCCGAGCGCGACGAGGCCCGCCATGCCGAGCGGGTTGATCATGGAATCCATTGCGCCGCACAGCACGACGTCGACGCCGCCGCGGCGGAGCAGCCGGAACGCGGTGCCGATGGCGTGCGCGCCCGCGGCGCACGCCGAGGTGATCACCGTGGTCGGGCCGCGGACGCCGAGGTATCCGGCCAGCAGTCCGATCACCAGATCCTGTGGGTCACGGATCAACGAAACCGGATCGATCGTGGATCCGTCGGCCAGCGGGGCGGGCAGGCGAAACCGGCCGTCGTCGTCGAGATGCCTGGCGATGTCGTCCATTCCGACGATGCCCAGCCCCGCGCCGATCACCAGGCCGACTCGGTCCGCCGAGCTCGCCCTGATCGGCTCGCCTGCCCGGGTCAGGCCACTGTCGTCCAGCGCCATGGCGCAGGCCGCGAGCGCGAAGCGGGCCTGCCGGTCGGCGTGCAGCTCCGGCGGGAAGGGGCCGTCCCAGTAGTCGGATACGTCGAATTCGGTGACCTCGGCGGCGATCCTGGTCGGCAGCGCGGACGCGTCGAACAGCGTGATCGGTGCCTCGCCCGAGGTGCCCGCGACCAGGTTGGCCCAGAATTCGCGGTGGCCGAGCCCGATCGGGGTCACCGCACCGAGCCCGGTCACGACCACGCGGTTCACCGGTGCACCGGCCCGGTCGGTACGGCCCGGATCCGCTCGAGCGGCCAGCCGGAGTAGTAGCGGAACCGGTTTTCCTCGGCCGCGACCTCTGCCGGGTCGCTGATATCCTGCAGGACGTAGTTCAGCCGGGCGATGTGTGCGATGGGCGTTGTCTCGTCGTAGGCCGCGCAGCTGAGTTGCGCCCAGCGCTTGCTCAGACCGAGCATCCTGGCCTCGACCCGCATCGCCCGTCCCGGCGCGAGCTCGCCGACGATCTCGGCTCGATCGATGAGGCACAGGAACGCCGAGACGGTGAAATCGGTGCTCAGATGGACCAGCCAGCCTGCCACCTGGGCCATCGACTCGAGCAACAGCGAACCGCTGAGCACCCTGCGGCCCGCGTAGCCCGCGGCCAAATGGTCCTCGGTGAGCGAGACGTGCTTCACCGCGATCATGGATTCGCCCTTGGTCGCCTCGAGCACCCGGTCGTAGAGCAGGAATCGCATCAGGCCCCCTTCGCCTCGAACTCGCCGAAGACGACGCACTCACTCTGTCCCTGGAACCCGGCGGCGAGGCACGCGATGGCATGGCCGGTATCGATCCGGCGCGGACCGGCGTACACCAGATCCAGGCCCGAATCAGGTTCGGGATGACGGAGATTGGCGATCGGCGGCACGTAGTGTTCGACGAGGCTGTGCACCGCGAAGACACTGTGCAGCGGCAGCGCGGCCGCCAGCAGATGGCCGGTGGCGCCCTTGGCGGACGTCACGGGGACATCGGCTGCGCGGCTGCCGAGTACGGCGCTGACCGCGGCTGCTTCGACGGCATCACCGGTCGGCAGTCCCGGCGCGTCGGCGTACACGCCACCGAGCTGGTCCGGTGTCAGCGCGGCGTCGTCGAGTGCCGCGGCGAGCGATTGTTCGATGGCCTGGCGCGGTGGATGCGGTTGCGGCCCGGGCGGAATGCCCACCGCGGCACCGTGACCGAGTACCTCGGCGAGAATGTGCGCGCCCCTGGCTCTGGCGTGCGTGAGCGTCTCCAGCACCAGCACGGCCGCGCCCTCGCCGGGCACCGTTCCGGTGCGGTCCCGATCGAACGGACGGCACGACCCGGCCGCCGGATCGGTGGTCGCCGCGACGATGCCGAGATAGAGGAACCGTTGCAGCGCTGAAAGATTCAGGCGCGGGCTGACCCCGCCCGCGAGCATGACCTCGGCGTCGCCTTCCTGCAGCATGCGCAGCGCGGCACCGATGGCCTGCCCGCCCGCCTCGCCGAACGGGCTGAACGACGCGTTCGGCCCGTGCAGGCCGTACTGCATGGCGATCTGGCAGAGCGTGGCGTTGTTGAGCATCACGATCGAGACCATGGGGGAGATGGCGCGCCACCCGGTGCGGCAGAATCGGTCGATGTCGAAGCCGTCCGAATCGCGCAGCGATCGCCGTGCGGCCAGCTCCAGATCGGCGATGTCGTAGTCGATCATGGTGACCCCGAGCGTGATTCCGGTCGCGTCGGCGTCCACGTTGCCCCGGTGGATCTTCGCCGAGGTCATGGCCTGGCCGGTCGCGGCGAAGGCCATGTGGGTATGCAGCCGCATGGCACGCGCGGCTTTGCGGTCGGTGATCCAGTCCCTCGGGTCGATACCGTGTACCCGGCCCGCCGCGAGCGGCCGATCGGCACCGTCGGGCAGCTCGAGGTTTTCGGCGAGACGGTGTAGCGGGGCGACGCCGGATTCCCCGCGCAGCAGTGCGTTCCATTGAGTCCGCGGATCGTTGCCGAGCGCGGACACCGCGCCGACACCGGTCACCACCACGCGTTCACGCATGGCCGTTACCGTCCGCCGGGCCGGGCCAGCGGCGCAGCACGATGCTCGCATTCTGGCCGCCGAAGCCGAACGAGTTGCTCATGGCGACTCGAACCTGCTGCGCGCGAGCCGTATTCGGCACATAGTCCAGATCGCAGTCCGGGTCCGGGAATTCGTAGTTGATGGTGGGTGGGATCAGGCCGGTGCGGAGCACGTACAGGCAGGTGATGCACTCGATCGCGCCCGCGGCAGCGATCGTGTGACCGATCATCGACTTCTGTGAGCTGATCGGTATCGAGGTCGCTCGGTCCCCGAAAACCTTGTGCACGGCTCGTGTTTCGGCGCGATCGTTGATCAGCGTCGAGGTGCCGTGTGCGCTGATGTAGTCGATGTCCTCGGCCAGCAGGCCGCCGTCGATGAGCGCGCCCGACATCGCGAGCACCGCGCCCTCGCCGTGTGGCGGACTGTCGGTGATGCGGTAGGCATCGCAGGACGCGCCGTACCCGGCCACCTCGGCGAGCGGTTCGCGGCCGCGCCGGAGCGCGTGCTCGAGCTCCTCGAGCACGACGAAGGCGGCGCCCTCGCCCATCACGAAGCCGCACCGCCTGCGGTCGAACGGACGACTTGCCGAGGCAGGCCGGTCGTTGAATCGGGTGGCCAACGCGGTGAGCAGGTCGAACGATGAGATCCCGAGGAAGCTGAGCAGCGAATCGCAGCCACCGGCCAGCACCACGTCGGCGTCGCCCTCCCGGATCCAGAGGGTGGCCTCGCCGATCGCCTGGGTGCCCGAGGCGCAGGTCGCCGAGACCGTCATGGTCGGCCCGGCCGCGCCGCAGGCATTGGCCAGCGCCGCCGCGCTGGCGTTCTTGCGCATGCTGTGGCGCTGCGCGGCGAGCAGGCCGACGAACTCCCGGCCGGGACCCGCTGGGCCCGTACCGAGTCGCCTGCTGTGGATCAGCCCGTCCAGTGCGCCGATGTCGTACATCTGGCCGGAGGTGCCGACACACACCCCGAACCGCGCTGCGGGCGTATCAACAAGCCCGGCAGCGTGATTCGCGGCGGTGCCTGCCGCGAGTCCGAGTTGTACCGCGCGCGGCGCCGTGCTCGACAACTCCTCGAGGCCGGCCAGGTACCCCGCCGACGTCGCCGCGGCGAGAAACCCGTCATCGACCTCGCCCGCCACCTGCGAGCCGAGTCCGGACGCGTCGAATCGCGAGGTGGTGCGCACGCCGGAGCGACCGTCGACGAGGTTACGGAAGGTCGTCTCGGCATCCCAGCCGAGCGGCGTCACCATCTCCGCCGCCGTGATGACCACCCGCCGTTGGCGGGCCTCGCCGAACACCGGTCACTCCGCGCCGGAGTTGACCGGCGCGGGCTCGCTCGCCTGGGCGGTCGCGGCCTCGGCTTCGGCCGCTTGGGCACGGCTCTGCTCGAGCAGTTGTGCCACCTCGTCGAGATCCCGGATCTCCTCGAACCAGATCTGGTTCAGCTCGTCGCCGGGTATCGCGGTGAGTTCGGTTGCGCACTTGTCACATTCGGCATGGAACTCACCGTCTTCGTTGCGCAGGAAGGTGCGGCCGCCGCCACACGCCGGGCACTGCTCCGGGATGGTGTCGAGCAGCCGCTGGCACAGGCCGCCCCAGGTATGCACCGTCCAGAGTGCGGCAACGTCCTCGACGCGCATTCCGGGCTCGACCTTGCTCAGGTCGACTCCGAGGAGGCGTTCGCGAACCAGATAGGCGCCGAGCGGGGTCAGCCTGCGTAGCGTGTCGACCGCCGCTCCGGCGCCGAACACGTCCTCGGCCTGTTCGTTCAGGTCGTCGCGTGGCACGGAGATCGGCAGGAACTGTTCGAGCCGGAACGTGATGTCCAGGAAGTCGATTGATTCCGCGCCGAGCTCCGGGATCAGCAACTTGTCCGGCGTCACGTCGTCGAGTTCGACGGCGAGCGCCAAAGCGACCGCGCTGCGTACGATGTCATCGAGTTCGTCCGAACTCAGCATTGACCCCACGGCGTTTCTCCTCGGATCGGTGTACATAATGGGCTTCTCTCTGCGGTAACGGGTTTCAGCCCTTGGCCGTGAGCCGGGAATACCTGGCGAGCACGCCGTCGAGGCGTCGATAGAGCTCGTCGACCTCATCGGTCGTGATGGTGAGCGGCGGGACGATGCCGATCGTGCCGCCGAGGCCCTCCGCACCCTGACTGCCGATGATCAGACCGCTCAGCGCGAGCCGGTCCTCGATCACCTGCCATTGCTGTTGCGGGATGGGCTCTTTGGTGTTGCGGTCCTTGACGAGCTCGATGCCCATCAGCAGTCCCGCGCCGCGGATATCGCCGACGATCGGGTACTCGCGCAGATTCGCGAATTTGTCGAAGAGGTATTTGCCGGTCTGGCGCACCTGATCGACGATGCCGTCGCGCACCATGATGTCGAGGGTGGCCAGCGCCGAGGCGCAGCAGAGCGGGTTTCCGTTGGTTGTGCTGCCCGTCGCGATGAAACCGTCCACCGAGGAAAGGAATTCGCGGTACACGTCGTCGTGCACCACGACCGCGCCGAACGGCAGGTAGCCGCTGTTGATCCCCTTGGACAGCGCCATGAAATCCGGTCGCACACCGAAATAGTCGGCGCCGAACCATTCACCGAGCCTGCCGAATCCGGTGATCACCTCGTCGTAGCCGAGCAGCAGGTCGTTGCTGTCGCAGATGTCACGCAGTCGCTCGTGATATTCGGGGGTCGGCACGATGGCGCCACCGACCCCGAGTGCCGGTTCGACGAGCACACCCGCGATGTTCGCCGCCCCGAGCCGATCGACCATCGTCTCGACGGCGTCGGCGCAGGCGAGGGTGCACGTTCCGGCGCAACCGGATTCGCAGCGATACGCATAGGGCGACGGCGCGTGGTGGAATCCCGGCACCAGCGGCTCGAACTGTTGACGGAACCGGCGGAACGCGGAACCGGTTGCGCTCAATGCGCCGTAGGTGACCCCGTGGTATGCCCGGTCCAGGGCGATCACGCCGAGCTTGGTGGTGTCCGCGCCGAAACGGAGCCGTTGATACTGGCGCATCATCTTGATGATGGTTTCGTTGGCCTCGGATCCGGTGGACGCGTAGAACACGGTGTTCATGCCGTCGGGGGTCACCGCGGCCAGTCGGCGTGCGTACTCGTCGGCCGCCGGATGAGTCGCGCGCTCGATGGGGAAGTACAGCAGCTTGCCCGCCTGCTCGCGGATGGCCTCGATGATTTCCGGATGGGCGCCGCCGAGGCTCAGATTGCATAGTCCGCCGAATGCGTTGAGATACCTATTGCCTTCGGTGTCCACCACCCAAACACCCTCGGCCGAGGCGATACTGATGCCGCGCCGGCGAAATCCGCGCATATTGGTGAATCCGTGCCAGAATGTCGAATCCGTTTCCGACGCAGTGTGATTCGGCATGACACTCCTCGCGTCGCCAACTCGATGACGGCCCGGAGTGGAAGATGTTCCGGGAGAACCGGACCCGTCTGAGACGACGATAGCCTTGGGTACGAGCCTGTTTCCTCGGCCGAATGGTCACACCTGGCTCAACACTTGATGGAGGGCGGCGCGGCGCTCCGCTGAGCATCGAGAGACCCGATCGGGGCGGACAACGTCGCGAGGTCCCATCCGGTGCGGCGGCAGATGAGACCCGCCTCGGTAGCCTCGGCCGCGATCGTCCGCATATCCAAGGCCCACCACTCCTGCGCGCTGACCGATTCCCGCACCGTCCGCCTGTCCTCCAGCACCCGGCACACCGTGGTCAATTCGATCCGCCCCGGGATGGCGGCGGGCCGCGAGCCGAGCCAGAGTTCGTGCTGTCGCACACCGAATCTCGCCGCGCCCACCCGAATCGGCCGGACCGTTCGGTGCGCGGGAAACGGGGCGGCGTCCACGACCGCATGGCAGTCGGGGGCCAGCCGGTCGGCGAGCAGTCGCCACAACCGATGCCGATCGTCCGGCGCGAGATATCCGAGCACGCCGCACGCGACGACTCCGCCGAGCCGGGCGGGCAGGGTGGTGTCCTGGAGCACGGTCGCCTCGATGGTTACCCGCCGCGCCAGCGCCGGATCGGCATGTACCCGGCTGGCCAATGCGGCGCGCATAGCCGGCGAGGGTTCGATCGCGATGATCGGGACTTCGGGGACGGCGTTGCCGATGATCTCGATGACCAGTCCGGTGCCGGCGCCGATATCCACAATCGGTGAATTCGTCTGTGCGGCAGCGGTCATCGCCGTGGTCAACGCGGTCGCTCGCGGCTTCCAGTAGGGACGACCGGCGATATCGTAGAACTCCGCCGCCTCGCCGTAGCTGTCGGCCATCGGGGGTCACCGCCCGGCGACGGTCGTCGGGCGCGCTCGCCTGCGATGTTCCAGGATCTGTTGCATATTGCGAAGTTCCAGCACGTCGCAGGCGTGAAAGACTGGCCAGAACGACCCGGGCCAGACCCGGCCGCGGCGGGGGGACAGGTGCGGGTACGGATTCTTGGCGTAGTACGGATGACGCCAGATCGTCCAGGACACCAGCGATCCGCTGCGCTGCTGCACCCTGCGGGCGGACAGGACCCTGCCGCAGAACACCATCCACAGGTCGTCGCCCTGATCGAACGCGGACTCGTAATCGACGGTGCCGACCTCGCGATTGCCGCTGATGCGCAGGTGGATCTTGGTCGCCGGCTCGGTCGCGTCCTCGCCGACGTACCGCCCGTTGCCGTCGGGCCGGAAATTCCGCATGCTATAGGTGAATTCCTCGACGCTGCGGATATCGAGCAGATAGTCGTAGAGGACTTCGGGCGGACAGTCGACGTGCTGATGCACCGTGTACACCTCGTTGTCGGTGGCGCCGCCGCGCAGCTGTTTGGTGAGCGCCAGCAGCTGGTTGGTGGCATCGGTGCGCGAGACCGTTTCGCACCGGAACAGTCCGGGGATATCGGCCAGCTGCGTGGTTGCCATGGGTCTCCCTCGGTCAGGTCGGAATGTTGTTCCAGCGGTGCAGTTCTCGGCAGATCACCGGCATCGGGAAGTAGCGCAGTCCCAGGTCGCGAAAGTGCCGTGCGATCGGCGATTCGAGCATCATGACGTCGCCGAACACCCTGGCGCGGTGCTGCTCCGCGTCGACCCGGGGCATGCGGCGGCGCGCGAACCTGGTGAGGGCGATGTCGATGTGCGCGGCATCGACACGGACCAGTTCGTCGTCGAGCACGGCCGCCGACTCCATCGCGAGCGACGCGCCGACGCCCGTGCTCGGCACCAAGCCCGCGGCGGCGTCTCCGAGCAGCACGATCCGGCCCCGAATCCATTGGGGGACGGTGATGTCCATCAGATCCACACATTCGACCCGGTCCGCGTCCCGCAGGGTGCGCAGGATCCCGCACTCGTCGGTGCGGCGCGGGTCGCTCGGCGGCCACTGACCGTCGGCTGTCGCGGCGCCCGTGCTGTCGAACGAACCCGCGATCGCCACGAAGCAGGCGACCCGATCCGGTGTCGGATACGCGGACATGATCCGGCGCAGCCCCCAGGTTTCATGCAGTTCGCCCGGTGGGGTGACACCGCGTCGCGCCCACCACCACCAGATGCGCCAGCCGAACCGATGTTCGGCGGTGTCCAGCTCCGCTTGGCTGCGCGTTCGTGAGCGGATGCCATCCGCACCGACGACCAGGTCGAAATCGCGCTCCCTGCCGTCGTCGAACCGGACCCGCACGGTTGACCCGATCTGCCGCATCCGGTCCACCTCGGTCTCCAGATCGACCGGTGTTCCGCCGTTCGCCGACACGAGAATGGCGAGCAGCTCGGCGCGGGGAGCCGCGCGCGGTAGCCCGTGCCACGCGTCGAGGCGGTCGAGGTCGAAGGTGCGCAGCACCCCGCCGTCGCGATCGTGCAGGACATAGCGTTGTAACGGCGCGCTGGCGTCGATGAAGGAACTCCACAGGCCGAGGCTGTGCAAGACCCGGCTGCCCGTCGGCCACAGCGTGATCGCGGTTCCGGCATGGCCGTAGCCGCGGATCGTGTCGATCACGGTGGGGCGCAGTCCGCGTTGTCGTAGTCGCGCCGCGAGCGTGAGTCCGGCGATCCCGCCGCCGACGATCAGGATCCTCACCCGGTGACTCCCTGCGGCACCGTTGCCGAAAGCAGTGTCGCGGCCGCGCGCTCGCCGGAGCGACAGCACGCCTCGATCGAGGTGCCAAGGAGATAGTCACCCGCCAGGGCGATATCGGCGAACGGGGCGGCGGCCAGGGTGAGTGCGTCCAGAAAGTCACCGTAGTGCGGCAGATAGCCACAGTAGGCCTGCGGCCAATGGCGGACGGCGACCGCGGTTCTCGGCTGTCGCACCACGCCGAGGTGGGCGCGCAACTGCTGTTCGGTGTCGGTGACCAGGTCGAGGACGTCCGCCTCGGCGGGCTCGGTCAAGCGGCCGTGTTTACCCGAAAAAGTGTATCGGACAATATTTCTCGTCTCCTTGCCGTAGCTACCGGCGTTGCTGCACGGCTGGTCGTCCAGAGCGATGGCGCGGACATCGGCGGCGAAGACGTCGTGGACGTACCGCACGACCGCGACTGTGGCCGGGAAGTATCGCACCGAGCGCAGCAGCCCGGCCAGCGACTCCGACAGCGGTGCGAGTAACGGCGCCGCCGCGTAGGCGGGAGTGCAGACGGCGACGGCGTCGTACCGCGTCTGGGTGGACCGGCCGCCCGCGTCGACGAGGTCGAGGGCGACGCCGCCGCGGACCTGGCTGATGCCGGTAACCGCAGTGCGGTAACGGATCTCGACGAGCTCGGTGATCCGGCCGAGCAGTGCCGAGAGCCCGACGGTCGGCTGGTCGAACTTGTCGAGAAGCATCCCCATGTTGGTGGGGAAGTTGCCGTAATACGCCTCGTCCGGCTCGGCGCCGTTCATTCTGACCGTGATCGGGCGGAGGAAGTTGGCGGTGGTGCGCCTGCCGAAATGGTCGGACAGTGGACGATCGTCGTGGCGGCCGAGCTTTCTGGCGAGATCGGAGCCGAGGAACCGGGCCGTGTCCGCGCCCTTCACCTTCCTGGCGATGCTGTCGAGTGTGGTCAGGTCCCGCCAATCACACATCCGCAGAATGCCGTTCATCGTCTCGGCGCGGTTGTCGCTGTCGAGGCTGACGAGCCGGCCCGCGACGATCCGGGACGTATTGATGCCGAAGGGTTCGTATCCGGTGCCGCCGAGCAGGTCGAGCATGGCTCGGAAGCGGGAGTAAGCCCGTCCGATGTTCTTGCCGCCCAGCATCACCTCGCGGTCGCCGAGTTCGGCGAAGCCGAGGCGGCCACCGATCCGATCCTCGAGTTCCAGTATTTCCACCGCGCAGCCCGCGCGGTGCAGGGCCAGCGCGGCGGCGATACCGGCGACCCCGGCCCCCACCACCGCGACTCGTTCCGGTGTCGTCACGTGGTTTCTCCCGTCAGCCCGAACCGGATTCGTCGAGTACGTCGAGGGCGATGGCGCCGAGCGACTCGCCCGCCTGCTCGAAGGCGACGCGCACCCGATGTCGTCTGCTCGGACCCGGCTCGCCGGAAGCGGCGATCTCGGCGTGGCAGTCGGTGCGCAGATCCGGTTCACAGAAGTTGCCGAAATCGACGTCACAGCCGACGATGAGAGCCCGGCGCGGGTTGGTGCCGCGGTGTTCCGCCAGCGTTGCCAAGCAGGCCTGCCTGGCCGCCTCCAGCATCAACATGCCGGGGACGTGATCCATCGGATGGTCGAAGAACACCGGATGCGTCGGATCGAAGGTGAGCAGGAAGGCCATGCGGTCGTCCCCGGTCGCAATACCGTTGGCGAGCAGGATATTCCGCGGATGGTGCCGGCCGACCTGGTTCGCGCCGAGCAAGGCGGTGGGGTCGACCGGGCGCGCGGGCTCCGGATCGAGTTTCAGGGTCTTCTTCCGTGCCCGTTCGCGAATGTATTCGTAGTAGTGCTGCGGCAACGGCAGCCATCGTCCACCGGCCCGGCCGCACTCGTGGCCGTCGACGATGATGGTCACCGGGTGCTGCGCCAGTCGCTCGGACGTGCGCGCATTGACGATGGTCAGCACGCGTGCCGGGTCCGGCCCGGTGCGCAGCCATTCGGGCGCGAAGACATCGATTCGCATATCGCGGAAGACCAGGAACTGGTTGTCCGGCACATTGACGAACTGATGTGCCACATACTCGGTCACCTGCCTGGTGACCTCCATGATGGCGATGGTGTCCAGGTAGTCCGGATTGCCGCCGTCGTTGAACAGCATGTGGCTGCGGGGGAGCATGGCCGCCACGGCCCATTCGCGTTTGCCGATGACCGCCGAGTCGGTGAGGAACACCTCGTTGACCGCGGCGCGATGCACCAGGGAACGTGGCACCGTCTGCTCGAAGCTCAACTCGGCTAATGCTTTTCGGTCGCCATCCGGCGAAGGGCGGGTGGTCACTGCGGTTTCGTCCACGGTTGCCTCTCCGGGCCTCGTGTTTCGAGCTATCGCGAGCGTATCGGCGTGACCAGCGCGGATCATCGTGCGTTCGGTGAAATGATCTCAACGTCTGAACGAATACCGGTGCCGCAGCGGGCGATACGCTCGTGCTGTGCTCGAGAGCGACGACAGGGTAGAGCTGCCGGCCCGGTCGGGCGAGCCGAGCGGATGTGCGTTGATCTTCCCGGGTCAAGGCGCGCAGCGACCCGCCATGGGCGAACGATGGCGAGACACACCGCAGTGGCGGATCGTCTGCGAAGTATCCGAATGGACCGGGTACGACATCGCCGAGCTGGTATTGCGCACCGGCGAACAGCGTTTGCGGAGCACCGATTCGGCGCAGTTGTCGATTTTCACGATGTCCCTGATGGCGCTGGACTACCTGACCGAGCATCGGCTGGTCGGTGGGGTACTCGCGTGCGCGGGGCACAGCCTGGGGGAGTACACGGCGCTGGTGGCGGCGGGTGCGCTGACGCCGCGGGCCGGTGCGCGGCTGGTCGCGGCGCGCGGTGCGGCGATGCGGACGGCCACTCGGCAGCGGCCGGGGACGATGGCCGCGATCCTCGGCGCAGGCAGCGACCTCGTCGAACAGCTCACCGCCGTGGCGCGTTCCGGCGGCGCGCAGGTCTGGGTGGCCAACGTGAACGGGCCGCGGCAGGTCGTGGTGTCCGGCACGGTCGACGGGGTCGACGCGGTGGCCGAACAGGCGCGCGAGTCCCGGCTGAAGGTCGTGCGGATCCCCGTCGACGGCGCATTTCACACCCCGCTCATGGCGTCCGCGGCGCCGCTGCTGCGCCGGGCCCTGCACGCGGTCGAATTCCAGTCGACCGACATCGAGGTGGTCGCGAATGTGGACGCGGGGCTGTTCACCGCCGCGCGGTGGCGAGAGCTGGCCGAGCGGCAGCTGACCGCGCCGGTGCGGTGGACCGACGTCATCCGCGGACTGACTCGACTCGGTTGTGCGCGGCTGGTCGAGGTCGGGCCGAGCAGGGTGCTCGCGAAGTCCATCGGCCGGGGCGAGTCCGCGCCGACGGTGCGATATTTCGGCTATCCAGGGGAGCTCGGACCATGAGGCAACGATGGAACCGGACGGCCGGGCGGCGCCGGAATCGGTTGAGCGAGTTGGATTGCATCCATCTGCGCCTCGACAGTATCGGGCACCCGATGCACTGGATATTCGGCCTGCAGCTCGAACCGGGTGATCCGATCACCATCGAGCAGTTGCGTGCCCGGGTGGCCGATCGTGCCCGCGAGCACGAGATGTATCAGTGGCGCCTGCCGGAGCGTCTGCGTCGGCGCCCGAGATTCCTTGGTGCGGAGGTAGATCCGCGGCAACGGGTGCACGAGTCCAGGGTGGCGGACCGGAGCGGGTTGTTGCGCGCGATCGAGCGGCTCATGGCGACGCCGATGACGCGCACCTCGCCACTGTGGGACATCACCCTCGTCGATGAGGCGGACCGCGGCGGACAGACGGTGTTGCTTCGCGTGCACCACTGTCTGAGCGACGGCCTGGCCGCGCCGGGCTTCGCCGCGCTGATCGTGGACACCGTCGGCGCGACGGACTACGACAGGTTCGTTACCGCGCAACGGTTTCCGTTCACCAGGTCGCTCACCTGGCGGACCTGTACCGAGGTCCCCCGGCAGTACCGCGCCGCGCGCTCGGTGCGCCGGTGTGGGCGGGTACTGCCTTTTCCACCGCAAGACTGTGTCCGTCAGGTCGCCACGTTCTCGATTCCGGTGCGGCGGTTACGACAGCACGCGGCGAGCGCCGCTGGGTCGAGCACCGAGTACCTCTTGGCGACCGCCGCCGAAGCGTATCGGCGAGTGGCGCCCGAGGTTTCGGGGAACGGCCTGCGGATCATGGTGCCGGTCACGTTAGACCAGGAACTGCGGCACACCGGTAATGCCACCGGGTCGGCGTTTCTCGATGTCGATATGTCGGGTGCGCGGATGGCCGATCGCGTCAAGGCGGTGCGGGAACGACTGGCCGTCATCGATCCGGTGGATCAGGCCCGCGCGCTGGCTTCAGCGGGTGTTGATCTGCAGTATCTGCCGTGGCGGGCGCAGACCCGCCTGATGGCGCGGATGGTGCGCGACACCTGTCAGCTCAGCGTGAGCGTCACGCCGGGATTCACGCTGCGGCACAGCGTATTCGGACGCGCGGTGACCGCAACGCTGCCGCTGTCGCCGCTGATGGCCGACGAGCTCATGGTCACCACGCTGATCATGCGCGACCAGCTGACCGTTGGTGTGGTTGCCGATCCGCGGGTATTGCCGTGTGCCCTCGCGGACTTCGCCGACTGCCTGCGCGACCTGCTGCTGGATGGGGCCGAACTGTCGGTGGCTTCGAGCTAGCGACTCACGGATTCCAGCGGGTGATCTCGGAGATCACCATGTTCTCCGGCAGCGCACGCATCATGGCGTTGCGCACAGCGGTGCCGAACCTGGTCCGGCGCAGCATCACCGGAATCAGCCACCGCGATCGGTTCTGTACCGCGTCGACTCGGGTTCGGCGTCGGTGCACATACCGCTGCAACGCATCCGGTACCTGGGCCGCGTCTACCTTCGACAGTTCCTCGGCGAGCACAAGCGCGGACTCCATCGCCATCGACGCGCCGACACCCGCGGTCGGCAGAAAGGCCGCGCCCGCGTCGCCGAGCAGCACCACCCGGCCGAACCGCCAGCTCGACATTCGGAGATCGTCGAGGTCGAAACTGCCGACCCGGTCGATGTCGTCGAGCGCGTCGATCATCCAATCCATCGGTCCCGCAACGCCATCCAGGCGGTCGCGGAGCTGCCGCGGGGTGGTCGGTGCGCCCGAGGCGGGTAGCGCGGCCGCACAGCCGACCGATCCGGTCGTCGGGTTGTAGCCGAAATACCGTGCCGTACCCCAGAACTCGTGCGACTCGTCGGGTGCGACATCGACGCCCCGCGTCCACCAGGTCCATAGCCGCAGCCCCGTGCGGTGCATCGGCACGTCCCCCGCGACCAGCCCGCGTACACCCGAGTCGATGCCGTCGGCACCGACCACCACATCGTATTCGGCGCTCTGCCCGTCATCGAAATGGACAACGACGACGCGTCCGTCCTGTTCGATACCCGCCACCGTCCGAGCCATCCGCACGTCGGTGCCGCCGGCATAGGAGCCGAGCAACTCGATCAGCTCGGACCGTCTGAGCGCGCGCGGGACACCGTCGCCGAGCCGACCGCGAAAGTCGAAGTCCCGCAGTCGGCCACCGCCGTCGACGTGTGTCGAGTAGGCGTTGATCGGTACGGTGAGCGCGTCGAAACGCCGACCCAAACCGAGGTGTTCCACCACTAGGCGGCCCATCGGCCACAGCGTGATGACATACCCGACGTCGCCGTACCGCGCCACCCGCTCCACGACCGTGGGTTCGATACCGTTGCACCGCAATGCCGCGGCGAGCGTCAGGCCCGCGATGCCGCCGCCGACGACCAGAACCCGCGGCGTGGTAGTCATCATGGCGGCGAGTCTATTTTCCGCGAGGCGATCCGCTCATCGGCCGAAAGTTGATCTGTGCTCGCGACCACGCCGTTCGTTGAGCGCGGTCCGATCGTTCGATGCAAGACCCGCGCGGTGCCAGCCGATACGCTCGGACCGTGCCCGATCACACGCTGCCCATCGTGCTCGATATCTTCGAAACCGACCTGGGCATGGACATCCGGCAGCCCGAGCCCGAGACGATCCTGATCGGCGATCTGGGATTCGACTCGGTGGCGGTCGCGATCGGCATCGTCGCCATCGAGGAACGCGTCGGTGTCCGGTTGACCGTGCACCAGCTGCTGTCCTGTTGGACGGTCGGCGACATCGTTCGCGTCATCGACGCGGCGCTGCCGTCGCCGACCGCGGCGCCCGACGCTCGCGGCGGCTAGTCGACCGGCTCAGTCCCGCAGCGCGGCGAGCATGCGCTCCTTGCCGGAAAGGATGTGCGCCTCCATCAATCGTCCGGCGGTCGCGGTGTCGCCCGCGGCGATAGTGTCGAGGATTTCGCTGTGCTGGCAATTGGAAATGGTGCGGGCGGTGTCGGATTCGAGGCCGTGGCGGCGGAAGAGGTGCAGTTCCTTGGAGACGTCGTCGTAGAGGTCGGCCAGGCGCGGGTTGTCGGCGAGGGCGACGAGGGTGCGGTGTAGGTCGACGTTGCGGGGGTAGTAGTCGTCGACCGTGGGGACGGCGGCTTGGAGTTGGTCGACCTTGGCGCGTAGCTCGATGAGCTGGTCCTGGGTGATGCGTTCGGCGGCGAGGCGGCCGGCCAGGCCGAATAGGCTGGCGCGGATGTCGTAGAGCTGGGCGGCCTCGGCTACCGAGACCTCGCGCACGAACATGCCTCTGTTGGTGCGGAATTCGACGAGTTTGCCGCGTTCGAGCTGGCGCAGGGCCTCGCGCACCGGCCCTCGGCTGACGCCGAGCCGCGCGGCGAGGGAGGACTCGTTGATGCGGTCGCCGCCGGTGAGGGCCCCCGCGATGATCAGCTGCTCGAGTTCCTCGGCGATCACCTGCAGCAGCGAACTGGACTGATGTTCGGCCACCCGGCGTTGCAGCGCGGTCATCGCCTGTGCCTGTTCGGTCATCCCCGTCTCCCTTGCCCACACCCAGTCAACAGTTTCGCAGTGTTGCATAGGCGATCGTCAATTGCAAATCGTTGACAGTTGACGATTCGCGCGCGCAGACTCGTTCCACCGTCCCGAGCGAACGAAGGAGGACGGAATGAAAATCAAAGACATCCGAGCTAGCGTGCACACCACCTCGATCGATGTGCCACTACTGAGCGAACGGGTCAGCGGCTACGGCCGCGAGGAACAACGCGAGTTCGTGTTCTGCGAGGTCGAGACCGACGAGGGGCTGACCGGTGTCGCCCTCACCGGTCACTTCCTGGCCAGAGCCGTGGTGGTCGCGCTGGAGCAACACTTTCTGCCCGTCGTGGTCGATATGGATCCGCGTGAGCTGGAGGCGATTCACCAGCGGGTGTGGCGAAAACTGAACCCGCGCACCATGACCGGCGTGGTGTCCAGTGCACTGTCGCTGCTGGACATCGCGCTATGGGACATCAACGGCAAGGCGGCGGGGCGGTCGGTCGCCAGCATGCTCGGCGGCGCGCGCACCGAGGTGCCGGTGTATGTGACATTCGGCTTCCCGCAGTACGACCGCGAAACCCTCTGCGCCGCAGCGCAACTACAACTGGATCAGGGCGTCACCGCGCTGAAGCTGGTGGTGGCGGTGGACAAGGGCGGCTGGCGTGAGGACGCGGCGCGCATTCACGCGGTCCGCGACGCGGTCGGCCCCGACATCGACCTGATGATCGACGCCAACTACCTGTTCACCCCCACTGAGGCCGCCTGCCTGTGCCGCGCCGTCGAGGACGCGAACCTGACCTGGTTCGAGGAGCCGCTGCACCAGAACGACGCCCGCGCGATGGCGGATCTGCGCAGGAACACCCGAATTCCGCTGGCCGCCGGGCAGATGGAGGGGCATCGATGGCGGCTGCGCGAGCTGGTCGAGAAGCAAGCCGTGGACATCCTGCAACCCAATGTCTGCTACTGCGGCGGTTTCACCGAGGCACGCAAGGCCGCGCACCTCGCGCAGATCTACAATCTGCCGCTCGCGCACGGCGGCGGCTGGCCGCTGTTCAACCTGCACACCCTGGCCGGGCTGATGAACGGCTGGATCCTCGAATGGCATCTGGGCATGGTGCAGGTCGGCGAGCTGCTGTTCCCGGACGCGCCGAAACCGGTCAACGGCCGGATCGCCGTGCCGGACCGTCCTGGTCTAGGGCTGACGGTCGATCGCGCTGCGTTGCGCGACACTCTTGTTGTTGACCAGTGACGTGCGGCGATTCCCATGAGCAGCACGGCAATCGAGGCCATGCCAGAGTCGACGACGCCTCATCCGCGGTGGCGGCGGCTGGCCACCAACACCAGCTTTCAGGTGCTGGTCGCGGCGATTCTCGCGGCGATCTTCGGCATCGTCGCGCCGGATGCGGCGGCGAGCACGCAGCCGATCGCGAAGGCGTTCATCGCGCTGATCCAGATGCTCATCGCGCCGATCGTGTTCTTGGTGATGGTCACCGGGATCGTCGCGACCGGCGGGATGAAGGCGGTGGGCCGGATCGCGGCGCGTGCGCTGATCTACTTCGAGATCGTGACCACGGTGGGCATGCTGCTCGGGCTGCTCGCGGTGAACCTGTTTCGGCCCGGCGCGGGTGTCGCGCCACCGGCACACGCCTCCGGTGATCTCTCCAGCTATGTGAACGGCGGTGCGGACCACAACTCGTTCGGCGAATTCCTCTCGGAGATGGTGCCGGACAACGCGGTCAACGCGTTCGCCACCGGCAGCATCATCCAGGTGCTGATCTTCGCGGTGCTTTTCGCCATCGCGTTGCTCGAGATGCCGGATCGGATCTCCCAGCCGATCGTGGACGGCTGCGCCAAGCTCAGCGACGTGTTCTTCCGGATGATCGGCATGATCATGCTGCTGGCGCCGATCGGCACCTTCGGCGCGGTGGCCGCGACGGTCGGCAAGTACGGGCCGGAAACCCTTACCGCGCTGATGAAGCTGGTCGCGATCTCCGCGATCGCGCTGGTGGCGTTCGTAGTCGTGGTGCTAGGCGGTGTTTCGCTGCTCGCGGGCTTCTCGCTGTGGCGGCTGATCAAGGTGCTGCGCAAGGAGTTCGCGGTGGTGCTCGGCACCTCGTCGTCGGAAGCCGTGCTGCCGCAACTGATGCAGCGGTTGGAACAGGTCGGTTGTCGCCGCAGCGTGATCGGTCTGGTTGTGCCGACCGGGTTTTCGTTCAATCTGGACGGGGTGGCGGTGGTGGTGCCGATCTGCGTGGTCTTCATCGGCCAGGTGTACGGCATCCCGCTCGGCTTCGGTGACCAGCTCGGCTTGTTCCTCATCTTTCTGGTGCTGTCCAAAGGCACTGCCGGGGTGAGTGGTTCGGCCTTCATCACGCTGGCCAACACGGTGGCCGCGACCAGCCTGGTGCCCGTCGCCGGACTCGCGCTCGTCCTCTCGGTCGACCGCTTCCTCTCGCTGATGCGCGCCCTGACCAACGTCCTCGGCAATGCGGTCGCGACCGTCGTCATCGCGCGGTGGGAACCCGACGGCCTCGATCGCGAACTCGCCGCCCGCGCCATCGGGCTGACCCGCCCGAAAACCACAGTAGGAGACAAGTAATGCCAAGAATCGTCGCGATCCACGAAGGTGTGGTGCCGATCAGTTCCTCGATGAGCAACGCGTTCATCGACTTCAGCGCGATGGACTGTTCCATCGTCGCGGTGGTCAGCGATGTGATCAGGGACGGTGAACCGGTCGTCGGCTACGGCTTCAATTCCAACGGGCGCTACAGCGCGGGAGAGATCTTGCGCCGCCGCGTCATTCCGCGGCTGATGCAGGCCGACCCGGACGAACTGCTGACCGAGGACGGCGCCGCCATCGACCCGGCCGTGGCGTGGAATCTCATGCTGCGCAACGAGAAACCGGGCGGCCATGGCGAGCGCTCGGTCGCCGTCGGCGTGATCGACATGGCGCTGTTCGACCTTGCCGCCAAGCTCGCCGGATTACCGCTCTACCAGTGGCTCAGCCAGCACTACGATCTCGGCGCACCGGACGAGGACGTGTTCGTCTACGCCGCGGGCGGATACTACGCACCGAACAAGGGGCTGACCCAGCTCCAGGAAGAGATGCGCGGCTTCCTCGACCAGGGCTACGACGTCGTGAAGATGAAGATCGGCGGCGCGAGCCTGGCCGACGACGTCAAACGGGTCGAGGCGGTGCTCGAGGTACTCGACGGTGACGGATCGCGCCTGGCCGTCGACGCCAACGGCCGATTCGACCTGGATACCGCGCTCGAGTACGGTCGCGCCCTGGCGCCGTACGGCCTGTTCTGGTACGAGGAACCCGGCGACCCGCTCGACTTCGCCCTGCACACGACGCTGTCGGAGCGGTACCCGGGCCCGCTGGCCACCGGCGAGAACCTCTTCTCGCTGCCCGACGCGCGCAACCTCATCCGCTACGCGGGCATGCGCCCCGACCGCGACTACCTGCAGTTCGACCCGGTGCTCGGTTACGGCCTCGTCGAATACCTGCGGATCCAGGACATGCTGCGTCAGCACGGCTGGTCGTCACGCCGTTGCATCCCGCATGGCGGCCACCAATTCTCGCTGCACATCGCCGCGGCCCTGCGTCTGGGCGGCAACGAGTCCTATCCCGGTGAATTCCAGCCCACCGGCGGCTTCGCCGACGCCGCCGTCATCGAGCACAGCCGGCTGCGGCTCACCGACACACCCGGCATCGGCTTCGAAGACAAGGCTGAACTGCACCGAGTCTTCCGAGCGCTGCACACGGGGTAGTACCTCCCCACCACAGGGCCGCGGACCGGTTAAGATCAACGCGGCCCATGCGGACGTGGCGGCGTCCCTGGGTGTACGGGGAAGTGGCCCGCCCGGCGGATTATCGACCTTCCGCTGGGCGGGCCACACACCGCTCGCGCTCCGGTGCTTCGAGAATCCGCCCGCCTCGGCAGCCGTGCATGTGCACTATCGCCGTTCGAGAATCCCAGCCATCACCACAGTGCCGGTGTTCATCGTCGGCGGTAGCGGACGCGGCACGGTTGCTCGAGCTGCACCACCATTTTGGAGTGGTCATTGCGGTAGGTGTCTGACGGCTGGGCGAGCTCGAATTCCCAGTCGCGCAGCAGAATCGAGAAGATCGCTTTGAGTTGCATGAGCGCGAACGGGGCGCCGACGCAGCGGTGGCGGCCCGCGCCGAAGGGAATCCAGGTCCAGCGGTTGATGATGTCTTCCTGGCGCGGATCGAGGTAGCGGCTCGGATCGAAGGTGTCCGGGTCGGGGAAGTCCTCGGGAATCCGGTTGGAGATCGCGGGCGTGGCCGCCACCATGTCGCCGGGTGCGATGCGGTGCCCGCACACCTCGAATTCGTCGCGGGCGATACGCATCAGGATGATCAGCGGCGGATGCAGCCGCAGTGACTCCTTCAGTGCCGCCTCGAGATTCGGGATCTGGCGCAACGCGTTGTGACTGACTTCCGAACCGTCGGCGTACAACTCGTCGAGCTCGGTGACCACCGTGCGCAGCACGTCGGGATGTCGCAGCAATTCGATGGTCGTCCACGCCGCGGTGCCGGAGGTGGTGTGGTGTCCGGCGAACATCATCGAGATGAAGATGCCGGTGATCTCGCTCGCCGAGAATCGTGGTGCGCCGTTGTCGTCGCGCACCGAGATGAGAATGTCGAGCATGTCGCGAGAGTCCTTGCCGGACGGTGGATTCGCGGCTCGGCCCGCCATGATCGACTGCACCAGTTCGACCAGTTGCTCGCGTGCCTCGTCGCGGCGGCGGAAGCTCTCGATCGGCGCGTAGGGGTCGACGTAGGCCAGCGCGTCGGTGCCCTGTTCGAGCTCGTGGTAGAGCCGCGCGAATCGCGCGTCGAGCTCGTTGCGGAACTTCACGCCGATGAGGCAGGCCGAGGACGTGTAGATGGTCAGCTCGGCGAAGAACTCGAGCAGGTCGATTTCGCCCTCGTCGTCCCAGGCGGCCAGCATCCGATCCACCTCGGCGGCAATGGTTGCCGCGTGCCCGCGCATGGACTCGGCGCGCAATGCCTGGTTGTGCAACATCTCCTTGCGGCGCTCCGGGCTCGCGTCGAAGACCACACCCGCGCCGAAGATCGGCGTCATGAACGGGTAGGCCGCGCCCTGGTCGAGATCGTCGTCGCCGGAACGGAAGAAGAATTCGTTCGCCTCCGCACCGGACAGCAGCACGACGTCACGCCCGGCGAGCTCGAAGGTGCCGATGTCGCCGCATTCGGCACGGACTCGGCGCATCAGCGCGATCGGATCGGTGCGGAACTCATCGAGATGCCCATGCTTATCCGCGCCGCCGGACACCCGCTGCGGCTTGACCAGTGTCATCGGAAATCCTCTCAGCAGCCTGTCCAGATGCACGCTGGACATGTGTCTGGACAGTACTTCAAAGAGTCGTCCGATGCCCAACGTTTCACCAGTTCACCCCTCGCCGAACACAAGTCGGTCCGGAGCATCCCCCGACCGGTATCACTAAAGACCCGCACCCTCACCGGCGGCACCGAGTGTGTTCACCGGGTGGTGCGCCGGTAGCGGGGTCGTTGTCGGACTGACCGTAGACCGCGTCCACCAGCGCCGGGCGGACCACCCTGCCCAGGTATGTGTAGCCGCGGCGAATCAGGTTGTCTACGTGGAGGTTTCCGTCGGGTTCGCCTCGAAGGGAGCGGATTTCGTGGGTTTCGGGGTCGATCGATTCGCCGGGGTGGCCGAAGGGGTGGACGCCGCAGGTTTCCAGGATGACGTGGAGTTCCTCGATCAGGGAGGTGACGAAGGGGTCAGGGGTGTGCTGGTCGGCTCGGTCGATCAGGCGGGTGAGTTGCAGCACGACCGGGAGGAGGTATTCGGCGCCGAGGCCCGCTTCGGCGGTGGCGGCGCGGAGTTGCAGGGATTCGACGAGTTGGCGGTAGCCGCGGTCGTCGAGGAGGCGACGTTTGAAGAGTTCGGACAGACCGGCCAATTCTGTTCGGAGGCTGTCGAGTTGGTCGGCGACGGTGTTGTCGGTCATGTCACCTTCGTCCAGTTCAGTTCGAAGCGACTGGCTTCGACTTGGGTCGCCGTGAGGTTGGCGTCGCGTGCGATCTCCATTTCGCCCAGGTTGGTTCCGTCAACGAGGTCGACCACCTCGATGTGCAGCGTGCCGTCGAGGTCGCAGGAGAAGACGACTCGGATCGGGGAACCGGCCGGTCGTTGGGCGAGGGTGAGTTGGGCGGTGCCGAGAATACGCACGTATTTGGGGTCGACGCCGTTCTCGTCACCTTCGGTGACCTGCAAGAACAGCAACTCCTGGCGATCTACGACGGTTGCGAACCAATCGGCGGTGATCTGGCACGGCACGGTCATGTTGGGTCGCACGACCATCGCGTTGGACGGCACGCCGTGCTCGTTGTCGGCCACCACACCCAGACCGTGCGACACCACATCGCGAATCGCAACAGTGCGTCGACCGGCCAGGGCCGGCGGCCGGCCCGCCGACTCCGCGTGCCGGAGTTCGCCGATGATCGCGGCGCCGAGCGCGACCGCCTCGTCGGGATGGATCGAGACATCGGCGGACCTGCCCGTGACCCGTTCGACGAGGTCACGCACCATCGGCATGCGCGTCGAACCGCCGACCAACAGCACCTTGTCGAGGTCGCGGTAGGTGAGCCCAGCCAATTCCACGGCTTCTTCGACGAGATATTCGCAGCGAGTGAGCAGATGGCGAGACAGCTCGACGAATTCGGCCCGGGTCAGCCGCAATTTCGCGGAATGGTCCTGGTGGGTGATGAAGATGGTGGCCGACTCGGCGGTCGACAGTCGCCGCTTGGCGTCCTCGGCGCGTTCGCGCAGTTGCGCCCCCGCAGTGGAATCCTCCTCGAAACGCGCACCGCCCGCGCGCTCGAATTCCGCCCGCGCCCAGGTGATGATCGCGTTATCGAAATCGTAGCCGCCCAGCTGTGGGTCGCCGCCGACCGCGAGCACGTCGAAAGTGTCGCTACCGCAACACATTACGGTGACGTCGAGGGTACCGCCGCCCAGATCGACGACGAGCAGGGTGCCGGCGTAGTCGCGGCCGAGCCCGAAGCTCACCGCCGCCGCTGTCGGCTCGTTCACGATGCCGATGACATTGATTCCGGCGATCTCGCCCGCCTGCCGTGTCGCGGTGCGCTGCGCCTCGTCGAAGTACGCGGGCACGGTGATGACCGCGTCGGCGACGTATTCGGTGAGTTCGCGCCCGGCATTGGACACCAGGGATTTGAGAATCAAGGCCGAGATCTCCTCCGGCCGATATTCGCCATCGGTCGACTCCGGGAAGAATCGGTAGTCGGGATTTCCCATCTGCCGCTTGATGAACTGCACGGTATCCAGCGGGAAAGCGCTCAATTGCCTTTTCGCCTTGGTTCCGACGACGATGTCGGAACCGTCGAACAAGACCACCGAAGGTGTCAGACTGGCACCGTCGCGATTCGGGATTATCTCCGGTATTCCTGCCTGATTTATCGCGGCGACGGCCGAATAGGTGGTGCCGAGATCGATACCGATAACGCGTGCGCTCATCGTGCCAACTGACTTGCCGCTTTCCAACGGGGCACCCAGCAGGTCTTGTAGACGAGGAATCCGATGCCGCCGGCTGCCAGGATCGACAGGAAACCGACACCGGCCGCGCCGGAACTGAACAGAATGAAAGCCAGGACCACGGCAGCCAGGGGAATGCCGACCGCCCGCAGGCTGGAGAAGCCGAACAGGCCGGGAACCTGCCAGGTCATCTCCTCCATACGGGCGAGGTACGACAGGATGTCGCGCGCACGGTTGGCGATGTCGAGATCATCGGTGGGCAGGCTCTCGGCGCGGGTGGTGAGCTCGCGCATGGTGGCGATCTCGGCCGGTGAGGTCGCCGCGTAGGAGTCGTTGTTCTGCACGCGCGGAGTCTGCTCGGCCTTGTCGAGTAGCGCGCTGGCGAGGTAATAGGCGACCAGCGGCACGTCACGATGGGCGGCGTAGACCGGTTCGATCACTTCGAGCGCCTTGTCGACCTGGCCGTGTTGCAGATAGACCCCGCCGATGGCGACCTGGTAGATGTACTCGTTCGGCGCGAGCCGTGCGGCGGCTTGATAGCTGTTCAGCGCGTCGGACCACTGCCCCATCTGCTCTTGGATCAGGGCGGTCTGGAACAGGTAGTCGGGGTTGTTCGGCGCGATGGTCGTGGCCTGCCTGGCCTCGTAGATCGCGTCCTGCAACTGCCCGAGGCCAGCATTGGCTCGGGCGCGAATGATCCACGCCTCGGGCGAGTTTCCGGCGGTGTGGGTCGCTTCCCTGGCCGCGTAGGCGGCATTGCGGTAGTCGCCGCGGCCGAGCGCCGCGCGGGCCTTGGCGACCCAATCGCCGCCACCCTGCACCGCCGCCGGTGCCGCGACGCCGCCCGCGTTCAGGTCGCGGTCATAGGCTTGTCGCTTCGGCGGCTCGAGCAGGATGTCGAATGCCTGACGCAGCAGGCTCGTCTTCGTCTCGGCTTCCTGGCGCGTGCTCTGATCCGCGCTCGCGGTCCGTTTGGTCCAAATGCGGGTTGCTCGTTTGTGGGCGTCACGAATGGTGTCCGCCGAGGCGTCGCGCTCGACGCCGAGAAGATCGTAATAGTCGACCTGCACGGTCACTGGCTTACTCCAAATCGGTTGCGGAAAGGCTACTGCTGCGAACTCGGTCACATCGTAGGAATAACATCGCGCCGGCCGCGATTTCTCCCCACTGTGACAGTCCGGCTGAGGCCGCGGTATCGGTTGTTCGGTGGACAAATCGACCGTTTTGCTGTCAGTCATCGGGAGGACAGACAAGCCGCGGCGGACTCGATACCGTTCCCTGGCGAAGTAGTGAACGAAACAGTCGAAGGAGAATCGCTGTGGCCGGTCTGAAATGCAAGTGCAATCGCCCGCTGGTGGATTGTCAGGCGTGCAAAGGAAAGGGTGGGGGATCCGACTTCGGGAACCACCTGAATTGTGGTCAGTGCGATCGAGGGTTGGTCTGCCCGGACCACGGCAAGAACTGGAAGTAACCTGTCGGCGGTGCCCGGTGGGCACTACCAGGTGTGCACTTTGCGGCAGCGCGGGCAGATAGTCGAGCAGGTTCGCATCCGCCCCGGACCCCCCGCCGCGCGCGGCATCGGCGCGCCAGGATCCGCACCCTCACTCGGGATTCGCACTTGGAATAGGGCCCTAGAGCGAGGCGGGTCCCGAGTGAGGGTGTGGATCCTGCTTTCTCGACGACAAGACTGGTCGAGGTGCCAGCAGGTCGCTAGCGGGTGAGGCGTCCGAGAAGGGCTGAGGCGCAGGCGATTCCGAGGAAGGTCGCGAGGACGAGAACGCCCAGGTCGGTCCAGAGGTGGTAGGTGCCGCCGATAAGGAGTCCGCGCAGTGCGTCGACTTCGTAGCTGAGGGGGTTGATGTGGCTGATGGCGCGCAGCCAGGTGGGCATCAGGTCGAGGGGGTAGAGGGCGTTGGAGGCGAAGAACAGTGGCATGGTGATCGCTTGGCCGATGCCCATCAGGCGGTCTCGTTTCACCACGAGACCCGCGATGGTCATCGAGAGGCATGCGAAGAAGGTTGCGCCGAGGAGCACGGCGACTACCGCGGCGAACAGCTTCAGCGGGTTCATCGTCATGTGCACGCCCATGATCAGTGACAGCACGACGATGATCAGCACCTGGGATACCGCGCGTACCCCTGCGGCGAAGCATTTTCCGGTGATGAGCGCGGCTCGGGGCGTCGGGGTGGCCATGAGCTTGTTGAGTATTCCGGCGTCGCGGTCCCAGATCAGCATGATGCCGTAGAAGATCGCGATGAACAGTGCCGATTGCGCGATGATGCCCGGCGCGAGGAAATCCAGGTAGGGCATGTTCCCGGTGGGGATGGTGTGCAGCCGGGCGAAAGTGGTGCCGAAGATCAGCATCCAGAGTGCCGGTTGTACTGCGCGCGTGACGAGTTCGGTGCGGTCGTGGCGCAGCTTCTGGAGTTCGACCAGCGCGAAGGTGTTGATCCGGGAGCCGAGGGCGCGCAGTCGGCCGATGCCGTGCGGGGCCAGTCGCAGCGGCGGGTAGTCAGCCGGCGCGTTGAGCGGTTCGACGGGTGCTTCGGACACCACGCAGCCCTCCTTCGGTGGTCGAGTCCTCGTCGAGCGCGGCGCCGTGGTGGCGGAAGACGTCTTCGAGGGTGGCGTCGGGGCCGAGTGCCGCCTCGAGTTCGGTGGGGGAGCCGACCGCCTGCAGTTTTCCCTTGTGCAGCAGCGCGACTCGGTCGCACAGCAAATCGGCCTCGGCCATGTAGTGGGTGGTGAGCAGCACCGTGGTGCCGAAGCGGTGGCGCAGATCGCGCACCCGGTCCCAGACGCTGTCGCGGGCAATGGGATCCAGGCCGACGGTGGGTTCGTCGAGGATCAGCAGGGCGGGCCGATTGACCAGGGCCTGGGCCAGTTCCAGTCGGCGGACCATGCCGCCGGAGTAGCCTGCGGCGAGCCGATCGGCCACGTCTAGCAGGTCCATGGCGGACAGGACCTCTTCCACCCGCTCGGCGCGTGCGCGGCGGGGTACGTCGAACAGTCGCGCGAACCAGGTCACGTTCTGTCGGCCGGTCAATGAACCCTCGATCGAAAGTTGTTGCGGTACATAGCCGAGGTTGTAGCGGATATCGATATCGCGCCGCCCGACCTCGAATCCGAGCACCCGGACGGTGCCCTCCTGTACCGGCATCAGCGTGGTCAGCAGGCGGATCGTGGTGGTCTTGCCCGCGCCGTTGGGGCCGAGCAGGCCGAAGACTTCGCCGCGTTCGATGCGCAGGTCCACCTGGTCGACCACGATGTGCTCGCCGTAGCGGTGGGTCAGGCCCGTGCATTCGACGGCCGGGCTGTGTTGTGGTGGGGCAAGGGAATTCGTGCTCATCGCCGTGTCCTCTGTTCGTGCTCGTGCAGGATGCCGGTCAGCTTGCCGACCACCGCCAGGCCGTGGATCAGCTGCTCGCGTTCGTCGGCGGTCAGCTCGTCGAGCGCGGCGGCGACCAGTCCGTGTCTGCGCCTGCGGGTTTCGTCGACCGTCCGCTGGACCGGCGCGGGCAGGCTCAGCCGGGTCGCGCGCCGGTCGGCCGGATCCGGTTCGCGCACCAGCAGATCCGCCTTCACCAGCGCGGTGACGAAGGTCGACACGCTGTTGGGGGCCAATCCCATTTCGGTGGCCGCGGCCTTGACCGAGATGTGCGGGTTGCGGCCGACGAGGCGCAGAAACTCCGCCTGCGAGGCGCTGACGCCGGGCTGATCGAAGGATCGGCCGACCAGCCGCCCGATCTGTCGGCGGAAGCGGCCGAAGGTACTCAACAGTCGCCCGACCAGCTCCACCTGGGCCGCGGTGTCCAGCTGCGCTTCCATGTCGTCATATTAGCTCTGACACAGAGCTAAATCTAGAGGGGTCTGCGTTGCTTGGCCGGTCGTAGGGGACAGCAGCCCCAAATGTGCGCACATTTGCACGAACATCCGCAAGCGCGGTCGGCTGGGAAAATGCCAAACTCGAAGGGTGAAGAAAGATCGAGCCTATGCGCGTGACGAGCCGGCCAGCGCCCAGGACAGCACGAATATCGGTGATGTACCGACCGTGCTCCGGCGGATGCTTGGCTCGCGACTCCAGCAGTTACGCAAAGAACGGAAGCTGACCCAGCAGGACGTCGGGGTCGGAATACATACTTCCGCCCCGACGATCAGTCGCATCGAATCCGGCATGGTCGGGCTCCGAACTTGCGACGTGATCAAGCTGCTGGAGTTCTACGGCGTCACCGATCCCGAGGAGCACGACAGGTATCTGTCGCTGGTGCGACTCGGCAACCGGCCCGGCTGGTGGCATCGTGACAGTGATTCGCTGCCCAAGGGATTCGAGTTGCTGAACCTGGAGTCGGCCGCCCGCACGATTCGCTGTTACGAACCCGCGGTCGTTCCCGAACTGCTGCAGACGCCGGAATACGCCAGGGCGGCACTGCGATTACGTTATCCGGAGCGGCCGGAGAGCGAGATCGACCGGCTGCTCGAGGTGCGACTGCGGCGCCAGGAGATTCTCGGCCGTCCCGGCGCACCGTACCTGTGGATTCTGGTCGAGGAGAGCGCGCTGCGCAGGCCGATCGGCGGTACCACGGTGTGGCGCAATCAGATCGAGCGCCTCGGGGAGGCGATTCAGACAGCGAACATCGTCATGCACGTGGTCGGCGACGAGGTCTGCGGGCAGGCGATCGCGGGCAGCGCGTTCCTGTATCTGCGCTTCAACGAACCGCAGTTGCCCGACGTCGTATGTGTCTCGCAACCGACCAGCACGCTGTACCTCGAAAGCTGGGAAGACATCAAGCGTTACCGGTATATCGCCGACCTGCTCGCCATGCGGGCCGCACGACCGAGCGAAACCGCGAGTCGGCTGGAGTCGCTCGAAGCCGGGCCGGCAGTGCCCGGGAGCGGAACAGAGTCGGCATGAATTCGACACCACCCCAAGAAGAGTCGGGACCGCAGCCTGCGGAGTCACGCCCGACGGGCCCGCCGTGGCTGGAGTTGGCGGCCGCGGCGGTCCTCGCGATCCCGGCAGGTTTCTTGACCGATTGGCCGACCGCGGTGCAGGTGCTTGTCACCATTTTCGGAGGCATGATCAGCGTCCGCCAGGTGTCAGATCGTAGGTAGGGGAGGCAGTTCGAGGTTGTCGCGGAAGGTGGCGCCGAGGTAGTCGGTGCCGATGATATTGCGGCGGCGAAGTTCTGGGAGCAGGCCGTTCAGGAGGAAGTCGCGGGTGCGCGGTTCGGCGAGGCCGCCGACGCTGAGCACGTCGAGTACGCCCGCGTCGTAGCGTTCGGCGATCGCGTCGGCGAGTTGTTCGGGGGTGCCCGCGGCGGCCCAGTGGCCGGTGTCCTTGGCCGCGATGATCAACTCGCGCAGTGTTTTTCCGGAACGGGCGAAGCCGCTGAAGATTTCGGCTCGGCCGCGCCGCCGGTGTATCGAACGTAGTTCGGGCAGTGCCTGTTCCGGGATCGGCTGGTCCAGGGGGAGTTCGGACAGGTCGATGCCACCACCGAGCATATCGGCGAGCGCGATGCGACCCGCGTCGAAATCGGTGGCCTCGGCGCGCTCGCGGACCAGTTGGCGGACCTCGGCTTCGGAGGCGCCGTAGGTCGCGTGAAACGAACTCATGATCAGCGGCAGTCCGTCCGCGCGCCCCAATTCGGCTGCGCGAGCGCGGATCTTCTTCGTGTAGGTAATGGCGTCGTCGAGGGTCGGCAGCGAGGTGAAGACGACCTCGGCGAAGCGCGCCCCGAGTTCGATGCCCGCCTCGGACTGACCGGCTTGGAACTGCACCGGGCGTCGCTGCGGTAACGGCGGGATGTTCAACGGTCCGCGCACCGTGAAGTGTTTGCCCTCGTAATCGATCGGACGGACCAGATCCGCGTCCAGGATGGCGCCGCCGTGCCCGTCCGGGGTGAGCGCGCCGGGCCGCCAGCTGTCGAACAGCGCGTTGACGACCTCGAGCGATTCCGTGGCGCGTTCGTACCGTTCCTCCGGCGACGGCAGATCCTGGTCACCGTAGTTCTCCTCGCCCAGCGACGAGGTGACCGCGTTCCAGGCGGCGCGCCCATTGCTGACGTGATCGAGGGTGCCGAACAGCCGGGCCAGGTTGTACGGATGATGGAAAGTTGTTGTCACCGTGGCGATCAGGCCGACATGAGTGGTCACCGCACTCAACGCGGACAGGAAGATCAGCGGCTCCTGCGCCCCGATCGCTCCCTGCGCCCCGAAGCTCAACAGATCCGCGGCAAACAACGCGTCGAACCCGTTGGCCTCGGCCAGTTTCGCGATCTCGATGGCCGAGGCCGCCGTGGACTGCCCCGGATCCACCGCCGCACCGTATACCTCCGCCGAACCACTCACTCCGGTAACGGTTTTCAACGGCCGCCGCCGCGTAGCACCCACCCCTCGACGCTATGGCTTCCGCTCACTCCCCGCGATGGTTACCTTCTGCGTGAACGAAACCCCCCGTTTCGGGTTCGAGTCAGGCATCGGGCCGGCCCTTGCCGCCGAGTTGGCCGGGGCGGGTGCGTCAATGACCGTGAACGGCCGTTCTACTGAGTGGGGGAAGATCCGTTGCTCAACGGGGTGAGGGCGGCGACCAGTCGCTCGGTCAGGGGCACCGGGGTGGTGTGTTGGTGGGCGATGCGGAGTAAGGCGCCGCCGATCGCGTCTAGTTCGAGGGGGCGGCCCGCTTCGGCGTCGCGTTGCATCGACGACTTGGCTTCCGGGGGGAAGGCGTCGTAGAAGCGTAGGGCTGCTTCGACATCGGAGGCGGGGTTGAGTGCGGCGATTTCGGTGACTAGGTCGACCAGTTCGGTGCGGTGTTCAGTGCGCAGGGTGCCGACGGAACATTGGTGGTGGGTGGTCAGTAGGGCGAAGGGGGCGAGGAAGAAGAGTTTGGCCCAGAGCATGGCGGCTTCGTCGTCGCGTGTTTTCGCTGGTACGCCAGCGTCGTTGAGGAGCGCGACGAGGGCGTCGAGGCGTGCGGGTGGGGTGGTGGCGCTGGCGAGATCGATCTCGATGAATGGGCTGCCGTGTTCGATGGAGCCTGGTGCGACGCGGTTCGACGCGACCCGTATCACGCCGGGTACAACCAGTTCCGGGCGATACCGCTCGCGGAGGGCCGCGGGATGTTCGATTCCGTTGAGCAGCGGTACAACCAAGCCGTCACCGAGGACAGTAGGGGACACCCGGTCGACGGCCGCGGCCAGGGCGTTCTGCTTGACAGTCACCAGGCACAGGTCCACGGGTTCACGTAACTCGGTGTCCGCCTGAGCTTTTACGGTGAAGTCGCCGAACATCGCACTGCGCACGTGCATTCCGTGCTCCTGCACGGTGCGCGCCGTCACGGTTCCGCCGAGGAAGGTCACCCGGTGCCCGGCGCGGGCCAGCAGCGCGCCGACCAGCCCGCCGACACCGCCGGGGCCGAGAACCGCCACGCGCCATGGTCGCTCTGTAGTCATCGCATCCTCTCGTTGGTAGCAGGGAACCATATGTCCTCGGTGGCCAGATCGGCGGTCCGGTACTTTCCGAGCGCGCTGATCAAGAGCCGGAGTTCTAGGTCGAACGCGGCGAGCAGGTTTGTCAGTCCATGATCGGCGTTCTCGTCGGCGGCGACCAACGCGGCCCGGCCGAGGCCGACGGCCGAGGCGCCGAGGGCCAGGCATTTGACGACTCGGGTTCCCTCCCAGCATCTTCCGGAGACCAGCAGGCTGTGGTCGTGCCGGTCGCGGTCGGCGACGCGGTGCAGACATTCGGCCAACGGCAGACCGACATGATCGAGGAAACCGTGTGGTGCCCAGCCGGTGCCCGCCTCGGCGCCGTCGATGGTCACCGCGTCGGCGCCTGCCGCCCAGGCGACCTCGGCGGCGTCGGCCACGTCCCGGGCCGGCGGCAGCTTCACCCAGACACGGCAGCGCGGATAGTTGTTGCGCATCAACCGGATCTGCTGACGCAGGATCTCCTCGGTGAAGGTGCCGGGGGTGGCCGAGCGCAACACCGAGGCATCGGCGGCGTCGTAGATGTCCAGGATGTCGTACTGCGCCGACAGATGCGCGGCGCGTGCGCGGGGGATGAGGGTCATGCCGCCGATGCCGGGTTTCGCGCCCTGGCCGACCTTCAGCTCGAAGGCGAGGCGACCGGTGGCCAGCAGCGGCTCGCTGGCCGGGTCGCTGTACACCAGGTTCCAGACCTCGGCGTCGGCGTCCTCGGTGCTCTGCTGGACGATCACGCCGCCGAGATCGTCGGCGGCCCGCTTGGTGTATTCGGTGAGCCGACGCAGCAGTGAGCTCTGTTCCTCGTCGGCCATCCGCCCGTATCCCGAGACGGGCACGATGTTTTCGCCGATCACCATCGGCACGCCCGCCGCGCCGGCCTGCCCGGCGACCGCGACGCCCAGGTCGCCGTTGGCCACGGCGGTGGATCCGAACGCGGAGACATACACCGGCAGCGTCGAGCGCAGACCGCCGATGGTGGTACTCAGATCGACGTCGCCGGCCAGCGGTTCCCGGCCGAGGTCGAACATCTTCTCCGCGCGCAGCGGCACGAACACGGGCGGCACCAGCCGGGCGTGGTCGATCGCGTCCCTCGCCTGCGCACCCGGCGCGTCTGTGTCCTGACCCTGCCCGAACAGGGTCGAGCCGTACCGCGCATTGTCCGGAAACACCGAACCCGCCGCGGTCCGCGCCCGCGCCCGCACCTGCCGCTCGGGAAATCCAGGAGCCGACAGCACACTCATGGACGTAGCTCCCCAGGGATTTTGGGGTAGGCGGTGGCCTGCCAGACCGCGTCGAGCCCGCCGAGGAATCGGGTGAACCGCTCGACACCGAGGCCGAAGCCCGCACTCGGCGAGAGTCCGTCCCGGGCCAGGGTGAGGTACCACTCGTATTTGGCTGGGTTCTCGCCGGTTTCGCGCATCCGGGTGAGCAGCGTGCGGTAGTCGGACTCGCGTTCGCTGCCGCTCATCATCTCGCCGAAGCCGCCGGGGAAGATCAGGTCGAAGTTGCGCAGCATGCCAGGCTCGTCGGGGTTCTCGCTGTCGTAGAAGCCGCGTGAACCCTTGGGGTAGTCGGTGATGAAGAACGGGCGGGTGGCGGCCGCGGAGATGATTTCCTCACCCTGCCAGTCGATTTCGGTGTGCTCATGCTGGTCGTGGCCGAGGTCGCGCAGTTCGGTCACGGCGGTGGTGTGCCGCCTGCGGTCGTAGGGCGCCGCGAGCACCTGCTTCAACTGTTCGAGATCGCGGTCCAGGATCTCCAGCTCGCGCTGGGCGCTGCTCAGGACGTATTCCACCGCGTGCTTGGTGAGGCGTTCGGCCACGTCCATGGCGTCTTCGCGCGACCCGTTCGCGATCTCCACATCGAGCTGATGGAACTCCGCGAGATGCCGATGGGTCACCGCGGTTTCCAGCGGCTCGAGCCGCACGTTCGGGGCCACGTGGAAGATCTTGTCGAAGGCGAGCAGCGACGCCTGCTTGTAGAGAATGCCGCTGGTCATCAGCTTGTAGCGATGACCGTAGTAGTCGATATCCACCTGTTTCGCGCCGCGCGCCCCCGGGTCGGTGACCGGGCCGATGATGGGCGGCAACAGCTCGGTGAAACCCTCAGCGGTCAGGAATTCGCGTGCGGCGGCGAGGAATCGGGCCTGCACGGTCAATGCCGCAACGGTTCGTTTCGACGTGAGATGCGCCCGCGGTAGTGGCGGCGCGGCTGCGGTCGGTTCAATCAATTCAGGCAAAGTCCGATCCGTTCAATAGTCGTGCGGGGGAGCTTGTCGTTCACCGGCGCGATGTTCGTCGAAACCGTGAATAGCAAGATCGGACGCGTGTGGCGTCGGAACTCCGTCCCGTGTATTTCGCCATCTGAAATATGTAGGCAAGCCGAAGGTGTTAACAGACGCCCGAGGATTTCTCGTATGCAATGGGTCGACTATCGGCTAACGTATATATCCGAGATTCTTTCCAGAATGCTCGGTAACTGGTGGGAAACTATTGCTTGACGGTTTACGTCGAACCCCCCGTTCCTGTTGTGCTGGAATGCTTACGCACTGGTAGCGGCCCAATTCTCCCCTGTCTGGGCGTTGCCGTCCACCCCCCGAGCGGGGGGATTTCACGCGGAAGATCATTTGCTGGATGAGCGCAGAGTTCGGTGGCCGAACAATTGTGCAAGTGTGACGTGCAGGCAGCTTATACTCCTTTGACAGCGGCGGACAGTCGAGGTAACTTTGCCTTAACAGGGCAGGGGAAGCCGGCACGGGGGCGCGACTTCCTTTGGGAGCTTCCGGGGGGCACAGCTCCGGACGTGTGCATTCTGAGAGGGTGGTCTTGGATCGGCTATTGCCTGAATTGGTGCTGCGCGCCTTATGCTGCCTCCGTTGCGATACCGGAAGTGAAATCCGATAAAAATGAACTACGACCGTACGAACTTCGCCCCACTGTCCCAGACCCGAAACCCGGGCGAGGGGGAGCTGCGGTTCCATTGGTGTGCGCCGCTGGACAGCGGGCAACAGAAGGCGACCGAGAAGTACCGAGTCGGCGAACTCGACTTCGACGGGATGGTGGACTTCGTACAGGAGGCCGACGCGCTCGGCGTCGACTCCCTGCTGATGGGCATCGCCGACTACATGCCCGACCCGCTGCCGATGATCGGCGCGCTGGTCCGGGAGACCGAGAATGTCACCTTCATCCTCGCCTACCGGCCCGGCCTGCTGTCACCGACGCTGTTCACCCAGGTCGTGAACACGATCTCCTGGATGTCCGACGGACGCATCTCGTTGAATCTCGTCGCGGGCATCTCGCCCGCAGAACAGGCGGGATACGGCGATTTCGTCGCCCATGACGGACGTTACGCGCGCACCCAGGAGTTCCTCGACATCTGCCACCGGTTCTGGAGCGGGCAGTCGCCGCTGTCGTATGAGGGTGAGCACTACGTGATCAAGGAGGCCGCGCTCGGCCTCGGTTACAAGGGTGGCGGCAGGCCCGAGATCTACCTCAGTGGCGCTTCGGAGATCGCGCAGGAGACGGCCGCCATGTACGGCGACTGCTGGCTGCGCTACGGCGATACGCCCGAGGGAATGGGCGCCGCGGCCCGGCCGGTCCTCGACAAAGGCGCCAGGGTCGGTACCCGTATGCACATCCTGGCCAGGGCGACGCGGGAGCAGGCGCTCGCGGATCTTGCTGCCATGCAAGAGAACCCGGACGAAAAACATCGGGAGTGGGTCGCGCAGGTCGTGGCCGCCTCGGATTCCGTAGCCGTGAAAACGACCTTCCGGCTGGCCGAGCAGGCTGCCGATGACTGGCTGTCGCCGATGATCTACTCCGGCTTCGTCCCCTATCGCGGCGGACCCGCGCTGTGTGTGGTCGGCAGCTATCAGGAGGTCGCCGACTACCTCTACCTGTACAAGGCGGTCGGGGTCAGCGAGTTCATCTTCTCCGGCTGGCCCACCCGCGACGAGATGCGCATCTTCTACACCCACGTCCTGCCGCTCATCCGGGATCACGAGAGACGGCTGGGGTGAAGCAGCGGGCGGTGCCCAGGCGCCGGGGGAATGCAGCCGACGGGGTGGGTAAACGCAGCGCACTGTTCGCCACCGGGGTTCTGCTCGGACTCGTTGCCGAACAAGTTGTGCTTTTCGCGGTGCCGCTGTTGATCTTTCACGACACCAAGCAGGTCTCCACTCTCGGCTTCGCGTTCGCACTCGAGTGGCTGCCTGCCCTGATCGCGTATCCATTCGCGGGTCTGCTCGCCGACCGTGACGGTGGCGCAAGGCTTTTCACCAGGGTTGCGGTGATGCGCGCGGTGATCCTGGTCGTGGTCGTGCTGGTCTGTCTCGCCCGGCCGGGTTGGCTGGTACCCGCGTTGATGACCGGTGGTGCGTGCCTTTCGGTGTGCGTGGCGCCCATCCGGATGTCGATCGAAAGGATGGTGCCGCAGATCGCCCGCGACTCGCAGATCGCCACGGTGCAGTCGCTGGTACAGAACATGGAGTTGCTCGCCATGGCGCTCGGACCGGCCCTGGCGATTCTGGCCGCGGCCTTCCTCGGCAAGCTGTGGCTGCTGCTCGTCGCAGCGGGCGCGTTCGCGATCAGCGCGGTGACCTGGCTGCCGCTGCCACGGCCGAAGGTGCGCACCGCCGTCGGGTGGGCGGCCCGAGAAGTGCTGGCGGAGTTGGCGATCGGGTGGCAACTGATGGTGCGCATCCGTCCGGTGCTGCTGCTCGGCATCCTCAACTTCACCATCAACCTGGTGGTCGGCGTGCTGATCGTGTCGAACGCGGCACTGGTCACCGACGTCTTCCACGCGCCCGACTCCGCGTACGGCCTGCTCAATGCGGCCGTCGGTGTCACCGGGCTGCTCAACCTGCTGCTGATGCCCGCCCTGCTGCGCCGCTTCGGCGTCGAACCCATTGGGGCGTTGGGCTTTTGGCTGATGTGCGCGACCGTACTGATAGCCGCCCTCGCACCCTCGTATCTGGTCTATGCCCCCGCTTTCGTCGTGATGCTCGTCGGCGACGCGCTCTACAACATCTACAACCGCACCCAGCGGGTGAAGGTGATTCCCCGTGCGCATCTCGGCAAGGTGATGGGTCCCTTCTATCTGCTCAACCTGTTGTCCTATCCGATCGCGGGCCTGCTGATCGGCGGTCTGGGCGCCGACATCGGCGCACAACGACTCGCGCTGTGGCTGGGCGGCCTGCTCTGCCTGTTCGGCGCGGTCTTTCTGCCGTTGACGATGGCCAGTTTCCGAAAAGCCTTGCTGGCCCGCGAGAACGCTAACGTTGAGGTCGTGACATGAACGCTCGTTTCCGGTGTGTGCTGAGCACCGTCGAATCGGATTCCCATCTCTGGAACCTGGTCTACCTGCAGAAGCTGCTCGAGGAGCACGGCGCGACGGTCAACAACCTCGGCACCTGTACGCCGGTGCGGCACGTGGCCGACGCGATCCGCGCGGACCGGCCCGACCTGCTGGTCGTGTCGAGCGTCAACGGTCACGGTTTTCACGGCGCGCAGGTGCTGCTGTCCGGCCTGCGGGAACGCGGGCTGGAGGTGCCGTGCGCGATCGGCGGCAAGCTGACCACCGCGGTTTCCGACGACGACCGGGTCCGCCGCACACTGCTCGAACTCGGCTACACCGACGTGTTCCTCGGCGACGACGCCATCGAACGCTTCCGCGGCTTCCTGCGTTTCGGTCTGGCCCAAGGGTTTTCGGCCTGGCACGCGGACCCGGCGCTGATCAGCCCCTGGGACAGCGCGGACGCGGCGACGCGAGAGGTGTTCTGATGCATATCGTCATCGTCAATCGGTGGCCGCGGTTCTTCGACGGAATCCGATGGGACAACGAGCTCACCCGCTACGAGGAGTTCGTCGATCACGAGGCCAACCGGGTGAGTTACGTCGTGGATGGTCCCGGCGCCGACGGGGTGCTCGCGGATCCGGCGAAGATCGCCTGCCTGGTGCGGGTCGAGGACGTCAACGATGTGACGGCCCTCGGTGCGGCCGTCCGGGAGATCACCGAGCGGGTCGGCCCGGTGGACGAGCTGATCGCCCTGTCGGAATTCACCCTGGAGATCGCGGCGAAAGTCCGTGCGGAGCTGGGGATTCCGGGGCCGACCCTCGATGAGGTCGCCGTCTACCGGGACAAGGTGCGGATGAAGCAGGTGCTGGACGAAGCGGGCATCCCGGTGCCGCGCTTCGCCGCCTGCGAGAGTCCCGACCAGGTGCGGGATTTCGCGGAATCCTGCGGCTATCCGCTGATCCTCAAGCCGCTCGGCGGCGCCGCCAGCATCGGGGTGCGACGGGTGGACAACGCCGCCGAATTGGCTGCCGCGCTGACCACCCTCGAGCTGGCCGATTATGAGATCGAGGAGTTCATCGCGGGGCAGATCTACCATGTGGACGGCTTCGCGGATGACGATGCCCGCGTCGCGTTCCAGGCGGTCTCGCGCTACATCAACGACTGTCTGTCCTTCGCGCACGGCACGCCGCTCGGCTCGGTCCTGATGGGGCCTTCGCCGCAGCGCACACTGATCGAGGAATTCTCGCGGCAGATCATCTCGGCACTTGGGCTGCGGCGCTTGCCATTTCACCTCGAGGTATTCCTCACCCCGTCAGGTGATCCGGTGTTCCTGGAGATCGGCGGGCGAGTGGGTGGCGCCGAAGTACCGCACCTGCTGTACCGGGTGTTCGGCGTCAATCTGTACGAGATGTTTCTGCGCGTGCTGTCGGGTGGTCCGGTCCCGCCGGTGCCCGAGGTGGTCGATTCCTCCGGGGGTTGGCTGATCATGCCCAAGTCCGCCGAGCGGACCGAGCGGGTGGTGCGGGCCGCGTCCATGCGGGACCAGGTGCCGATCGTCTGGCGTGAGCTGTTGCCCGCGCCGGGCGAGGTGCTGGCGCCGGGCGGCGCGTACGACGCGCTGCATCGGGGGCGCTTCATCGTGTTGCACGAGGATGAGCACGTCGTCGAGGCCGGCATCCGAAAGATCATCGAGAACTTCGACTTCGAGGCGGAACTGCTGTGAACAACGGACATGCGGCCTCGGACCTTCGTCGCTCGCAAGCGCTCCATGATGCCAACGCCGACCTAGTGCGCTACGAGCAGCTGATCGGCTTCCTCACCGCCGACGAGCGCCTCGGCGTCGCGGCCGTCGGCGACAAGTTGATCGAGGACGCGGGCGGCCTCAGCAAGCTCGCCGACTACAAGGTGATGGTGGCTTACGGCGGCGGCAAGGACAGCACCTATGTCGTGGCCTTCGTGCGCGCCGTGCAGTTGCGTCTGCAACTCGCGTACGGCAGAACCTTCCTGATGCGGGTGGCGAACATGCGGCACGCCGGGGTGGTCAGCGCGGTGATGGAGAACATCGATCGGGTGTATTCCGCGCTGGGCCTGCTCGACGATGAGCGGGTCGACCTGCTCACCATCGACCACACCGAGATTCGCCGCTTCCGTGTCGATCTGCCGCTGCCGGACAAGCTGGTGGCGATCAACCGGCTCGACGTGCTGATGAACGGGCACCGCTCGGCCGGTGACGGACGGCCCACCTTCTGCAATAGCTGCAACCTCGCGGTCGCCGACTTCTACGGTCGCGCCGCCTGGTGGCGCGGCGGTGTCGACGCGATCATGACCGGCGACTCGCGGCGCGAACAGGCTCTCTATGCCGCGTGGATTCTGCGGCTGGCCAAGGGAATCGGCATCGACGTGCAGCGCAAGGGCATGACGTTTCAAGACCTGCTCGCCGCGTTGCGCGGGGTCGGCGACGCGTATTTCCGTGAATTGTTCGGCGACGACGAGCACGAGCCCGCCGAACGTGAAGTGGCGGTGGGTGATCGGTCGGTGCAGCCCACCTTCGTGTCCATCTATGACCTGGTGAGCTATCGCGTGCACGATCATTGGGATCTGATCGTCGATTTCCTCGGCTTCCGATTCGATGATCTTGCGTTCAGCTTCACCGAATCCGATTGCGCCAACCCGACTCTCATGGCCCACCTGCGGGGGCTGCGGGTCGAATGCGTCGAGGGGCGGACCTATCAGGCCGGGATCCACGAGTACCTGGAGTTCGCCGAGACGATGATGCGCCGCAAGGAAATGCCGGACCGGCTCATCGATCTGGCGCTCGGCCGCTACGACTCGCCGGAGAAGATCGACAGGCAGCGCGAAGTGGCGGCGACGTATGCCGAGAACGCGTTCGGGCTTGGCGAGGACGAACTCGTCGCCATGGTCTTCTCGCCGTTCACCAATGCGGGTGCGCGACTGGCAGAATTCGTCGAACGGTGCCATCCCGAGCGGGTCGACGAGATACCGGCATTGCATGCCGCGCTGCGCGGCGAGCCGGGCACCGACAGCGCCGCCGGATGGCTGGCGGAGGTGTCCGGGCTGTCCATCACGCACCTGCGCACGCTGTACCGAAGCGCGCTGGTCGATTTCGCGGCCGGTGACACCGTGATGGCCAGGGTGCGCGCGGGTGATCCGCACAAGTCCCAGGTGCACACGGTCGATGCGCGATCGGGATTACCCACGCTCGAGCTGATTTCGGGCCGGTGACGTGGCGGGGTTCTTCGACAGTTTCGTGGCGGACCGGGCCGCCGCGGGGCAGTTGATTGTCCAGCCGCGGATGGGCATGGGCAGCCTCTCGGCCATGCGGTCGGGTCTGGCCAGGGTGGCCCACCTGGATTTTCCGGTGATCGGGACGCTCACGCTAGACAGTTACACCCGTGTCGGCGATTACCAGAGCCCGCTGGAACGCCTGGCCGCGGGGGAGGAGTTGAACGGGTATCCGCTTGTCTCGCACTCGGTGTCGGACACCCGGAAGGTGCTTGCCGGGCTGTACGGGCCCACGTTTCCGGTCCAGGTGCGCCACGGCACCGCGCTGCCGCTGCGGGTGTTCCAGCGGCTGGTCGAGGTCGGTCTGGACGCGACGGAAGGTGGGCCGGTCTCCTACTGCCTGCCCTACAGCAGGCTGCCGCTGCGCGAGGCGATCGAGGCGTGGGCGGAGAGCACCCGGTTTCTCGCGGGCGCGGCCGAGTTCGGCCATATCGAGAGCTTCGGCGGCTGCCTGCTCGGTCAGCTGTGCCCGCCGTCGCTGCTGGTGGCGATGGGGGTGCTGGAAGGGTGCTTCTTCCGGCAGCACGGCTTGCGGTACATGTCGTTCAGTTACGCGCAAGGGACGCTGGCCGAGCAGGATCGTGGCGCGTTGCGGGCGTTGCGAACCCTCGCCGCCGAGTACCTGGGCGACGTGACCTGGCATGTGGTGTTCTACACCTACATGGGTCTTTTCCCGAGGACGCCCGATGGCGCGACTCGGCTGATCCGCGACAGTGCCCGGCTGGCCATGGCGACCGGGTGTGAGCGGATGATCGTGAAGACGGTGTCGGAGGCGTGGCAGATTCCGTCCGTCGCCGAAAACATTGCGGCGCTGCGTATCGCGTCGGAAGAGGCGGACGGGCCGCTCGATCCGGCTGCTCCGGCCGAGGCGCAGTATTTCGGTGAGGTTCTCGATGAGGCGCGGACTCTCATCGACACGGTGCTCGACCTCGACCCGGATGTGGGGGTGGCGCTGCTGCGGGCGTTCGCCGACGGGCTGCTCGATGTTCCCTACTGTCTGCATTCCGACAATCTCGGTGCGACCACCTCGGTCATCGACGAGCAGGGTGCGCTGCGGTGGGGGAAGTTGGGGCGACTTCCGTTGCCCGCCTGCGCCGGTCGCGAGGACCTTGCGCGGCTCGGCTCGGACGCGCTCTACGGGATGCTCGACCACGTCGCGAATAGTTATGACAGCAGGCTGATTCCATGAACGAGCAGATGAGATGTGTTATGCCCAAGAATGATTCGTCCACCGTTGTGCTGGTTGACGCGTTCTCCACCGGGGCGCTGCTCGCTCGGCAGGCGCGGCACCAGCATCGGTTGATCCATGTCCAGTCTCGTTCGCACCTGCCCGCGACGTTCTCCGCGAGCTTGCCCGCCGAGTTGTTCGCCGCGGATCTGTCCTACGCGGACCAGGCCGACGATGTCTTGCGCAGGCTCGCCGACTTGGCGCCGGTCGCGGTGATCGCGGGCAGCGAGTACGGCGTCGAGGTGGCCGACGAGATCGCCGCGAAACTCGGGTTGCGCGGCAATGATCCGGCGCTGTCGCATGTGCGTCGGGACAAGTTCTACATGCTGGAGGCGGTGGCCGCCGCGGGGCTGCGGACCGCGCGGCAACGGCGCGGCAGTGACGCGACGGAGCTGGTGGAATGGCGGCGCGCCGAGGGCCTCGGGCGGGTGGTGGTCAAACCGCTGGACAGCGCGGGATCCGATGACGTGTTCATCAGCGACTCCGCGGCGGAAGTTCGTGCCGCGGTCCGGGCGATCATCGGCAAGACGAATTTGATGCTGCGGACCAACTCGGCCGTGCTGGCACAGGAATATCTGGTGGGGGACGAGTTCATCGTCAACTCGGTCAGCCGGGACGGTAAGCACTGGTTCACCGACGCGTGGATCAGCCACAAGGTGACGGTGCGGGACAACCGCAGGATCTACGACTGCGAGGACCTGCTGCCGGAGGACGATCCGCGCTGCACTGAGATCCTCGACTACGTTTCCGGCGTGCTCGACGCGCTCGGCATCGCGAACGGGCCCGCGCATACCGAATTGATCTATACCGCAGCGGGTCCCGTGCTGTTGGAGACCGCGGCGCGGCTCTCGGGGCTGGCCGATCCACGCGCGCTCGATCGCGGCACGGGAGTGAACCAGGTAGACCTGACGATGGACTGCTACCTCGGCGAAGGACGCGCGCTGGCGGCACAGCCGTCGGTGTATACCCGGCGGGCGCACGCACGATGCGTGAATCTCATTGCGCACCGGGAGGTTCCGCTGCCCGCCCAGGCGCTCCGGGATGAGCTCGAACGGCTGCCCGCCATCGAGAGCGTGCGCTTCCGCATCGCCGATCAAGCGATGACCAGGCCTACGGTCGACCTCAATTCGTCTCCGGGCGTGGTGTTTCTCGTGCATCAGGACGCAGCCGAGATCGAACGGTCCTATCGGACGCTGCGTCGGTTGGAGCACGAGCTGCTGTAGAAGCCGCCGGACGGGCAGCGAGCGGCGACGACGAATTAGCCGCTTGGCCAAGTCGTTCACGTAGCACCGCGCACCTGATCGAAATCGCGGCGGGTGGTTAACTCGTCAGGGAGACTGGGGTTGTCGAGTGCGGAGGGTGTCGTGGCGGACGCGAACGGGATGACGGATCTGAAGCAGGGGCAGGCGCATAGTGCCCGCATTTACGACTACTTCCTGGGCGGCAAGGACAACTATGCGGCCGACCGGGCGGCCGCGGCGCAGATAGAGCAGGCCATTCCGAATGTTCGGGTGGTCGCGCGGGAGAACCGCGAGTTCATGAATCGTGCGGTCGGCTATCTCGGCGAACAGGGTATCCGCCAGTTCGTCGATATCGGCACCGGGATTCCCACAGCGCCCAATCTGCATCAGGTGGCTCAGGAGACCGCCCGCGACGCCAGGGTGGTGTACGTCGACAACGATCCGATCGTGCTCGCCCATGCCCGCGCGCTGCTGACCGGGACACCGGAGGGACGGACCCAGTACATCGAGGCCGATGTCACCGAACCGGCGAAAATCCTTGCGGCGCCGCAACTGCGCGATACCGTCGACTTTGCCGAGCCGGTCGCGTTGAGCCTGATCGCGCTGTGCCACTTCGTGCCCGGCGAGCAGATGTACGACATCATCGACGAGCTGCTGGCACCACTTGTGCCTGGCTCGTTCCTGGTGATGACCCACCTCACCGCCGACCTCGATCCCGAGACGGTCCAGGGCACGGTGCGGGCCTACCAAGCGAGCGGCATCAAGATGGAGGCGCGGACCTATGACGGGGTTGCCCGTTTCTTTTCTGGTCTGCAACTGATCGAACCGGGCATCGTGCCGATCGGCCGGTGGTATCCCGATGGCGCAGCGCCGGATTTGACCGCGCCCGGTGTTGTCCCGCTGCCCGTCTCGGATTCCGCGACCGCACCGAAACCGCCTGCCGCCGGGTATGCCGCGGTGGGGCGTAAGAAATAGTCAGGGCGCGCCTACCTTGTGAACTCGGGTGGTTGCCACGGTGACGGGGTTGCCCGCGTGGTCTTCGGTGCGCAGTCGGGCGACGGGTCTGCCGTCGTGGTCGACGAGGGTCGAGCGGGGTTCGTCGGCGGTGAAGGCATGGCGTTCTCCCCACTGGCGTAATGCGACGACGACGGTGAAGAGGTCTCGGCCTGCCGTGGTGAGTTCGTAGCTGTGCCGCTTGCCGCCGGGGGCGGTGCTGGTGGTGAGGATGTTGTGGTCGACGAGTTTGCGCAGGCGATCGGTGAGGATGTTTCTGGCGATGCCGAGCCGTTGCTGGAATTCGGTGAACGTCGCCGCGCCGTCCATGGCGTCGCGCACGATCAGCAAGCTCCATCGGTCGCCGACTAGGTCGACGGTGCGTGCGACGGGGCAGGTGGGGTCGGTCCAGTCGCGGCCGGAACCGGGCGTCGCGGTCATGCGCCTCCGTTCGATCAGTTGCAATATGAAACTATTATGCCTTATCTTCGAATAGTTGCATTTTGCTACTAATTTCGGGAGGTGTTGTGGCCGTAGGAGTCACGAGATCGCAGCGGTGGGTGCTGGCGCTGGTGTGCGCGGTGGCGGTGTCGACGATCTATGCGATCCAGCCGGTATTGGCGACGGCGGGCACTGGATTGGGACTGGCGCGCGAGTCGTTGGGGTGGCTGGTCGCCGCCGGACAGGTCGGCTATTTCGCCGGTCTCGTCCTGCTGGTTCCGCTCGGCGATGTGTTGAATCGTCGTCGGCTCATCACCGTGCATCTGGTGCTCACCGCCGTGGGCGCCGCGGTCGTGGCCGTCGCGCCGAACGGTGTGGTCGCCGTGGTGGGGTTGGCGGTCGCGGGTCTGTTCGCGGTCGTGGTTCAGGTGACCGTCGCCTATGTCGCCGCTGTTTCCGCGCCGAACGAGCGGGGGCGCAATATCGGCGCGGTCACCTCCGGTGTGGTGATCGGCATTCTCGGCGTTCGTGTCGTCGCGGGTGCGCTCGGTGACACGGTCGGCTGGCGTGCCGTGTACGCGCTGCTGGCCGTGCTCTGTGTGGCACTGGCGCTCACCGTCCGCGCGATACTCGACCCGGACAGCAGAACTTCCGGCGCACGGTACGCGCAGGTGCTGGCATCGATGGGTCGGCTCGTCCGCACGGATCGCCTCTTCCTGAGTCGAGGGCTGATCACCTTCTTCCTCTTCGCGTCCTTCGGAACCCTCTGGAGCGGGCTCGCCCTCCCGCTCGGCACCGACCCCTGGAATCTCGGCACCACACAAATCGGCCTATTCGGAGTGGTCGGCCTGGCCGGAGCATTAGGCGCCGCCCGAGCCGGACAATGGGCCGATTCCGGTCGTGCACAGGCGATTACCGGCTCCGCGCTGGTGCTACTCACCGCCGCCTGGCCATTCATCGCCCGAACAGGAGCAACCCTGTGGTTGCTCATCGTCGGCATCATCCTGCTCGACTTCGCCGTCCAGGCCGTCCACGTCAGCAGCCAGCACCTGCTGACCGCGGCGCACCCGAACCACGCCAGCAGCGTCATCGGTGCCTACATGGCCTTCTACTCCCTCGGATCCGCGGTCGGCGCAATCACCACCACCTGGGCCTACAGCACGTGGGGATGGTCGGGTTCCTGCTGGGTCGGCGCCGCCTACTCCGTCGCCGCACTGATTCTGTGGGGAGTAGCCCAGGTCAGCGGCATCACCCGGCGCGGTGCCGCGAGTCACTCACCGGCCCATCAGCCAGCCAGGGTTTGACGCTCGAGGAACCGGGAATCGCGGTGCTATCCCCCCGCCCGACTACCGGAGGTTTCCATCCATGGCAGTCTCACGCTCGTACCGCACCGAACCCGCTCTCATCGACAACATCCCCGGACCCTTACTGGGGCTGTTGCTGCTGGTGGTGATCGCCGCGATCGGCCTCACCTGGTCGCTGGCCGCCGCGAGCCCGTTCTGAGCACCCCGGGTCCCGGCGGCACTCACGGCTCCGTTCGGCCTTACCCGGGTTCGACGCGGAACACGGCGATCCGATCCGCGGCATCGGCGACCGCCTGCGGAGTCGGGTTGTCGACCAAGCCGGTGGTGACGAACAGATTGCCTACTCGCGCATGACTGTTCGCGATGTGGTCGTGCAGGATCGGCCGTCGTTCCTCGACCGGCAATTCGACCAACCGCACTACCGAGGACCGGCGACCCCTGGACAGGGTGACTGTCTGCGCAGCGCGCACGTTGGCAACCCAGGCGGCCTTCGGATACGCCTGGAAGATATAGCGCTGTCCGGCAATGGGGATCACGCCGATCGCCGCGATTCGTGTCTGGCCGGTCCGGCGCCCCTTCGTGGTGATCAGGTAGTGCGGGCCGAGCGCGATCCCCATCTTCTGCAGCCTGATGACCACCTTGTTGAACTTCCTGACCTTGCGAAGCCACGCATCGGCGTCCTGCGCCATAACTGTCATCCTCCCCATCAGACCTACCCGGCCTGGAAATCTCCGATACTCGACAGCGTGCGCGCACCCTGTCGAAAGGTGCTGTCGGAAAATGGCTTTGATACGTTACGTACAGAACAGCGCCTCTCCCCGGCAGGCGTGCCCGCCGGGGAGAGGCGCTGCGTGGCTGTCGAAGGGAGCTCAGCCGGCGTCTGCCGAGGCCAGCAGTCCCGGCACAGTCTTAGTGGTGTTGTGGCGGAAGATATTGACCGCGCCGACTACCTCGTCGGACTCGTCGCGGATGGGGAAGACGTTGACCAGCGCGAGCAGCCGGAAACCATCGGGCTGTTCACAGATAACGTCGGCGTCGCGGACGGTGCCGCCGTTATTGATGACCACCGAGGGCGGAGCCGCTTCATGCGGCATGACCTCGCCGGAGGGGTAGCGTAAGCGGAACGCGCCGCAGTACTTCTCGCTGGTGCCCAGTTCGGGACTGCGTCCCCAGGCTCCGATGGCGGTCTTGTTGCAGGCGATCAGCGTGCCGTCCTTCTCCAGCACGTAGATGCCGACCTCGATGTCGTCCATCGCGGCCTGATCGCCGAGCAGGCCATCGGGCACCAGATGCCCGTCTTCGAGCTTGCCGTGAAACGTGAGATTGTCCAGTTCGCCAGCGGCGATTTGTTTGCTGATGCTCATTTCGTTCCCGTCACTCGGAATAATGCGTTCGATGACATTCGGGCGCATCGCTCAGCCAAGAGGACGTGACACCCGCACCCTTTTCACCGTGGGTAAGTGTATCGAAATCGCCTGTCCGGACGGTCTGTTCACACAAGAGGAGCTCACGCGGATCTGGAACTATTCATCCGCTTTGACGCTGCCAGATGTCGATGCCGATCTCGTGGGTGTGCTCGCTGAACATTCCATTCGGGCTGGCGTTGTGTAAGAGCTGGCGGAGTTCGGTCTCGAAACTGGCCAGGGTTTCGCCGAACAGATGTGGTGTCGAGCTGGATAGCGAGAAGACCACTGCCACAACGTCATCGGTCGTGCGTGTGACAACGCTGCCCCGGACATCGATTCGGCGCTGTCGGGTGAAGCCCGCGGCCTGGTAGATCGCGTCCTCGCCGGACGCTGTGCCGTTCGGGAGCAGGCTCGCGCCCGCGCGGCGCACCGGACCGAGGTAGGCGTGCACCAATTTCTCGATCGCCGCATGCGGTGGTTTGGGGTACGGAGTCGCTATCGTGCCGGCGATCCCTTGATATGTCTTCGCATGAACGTGGGCGCAAACACCGCCGGGCTCGAGCATATGATGCACCGCCGCAGCGACTTTCGGCCGTTCCATCCAGTGAAACGACTGCGCGAAGGTGATCAATTCGAAGCGGCCGAGTCCAGCGGGAAGATCCTCGGCGCGCATGCACACCCACCGGGTGTTGGGGATCGCAGCCTGTGCGGCGAGCCGACCCGCTTCGCGGATCATATCGGCGTCGGCGTCGATCCCGATGGCTTGCTCGAACCCGCCGGCCAGCAGCAAAGTCAGCGAACCAGGACCGCATCCGACGTCCAACAGTCGACCGGAGCCATCGAGACGAAGCTCGACGGTCAGCGCCTCGGCAAGCGCCGTCGGATACGGCAACCGACCGCGCGCGTAGTACGCGGCACTACCGCGGTACAGCGAAGAATCCCATTCCCACCCGTTTCCCTCCACCTGGTGAGCATAAAGACCATGAACGGGCCTCTGCTGACGGCGGTCCCCGTAGTCAGGTGTCACCCTCGGCTAGCGCTGGTGGGACCCAGGCGTACCGGGAGTTCGGTGAGGGTGGGAAAGCCGAAGTTGTTGTGCCAGGTCAGGTCTGGGTAGGGACAGGCTAGGTGTAGGTTTGGGAAGCGGTGGAGTAGGGCGGAGAAGGCGACTGTTGCTTCCATGCGTGCCAGGGGGGCGCCTACGCAGAAGTGGGCGCCGTGGCCGAACGCTAGGTGGTGACCGGCGTCGCGGGTGATGTCGAGGCGGTCGGGGTCGGGGAAATGTGCCGGGTCGTGGTTGGCGGCGGCGATTGCGATGTGTACGAATTCGCCGGCTGGGATTTCTGTGTCGCCGATTTGTATCGGCTCGGCGGTGTAGCGGATGGTGGAGAAATGGATCGGGCCGTCAAATCGGAGGAACTCGTCCACGGCGGCAGGTAGCGTTGAAGGGTTGGTGCGCAACGTATTCGATAGCGAATCATCACGTAACAGGGCGAGTGATCCGGTGGTCAACAGATCGACTGTCGTTCCGTGGCCGGATACCAGCAACATGACGGCCATGTCTTCCAGCTCTACTTCGCTGAGAGACTCACCGTTGTCATGGGCGTGGATCAGCCTGGAGAGCAGATCGACGCCTGGGTGAGCTCGCTTTCGCGCCACCAATCCTCTTAGGTAAGAGCGTAATTCGCGGAATGCCTGCGCGCGCTCGTCGCCGACGATTCGGAACAGGTCCCGAGCCCACTGCTGAAATCCTGGTACGTCGTCGCGGGGGATGCCGAGCATGTCGCAAATCATCCGGACCGGCAGCGGCAAGACGAAGGCCGTGAGCAGATCGATCTCGTCGTGCTCGGCCATCTCGTCGAGTAGCGCGTGGGTGGTCTGCTCGATGTGGGGACGCAGCTCGGCGATGGCTCGGTGGGTGAAGGCCTTGTTGACCAGTCGTCGCAGTCGGACGTGTTGGGGCGCGTCACTATTGGCCATATTGTGGTCGAGGTTGGCGAGCGGCGCGTTCGCCGGCGCAGCCGGAAACTTCTGGCGGAAAAGCTCTTTCATGCCGTCGGCGCTCTTGCGTAACCGTGGATCTCGTAGCGCGGCGCGGGCCTCGGCGTAGCCGACGACCAGCCAGGTCACCACGCCCGATGGCGCGTGTACGCGCAGCACCGGGCCCTGCTCCCGCCAGCGGTGGTAATACCTGTGCGGGTGCGCGTGGAAGTCGTCGTCCAGCGTTTCGATCCGTGTCGATGCCGCTATACTCATTGTGCGCCTTCGTTATTCGACGACAGGCAGGTGTGGCCAAGCGCCACGTTACGTCGCGCAGCGTAATGTTCGCGTCACGCCCATAGCATTTGACGATAACTTCACCGAAACGTCCCTTTCGCCAACAGGTCTCACTTACTCTCGACAGGTGCCTGCGATCCAGGTGCGCCTACCGGACACACTCACAACCGAAGGTGGAGTCATGACTCTCGTACGTATGGTCAAGCGGATGAAGCAACAGAAGAGCCTGAAGAAGTACGCCTGGTACGGGTGGATCTGACGCTTCCGGATAGTTGTTGCACTCGCGCCCGCCGCTAACCCTGGCGGGCGCGAGTCCCGTCCTGCCATCCGGGAGTTCGTCATGTCCATACGGCACAGTGCTGGAAATTCACGGACCGTTGTCTTCGCGCCGCGAATGGCCGAACTTTTCGAAAAGTACCGTGGCGCCGACCTTTTTCGCCTCGAGCCCGACACCATTGGAATCGCCGGGGCCGATCTGATGGAAGCGGTACTCGGCGCCAGGCCCGCGCGACCCGACGAACGTCCGACCTTCAAGCCCGTACATCGGCGGCTGGTCAGCCGGGTCGACGCGTCCACCTTCATGCAGGCCGTCGGCGGGGATGTGCGCGCGGCGTTGAAGGCTCCGCTCGAGACGGATAGCCCGCTTGTCGGCGTCTGGCCGCAGCGGGCGCACGATTATGTTCGCGATCTCGTGTTCGGCGGTGAAGATTTCCGATTCCGGATGCTGGTCGACCGCAGGCTCGAACTGACCCCGAAGCTGACCTGGTCAGCGGTCACCTCGGGTGCCGCGCTGATCGGCAGAACGGGTCAGGAGCGACCGCTGTCGAAGCTGGCGACACAGGTTTTCCAGGCCAACGGTTTTCGGGATCGCCGATACGCGATGTACCTCTATCGCAGGGTCGCCGCGCCGGTGTGTTTCACGGTGGCCGCCTTGGTGACCAGCGCCGTGTGGCTGGCATCGCCGCTGGATCCCGAGGCCTCGAACCGCAACATCCTGCTCGAGACCCTGCGGCTGCTGCCGCCGTCCTGGAATCTATTGCGCCTCAAAGGTTCCGAGTATTCGGCGGTCGACGCACGGATCGGCGTGGGCGACGACCTTCTCCTGCTGCCCTTGCTCAGTCAGCGCGACCCGCGCCTATGGGAAGCCCCGGACGAATTTCGCCCCGAACGCTGGGAAAGGCTCGATCCCGAGGCGCACCCCGGCTATCTACCCTTCGGTCACGCGTCGGAACGATGCTGGGGCCGCCACATGGTCATGCCGCTGGCCGAACGCATCCTCGACCTCGCTCGCCGCGACAGCCTCTGTGTGGACGCGAACCAGACCGTCGGCAAGGTCGACCTCGACGGGCTGCTCGAGATCGCGTCAGTCCGGGTTTGCACCGGATCGGCTGTGGCCCAGTAGGTTGCGCGTCGCGGTATTCCGTAACGAGGACTGACCATCGCTCGCTCCGATCCGTTGGAGGTCACGACCTTCGATGTTGCCAGCGCGTGGCTCGCGCTGGCAACACAGGACATTTCGGGCGTACATTGACGGATTTCACTGGTACGGTTCGGTGCGTTGGGTCGGAGCGTGTCGGCCCGGTTCGAGAATGAGGGGTGGGACCTTGGTGGAGTTCGGGAAAGATTCAGGGACTGGGGAGAATTCGGGGGTTCGCGAAGGTGCTGCGGAGCAGAATTCGCCGGAGACGGTAGCGGGCGGCTCGTATGACGGGCGCCAGCTCGGATCGGATAGTGGATATGAGTCCTATCCGACGCGGCAGGGGTACGCGCCTGAGCAGCAAGGTGGATACGAGCCGTATTCGGCTGTGCCGCAGGGCGGTTACCCGCCCTATCCGGGACCGCCGCAAGGCGGATACCCGCCGAATCCATACGGCGGCAACGCATACGGGCAGTTCCAGCCGCCGATGACAAAAATGCCGGGGTCGGTGCGTGCGGCGCAGGTGGTCTCGATCATCTTCGCCACCTTGGGAATCGTGCTCATCGTGGTCGCGCTCGGCCTCGGCAGGCCCGAGCTGGCGGGCGGGCTGATGTTCGGCTTCCTGTTCGCGATCATCATGGCGGGATTCACCCTCACTTTCGGATACGCGGAAAACGGAACGCGGACCACGGTGATCGTGCTCGCCTCGATCGAGGGGCTCGTCGGGCTGGGCGGGATGGGCGCACAGCAGCCGCCGGGACTGCTCGGATGCATTGTCGGTCTCACCGTGGTCATCACGCTCTCGCGGGCCAGCGCGAGCGCGTGGTTCAAGCGGCCTCGGGGATATGCCGAGGTGTAGCTAACTGGGATCGGTAAGGCGACGTACCCGATCGTTGAGGTATCGCTGTTCGGGGACGCTCGCGGTGAGTTGCGCGGCCCGCCGGTAGCTGTCGATGGCGCCGGTGCGGTCGCCGATCATTTCCAGTAGATGGGCGCGTACCGCGTGGGTCCGGTGATGACGCCGCATGGCCGGGTTGTCGAGCAAGGGTGCGATCAGGTCCAAACCCTGCTTCGGGTCCACGGCCATGCTGAGGGCGACGGCCCGGTTGAGCGTGACGAACGGGCTCGGCGCGACTCGATCGAGCATGGCGTAGAGCACGCCGATCTGTGTCCAGTCGGTGCTCTCCCAGGTGGGCGCCTCCGCGTGCACGGCGGCGATCGCGGCGTGCAGCTGGAATCGGCCGACATGGCCGCGCGGCAGCACCCGCTCCAAAATGCCGACGCCTTCGGCGATCAGGTCGCGATCCCACCGGGTGCGGTCCTGCTCGGCGAGCGGGACTAGGTTGCCGTCCTCGGTGCGGGTCGCGGCTCGGGAACGAGTGAGCAGCATCAGCGCCAGCGCACCCGCGACCTCGTCGTGATCCGGTATCGCGCAATGTAATTGGCGGGTCAACCGGATCGCCGCATCGGTCAGACTGCCATCGACCAGTGTGCCACCGGCGGAACGGGTGTGGCCCTCGGTGAACATCAGATGGCAGACATCGAGTACGGGCGCGATGCGCGCGGGCAGGTCCGCCGGGCTCGGGAGTGCGAACACCGCGCCGGCCGTGCGCAGGGTCGACCTGGCCCGGGTCAGGCGCTGCGTCATGGTGCGCGGCGGGACGAGGTAGGCGGCGGCGATCTCGCCGACGCCCAGGCCGCCGACGGCGTGCAGGGTCAACGCGACCTGCGAGGAGCGGCTCAGGCTCGGGTGGCAGCACAGCACGAACATCTGCAGCATGTCGTCGCTGTCGGCGGTGGACGGCTGATCCGCGGGCCGCGCGAGATACGAGTCGCTGGGCTGTGCGACGGCCACCGCTTCTTCGCGTCCGGCCCGTGCACCGTCGGCGCGCGACCGGTCGATCAGCCGCCGCGACGCGACGGTGATGAGCCAGCCCCGCGGATTGGCGGGCAGCCCGTCGCGCGCCCACTGCACCGTCGCCGCCTCGGCCGCTTCCTGCGCGGCGTCCTCGCAGTCGCCGAGGTCGCCGTGCCTGCGCAGTAGGGCGGCGAGGACATGCGGCGACTCGTGCCGCCACACGTCCTCCACCACCCGGTTGCTCACTGGTCGTCGCCACCCGGCCACATCGTCGGCCGCAGTTCGACGGTTTCCCCCGGACCGGCGAACTGCGCGGCGATCTCCTCGGCGCGGGTCTGGTTTTCCACGTCGATCAGGAAGAACCCCGCCAAATGCTCCTTGGCTTCCGAATACGGGCCGTCGGTCACCAGCGGTTTCCCGTCGTCCCACCGGTACAGCCGCGACGACTCGGGCGCCCCGAGTGCCTCGCCCGTCACCAACTCGCCGTTCTCCCGCATCTCGCCGAGCAACTTCTCGAAATCGGCGGTCATCCGATCCCGCCGCTCCGGTGGCATGGCCTGGTATTCGGGCAGGTAATCACCCGTCGGATGGCCCCAGGGCTGCGGATTGGAGTGAATCAGGATCACGTACTTCATCACGGCTCCTTCGCGTCGCGGATGCGCCCGGCTGACCCATCCTCACCTGAGACGTCGGAACCGACGCCATGATGTCTACATAGTTGTTGCGCTCAATACGCGGTGCCCATCACGGCGTGTACCTCGTCGAGAGTGCGGGTTGCCAGCTCGTTGGCGCGGCGATTTCCGTCTCGCAGCACATCGCGTACGTAGTCCGGGTCGCGCGCGAAATCGCTGCGGCGCTGCCGATGCGGCGCGAGGAACTCGTTGACCGCCTCGGCGGTGACCTGCTTGAGCATTCCCGCCCCGGCCTCGCCGATGTCATCGGCCAGTGCTCGTTCGTCGCGACCGGAACACAGTGCGGCGGTGGTGAGCAGTGCGGATATGCCGGGCCGATGGACCGGATCGAAGGTGATGCGTCGTTGCGAGTCGGTGGGGGCTCGGCGGATCAAGGCGGTCGTTTCGTCGGCGGTCATCGACAGTGCGATCGCGTTGCCATAGCTTTTGGACATCTTTCTGCCGTCCAGGCCGGGAACTTCCGGTGCGGAGGTGAGCAGTGCCTGCGGTGCGGGAAAGACATCGCCGTAGCGTTCGTTGAAGCGTCGGGCGATCACCCTGGTCAACTCGACGTGCGGCAGGTTGTCCTTCCCGACGGGAACCAAGTTGCCCTTGCAGAAGAGGATGTCGGCAGCCTGGTGGACCGGGTAGGTGAGTAGGAGCCCGCTGAGTGCGCGTCCCGATGCCGCGTGCTCTGCCTTCACCGTGGGATTGCGATGGAGTTCGGCCTCGGTGACAAGGCTGAGGAACGGCAGCAGTAGTTGGTTGAGCGCGGGAACCGACGAGTGCGTGAAGATGGTTGCCCGACTCGGGTCGATACCGGCGGCTAGATAGTCCAGGACGGCGCTGTAGACGTTGTCGCGGACCTTGCCGATCGCGTCGCGGTCGGTGATGACCTGATAGTCGGCGAGGATGACGAACGTGTCCACACCCAGCTTATGCAGACGCACACGTTCGGCGACGGTGCCGAAGTAGTGGCCCAGATGTAAAGGGCCGGTGGGGCGTTCTCCGGTGAGAATGCGGTATCGATCGGGTTGCTCGGTGACCGCGGCACGTAACGTGTCGCTGCGTTCGACGGTGGCGGAGAAGGTATTCAACGTAGGGCTCCTAGGGTCAAGGGGCCGTACGAACCTCGTGCACGGGAGATGTGACTGCGGGCTGCGTACAGCCCGCGGACATGGTTAGACGGACTGTTGGACCAGCCAGCGCCATGCCTGTCGGATGTTCGTCACACTGCCACGATAGCAACTACGGCCCGGGGGAGCCCGCTGGATTACCTGCGGACGAGCAGCGCGACTCCGATCAGCTGGTGGTCGTCGAGGACTGCTGAAGGTGCGGTGACGAGGCTGGCATGATCGCGGGGTGATCTTACGATTCGGTATTCAGTGGGCGCCGACGGTGACCGAGCTGCCGCAGCTGCGTGCGATGGCGAAGGTGGCGGATCGGGAGGGCCTGGATCTGCTGGGTATTCAGGACCATCCGTACTCGGGTGGGTTGGCTGACACGTTCGCGGTGATCGCCACGGTGCTGGCGGAAACCGAACGGCTGCGGGTGTTTCCGGATGTGGCGAGCCTGCCGTTGCGCGGGCCCGCGATGCTCGGGAAGCAGGCGGCGACCTTGGATCTGCTCAGCGGCGGGCGCTTCGAACTCGCGTTGGGGGCCGGCGCGTTCTGGCCCGCGATCGGTGCCATGGGCGGACCGGTGCGGTCGAATCCCGAAGCGTTGCAGGCGTTAGCGGAGGCGACGGCGATCATCCGGGCCATGTGGCTGCCCGGGACGAAGGCGAAAGTTCACGGCACGCACTACACCGTGCACGGCGTGCAGTCCGGACCCGCGCCCGCGCATCCGGTCGGCATCTGGTTCGGTAGCGTCGGCCCGAAGGCCAACGCGCTCACCGGGCGGATCGCCGACGGGTGGGCCGCACCCATCCCGCACTACCTGCCGTACGAGAAATGGCAAGCGGCACAGGACATTATCGCTGCCGCCGCGATCGACGCGGGACGTAACCCGGCCGACATCACCCGGATGGCTCAACTCGTCGGAACGATCACCGACGCTCCTGGACCGGTCACCCTGCGCGGCGAGGAACCGATCCGCACCGACGCCGCGGGCTGGGCGCGCATCCTGGCCGATCTCGCCACGCAGACCGGCTTCGACACCTTCGTGTACTGGCCCGAATCCGCCGACGACACCCAGCTGCGCCGCTGGATCGGGGATGTCGTTCCCGCCACTCGAACCTTGTGCGCCTGACCATCCCCGTGTCCAGCCGACCAAGTGACAGGAGAGCGATGCAGGAACAGATTCAGCGGCATATCGACATGCTGGTTCGTACCGGCATGGAGGACGGGGTGCAGGTCGCTGTTTATCAGGATGGCGCGCTGATCGTCGACGCGGTGGCGGGCTCGGCCGACGGGCGACCGGTCACCTCGGGGACGCCGATCTTCAGTTTCTCCCTCGCCAAGAATGTGACGGCCACACTCGCGCAGCTGCTGGTCGCGCGCGGTTTCCTCGACTACGACAGTCCGGTCACCGAGGTTTGGCCCGAGTTCGGTGTGCACGGAAAGTCCACGGCGACACTGCGACACGTGCTGACCCACACCGTCGGTCTGCCGGCGATGCCGCGTGAGATCACCCCGGATCAGCTTCCCGACTGGTCGCGGGTATGTGCGTCGCTGGCCGCCGCCGAACCGCGCTGGCCGCCGGGCACCGCGATGGGCTATCACTCCTATACCTTCGGCTATCTCGTCGGCGAGCTGGCCCGCCGCACAACCGGGCGGTCCATGAGCGAGCTGCTGCACGAATGGATCACCGCGCCGCTCGGGATCGAGGGACAGCTCTACTTCGCCGCTCCGGAGCAGGCGTTGCCGGAGTTGGCGCGCCTGGAGCAGCAGGCTCGGCAATGGCCTGCCGACCCGGACGACGACGAGGCGATCCTCGCGCCGTGGGAAAGCCGGCCGAGTGCCGATTTCGGCAACAATGGCGACATTCTGCGCGCCGACATACCGTCGGTGGGGATCGCTAGCGCGCGTGGGCTTGCCGCGATGTTCGACGCCGTGCTGCAGGGCAAACTGGTGGACTCCGCGCGGTTGACGGAATTCTCCGCGCCGGCATTCGAGGGGGCGGATCAGGTTTTCGGTACTCCGGCTCGGATGGCGCTCGGCTTCCCGATCGGCAGAATGGGCGCCCCCGCCGAGGAAAACTCCGTGGCATTCGGGTGGCCGGGCGGCGGCGGAAGCTACGCCTACGCGGACCCCGCGCGGGGAATCGCCTTCGCACTGACCAAAACCCGGCTCGTCCCGAACTTCGACACCGCGCTGTCGGTCACCACAATCCTGGCCGACGGCTCATGACCGCCGAACTGCGCGGCCGCACCGTCCAGGGACGCGTACTCGCCGCGGGCTCGACCGCGGAACTGGTCGAGTCGACCGACGATTATGTGCGCACACTTCTCGGGTCGTAGTCGCTGAAACTGAAGCTCGAGGGGTGGTGGGCAACGGGCGGGCGCGACGCACAGCATGATGGTGGGATGACTGAGCCGGTGAGCGCATGCGCGCATTTCTGATACTGATCGTTGTGCTGGCGATCGCGCTGATTGTCGGCGACCGGGTTGCGGTGGTGCTGGCGCAGAACGAGATCGGGCGCAAGATCGCGGCCGATTACCAGCTGCCGCAGCAACCGAGCGTTGATATTCGCGGCTTCCCGTTTCTGACCCAGGCGGTGGACGGCAAATATCACGACATCGGCATTCGGGTCGGTGACTGGAGCGAGCAGAAGCTGTCCGTGCACAACCTCGATATCACGTTGACCGACGTGGCCGCGCCGTTGACCGATCTGCTCAACAACCGCACCTCGAACCTGGTCGCGGCGACGGCGTCGGCGACGGCCGTGGTGCCCTACGACACCGTAAAGGGCTTCGCGCCGGCCGGGGTGGAGTCGATGTCCGACAGTCCGGACGGACTGCGCGTCACCGGGACGTTCTCGATGGAGGGCATCCCGGTGCCGGGGACGGTTGTCGTCACCGTCGCACCGACCGACAACGGCATCGAGGTCACGCCGGTCTCGGTCCAGTCGGCGGCGGGTGGGCCGACGATCTCGCTGGCGCTGCTGCGCCGCACCCTCACCTTCACGGTGCCGCTGCAGCGGCTGCCGCTCGGCGCGAAACTGACGTCCATCGAGCCGGGCGCCGACGGCCTCCACGTGACCGCCGTGGCGCACGATGTGCGGTTCTCCGACCTGCCGTGAGTGGCGGAGCAAAGCTATTGCGCGACTGTGCCGTTCATGCCTGGTACCGGCACCTGCGCTGACGTGCGACCCTCGCCTGCCTGTCGGAGTAATGCGAGAGCTTCCTCGGCGGGGGACCCGGCGGGGGTTGTGCACACGATCAGTGCTTGGTCGGGGGCACGGGCGATCGAGAGGGTCTGCTGCGTGACCGTCATCGCGCCGACGACCGGATGGTGCAGTTCATAGGACGCGGCGTCGCAGGGTGTCACACGATGATCGCCCCACAGCGTCACGAACTCGGGGCTTTTCATCGTCAGCTCGCCGATCAGTTCCGCGAGCAGCGGGTCGTCCGGATGCTTGCCGACGGCGATGCGCAGGTTGCCGACTACGGCGCGGGCCTTGCGTTTCCAGTCCGCGTACAGCTCGCGGCAGTGCGGGTCCAGGAAGACCAGCCTGCTCATATTCGGCCGTCGCGCAGGGTCGTCCGGACTGTGGAAGTCCAGGTGTCCGGCCAGCAGCGCGTGTCCGAGGGTGTTCCATGCCAGCACGTCCGTGCGTCGGCCGAGCACCAGCGCCGGGACGCCGTCGACGGCGCGGAGGAGGTCGCGCGTCTCGTCGACGAGCTTCTCGGGTCGTGGTCGGCGCACGCGGGGGAGGTGGCGAGCGGCGTCGGCGAGGCGGTCGAGGTGCGCGCGCTCGTGGTCGTCGAGCAGCAGCGCGCGGGCGACGGCATCGAGTACCTCGGCCGAGGCTCCGCGCGACATCCCCTGTTCCAGCCGTGCGTAATACGAGACGCTGACCCCCGCGAGCTGGGCGAGTTCTTCGCGCCGCAGGCCGCTGACCCGCCTGCGGGGTCCGGTTTCGCGCAAGCCGACATCTTCCGGCCGCAGCCTGGCCCGTCGGGCTTGCAGAAAGTCGCCTAGTGGTCCGGGTCCGTCCATTGCTCCAGTATCCGGGGGCGGGTCGCGCGCAGCCACACCCTGCCAGTGGTAGGACAAAGCGGGAGTGGTTGGTTTGCGTCCTGATTGCCAGGCTCGACCACATGGAACAGATCACCCTTGGCGACGTCACCGTCACCCGAATCCGCGAGTTCTACGGCACGGTCGAGATGAGCCCGGACCAGTTCTTCCCGGACAGCCCCGACGGCTCATGGGACGAACACCGCGACCTACTGGCACCCGACTTCTGGAACCTCGAGACCAACGAATGCCACTCGGCGCTCCAGACCTGGGTGCTGCGCAGCGAGGGGCGCACGATCCTCGTCGACACCGGCGTCGGCAACCACAAGGATCGGCCGTACGCGCCGGTGTGGAGCCGCCTCGACACGAACTACCTCGACAACCTCGCCGCCGCCGGGGTTCGCCCCGAGGACGTCGACCTCGTGATCAACACCCACCTGCACATCGACCACGTCGGCTGGAACACCCGCCTCGACGGCCGTGCCTGGGTGCCGACCTTCCCGAACGCCACCTACCTGATGCCGTTGCGGGACTTCGAGTTCTGGGATCCGGCCAACGAGTCCGAGACCGTGTTCGGCCGCGGCAACCAGAACGTCTTCGAGGACAGCGTCATGCCGATCCACCAGGCGGGGCTGGCGCACCTGTGGGACGGGTCGTATCGGATCGACAAGAACCTGCGGCTCGATCTCGCGCCCGGCCACACGCCCGGCTCGTCCGTGCTCGCCCTGGAGTCGGGTACCGACCGGGCGCTGTTCGTCGGGGACCTGATGCACACCCCGATGCAGATCGTGGAGCCGGAAATCAACTCCTGCTTCTGCGAGGACCCGGCCCAAGCCCGCGCCACCCGGCACAAGCTGCTCGGTCATGCCGCCGAGAACAAGGCGCTCGTCTTCCCCGCGCACTTCGGCGGCCAGGGCGCGGCGCAGGTCGAGCGCACCGGGTCGAAGTTCTCGATCAAAGAGTGGGCGGGTTTCTCCCACATCTCCTGAACTCTCCCAGATAGGAAGCGTTTCCCGATGCCTGAATATCCAGACCCGGTCGTTGACACTCCAGCGGGCGCCGTGCGCGGCGGTCGCGACAAGTCCGGTGAGTTCTTCCGTGCCATCCCGTATGCGGCGGCCCCGACCGGTACCCGCCGTTTCGCGCCGCCCACGCGGCATCCGGGCTGGTCCTATGTCCGCGACGGGACCCAACCGGGGCCGACGGCTCCCCAGCCCGCTCGCGATTTCGGCAAGCTCGACATGATTCCCTACTTCGGACCGGGCTGGGTGCGGGGCGCGGAATACCTGACGGTCGATGTCCGCACGCCTGCCGCCGACAGCGGCAAGCGTCCGGTGATGGTTTTCGTGCACGGCGGCGGGTTCGTCACCGGCTCGACCCGCGCCGCGCTCTACGACGGCAGCGCCTTCGCTCGTGACGGTGTCGTGCTCGTGACGGTGAACTACCGCCTCGGGATTCCCGGTTTCCTCGATCTGGAAGGCGCTCCGGCCAACCGGGGGCTGCTCGATGTGCTCGCCGCGCTCGGTTGGGTGCGCGACACGATCGAGACGTTCGGTGGGGATCCGGAGAATGTCACGATCTTCGGGCAGTCCGCTGGTGCCACCCTTGTCGGCGCGCTACTCGCCGCCCCGGCGGCCAAAGGTTTGTTCCGTCGGGCGATTGTCCAAAGCGGTAATGGCACAGGTGCTTTCACGCCGGAGCAGGCGCAGCGGGTGACCGCGGTGGCGGCCGCCGCGCTGGCGGTGGAGCCGACGGTCGAGGCGTTCGCCGCGATTCCGGACGAGCGTTTTCTGGCGGTACTGCCTGCTTTGAGCGGCTTGGATCTGCGCACCGGCACCGCGACGGATCCGCTGGTCGGTCTCAGCCCGTTCAGCCTGGTACTGCCCGTTCAGCCTGCCGACGGTCTGGCCGACGGCCCGGCCGGCGATGTCGACTTGCTGATCGGCACCAATACAGCGGAGGGGCGACTCTATGTCGTGCCCGCGGGCACCTTGGAGTCCACTACCGAGGCTGATCTACTCGCTGTCGCCGGCCGCGTGTACGCGGAGCCGAAGACCGCGGTCGCCGAGCTCCGCGCACAACGGCCGGATGCCGTACCGGGTGAGCTGCGTGCCGAAGTTCTCGGTGAGGCCCTGTTCGGGGCCGGTACGACGCGGATGGCGCAGGCGCACAACCGGATTTCGGGTGGCCGCACCCACGTCTACTCGTTCGGGTTCCGCTCGACAGCGCTGAACGGGCGGCTCGGCGCTGCCCACACCGTCGAGTTGCCCTTCGTCTTCGATGCGGTCGACGACCCGTGGCTTCGCGGGGACACCGGCTTGCTCGGTCCCGGCGATGTCCCGGTAGGCCTCGCGACCCAAATGCATGCCGCCTGGGTGGCTTTCGCGAAAACCGGGGACCCGGGGTGGGTCACCTACGACCCGCGACGGCCGGTCGTGCAGGTCTTCGCCGATACCCGCTGACGCCGCCGTCAGCGCCGTACCGACCCCGCCGGAACCCGCGCACGCGAGATGTGCGGCCCGGCGGGGCTAAACGACCTTGGCGGCGATCAGTAGGTTCCAGATCTCGCCTTGATCGACGACCTCGACGCCGAGCTTCTCCGCCTTGGTCAGCTTGCTGTCGCCGACGCCCGCGCCGGTGATGAGCATGTCGGTGTTCGCCGAAACCGAGGAGGCCGCCGTCGCGCCCGCCTGCTCGCACAGGCGTTGGAATGTTGGGCGAGCGACCTTTTCGCCGGAGCGTGGGTCACTGATGGCGCCGGTGATCACCACCGTCTTGCCTTCGAGTGGCGCCCCGGCGGCGATGACCGGGGGCAGGTCTTCCTCGCGTACGTCGAGGGAGACCCCGGCCGCGCGTAGCCGCTCGAGTTCCGGACGCAGGCGGGTGAGGTGCGCGACCAAGGAGGCGGCGACCTTCGGTCCGATATCCTCCACCGCTACCAGACGTTCCTCGCCCGCGTCGGCGACCTCTTCCAGTGAGCCGAATCCCGAGCGGGCCAGCCGGGCGGCGGTGCCGTCGGAGGCCATCGGGATCGCCAGGCCGATCAGCGCACGGCGCAGGCCGACCTGGCGGCTGGCGTCGATCGAGTCGATCATGCGCGCGGCGGAGACCTCGCCGATGCGGTCGAATTCGAGCAGGCGCTCCTTGGTGAGCGTGTAGAAGTCCGAGGGATTCTCCAGGATGCCCGCCTCGGCAAGGCGTTCGATCCACACGCCACCGATGGCGTCGATGTCGGCCGCCGCCCGCGACGCCCAATGGATCAGCCTGCGCACCGTCTGCGCGGGGCAGGCGACGTTGGTGCAGAACAGTTCTCGACTGTTGCCCTGCTCGGTCACCGGCTGCTCGCACGAGGGGCACCCGGTGGGTGGCACGATCTCCAGCTCGTCGCCCGTGCGTTTGGCGGCATCGAGTACGCCTGCCACGAACGGGATCACGTCACCCGCGCGGCGCACCAGGACCGTGTCGCCGACCTTGATGTCGCGGGCCTTGATCACCTCTTGATTGGCCAGCGTCGCCTTCGTCACCGTGGTGCCGCCGACGAATACCGGCTCCAGCCACGCGACCGGCACGATCTTGCCCGTCTTGCCGACGTCCCAGATCACCTCGCGCAGCAAGGTGGTCTTCTCCTCGGCGGCGAACTTGAACGCCAGCGCGCCGCGCGGCGAGTTCGACCGAGTTCCGGCCGCCGCGTAGGCATCTCGGTCGGCCAGGCGCAGCACCGCACCGTCGAGGTCGTAGTCCAAGTCGTTGCGGCCCTGCTCGATCGCGGTGATCGCCGCCTGCGCCTGCGCGGCGTCGGCGCAGTGCCGCATCTGCGCGCCCGCGATCCCGAGCGCCCGCAGGCCCTCCTCCAGATCGACGGCGGCATCACCGGTGGCGGTATCCAAGTCGAAGCCGAAGAACTGCAGGCGCCGCTCGGCGACGGTGGCCGGGTCTTTCGCCCGCAGCGTGCCCGCCGCGGCGTTGCGCGGATTGATCAGCGGCTTGTCCGGATGTGCGGTGTTGTAGGCGAGGAAGGTCGAGCGCAGCATCACCGCCTCGCCACGCACCTCCACCCGGCCAGGGACGTCGATCCGCTCGGGGATGCCGTCGACCAGCGCGCGGACCAGCATGGTCACGTCGTCGCCGGTGGTGCCGTCGCCGCGGGTCACTGCACGGGCCAGCCTGCCGTCCTCGAAGACCAGGGCCAGGGACAAGCCGTCGAGCTTCGGCATCACCACCACCGACTGGCCGGGGAAGCGGTTGAAGAACGCCTCGACCTGCTCGGGCTTGGTCGCCTTCTCCAGCGACAGCATCGGCCGCGAATGCCGGATCGGGGCGTGCAGCACCGCGGGCGCGCCGACCTGCTCCAGCGGATTCGGGTCCGGCGTGAGGTCGGGGTGCGCCTCGATCAGGGCGCGTAGCTCGTCCTCGATCGCGTCGTAGTCGGCGTCCGCGACCAGCGGCGAGCCCTGGTAGTAGGCGTCGCGCAGCGCCACGATGCGGTCCGCGAGCTCTTGGATATGTTCCCCTGTTTCCACAGCACCAGACGCTACCGATACCCACCGACACCCGCGCGCAACGACGGGCGGATGCCCGAGATCAGCGCTACTGGTTCGCCACGATCACGGTGTGCAGGTTGTTCTTCAGCTGTTCGGCGGCCGGTCCGCGGAGCGCGGCCAGGAACTGCCGCTCGCACTCATCGATGAGGCGCGCGCCGCGCCGCAACATATCCCGTCCCTTCTTGGTGAGGATGACGGTGTTCTTGCGGCGATCACCGGGATGCGGCCGTCGCTCGACCCAGCCCTGTGTCTGAAGTCGGTCGATCAACGCGACCATGGTCGTGCGGTCGATGCCGAGCAGCTCCGCGACGTCTTTTTGGGAGTGACCGTGCTGCTCGTCCAAGCAGTTCAGCGCCGCCCACTCCTGCGGGGCGATGCCGAGGGGCTCGAGTTTCGTCGACGTCAGTTCGCCGTATCGCAGGGCTGCGTGTTTCAGCAGATACCCCAGCCGGGGGACTTCGCCGTCATCAGGCGTCGGGTGGTCGGGGTTCGGCACGGCATAACCATATACGTTTCTGATCGTCAGTATTACTGATGATCAGATACTATGACGAGTACTATCCATTTTCGTTGCTACCGAAGGTGTTTCATGTCCAAGACAATCGCAGTGTTCGGCGCGGGCCCGGGCCTCGGCCAAGCCGTCGCGCACCGCTACGCACAGGACGGTTACGACCTGGTGCTCGTCGCCAGACGCTGGGAACCGCTCGAATCGTTCGCCAAGGAGTTGGGTGCGACAGCGCACGTCATCACCGCCGACCTCGCCGACACCGATGCCGTTCCCGCACTGGCCGCGCGGATCCGCGCCACGGTCGGCGATCTCGACGCGTTCTACTACGGGGCCGCCGCCGACGGGTTCGTCCCGGTGCTCGACCTGACGCCGCAGCGCGTCAAGGACCTCATGCCACTCGGCGTCTACACTCTGCTCGAACTGGTGCGAGAGTTCTTGCCTGCCATGCTCATTCGAGGGGAAGGCGCGATCCTGAGCGCGCAGGGAGCCAGCGCCCTACAGGGGAATCCGCGCGTCGCGGGCGGGCTCACCCTCGCCGCGCAACGCAACTATCTCCAGGCGTTGCATGCCGAGGTGGCTGAGAAAGGCGTCTATGTCGGCGGCCTTTACATAGGTGCGGCCATCGAGAACAGCGCTTGGCACACCGAGATGGCGCGGGCCAAGGCCGCGGGCGAGCCGTTCTGGGAAGTGCCTACCGTGGACCCCGCCCATCTCGCCGACCTGCTGTGGAATATGCACCACGGCAGCGGCGAAGCGGACGCCCGATACCCCGCGCTCCCGCCGAGCTACACCGGGTCCGGCACGTACGGCAGGTGACGGGGTGGCGCTATCACCCGAACGCGCACGGCCGTCGGCCCTGCGCCTGTCCGGGGTGCTGGGGCGCGGGGAATTCAAGGCCGCCGACCTCCGCCGCCGACTCCCCACTGCTGGCCCGGTTGGCCGCCGACCCCGATTCCGACGTGCGCGATGCGGCAACGCGACCATAGCGGTCGTGGATCTGTTGGCGGACACGGCATTCGGGCGGCCCGCCGGGCCCGCTGAATGCGATCGATTCGCTGCGGGCGGTCGGATGTGTACGGACTACGTCATGATGTGTGCGGTTTCGCGACCGTCACCCAGCGCGAACTGTGGAACATCGCCGCGAGGGGTTCGGGGATCGGCGGCAGTTCGCGGTGGTAGCGGGCCGCCAGTTCGGGCACCCTCGCCGGGTTCGCCGACCAGCCGCGGGCGGCGAACCAGTCCTCGGGCTCGATGCGGTGGTCGGTGTAGAACAGCTCGCTCAAGTCGATCTCGGCCATCGGCGAGTTCTGCGTCTGTTCGCCCTGATGCTCGGTCACCTGATCGAGGTTCTGATAGTTGCCGATCCAGTCGAAGGCCAGCTGACTTCCGGGCGCCGACAGCTGCGTGACCTGATCGAACAGCCCCTCTTGCGCCACGCCGGGCAGATACGGCAGCAGACCCTCTGCCAGCCACGCGGTGGGTGTGGACGCGTCGAAACCCGCGTCGGTCAGGCTGGTTGGCCAGTCCTCGCGCAGGTCCACGGGGACCTCCCGCCGATCCGCCGACGGCCGCGCGTCGTTGTCGATCAGCACCCGGCGCTTGAATTCGAGCACCTCGGGCTGATCGAGTTCGAACACGACGGTGCCCGCGGGCCACGGCAGCCGGTAGGCGCGTGCGTCCAAGCCCGCGGCCAGAATCACCGCCTGGCGTATTCCATCCTCGGCGGCCGCGCGGAAATGGTCGTCGTAGAACTTGGTGCGCAGGCCGATCATGCCCGAGCCGAGCAGCCAATCATCCTGGGCCGCAGGGCCTTCGAGCATGGCGATCATTCGCTCATGGCCGGACGCGCGAACGAAGTGCGCGGCGTACTCGTCGCGCACCAGCGGGTCGGGTTTGGCGGTCTCCATGGCCCTGGCGGCGGCGATGCCGAGTGCGGTGGCACCGACACCGCTCACGATGTCCCAGGAATCTCCCTCAGCGCGCACGGCATTCCTCCGATCAGAGAACCAGCTGTGGCACGGTGCGATACGGGCCCGCGGCCACGGCGTGACCTTATGTCCGCTGACCAAACTACGCCCAACTGGAATCAACTCGGTGTGGCTTCGATGTCTTTCGGCATCGGGATCGCGCACGGCGGTGGGGCGGGGATGCGTTCGAGCACATCGACGGGACAGTCTCGACTGCTCCGGCGTGACGATCCGCGGCCGCGGATACCGAGTGGGGAAGGGGCAGAAAACGCGCGCGGCGGTCCTGAGGGAGAATGAGGGTCGTGAGTGACGCACTAAAGATGAAGTTCGGAGATCAGCTCGGGGTATCAACGGTCGTGGCGTCGGCGGGTGCCACGGCATTCGTCGGCTGGTAGCTCGATGTCGGAGCGGGACGAGCCGGGACAGGGATCCTTGCCTGGGCCTGGTGAGAACAGGTTTGACGCGGTGGAACGTTTACGTAGGAAGCTCGAAGGACTGAAGGCGGCCGAGTCCGATCGCGCCGAGGAGGGGGAGTCGAAACTGATCCGGCTGCCGCATCACCCGCGGCGCATGACCGAGGATGCCGCCGAGCGTCCCCGCAAGACGTGGCGTTCGGAGGGCGGCTCCGCCTTCGACGCCCCACCGACCCGGCCGGTGACGCGATCAGAACTGCAGGGTGAGACAGGTGCGTGGCCGGCCGACGCGGGCTCGCAGGACGATCAGGGCGGCGTCGGGCAGGACGCGAGCATTATCGATTTCGGTGCGTCACGGCGGAAACGAGCCGGTCGCGACGCCCCGGCCGCAGGCATTCGGCGCATGGCCAAGCCGCGCAGAATTGGACCCGACACACCGTAATACGGTTGGTCGCGCCAATCACGCAGACCAAAGCCCCATCCCGCGAACGCAATCCGCTGACGGCGCTTCGCATCTTTGAGAAGATGGTGCGGTTGTGGACGAATCGCAATCGGCCGGGGGGATGGGCTTATGCCGCATACAGATCCGATCAACTCGCACGCTGCCCGCCGGACCAGACTGTCCTCGATTCTGACAACGGTCTTGGTCAGCGCCGTCGTTGCTGCCATCGTCGCGGGTGGCGTTGCGCCGCGCGCCGCCGATCCGGCACGTTCGACGAACGTCAAGTCGTGGTGGCCGTGGAAATGGTCGTGGATATGGCGATGGTCCTGGGAATTCAAAGTGGTCGTGGGGGCGGCCGATACAAAACAACCCCCTTCCTGAGTCGGTCCGGATCATTAATTTGTTCGAGGACGACAGTCCACGTCACGGGTTGTTTCCAGTAACAAGTGCGACGCGTATGCGATGTGTTCCAGACAATACCTATTCAGGAGGTTCGGAATGCTATCTGCGAAACGGCTCACTGCCGGCGCCGCCGTTGCCACCGCAGCCGCGGCCGCTGTGCTCGCTGGTGGTGGCGTTGCCCAGGCTGATGTACCGGTATGGCAGGCCAACTGTCACGTGTACAACATCTTCAATACCGGCGGGATGTCCAATTGTGAGCTGCCGACCTGGCATCAGGTAAAGCTCACCTGCGTTGCGTGGCCCGTCCCCTTCACCTACTGGAAATACGGCCCAATTCAGTACGGGCAGAATCAGTCCTGGGCCAGTTGTGACTCGCTGAACGCGATGGTGGGGATCGAGGTTATTCAAGCGTAGGTCGTGCACTATCGCGTTCATCGAAATGCGTTGGTGCCTGCCTGCTCAACCCGGCAGTTGCGCGCCCTCGGCGAAGTCGGTGGTGCGCGAGAGGTCGGCCCACTTATCGATCTCGGCGTCGACGGCCGCTCGGCCGGCTCGTACCAGGCGCAGGGCGTCGGAGCCGAGTACCAGGTGGGCCGGCGGGTCCGCGGCGTCGATGACCGAAAGTATTGCGGCCGCGGCCTTTTCCGGATCGCCGAGCTGATTGCCGTCGGCGGCTCGACGGTGGGCGCGCACCGGATCCATCAGCTCGTCGTAGTCCGGGATGGAGCGGTCGGTGCGGATCATGGACCGCCCCGCCCAGTCGGTGCGGAACGAGCCGGGCGCGACGGCCGTGACGTGGATGCCGAACCCGGCGACCTCTTTGCCGAGCGTCTCGAGGATGCCCTCCAGGGCGTACTTGCTGCCGTGGTAGTACGCCAGGCCGGGCACAGTCATCAGCCCGCCCATGGAGGTGATGCCCAGAATGTGGCCCGAGCGCCGCGCGCGCAGGTGTGGCAGCACCGCCTGAATGGTGGACACCGCGCCGAAGACGTTGACCGCGAACTGGTTTCGCAGTTCGGTCAGCGGTGATTCCTCGAATACCCCTTCGTGGCCGTACCCGGCGTTGGCGATGACGACGTCGATCGGGCCGACGGTGGCTTCGATGTTGTGCACCGTGTCCAGGACCGCCTCGTCGTCGGTGACGTCGAGAATGCGCGCGATGGCGCGGCCGGCATGCAGTGCTCGGAATTCCGCGGCGTCCGCTTCGTGCCGAACCGTCCCCACCACCACGTGGCCGTCCTGGATGGCCTTACGTGCGATGGCCTGTCCGAGGCCGGAGCTCACGCCGGTGATGAGGAAGGTCTTGACGGCTGTTCGATCGGTCATGGTCGAGAATCTACACTTTGATAGATAAAATCGACACTGTGTAGAAAATAATCGCCCCGAGGTAGAGTGAGTGCCGTGCCCGAGACCGGAACCACCCGCCGCCGCACCGCGCCCACCAAGGGAGATCAACGCGAGCGAGCCATTCTCGACGCCGCCGAAGAGCAGTTGAACACCCTGGGATTCGATCGGATGACGATCGAGACGATCACCAAGGCCGTCGGCATCACCCGGGGTGCGTTCTACTTCTATTTCGGCTCCAAGAACGCGGTGCTGGCCGCCTTGGTCGAACGAACCGTCGCCACGCTGCGCGCGGAGATCGAGGCCGCCGACGGCTCGGGCGAACCGGCGCTCGCCCTGCGCCGCAGCGTCGGCCAGACCCGCGACATGTGGCGCGACCACGGGGATGTCATGCGCGCCGCCGTGGAACTCAGCCCCACCGTCGAGGCCATCGGCGCGAGCTGGCATTCGGCCGTCGCGGCGATCCGCGACATCACCCAGGCCATCGCCGAACGCGCCGGGCTGCCCGATGACGACGGACCGACCGGCGCGCACGCCGTGACGACCGCACTCGTGTGGATGACCGAGCGCGCCTTCTATCAGGCGTCGAAAACGGGAATCTCACTCGACGACACCGCGGCGACGCTCACGCATCTGTGGCTCAATGCCCTGGGGCTGCGTTCCCGGTAGCAGTGCTGCGATACCCACATGCTGATAGCGCCTGGGCACGCAACGCCCAAAGACGTACGCGCCGAGACAGTTTCGGCGCCGAACGCGGGTTCAGTCGGCGGCGCGGATCGGCGCGCCGACGTGGTGCAGGTGCCGCAGCGCCTCGCCGTAGGAGGCGATCAGCCCGGTCTCGTGGTACGGCACGCCGATTTCGGCGCAGTAGTCGCGGACGATCACCTGGGCGTGTCGCAGATTCGGTGTCGGCATGCTCGGAAACAGGTGGTGTTCGATCTGATAGTTCAACCCGCCCAGGGCAATGTCGGTGAGCACGCCACCCCGCACGTTGCGTGAGGTCAGCACCTGCCGACGCAGGTAGTCGGGGCGGTCGTCGCCGGTCAGGGTCGGCATGCCCTTGTGGTTCGGGGCGAAGATGCAGCCCATGTACAGGCCGAACAGCGCCTGGTGCACCGCGAGGAACGCGACGGCCTTATCGGCGGGCAACACCGCGAACAGCGCCGCCAGATAACCGGCGAAGTGGCCGAAGAGCAGCGCACCCTCCAGCACGCGCCGTTTGACCGACCGATTCCTGAGCGCGCGCACGCCGGCCACGTGGAGGTTCAGGCCCTCCAACAAGAGCAGGGGAAAGAACAGGAACGCCTGCGCCCGGCCGATGAGGCGAGCCAGCCCATGGCTGGCCCGCGCCTGCTTTTGTGACCAGACCAGAATGTCGGGCGCGACATCGGGATCGAGCTCCTCGTGGTTCGGATTGGCGTGATGCCGAGTGTGCTTGTCCTGCCACCATCCGTAGGCCAAGCCGATGCCCGCGTTGCCGACGATCCGGCCGACGATCTCGGTCGGCCCGCGCAGCCGGAAGACTTGGCGGTGCGCCACATCGTGCATGACGAGGGCGACCTGAGCGAACGTCATCGCCATGCCCGCCGCGATCAGCAGCGTCCACCACGAGTCGCCGACCAGGACGAACGCCACCCAACCGGCGACGAACGCAAGCCCGACGAGGCTGAGCCGAACGGCATAGTAAACGGGACGTCGATTCATCAGTCCCGCCTCGGAGATCCGGCGCAACAACCGGGCGTAATCACCGTCGGCGGCGCTGCGCCGCGGTGACCGTGGAGCTGACTCTGGGACCAAAGCCGATGTCGTCATAGATCTTTCCTGAGCGCTGAGTCGGAGATACCACGTCAGTCCGTCCTCGATGTCGATCGGAGATCTGACCCAGCGGGGAGTGCTCGGCGCATCAGGGCGAGGAGACGATGTCGATACGCCCGACGTTATCGGCCGATGTCTCGTTCCGGGTAATCCCTTGGTATGAGGCGGAATAGGACTCCGGTGTGATATCGGCTCGGTCAGCCCCCGCGCCGCGCGGAGACTCGCCTCAGCGTCCCGCGGCGCTGAGCTGATAATCCGCCTCGAGCAGCATCCACCCGCTCAGCTGCACCGAGAGATCGCGGCTCAGATTCGCCGACGATGAGGCGGGCGAGACGGTGAGCTGGGACAGGGTTCCCGGCAATTCCGGCACCGTGACCGGGCGCGACCAATCCGGACCGAACAGCGGTAGTCCGTCCACCTCAGCGCGGTTTTTCCAGGCGGCCCGCGCGGAGGCGTGCACGATGTCCGCGGCGGTGGTGTCGCCCAAGGCCAGTGCGGCTTCGGCGAGATATCGGGCGAGGATGCCCATGAACAACCCGGAGTCGTCCCCGGCGGCCGCGGCGATCACCCCGGCGTGGGTGAGCCTGTCGCCGGTGGCGGCGATGAGTTCCGCCGCGCGCTTGCGATGGCCGGATTCGCCGGTGCGCAAAGCCAATTCGGTTTCCAGCCCGATGGCGACGCCCTGGCAGTAGGTGAGAAGGGTCGCCTCGATTCGTCCGCCGGGTTCATGGATACCGTCGAGGATCAGGCCGCTGGCGGTGTCGCGCAGCCGCGTGTTCAGGAACTCGGCGAGTTCTCCGGCGCGGGACAGCTCGCCCAAACGGGCCATCGCGATACCGGTCGGACCGATCGCGGGGGTGTTGTAGTACTCGTCGCCCGCCCGCCAGGGCACCGCGCCGACGTCCGGGTTCCAGCCCTCGTTCAAGCCGGCCTTCAGCTCGTCGAGCGCGCCGCCGAATCGGACGCCGAGCAGCCGGTCGGCGCGTTCGAGGGCCAGCACCAGCCACGCCATATCGTCGTAGTACCGATTGGTCCAGCCGGTGAGGTTGCGGGTCCGAATACCGTTCGCGATGGAGACAACCAGGTCGATGCGTTCGGGGGTGCGGGCGCGGTACGCGGCGTCCACCGCACAATCGAGCAGGTGGGCTTGCCACCACATGCACCAGCGCACGAACGACTGGTCCAGCAGCGACCCCGGCCAGAGCAGCATGCCGAGCCGCATCTGCGGCCGACCCCACAGCGTGCGCACGTGCCGCTGCACGATCGCCTGTTCCGCCAGTTCCGCGCGCTTCCCCGGCTCGGCCGGGCCCGCGGACACCCGCCGCGTGATCGACATCGCCTGCGTCGGCTCCGCCATCACGGTGAGCGCGATCGAAGCGCCACCCGCCACCAGCACACTGCGCCGGCTGATTCCCTTGTTCCGGCGATCCATCGCTCGGACTCCCTAATTGAAACGACCACCGCAGCCGGAAATCATGCAGCAACATTCTATCGTGCGACGCCAAGCGCGGCGCGCCGAAGAGCAGCGGCGTTCAGCGGCAAGGCGGGTGATATGGCAGGTCAGGGAGGTGGATCTGCCATTGCGGTTGCGTGATCGTGCCGTGGGTTATCTTGCAGATCCGTTGCGCGGCATGGTCGGTTTCGAGATCGAACAGGAGAACAGTGTCGGCGTCGGCGGTGGCGGCCAACGTATGGGTGTCGGGGCTGAAGGCGAGCTCGATTGTCGCGTCACCGTGCGTGGTCAGCAGTTGCCCCGATGGTTCGGGTCGTACCGGGCTGGCGACGTTCCAGAGCCGGATAGTGTGGTCGGTGCTCGCGCTGGCGAGGTTTTTGCCGTCTGGGCTGAAGGCCAGGGTGTTGACGCCGTTGGTGTGGCCGGTGAGCACTGCTATCGGTGTGGGTTGGCTCGGGTCGGTGATGTTCCAGAGTCGGATGGTGTGGTCGATGCTCGCGCTGGCCAGCGTGTGTCCGTCGGGGCTGAAGGCCACAGCCATGACCCGGTTGGTGTGGCCGGAGAGTATCGCTATTGGTGTGGGCTGGTTCGGATTGCTGACGTTCCAGAGTCGGATGGTGCGGTCGGTGCTCGAGCTGGCCAGAGTCTTACCGTCCGGGCTGAATTCGGTGGCGGTGAGGTAACTCGTGTGGCCGCTGAGTAGTCCGAGCGGTGCGGGGTGCGCCGGGTCGGCCACGTCCCACAGTTGTGCGGTCTTGTCGTCGTGCCCGATGGCTAGAGTTCGTCCGTCCGGGCTGTATCCGAGGAAGCTGGCGTCTCTGGTATTCAATGCCAGCGTCGGCCCCCGGAGCGTCGGATGGGCCGGGTCGGTGACGTCCCATAGCTGAACGACTCTGGCGTAGCTGAGGATGGCGAGGGTTCGTCCGTCCGGGCTGAACCGCGCGAAAGTTCTACAGTTACTACACGATTGCAGGTAGCCCGGTGCGGCTGGGATGCGTCCGACCGGGGTCGGCTGCACCGGGTCGGTGGTGTCCCACAGTTGGAAAGTGTTGTCCTCGGCGCCGGTGGCGAGCAGCGTGCCCCGGGGGTGGTAGGAGATCGAATTCACCCCGGTGCGGTGGCCGATCAGGACAGTCGACGGCAGGGACCACAGTCGGACCGTACCGTCGGCACTGCCGGTGGCCAGCGTATGCCCGTCCGGGCTGAAGCTGACGGTGAAGACGGTGCTGTTGCCGTCGGCGAGCGGCGGGCCCACTTGTGCGGCATGTGCTGGGTCGGACACGTTCCACATCCGTGCGGTTCCGTCGTCGCCGCTGGTGGCCATCCGAAGGCCGTCGGGGCTGAACGCTACCGACCAGACTCCCGCGGTGTGGCCGGTCAGCGGCTGTCCGACGGGGATCGGGCCTGCGGGATCGGCCACCTCCCACAGCCGGACTGTTCGGTCGCTGCTAGCGGTGGCGAGCAGGCGACCGTCGGGGCTGAAAGTCACCGAATGCACGATGGCGGCGTGACCGGTCAGCGCGGCGCCCAGGCGCTCGGCATGGTTTGGATCGGAGACGTTCCAGAGCCGGACAGTGGTGTCGTCGCTGCCCGTGGCCAGGGTGTGGCCGTCTGGACTGAACGCCAGCGAGCGCACCGGCCCGGTGTGACCGGTCAATGGCACACCGGCAGGTATCGGGTTGGCTGGATCAGCCACGTTCCACAGCCGGACGGTGTGATCGTCGCAGCCGACCGCCAGGGTGCGCGCATCGGGGCTGAAGGCCACCAGATAGATCGAGCCGCCGCCGGCCGCGAGCGGCGTGCCTAGGGCGACTGTGTGTTCGGGGTCGGACACGTTCCAGAGTCGGATGGTGCCGTCGTCGCCGGTCGTCGCCAGCGTGTGTCCGTCCGGGCTGATCACCGCCGAGCTCAGCCAGCCGGTGTGGCCCCTCAGCGGCTGGCCGATCGGTCGCGGCTGAGTCGGGTCGCGGACGTCCCACAGCCGTGCGATGCGGTCCTCACCGGCGCTGGCCAGCGTGTGACCGTCGGGGCTGAACGAGGTCAGATAGATCGCACCCTCGTGCCCGTGTGCGGAAGCGGCCAACGGAATGTTCTGGGTGGCGATGAGTCTGTTGCGGCTGTCCGGATCGTTCGGGCGGCTGCGCGCGGCGACCAGATCCAATTGCGCCGCGAGGGACGGCTCACGCTCCGCCAGACGGTCGGCCTCGGCCAGCACATTGCGATAGACGACGTCGTCGCGCTGTTGCAGAGCGGTCGATCGCTGTTGCACGGCGACGAACGCGGCGACGCTGGCCAGCACCGCGAAGACAACGACAGCGGCGGTGAGCAGACGGGTGAGGCGAGCCCGTCGATCGGACCGCGCCTGCTCGTCGATGCGCGCGCGCACGCTGGCCTGCAGAAACGACTTCTCCCGATCGGCCATGCCGGGGCGGCCGGTGCGGGACCACGCGGACGCCTGAGCCAGGCGGACTCCCTGATACAACAGCGTCGGATCCCGGTTCAGCGATACCCACGCCGCGGCCGCCTCGGCCAACTGCCGGTGGGTGCGCAGGCCGTCGCGGTCGTCCTCCAGCCAGGTTTGCAGGCGTGGCCAGGCCCGGATGAGAGATTCGTGGGCGAGTTCCACGCCGTGCTCGGTCGTCGTGACCAGCCGCGCGACCGTCATCCGATCGAGGACGGCCCGCGTGACATCGTCGTCGAGTTCCGCGTAGTCTGCTCGGCGTTTGGTGTCCTCGGTGCCATCGCCCGGGGAAATCAGCCGCAGCAGTAGGTGTTTGGCGACCACGCGCTGTCGGTCGTCGAGCGCGGTGTAGAAGGTCTCGGCAGTTTGGGCCAAGGCACCGTCGACCCCGCCGACGCTGTGGTACCCGGACAGGGTCAACGTCGTGCCGCGGCGCCGCCGCCACGTTTCGAGCAGTGCGTGCGAGAGCAACGGCAGCGCGCCCGACTGCCCGGCGGTAGTCGCGATCAGCGCCGCCAGCAGCGGACCTTCCACCACGCACCCGGCTTGCGCGGCCGGACCGGCGATCGCCTGCCGGAGCTCGTCGACGCTCATCGGACCGACCGGCACCTGGGCATCGCGCAGGGCGGCGACCAGGCCGGGGTGGGTGGTGAGGCGGCCGTAGAAGTCCGCGCGGACGCCGATCACGACCCGGCAGCGGCTGGTCGGCGCCTGCGCCGCGGCCAGCAGCGCATCGATGAACTGCTCTCGCTCCGCGCGATCGTGGCAGAGGGTGAACACCTCTTCGAACTGGTCGACCACCAACGTGAGCTCGGCCTCGGCGGGTTGGTCGGCGAGGGCTCGGCGCACCAGCCGGTGCAGTCCCTGGGGGTCGGCGATCAGATCCGCGTGCACGTCGCCGGGGGTGTGGCCGACGAGCGTGGACAGCGTGATCGCGCACTCTGCCATCGGGTGGGGGCCGGGCATGAATACCAGCGCTGGCCGCGGCGGCGTCGCGTCCTGGCGGAGGTGAGCGACGAGACCCGCGCGCAGTAGCGAGGATTTACCAGAACCGGACGCACCGACGACAGTGAGGAATCGATGGCGGATCAGTTGTGCCAGCAGGTCTTCGATGAGGTTGTCGCGGCCGAAGAAGCGGTCTGTGTCCTGTGGCTCGAATGCTGCCAACCCGACATACGGTGCCTGCCCGTCGTTCGGGAGGGCGGGCGGTGGCTCCTTGGCTGCGGCGAGTTCGGCAGCCAGCGCTCGCCAGCGCTGGTCCCATGCCGTCACGTCGCCGTCGCATGCCCGCACGTACGCCAGCGTCACGGCGAGGCTCGGCAGCTTGCGGCCGGAGGCGGCCTCGGACAACGCCGCCGCCGAATAGTGTGCCCGCCTTGCCAACTCGCGGTAGGTCGGCCCGCCCGCCTTCGCTCGCAGGCCGCGTAAATCCATCGCCAACAGGCACAGTTGCCCGTCATCCCCGTCGAGCAGACGTTCCGAGCGTGGCACCGTCACCCCCTCCACATCCCACACCGTTGTTCAGCAATTGTTGTTCAGCGCAACGAGATCGACGCTGAACAACCAATCCGGGCTAAAACTAGCCCAGTCCACACCGCAAGACCTTCAGGGGAATCCCCACTTGGAGATGGCCGCCGACGTCGTCGACAGCCTTCGGGAGGGGAGTGGGCTGAGGTTCCGAGCCCTCGACGTGTGTCGAGGTGCGATGTCGATCATCAGCAAGGAATTCACGATGAATCTGTTGTCCAGAGTCAAGACAGTCGCGGTCGCATCCGCTCTCGCCGCGACGGTGCTGTCGATGAGCTCCGTACCCGCTCAGGCCTCGCCTGGCGGATCGGCGCCGGGTGGTAACGGCCCGAGCGCCGCGCAGTTACGCAATACGGATTGTCCAAACAGCAGCCCGCTGATCACCTATCGGGTCCACGTGCAGGACTATGGCTGGATGGGCCAGTCCTGCGACGGCTATGTTGCCGGCACGACCGGCGAATCCAAGCGGATCGAGAAGCTCGAAGTGCATGCGAATATCGGCTATCTCTGCCTCAAAGGCCACATCCAGGACCAGGGCGACGATCCTTATTGGAGTTGCCAAAACGGGGCCGCCAGCGCGGTAACCGGAACTGAGGGGCTGGGCCGACGCCTGGAGGGCGTTCATATCTGGATTGCCGATTCCCCGCCGATCTGTGCGGAGGCCCATGTGGAGGGCGACGGATGGCAGGAGGCGAGGTGCGGCACCGATATCTGGGTGGGCACCTCGGGGCAGGGCAAGCGGATGGAAGCCATAAAGATCTGGAAGCAGTAAACGGCTCGGCGTAGCCGAACTCGTTTGCCGCCGAGGAGATCCGGTGCGATTCGGGCTCGGAGTGGGGCTGGTTCCCGCCATCGAGCACGAATCGCGCCGGAACCGTGCTACGGCAGTCCGGCGCCGGATATGTCTGCGGCATTAGTCATTTGGTTGGTGCAGTCGATCCGGATGGTTGTGATCGGCTGCGTCGAATTGCTGGGCGCGGCGGAAGAGGACGGGGTCGTGGGCGTTGACGAGCAGTAGGTCGGGTACCGGGGTGGCCCATAGGTCGGCGAGGCGCTCGTGGTTCGCCTGGACGGCGGACATGTCGTGGGCGACAAGGCGTTCCATCGCCGTCAGTGCTCGGGGCACCTGGCCGGTGCCGTCGATCTGCCCTCGGTGGTAGAACGCGTCGCCGGCGTGCAAGATCCATCGCTCGCCGAGGTCGACGGCGACGGCGGCGTGGCCGCGGGTGTGCCCGGGCAGGCTGATCATGACGAGGCCGGGTGCGATGTCGGTGAGCTCTTCGGTGCCGGCGAAACCGCGCCAGGGCTCGCCGGGTGTGTGCGGAACGCAGGTCGGGTGGTGGTCACGGTGCGTCGGCAGATACCGGCCCTTTTCGACGAAACCTTGCGGGTGCAGTGCCGCGTTCGCTTCGATCGCGGTGAGATGGACTCTGGCCCAGGGGAAGTCGGCGAGACCACCGCTGTGGTCGGCGTCGAAGTGGGTGAGGACGATGTCGCGGACATCGCGCGGGTCGAAGCCGAGGCGTTCGAGCTGCCGGATGGCGGACTCGTTTTCGTCGAAGCGCGGCCGGACGAAGAAGCGGCTCGGCCCGAACCGGGCAGCCGGATCGGCGACGTCGCGCAGGCCAAGTCCGCTGTCCACCAGCACGAGGCCGGTGTCGGTTTCCACGAGCAGGACGTGGCAGACCAGGCCCTCGGGGGTGCCGAGCGGACGCATAGTGCCGCAGTTGAGGTGATGAACTTTCATCTCACGCATCCAGATTCGGTGGTGTGGTGCTGAGCAGGCGCGGATCCGGCGGGGCGCCCGCGGTGGCGACGGCTCCGGCGGTCGCTCGGGCGAGCGTGAGCAGGTCGCGGGGGTTGCGTTTGTCCAGCCCGCCCAGCAGCTGTTTCAGGACGGTGAGCTGGTCGAAGTAGATGCGCTCGATCGCCAGGTTCTCCTGCTCGTCGAACACGAAGTAGGCCGTCATCCTGGTTCGATGGGTCGAGCCGGTCGGCGGGATCTTGCCGAGCGGACCCAAATGTGTTCCGAGCAGCCAGAATTCCACGACCACCGCGTCGTGGCTGTGGCGCAGGGCGATGATCTCGTGGTCCTGGTCGGGAAAGGCGCGGCGGGTGTCGTGGTAGTAGCCGCGGACCTCGTCGTCGCCGTCGTGGACGACCATCGGGGCGATCAGCTCGTAATGCGGGTGCGGGAAGGTGGAAAGCGTTGCGTCCCAGTCCTGGAGCACCTCGTCGTGGAAATGGTCGAGGACAAGTTTCTCCCGTGCGCGCAGGATGTCTTCGGGTGGCAGGGTGAATCGGGTCGACATCGGTGACTCCTGGGGTACGCGGGTGGGCTTCGATATCCACAGCGTGGGTTTACGTACCGCCGACAATATACCCACGGTGTGGATTTAATCAACGGGTTGCGGCATCATGACCTCATGACCAGCCATGTTCCAGCAGCGCGCCGAGGGCGACCCCCGAAAGGTGCCGGCCAGCTGACCCGTGCGGGGATCGTCGAAGCAACCCTCGCCGTCATCGGCAGCGAGGGTGTCGGCGCGGTAGGTGTGCGGCCGGTCGCCCGAGTGCTCGGAGTCGACCCGAAAAGCTTGTACAACCACGTCGACGGCAAGGATGGCCTGCTCGACGCCGTCGTCGAACATCTCCTCGGCTCGATCGAATTACCGTCGCGCAGTGGTGATCTCCGCGTCGATCTGCGTGCCATCGCGGACGCGTTCCGTCGTCGCGCGCTCCTGCATCCCTCGGCCGCGGTGCTGGTACTCACGCGGCAATTGGGATCGATAGAGGGATTGGCACCGACTCAGGCGGTCCTGGAGGTGCTGCACGCCGCCGGTTGCCGGCCGGAGCAGGCGGTCCATCTGTTGCGCACCGTGCTGGCGACCCTCGTGGGTACTCTGCTGCGCGAGGTGAACGCGGGCCCCGCCTACGGAACCGACGACATTCCCGGTATCGCCGCGCGTCGAGCGACGCTGGAGCAGTCGGGGCTACCTGCCGTCGTCGAGGCGGCTCCATACCTGGCGCGATTCGACAGCCAAGCGGAATTCGATTTCGCGATGGATCTGGCGCTCGACGCGCTCGTCGCGCGCATCGACGCTTCCGCCTCGAACAGCTGAACCCTTTGTTTCATAACATGATTCGTGCCGGGGTCGGCGCGACATCGGGGGCGTTCATGTGCGGCCTCCCTGCGGCGGAAGTGGTTCCGGCGAACTACTCCGCAGCGCCGGCCCGCATATCCCACAACCGGCGGCCGACCGCGGTCGCATGCGCTCGCTCCATGTCGATGTCGAGCGCGTCCTCGCTCACGCGGTACGGCACAACGATGTCGATCGCCTGCCCTTCGCGATGCTCGAGCGTCACCTTGATCGCGTCACCGCGGACAGGCGTCAGCGCGTTGACGGCGAAAACGGTTGCCCGTGAACGCAGTTCGGTGCCGTCGTCGGGGAGTTCGAGCCGGGCGCGGATCGCGTCCTCGGTCGTGGCGGCGCCGGGCTCGCCCAACGCGCGCAATGCGCGCGCCCCACCCCGGTCGATCACCAGCATGAACGGTGCGAAACTTCCGGATTCTCCCAATGTGTCGGCGGCCGCACTTATACTTGCCTCGAACAGTGTGTCGAGGTCGTCGCGGGTTTGCGGGGAGGCCGAATCTCGCCAATCCAACTGTTCACTCCGGGGATTTCGTTGCTGATGCGGGGAGGCAGAGCATGGCAGAACAGATCTTACAGGTCGAACCCGGCCAGTTGCAGCACGGCGCAAGCCGATTCGACGAACATCATGGTGACCTGTCCGGCGTCGTGGCCGACATCCACCGTGGCCACGAGCAGTTGCAGGAATCGTGGTCCGGCGCGGCGGCCGGCACCGTTCACGAGGCGTGGGACGACCTGCATCCACAGATCCGCACCCACGTCGACCGGATCGCCACCTGTGCCGCGCACCTGAGTTCGGCCGCGACCGTCTACCAGCGCACCGATTCCGGCAATGCGTCGGACATCGTCGGCACCGCTGCGCAGCGGAGGGTCTAGCGACGATGGCGCATCGATACGATCTCACCGCGATGGACCGGTTCGTCACCGACCTGGACGGGCACATCCGACGGCTGGAAGGCATGCGCGAGGCCGTTGGACAGTCGGCCGCCGCCATCAAACCCGATTTCGTCGGGGCGGGCGGCGACGGCTTCGACACCGCCCATGCCGGTTGGCAGTCCGAGTGGGGCGAGCACCTCGACAATTTGCGCGCATTGCGCACGCAGGTGCACGCCGCGCACGCCAATTATGCCGAGGCGGAACGGCTCAATCGCGAGATGTTCGGCTTCGCGGGTTAGCCGGTGAGCGCCCGGTATATCGCGGCATTCGCGTTACTGGTCGTCCTGACCGGGTGCGGGAGGTCGACTGGCCACCCGCTCGCGGAGCCTACGAGCCAGGTCGCGTACTCCTGCGATGCGGCGAAGCCGAGTGGGCAGATGTTCGTCCGGGAGCCCAATGTGCGTCAGCCCTTCCGGATTTCGCTGCCCCGGCTGGCGGGGTGGGCCGAGAATCCGGTGTCGACCGGCGAACTGTCGGTGGTTCGCCGCGATGGCGCCCGGTTCGCCCTGGTGTCGGCGATCGCCGGCGAGGCGCCGCACCGCGACGACGAGGCGAACGCGACCTATCTGGCCAGCCTGGCCGGCGTGCCGAACACCAGCGGCTGGCACCAGCGAGCCGGTCAGCGTGCCCAAGTGTGCGGGCATCGCGCCGTCGCCATCGACGGAGAATTCCAGCAACCGTATCTGTATGAATCGGAATCATTTCTGGGACTTGTCATTCCGTGCACCGGGACAACCGCCACGGTTCAGCTGTCCGGGTTGGTGCACGGCGCGACCTCGGCGTTCGACGACGAGATCGCGACGATCATGCGGAATCTGCAAGTCGGGACCTGTGTGAAGGAATAGACGTCATGACGACTGTGCATCCCGAGTGGTATTGGGACGTCGCGAGCCAGTTGGGTGCCTTGAGCACGAGGCTGGAGCAGAAGTTTCACGAACTCGACGGGAATCTGGATGTGTCCCGCTCGGCCGGCGAGCACTCCACCGCCGGAACGGGTTGGGCCGCAGCATATTCCCAGTCCGCCGCGGACGTGTTCGAACTCGGTTCGCTCAGTGCCATCGCGGCAGGCAACTTCGCGAAGATGGTGCATGCCGCCGGCGTCAACCACGCCGAGGCGGAAAACAAGAACGCGCCGGGCAAGGCGCCGATTCCGATCCCGCCGCCGCCCCAGGTGACCGGCCTGCAATATTCGCTGCATCCGACCCGGCTGTGCAACGGCGGTTTGGGTGATGTTCCGGACCGGTGGTATCTGATCGACGGACGTAACCACAAGGCGTGGGCCGATTGCGATACCGGCAAGATCGACCACGCGAGCCAGACGTTCGGCAAGTTCAGTACCGAATTCAAAGACGTCCAGTTGAAGTTGCCGAAAAACCAGGACGAGCCGGCGGACGTGCCGATGATCCGGGCGGCCGCCGGTGGCCTGCTGAAAGCGGTCGACGATGTTTCGGCGTTCTCCGATTATCTCAGCCGTGCGTGCCACGAGGTCGCGGACAAGTCATACATCGAGCGGGAGACGATCAAAACGATCCTGTTCTACTGCGAGTTGACGATCGACACGTGGAAGGTCACCCGGTCGGCGCCGATCGTGAAATGGTTCGTGAAGAGACTGATCGATGAGTACATCGAGGAGTTGAAGGACCAGGCTGGTCGCGATGTCGATACGTTGCTGAAAGAATTGGACGGGTTCGTCGACGGCGCGATACAGCAGACCGGTGGCTCGATGGCGGGCGCGACCGGAGACGTGCAGCTGTGGCTGGCACCGCTGCTGGGACGGTATGCGCGCCAAGGCTATCCGACGAGCGGGCGCTACCTCTTCGACAACATCCGGGCCGGGCGCGACGGCGAACTGCGGGCCGGACTGGATCCCACCACACCCAAGCGCGCGGTATACGTCAACGGGCGCACCCGCATCCCCGACCGGATCGACGATGTGAATCGTCAGGTCACCGAGGTCAAGAACACCAACGACACGCAACGGTCGGCCGAGCAGATCCACGACGAAGCCGATTGGGCGGCGCAAAATGGCTACACCATGACCCTGATCGTCGATCACCGCACGCAGCTGGCGCCCGACACACAGCAGTTGGTCAACGAAGGCAAGGTCACCGTCGTTCGTGAGGAATTGGACGACAATCTCGCCAAGGGACAATCGCCCGCACCGTTCATTCCCAAAACGGATTGGGGTCCGCCGACCAGTAATAAGGATCCGCGCGGATCGACCGGGGTGCCGACGCCATGAACTTCGACTACGCACGAATGCCGAAGGGCGACAACTGGCTCGACGAACTGCCCGCGGGCTACCGCGACGGCCGGAACGGATTCGACCTGCGGATCGCCAGGGAGCTCGCCGCGGTCGGGGTGCGCTGCTACACCCTCGACGATCTGGCGAACGGACCGCGGACGATCCCGCCGGCCATTCCCATCTTCGTCGATTGGCTCGAACATCTCGATGAGCGCATTCCAGGCCCCGAGACCCACCACAAATGGGCTATTCGCACCGGTCTGATCCGCAATCTCATCGACCCGGCGGCCAAGCGCAACCGGCGCGCGATCGAGGTGCTGTTCCGCGAACTCGAACGCACCGACGCGCCGCTGCGACCGCACGTCGAATTCTGGGCGGTGCAGGCGCTGGACACCATTGCCGAACGCGGCGATTACGACCGCATGGTGCGCCTGCTGCACATCCTGCCCAATACCGCGTCGAAGGTACCGATCCTGCATTTCCTCGGTCGATTCAATACCGAGGAGGCGCGTGCGCTGGTGCTGCCGTTCGTCGCCGATCCCAACACCAGGGGACCGGCGATCAGGGCATTGGCCCGGTTCAAGAACCCCGCCGATCGCGCACTGGTCGAGCAATACGCCGGCGATCCGAACAGTCAGGTGCGTACGGCCGTCAAGGCGGCCCTCGGAAAGATCCCGGTCCGATGACCGCCGGCTACTCCGCGTTCGAATCGCGCGGAGCCGAACTGCTGAACCGGCTGGCCGCACAGGCGCGCGGCCTCTCCGAGATAATCGGCGAGGTCGAAGAACTCGAGGCCGAGGCCACCGATGACCACCGAACGGTCACCGTGCGCTGCACAGCGGGTGGTCTCGTGCGGGCCGTGACGATTCGCCCCGCCGCCCGCCGCTTGACCGATCAGGTTCTCGGCGAGGTGATCACCGCGACCACGAACTCGGCGTTCGCCAAGGCGCAGGCCGCCGCAGCCGAACGCGCCGCCGAATACCATGCCGCACAACGAGAGTTCAACGAACACCTGCGTCGACAAGATCCCGCCGCGGCCGACGCACTCACCGAACTCGCGGCCAAGCTCAGCGGACCCGCACCCACACCGGTGGCCACCGACGAAGACGACGACGATCCCCGCCCCCGCAGACCCGCGATATTCGACGACTAGGCAACTGTGTCGTCGAAGAGTGCACTGACCAACTCGCCCTTCACACGCCGCGTCACGACGAACCAGCTCGACGTCGGTGTTCCGCTTCAGATCTGGCCGTGCAGCATTCGCAGCAGTTGGTCGAGGACGCGTCCGCTACTGGCGCGAAGCCCGTCGTGCTCGTACTCGTTGGTCGCCCACAGCCGTAGGCCCCTGATGGTCTCAGCGGTCTGCAGCGAGTAAGTGGCGTCGACGTACATGTCGTCGAGGTAGACGGCGGCGGCCACGGGGACGTCGTTCGCGGCCAAGCGCTGCGGATCGTAGAGGTCGGGCCAGTCCTCGCAGGCGGACAGCACCTCGGCCGCTTCGCGCAGGGGCGCGAGACAGGGCTGGTCGAAGTGGCACCGGTAGGTCATCTCGCCGGTGAACAGTATCGGGTCGTCCCCGGCCAACGCCGTGCGCGCGTCGAACTGGGGGAACTCGTCGCGCACTCGCTGAGCCGCCCAGTTCGTCGCGCCGGTGCCGCGCTGGGCGTAGGTGAGTTCATGCATGAGCGGGTTCAGCGGCAGTTGGGCGTAGCTGAGGAAAGCCGCGGCGCGGGCGAGGAAGTTGTCGGACAGCTCCGCTCCGGCCCAGGTGTCTTCGAGGAGGTAGTGCAGCACGTCCGCGCTGTCGCTCCGGCCGAGCATCAGCCCGAGCGACTGGAAGGCCTCGACGGTGAGCGAGGATCCGTCCGGCATGGGCGTCGGGCGCTCGATCAGGTGCGCGGCGATGCGGCGGACCGCGGCGGCGTCTTGCGGGTACCGGCGGTAGTAGGCGGTGTTTTTGCGGTGTACGCGCGGATAGGTGGCGCGGTAGACCTCGTCGGCGGTGACGCGCAATCCGGGAAGGCCGCCGGTGATTATTGCCTCGCGCAGGCCCTCGGGTGCGAACGAGAGGTAGGTGACGGTGCACATGCCGCCGAAGCTCTGGCCGAGCACCGACCATGGTTCGCCGGTCAGTTCGCGCCTGATCAGTTCGGCGTCGCGGACGATGGCGTCAGCGCGGAAATGGGTGAGGTAGTCGGCTTGCGCGGCGGGCTCGCCACGAGCCGGGAGCGTTTGACGGGTGATCGGACTGGAGCGGCCCGTGCCGCGCTGGTCGAGCAGTAGCACGCGGTAGTCGTCGAGTGCGCGGTCCAGCCAGGAGTCCCGGCCGACCGGACGGGGTGCCGGCATGCCGGGGCCGCCTTGCAAAAACAGCAGCCAGGGCAGCCGCTCGCGCTCGCGTCCGGCGGCCACCACCTCGCGAGCGTAGATCTCGATGCGCTCACCGTCTGGCTGATCATGGTCGAGGGGGACGGAGAAGAGATGATCGGTCAGCGTGACACCTGGCATGGAAAGCTCCTTTACGGCAATGGATTGATCTTGGTACGGGCGGTGTTTCGGCGCACGTTGAGCACCCACCCGCGCAACATCGCTTGCGACACCGCGTCTTCGGGATCGCCACCCCATCGACCAGCTCGAGGTGGGCCGGGGTAGGCGCGGCATCGGGGGTATGGGGGCGTTCATGTGGGCTCATTCGGCGCTTCAAGATATTCGAGGCAGGATTCGAGTTGAACATATGTCTTGCACAACTGTCTTAATATGGTTAGTGTTGTCCTTGTTCGAGCTGAAGGAGACACTGAAATGACCGCTACCCGAGCCGCTTTCGACATCGATGGCCGCCACCTGTCCTACCTGGACTTCGGCGGCACCGGGCGACCGCTGTTGGCGCTGCACGGCCACATGTCCGACGCCGCCAGCTTCGCCGGGCTGGCCGAACGGCTCGCGCCCGGCTGGCGGCTGATCGCTCTCGACCAGCGCGGGCACGGGTACTCCGACCGCGCCCAGGACTACACCCGTGCCGGTTACCTCGACGACATCACCGCCCTGCTCGACCACCTCGGCCTGGACAGTGTTGTGCTGGTAGGACATTCGCTCGGCGGCATCAACGCCTACCAATTCGCCGCTCGCCACCCCGAGCGCGTCGAGGCCTTCATCGATGCCGACGGCCCGGCCAGTCTCGGCCTCGACGGCGCCAATCCGCTGCAGTTCGTGCTCGCCCTGCCCTATGCGGCGCCCACCCGCCAGGAACTCGTCGACGGCATGGGACCGATGGCCGCGATGTTCGGCGACCTGGTGCGCGAACGCGCCGACGGCAGCTGGGCCCTCCCGTTCCATCCTCGCGACATTGTCGACTCCGAAGGCCATGTCCACGGCGATCATTGGGCCGATTGGACCGCCAGCAGCTGCCCCGCCCTGCTCATCCGCGCCAACCACGGCGTTATCCCACGCGAACAAGCCGACGCGATGATCCAACGCCGCCCCAACACTCACCTGGTCGAACTCGACACCGACCACTTCATCTACGCCACCGACCCCGACGGCTTCGCCAAGACCGTCAACGAATTCCTGACGAACCTTTGAACAGCGGCTATCCGAGGTCGGCGAGTCGTGGCACGGCCGGTGCCATGCCGTCGATCCACGCCGCCGGTGTGCCGCCCATCGGGATGACCACGGCCTCGTGTACGCCGAGTTTCGCGTAATCGGCCATCCCGCGCACGAATTCATTGAGCGTGCCCGGAGTCGGCCGCGGGTTGCTGGCGATGATCGTCGTGCGGATTTCCTGGTAGTCCCGGCCGACGTCGTCGCAGTGGCGTCGCAGGACGTCGAGCTTGTGCCCGACATCCTGCGGAGACGAGCCGACGAGATTGCAGGCGTCACCGTACTGCGCGACGAGTCGGAGCGTTTTACGTTCCCCGCCACCGGCGATGAGAACCTTGGGCCGGTTGATCGGCTGTGGTACGCAAAGCGTTTCGGTCAACTGATAGTGCTTGCCCTGAAATGGCCCGTCGCTCTGCGGATCCCACATCTGCGCACAGATCCGCACCGCCTCTTCCAGCCGCTCGAACCGTTCCGCGACGGGCGGAAAGGGCACCCCGAGCCCGCGATGCTCGCGCTCGAACCAGGCGGCGCCGATACCGAGTATCGCCCGCCCGCCGGACAATACATCGAGGGTGGCCACGATCTTGGCCAACAGCCCGGGATGCCGATAGGTCACACCGCTGACCAGCAGACCAAGCCCGATCGTCGAGGTGTGCGCCGCCAGATAACCGAGCGTGGTGTACCCCTCCAACATGGCCGACTCCGCCGGAAGCCCGGTCAGCTCGATCTGAAAGTAATGGTCCATGAACGACAACCAGCTAGCCCCCGCCGCCTCGGCCGCGACGCCGACCCGGCCCAGCTCACCGGCGAAAGCGCCGGAACCGCCCTCGATTTCGAAAGTAGAGAGATGAAAACCGAGATCCATGAAATCCCCCTAGTGCATGGATGATTCGCATCTCCACGGTAGATCCCGAACGCTCGATTAGCCATGCCGAGTCAACCAACGCCCGCGCATACGACGGACACGTCCGCAAGGTCCCGCACATGTTCCGCCGCCTCACCCCACCCGAGTCGGCCAATCCCATCGCTTAGCGATGAACCGCCATCCAGTGGCACACCACGGCGGCATCGGCCGAAAGACCCCGCCACGGTGTGCCACTGAACGGCAATTCGGTGACCCCCGGATTTCGGCGTGCCAGCATAGGCCGCATGACTCCGGTCCCAGAGAACCGCGACGGGTGCGGACGAAGCGTTGTGGTTCACTCGTTCTGGCGACGACCATATCGGGCGCCTCACTACTGATGGTGTCCTGTCGGCGTTCGAATTACCTTCGGGCAGTGGCCCGTTCGGTATCTGTGCCGGTCCGGACGAGGCCATGTGGTTCACCGAGATGAATACCGGTCGAATCGGCAGTATCACCTCGACGGGCATCATCAAGATGTTTCCGCTGCCAGATCCGACGGCGAAACCGCATGCCATCACCGCACTTCCCGCCGGCGACTGCTGGTTCACCGAATGGGGCGCCAACCGGGTCGGCCGGATCACCCCTGCCGGCATCATCACCGAATTCGGCCTACCCACACCGGAATCCGAACCACACGGCATCACCGTCGGCCCCGACGGCGCGGTGTGGACTGCATTGGAAACCGGTGCCGTCGCACGCATCGCACCATGACTACAGCGGCCAAGTAGCAGGTGTCTACTCGCGGGAGCGTACGGCGGCCCGGAACATCTCCGCGACCACCCCGAGGACGAGCACCACGGCGCCGACCGTTAGTGCCCGCCCCGGCGCATCGGTGGAAAGTGTCTCGCCCAGGCTCTGATCCGGTAGGAACACCAGCGCGGTGATCGTGACCGCGGCAAAGCACAGCCCGTACGCCACCGCCGCCGCGATCAACGGCCGCACCGTTCGCAGCGGCGTCAGCGGGGCGCACGCCAACCGCCATGCGAACCCGACCCCGCCGACCAAGGTGAATGCGAGCCACCCGTAGTTGATGGTGCTGAACCCGTTGATGCCATGGAAGTCGAAGTGGCGGGCACCGCCGATGACGAGGTCGACGGCCACCGCGACGGCGAGCGACGCAACCCATGGCCACCGCGACACGAACGCTTTAGTGCTGTGCCACACCATGTCTGGGCGCCGCGCCGCGCCCGGCGCTAAACCAGAGATGTGCGAACCTGCCATCTGAGCCTCCCGGCGATCGCTCCCGCAGCAAGACCCATCGTGCGCGCATCCCCGAACCACCACATCAGGGACAACCCCGGACTCCACCCGGAGAACAATCGAATCCTGGCCAGCCCGCGCCGACCACTGCGCCGTGTCGGTGGCTGATGGCATCCTGCTGCTCATGACGGTCTGGGATCTGCTCGCCATCGACAAGGCTCTGCGTGCGAGTTGGGCGGGGGATACCTGTTCCCCGGATGACGTTGCCAGGGCGGGTTGGCGGCCGGAGAATCCCGCGTGGGGGCAATGCGACATCACGGCCTTGATCGTCAACGACATCTTCGGTGGTGATTTGATCGTCGGTGAGGTGTGGTCGGGTGCGGAACAGCATGGGTTCCATTGGTGGAATCGCCTGACCACCGGCATCGAATTGGACCTGACCCGTAGCCAGTTCCGCGATGGACAGGTCGTCACCAATCCCCGGGTTGTCCAACGTCCGCGTGGTCGACTACCGCGACGAAGGGATGAATATCTCCTGCTGCGTCAACGCGTTATCGACCAGCTAGGTCACCTGCCGCCATTGGACAGCTGACCGCAGGGACAACCCCACGCCCTCAGCCCGCTGTTTCCGGCCGCCGTTCATGTTCGGAGAGCCAACCCGTGTTCTCGTTCCCGACAACGCCTTCGACCCGTTCGACCAGGATCGACCGCCGGTCCGGCGATCGGTACGGGCCGCTGGCGGTCAGGTAGAGATACTTCTCTCGCTTCAAGGCCTCGGCGGTGCCGCGGTAGCGCAGCCAATTGGTGTGCCACTGGAATAGTTGCTGGGCGCCCTCGGCGATCACTACGAGGGCGGCGATCGAGGCGGTCAGTCCGGCGGGGGCGGAGAGGGCGACCACGGGTACCGCGGCGCCGACCGCGATCTGCGCGAACTTGACCCGCTTGTACATGCGCTGTGCCTGCGCGCCGTTCGTGCTATACCAGCGCAGCTGTTCGTTCAACCGCACCCATACGGGGTCGTTCTCATCCACCGACCCGCCCTGCGGTTCCGTCTCCGGCACTGCTCACTATTAGCACGTGCGCGGTGGGCGTTGTGCCGATCCGGCGCAAAGAGTTACGTGATAATCGAGGGATGAAGGCACGGCTGTCCATGCGGTGGCTGGTCGGCGTCGTGGTGCTGGTCGGGGTGGTCATCACGGTGTGGGCGTGCTGGCCGAGCGCGCCGCGGGCGGAGCAGGCGACGGGGTGGCAGGTGCAGGCCGATCTGCCGATGCTCGTGACCGGGCCTAAAGGCGTTGTCGTGGATCGGAACGGCGACGTGTATGTGGCCGAGTCCGAGCACATTCAGCGGCTGTCCGCCGGGAGTTTCCGGCCGGAGCGTTTGCCGATCCAGGAGCTGAAAGACCCGAGCAATGTCGCGTTCGGCCCGGCCGGGGAGTTGTATGTCGGCGATTACAGCCTGCAGCGAATACTGAGGATTTCGGCGGATCGCCGGACGGCCGTTGCCCTTTCGTTCACCGACGCGGCGGGCCAGGATCTGTCGACCGCCGGATCGGCGATGGACGCCGGCATCGCCGTCGACCACGCGGGCACCCTGTTCGCCACCGACCCCGAGAAATCCCGGATCATCAAGCTGGCTGCGGGATCGGCGACCGCCGAGGTGCTGGCGACTGTCGAGCACCTGCGCCCGCCGATCGCGGTATCCGACAACGGCGATGTCGTCGTGTTCGTTTCGGATCCGGTACCGACGCTGCTCACCTTCCGCGGCGGAAAGTCACCCGCGGTGCCGACGCCGATCCCGGACCTGAAATTCCTCTCCGCGATCGCGATCGACCACCGGGGAAATCGATTGCTTGCGGACAATGATCTGGAATTCAGTTCGGCGGACGGTAACTTGACCTCGACGACTACCGCCAGGCTGTGGCGCCTCCCGCCGGAAGCGGTGACGCCGCAACGACTGCCGTACACCGACCTCGGCGAGGTCGTCGCACTCACGGTGGACTCGTCCGACACCATGTACTACACAGATCGCTCCACGCTCGGCCGGGTCGTGCGGCTGACACCTATGGGATGACGGCCTGTTGTCATCCGCAGGTGTCGCGGTAGGGGAGCTCTTGGATGTACTGGCGCCAGCTGTCCGGCCCAAGCGCGGAGCCCACTGTCTGGCAACCGATTTCGGCCGGATCTCGACGAAGGTCGTGCAGCCTGCGCAGATCCCAGTCGACCACCGCGCCCTTCTCGTGGCCGGTGATGAGCCGCTTCGAATCGGCGGTGAAGGTGGCCGACATGATGTCGAACGCCCCGGCATCCCGAGGCTCACCGATCCGCGTCGGATGTGCTGGGTCGCCGACGAGCCACATCTGTACCTGTTGGCTGCCGTAGATGGCGAGAATCGTTCCGGTCGCATCGAATTGGGCGCCGAAGTTCCCGATGTCCGGTCGCACGGCGTTGCCGACCGGCGCGGGGTGTGCGGGGTCGGCGACGTCCCAGAACTGTCCGGCGCCGTTCTCGATAACCACCAGCACGCCGGTCACCGGCGAATACGCCACCGGCGTGTTTTGCGCGAGCGGTAGGCCGCCGAGCCGGATCGGACGGTCGGAGTCGGTGAAGTCCCAGAAGGTCAACTCCCGGTGTGCTGAGCCCATCGCGAGTACCCGGCCGTCGGCGGTGAACGAGATCTGCTTCATGACCGCTTCGTGGATCCCACGTCCGAGCCGCCGCGGCGCGTCTCTGATCTCGATATCCCATGCCAGCGAGTTCTCGTCACTGCCTGCGGCGAGCCGCTTGCTGTCGGGCGAGAACGCGAGTGTGGTCACGTCCCCCGCCAGCCCGGTCAGGGGCACGCCGAGACGCCGAGGGTGCTGTCGGTCGCCGACATCCCACAGCGCCACCGTCCGATCCGCACCCCCCGTCGCCAAGGTCTTGCCGTCTGGCGACAGTGCGATACAGCTGATTCGGTTGTCGTTGAGGTAATCGAAGTGCTCGGTGTCGAAGGTCGCGGTGCGTACGGGCATGCCGGGGTTTCCGGTCCCCCACAGATCGACTTTCCCGCTCCTGCCACCGGTCGCGATGAGATCGCCACTGGTCGCGACGCCGCACGGAGCGGCGACCATGCCTACCTCGCCGGTGAACGGCCGACCGATGGGCTGTGGTTGGGTGTGGGCGTCGATCGTCCACAGGGTGGTCCGGCCGTCCGGTCCGCCTACCGCGAGAATTCCGTTCGCCGAGAACGCGATCGCGGTAATCGCGGCGGGCTGGCCGACCAGCCATGGCCCCGCTCGAATGGTGTTCGCCGTGTTGTCCAGTACCGACAGCGAGACACCGTTGTTGACGGCTCCGGCGATGACATCGCCTGCCGGAGCGAACGCCACCCGCGACCAGATCGTCTCGATGCCTGGTTCGGCACGCGGGTGCGCCGGGTCGGTGATGTCCCAGCGTGCGGCACCGGACGTCGAGGGTGAGACCACCAACTGATGGCCATCGGGTGAGAATGCGAGGTGCCGGAGGATCGCCGGCCCGAGCCCCGATCCGCCGACCGGACGCGGGGAATGCCGGTCGGAGACGTCCCATATGGTGAGGGCTTTGATGGTGGCGGTCACCAGAAGCTTGCCGTCCGGCGAGAATTCAGCGGCGTCGATGGCTTCTTCGCGAGGCAGGATCGTCGCGGTGGGGACCGGATGCTCGGGATCGGTGAGATCCCATAACGTGGTCGGTTCGGTGTACGCGCTACTGATCGCCAACATCGTCGCCGGCGCGAAGTCGAACTGCAGTTTCTCCGGGATAGACAGGGCTGCACGGACTTTCTGGCGCGGATGAGCCGGATCGGTGACATCCCACCAGATCAGGCCGTCCACACTGGACGATTCGTAACTCGGCTCACCGTAGCTCGATTGACCCGAGCGTGCGGCCCGCGCGTTGCGGTCGAGGCCCGCACCGGTGAGCAGTGTCTTGCCGTCCGGAGTGAAAGCGATATCCGTGATATCGCTGATGCCCGTCAGTGGTTCGCCGAGCGCCTGTGCTCGGCCGGAGTCGGACACGCCCCAGAGGGCGATCGTCCCGTTCGTTTGCTGTATGGCGAGCGTCTGGCCGTCCGGTGAGAAGGCCAGTCGGTCAACGTTTTTCGGGGGTCCGTCGACGGTGCCCGCATATCGGGTGGTGGACAGCATGTTGATCAGCCACTGCCGCGTCTCACTACCAGGATCGATGCGGTCGGCCGCCAGCCCGAGCCGGATCGCCGTCCTCGGGTCGACATCGCGCAGTTGATCCGCCTGCGCCAGCAATTGCCGCGCCACCGCGGTGTGCTGCCGCGCCACCGCGTGCTGCTGCTGCACGATCGCGACAACGGCGGCTACCAGTGCGACGCACAGCAGTGCCGAAAGCACCACCGTTGCCCGCCCGCGGCGCAGGCGGTCCCGTCGATAGCTGTGTTCGAGGAATTCCCGTGCCCGCGAACTTGTTTCGACGCGTGTCGTGCTGAGTTGCCAGAGTCGAGGTGGCCAGTGGCGCAGTTGCGGTCGCGGCAGCATGCGCAGGCGGGCACCGGTGTCCTTCATGGCCACGGCGAGCCGGTCACGTTCCCACAGGCGCACCGGCTTGTCGTCCTGTTTCCATTCCGCCGCCGCGATTTCCACGGCGCGCCGGGCCCGCAGTGCCGCGCTCTGGTCGGCGATCGCCTCGCTCAGCGGCGACCAGTTCCGCAGAAACGCCTCATGCGCCGCCGAGACGACGATGCCTTCGTCCTCCTCGGCGGTGATGAGCAGCCGATGGGTCACGAAGGCGTCGATCATCTGCTGTGCCGATTCGCTGAATTCCGCGCGCGCGACCCGATCGCGCGTCGGTACACCGTTCTCGTCGACGGTGACCAAACGCAGTAGCACCGCGATGATCTCGTCGCGCGAGTGACCGGTCGTCGCCTGTGCCTGCGCCAATGCGGTATCCGCCTGACGATCCAAAGCGCCTCGGACCCCGCCGATTTCGCGATAGCGACGATGAGAGAGCAGGTCGCCGCGCCGGAGCCCGTCAGACAGCTGCTCCAGGGTGAAGGCCAGCAGGGGGAGGGCCTCGCCACTGTCGGTGTCGGCGAGCAACGCGTCGACCAGCCCATCTTCTATGGTCAAGCCCGCCACCCTGGCCGGGCCCTCGATGACCTCGCGCAAGGCGTCCTTGCGCAGCGGCTGTACCGGGTGCGTCCGGGTCTGGATGCGCGACAACGCGGGATCGGTGCCGAGTGGATCGAGGAATTCCGGTCGGAGCGTGGCAAGGATCTGCAGCGGGCCGCCGACCGCGGGAATGAGCAGGTCGACGAAATCGGCGCGGTCCCGCGGTGCCGTGCGCCGCAGCAACTCCTCGAACTGGTCGATCACCAGCAGCAGCTTGCCGTCGACGCCGGCCTGCTCGGCGAGCAGGATCTCCTCGGCGATGTCGCGAAGACCGTTGCCGACCAGGCGTTCTCGCAGCGATGCCGACTTGGGGTCGATGCCCGCGCGCCGCCGGGCGACCGCGAGTGATCGGGCCAGCGCGGCCACCGGATCGGTGCCGGGGACCATCGGGTCGAGCGGCACCCACAGCGATTCCTCGGCGATCAGCGGAATGACGCCCGCGCGCACCAGCGAGGATTTCCCGCACCCCGACGGGCCGATCACGAACTGTATCGCCGTCTGGGCGCGAGTCGCGGGCTTGCGCAACAACTCCGCGATGTCGGCGGCCTCGCGGGCACGACCGAAGAACACCCGATGCCGGTCGGTGTCGAAGGCCACCAAACCCGGATAGGGCGATCGGTCGTCGGACCAGCCGAGGCCGCCGCCCGCGTCGAGCCTGCGCAGCGCCACCACGAGTTTCTGCCTGGCCACCGCGGGATCGGCCGCGGCGTTGGACTGCTGCAGCGATTTCAGCAGCGGATGGACGACATCGGCGGCCACCCGGACCGGCAGCAGCCTGCTGCCGTTGCCCTTCGCGATGCCGACTTCGGCTGCGCACCACACCGATTCGAGATAGGTCTGGGTGACGACACAGACCACCGCGTCGGCCCAGCGCAGGCGCCGGTAGAGCTCGGGCTCCCACTCTTCGCCGACGATCAAACCGTCGACCGGGTGCAGATCGAGGAAGACCTCGTGCCCGTCGTCGACCAGCCAGCCCCGAATCTCACTGGCCCATTCGCGATCCGCGCTCGCGTGACTAATGAATACTCTGGCCAACACCCCTCCAGCCGGAAGGCCGTCCTGCCAGCACAACGGTACCGGTCAACGGTCGAACCGCGCGTGCTTTCCTGACCCGCTGATCGGTCGCGGCTATCGTGAATAGCCAGGCGCCTCGGCACAATGGCGAGACCGATGACCGAAAGGAAGTCCGTGGAAACCATCGCCGAGGGCGTCTTCAAGGGTGGTGAGCCGTACCTTCGGGTGGGTAGTGGCCGGCCGCTGGTGTATCTCGCCGGGTTCGCACTCAGCCACGCCAACCCCACGGGACGGATGCGCCAGATCGCCCTGGCGAGCGTGCGGCCGCTCGCTCGTGCCGGTTTCGAGGTGTACTACACGAGTCGGGCGCCTGGTCTCGCGGCCGGCACGACATTCTCCGACATCGCCGCCAGCCACGCTGCCGGTCTGGCCGCGCACTTCGGTGCGCCGGTCGACGTGCTCGGTCACTCGACAGGCGGCGACCTGGCACTGCAGCTCGTCGTCGATCATCCGGAAGTGGTGCGCCGGGCCGTAGCCGCAAGTGCCGCTTACCGTTTGGGGCCGGTGGCAAAGCGGGCGCAGCTGGACATGATCGCAAGCTTGGAGCGGGACGGCCGGTTTCGCGCCGACGCGCTCGTCGCCGGATTCACCCAGAACCGGGCACTTCAGCGGCTGCTGGCGATACCGATGCGGCTGACCGTGCTGATGAAGGTCCCCAACCCCGCCGACCCCATCGCCTTACTGCGCGCGGAGGACCAGTACGACGTGCACGACCGCCTCGGCGCGACCGAGACCGAGACCCTGGTGATCTGCGGAGAACGCGACTACTTCTGGCCGCCGGAGATGTTCGCCGACACCGCGCGCCTGATGCCGCACGGAAAGCTCGTGATGTACCCCGACGCGGGACACGCCATCGTCACCCGCGCCGACTTCGTCACCGACGTCACCGCATTCCTCAACGCCCCCTGAGTCTGCGGCGTCACGAGTCGGCCGGGGAGGTCGGTGCCTGGCAGAGTGCGGGTATGACAGTTACTGATCCGAAGTCGGATCTGCACCGTTATTTGCGCTACGCGCGTGAGGCCATGCTGTGGAAGCTCGATGGTCTGTCCGAATACGATGTTCGCCGTCCCATGACCCCTACCGGGACCAACTTGCTGGGCTTGGTCAAGCACCTCGGCACCATCGAGTTCGGTTACTTCGGCGATACTTTCGGCCGTCCCTACGACGAACCCATCGCCCAGCAGGATTTCGAGGCCGATCCCACCGCCGATATGTGGGCCACCGGCGAAGAATCTCGGGCGGAGATCATCGGGTTCTACCGCCGGGCTTGGGCGCATGCCGATGCCACGATCGATAGCCTCGAGCTCACGGCCGAAGGCTCGGTTCCGTGGTGGACTAAAGACAGAGTCGTCACGCTGCACCGGATCCTCGTGCATGTGACTGCCGAAACGAATCGGCATGCCGGACATGCCGATATCGTTCGCGAACTCATCGACGGCGCCGCCGGACTGCTCGCCGACAACGACAACATGCCCAGCAGCGACCAGAGCTGGTGGCAGAGCTATCGGTCCGAGCTGGAGGACACCGCGAAACGGGCAGCGGGACTCGGCTGATCGCGGAACGCTCCGGCGAGGCGGCGGAGTCCCGCGCAAGCATCGCGCCAGGGCGGTGCAAGAGTCCTCGAAAAGCATTGGTTCATGGATGAATTCGATGTGGTGATTGTGGGGGCGGGCCCGGTGGGGCTTTTCCTTGCCTGTGAGCTCGGCCTCGCGGGGTGCGCGGTGCTGGTGCTCGAGCGGGAGCCGGAGCCGCATTCCCGGTGGCGGGTGGAACCGCTCGGGATGCGGGGGCTGTCCGCCACGTCGGTGGCGGCGTTCTACCACCGCGGACTGCTGCCTCCGCTGATGACGGCGTCGGGGGTGCCCGACGATCTCGGCGTGGGTGCCGACACGGACGAGCCGTCACTCCCGCGTAGCGCAGGCCACGTCGCGGGCATGGTGCTCGATCCGGCGCTGATCGACCTCGCCGCACTGCCGTTCCGGCTGCCGAGTCCGGCTTCGGAATCCATGATGACGAGCCTCGACGCGGTGGAGACGGTGCTGTCGGAGCGGGCGGCCAAGCTCGGTGTGCAGGTCAGGCGCGGGGTCACGGTTTCGGCTGTCACGCAGGACGAGGCGAGCGTGGTTGTCGAGGCCGGCGCGGGCACCTACTCGGCACGTTGGGTCGTCGGTTGTGACGGTGGACGCAGTGCGGTGCGTGGGCTCGTCGGCTTCGAATTCGTCGGCACCGAACCACAATTCACCGGCTATGCCATGCTCGCCACCATCGCCGATCCGGAGAAGCTGCGCCCGGGGATCAACCTGACGCCGACGGGCATGTACATCACGATGCGCACGCCGGGGCACATCGGCATGAACGACTTCGACGGCGGCGCGTTCGATCGCACCCAGGAGCTGACTCGCGAGCATCTACAGGCGGTGCTGCGCCGCGTGTCGGGCACCGACGTGACGCTGAGCGACATCCAACTCGCCTCGAGTTTCACCGATCGGGCGATGCAGGCGACGACCTACCGGCAGGGGCGCGTCTTGCTCGCGGGCGACGCCGCGCACATCCACTCGCCGCTCGGCGGGCAGGGACTCAACCTCGGCCTCGGCGACGCCATGAACCTGGGGTGGAAGCTCGCGGCGACCGTGCACGGGTCCGCGCCGGAGGGGCTGCTCGACAGCTACACCCGGGAGCGTCATCCGATCGGTGCCGGGGTGCTCGACTGGTCGCGCGCGCAGGTGGCGATCATGCGGCCGGACCCGCATTCCCGGGCGATCCAAGGCATGCTTCGCGATCTGCTCGGGACCCGCGATGGCACGACGTACGGGTTCGAGAAGCTGTCGGGCTCGTCGATCCGTTACGACCTCGGCGGCGAGCACCCACTGGTCGGCCGTAGCGTTCCGGACTTTCTGTTCGAGGACGGCACGCGCCTCGGCGACCTGATGCAGGACGGGCGCGGCGTCGCGCTCGATTTCAGCGATGATCGATCGCTGCGGGATTCAGCGATGTTGTGGGAGAGCCGGATTCGGTATTCGGCTGGGACGGCGCGGAACGAACTCGGATTGCGTGCCGTGCTCGTTCGACCCGACGGCATGGTCGCCTGGGTAGCTGACGGCGACCCTGATCGCGAGGCGTTCGAGCTCGCCGCGGGCCGTTGGTTCGGCTCTCCGGCAAGCACCGCACTGTGAATTGTTTCCTCCCCCCGTTGATTTCAGGAGTGCAAGTGACGATTACCCTCCGTCCCGGAACCACCGTGATGTTCACCGGCGATTCGATCACCGACCCGCAACGACTCGAGAGCCGAGACGGCCGCCGGTTCGGCTACCCGCTGCGCATCGCCGACGAGTGGGCGCTGCGGCACCCGGACCGCGCCGTGACCTGGCTGAATTCCGGACTGGCCGGCAGTAAGGTGCGCGACCTCGAATCCCGTTGGCAGGCAGACGTACTCGACGTGCGCCCGGACGTGGTATCGATCCTGGCCGGCATCAACGACGTCGGCTGGCGCACCCTCGACCCGTACGGTTACCCGATCTCCGCGCAGGACTACGCGGCGGGTTACGACCGCCTGCTCGCGCCCCTTGCCGAGGCAGGCACCGAGCTGATCCTCATCGAGCCGTTCCTGCTGCCCATTCGCGGCGTTATCCAGAAGCGCGACGTGCGCATCGACGAGGCGGTCCGTAAGGAGTGGCGCGCCGACCTGGACCTGAAGATCCAGGTCGTGCATCAGCTCGCCGCCGATTACGACGCGCACCTGCTCGCCGCCGACGACATGTTCGCCAAGCTGTCCGCGACGACCGAGCCCGAGCACTGGGCCGAAGACGGCGTGCATCCGACACCGGCCGGGCACGCCGCGCTCGCGCAGGCATGGCTGCGGCTGGTGGCGTAATCGCCGCCGATTCGGAATGTGGTCCGACGCTTGTGAATATCTCCAGCTGCGAAAGAGCTCCGTTGTGCCACAACCAAATGTTCATCGTCGATTCGCGCATTCAGAGGTTGCATGAAAACATCTGTGCCAGTTGACTATCGGAATGCGGCAGACATGATCACCGCATCGTCGCAACGCCAAGGGATTCGGGGAGCAGATGCTGTTCTGGGCAACCATCGCAGGTGCCGCACTTCTCGTGCTGCTGTTACTCGCCGCGGCGGCACGAGCCATGGATCCGCGCGGCCAGGACGAGCGCAGGCGCCGCACGAGTGTCGCTGACTCGCGCGGGCCCGCACTGCCGCAGGAGTGGCCGCAAGCTGGGCGGCCGTCCTAAGCCACCTTCACGCAGAGTTCGGTCCCGCCGTGCAGTGGCAGCGTCACCGACACGAAGCCGTTGGCCGGATCACGCACGTAGGCAAGGAAATCGGGTTCGGCGTTGTCGTTCATGACGTAACCGCCGACGCGCAGTTGCGGGGCGATGATCTCGATCACCTCGCGGGCGAGCGACGGTTCGGCGCCGAGCCAGCCGTCGATCAACGCGAAGTCGACCTGGCCGCCGAGGTCACGCAGCGTCGCGCGCGCGTCGCCCTCGCGGATCTCGGCGTAGTCGGCGAGTCCGGCCTCGGCGAGGTTGGCCCGGGCGACTGTGACTTTGGTAGGCACGATCTCCGATCCGATCACCTTGCCGCCGCCGTTGTCGCGCACGGCGGCGGCCGCGTAGAGCGTCGACATGCCGACGGAGGTCGCGAATTCGACGGTCCGGGTGGCGCGGATGCCACGGCACAGCAGGTAGATCAGATCACCCTGTTCGGGTGCGATCGAGTAGCCGTATCTGCTGTAGTCGTGCGGATCGCGCAGCTGGCCGTCCTGGGGGTCGTCGGGCCGATACTGTTGCGCCCCAGCGAGTCTGGAGATGACCGCGTTGATCGTGCTGTCGCGGAGGGGGCGGTGCGTGTCGGTGCTCATTGGATCTCCTAATCCGTTGCGGCCCAATATGATTCAGGGCTCCACCCGTAGCTTGCCGATAAGGTAAGGCTAATGTGGCGGATGGGCGGCAGACGGCCAATTGCTACCGTGAAACGGCCAACCTTGCGCACCTACGCGGTGGGACCGCCGGCTTCCCGCCGCACGGTCTCGGCGATGCCGGACAGTGCTACGCCGAGTTGGCGGCGCTGCGCCGGAGTTAGCGGGTCGAACACGAGACGGCGTACCTGCTCGACATGTCCCGGCGCGCTGTCGACTACCTTCTGACGGCCCGCTTCGGTCAGCGTGGCCAGTGTGTAGCGACCGTCGCCCGGGTCGATCCGGCGAACGATCCACTCGCGCGCCTCGAAGCGGTCCATCAGTTTGGACAGCCGCGGCAGCGTGCTGTTGCAGACCCTGGCCAGCTCGCTGAGTCGCATGGTTTCCTCGTCGGCCATCGACAACCGGGCGAGCACGCTGTACTCGAAGTTCGAGATGCCCGCGTCGCGCTGTAGCTGCCGGTCGAGGGCTGTGGGCAGCGCGATCACGACGGTGAGCAGGTCCTGCCAGAGTGCCTGCTGCTCGGCGTCGAGCCACGGCGTCGATTCGTCCATGCGGTCCACTTTAACTTGCCTCGGCAAGAGATTTAACTTGCCTAGGCAACTCAATGTGGTCTAGCTTATGAGTTGCCTAGGCAAGTCAATCTCGATCGCAAGGAGTATTCGATGATCAAGCTCAGCATCTTCCTGACCCGGCGGGCAGACCTCACCCACGAAGAGTTCGTGGACTACTGGACGTTGAAGCACACCCCGCTGATCGCGAGTGTGCCCGGCGGCGAGGTCCCGGTCCGGCGCTATGTCCAGCTGCTGCCCACCGACGACCAAATCGACGGTGTCAGCACGATCTTCTACGACGGTGTCGCCGAAGTGTGGGTCGACGAGATTGCCGACGCCGCACGTTGGTTCACCTCCGAGACGTACACCACGACCATCGCCGAGGACGAGGAGAAGTTCATCGACCGCTCGAAGACTCGTTTCCTCTACACCACCGAGACGCCGATCTTCGGTTGAGCACCGACTCGCTGTCCCCGGGCTACCTGACGATCAGGTCGCCCGGGGAGGCGCCCACTTCCGATAAGGAACGACATGACCACCTCGCACATTCCGGCCGGAGCCTACGACGACCATCTCGCGCGGGTTCTCCCGCGAGCCAATGCGCAGCGGCGCTGGGATCCGGCCGATGGGGCGTTGCCGAGCCTGTTCATCAGTCACGGAGCACCTTTCACCCTCGACGATCCGCAGTGGCTCGACGACCTGTTCGGCTGGGCGCAGTCCCTGCCCAAACCGCGAGCCATCGTGATCATCTCGGCGCACTGGGAGGACGCACCGGCAGCGATCTCGGGCGCGGCGGCGGGCACCCCGCTCTACTACGACTTCAGCGGATTTCATCCCCGGTACAAGACCCTGCCTTACGCGACCCCGGACGCGACCGACCTCGCTCGTCGGCTCGCGGCCACGCTCGGTCCGGCGACCACGGTGCACGAGCGCGCCGACCGAGGTCTCGACCACGGTGCGTTCATCCCGCTCATGGCCATGTATCCGGCGGCCGACATTCCGGTCGTGCAACTGTCGATGCCAAGCCTCGAGCCCGCCGCGCTGGTCGAGTTCGGGGCACAGCTGCGAGCTCTGCGCGACGAAGGCATACTGGTCATCGGCTCGGGCTTCATGACTCACAGCTTCGCGGTCTTCCGCCGTCCTGACCTCAGCGCACACACCAAAGCCTTCGATGAGTGGGCCGTGGACGCACTCGGGCGCGGCGACGTCGACGCTCTCGCCGACTACCGGCGTAAGGCGCCCGGCGCCTCGGTCGCGCATCCGACGGCAGAGCACTTCGTGCCCCTGCTGGTCGCGGTCGGCGCCGCGAACGATCCAGGCAGTGCCACCAGTGCGATCGAACGCATGGTCATGGGCAACTCGATCCGTTCGGTGCAGCTGAACTGACCTTCTCAGAGGAAAATGCGGGCGATCTCCAGCCACTTTTGTGCGTCCGCGCCGATCGCCATGAGGTCGGTCTCCGCGAGGGGGCGGCGTTGGGTGACTCGGAGGCAGAAGTCGCGGGCACTGCCCTGCACCCGTTGCTCGGCGTCTTCGGGGCCCCACACCCAGCTTTCGCCGTCCGGACCGGTGAGCTCGATACGGAACGGCTCTGCGGGAGTGGGCAATTCGGCCGTATAGAAGGACAGCTCGCGTCCGGTGACCCCCAAGGCGGCGATATGCCGGAGCCGACTCGTCGGGCGGTGGGCGACACCCACCGCATCGAAGATGTCCTGCCCGTGCGCCCACGTTTCCATCAGTCGCAGCGGCACCATGAGCGCCGCGGTCAGCTGCGAGCCGTACCACGGAAACGGCTGGTCCAGCGGGATGTCACCGAGCGCCGCCGCCACTTCGATGCGTCCGGCGCGCCATCGTTCCAGTAGTTCCGATCGCGGTTCGGCGGCTCCGGCGGCGGCGTCGAGATCCCGGTATCGGCTGCCTTCGTTCTCCGCGTACTTCAGCACGGCGTCGAAGGCAGCCGGGGTCCGGATGGCGATGAGGACGTTCTCGTCAGCCGACGCGAGATGAGCGATCTGGTGGGCGATCGTCCAGCCCACTGCCGGTGTGTCCGTGGACCAGTCGGCCTGCGCTGATACCAGGGCGTCGAGCTCATCGCCTTCGGCCACCAAGTCGGGCAACGCGATATCGCGCCGCACATCGGACATGTCGATGCCGTAATCCAACATTCAGTAGCACCTTTACACGCATTGACAGCAACAGACTCGTCCCGCTGGACGGGCAGCCTGCGATTCCGCAGGTTTGTTTTCGAGCCTATGGGTGCTGACCCGCGCCCAGCAAACCCGGTGAACTGCGGTGTTACCGAAATCTGACAGGCGACTTGCCGCAGAGCCGTTCGCGGACCTCCGCTTACGCCGCAGCCAGGTCAGTATTCGGGTCAACGGGAAGAGGGCCGGTGCGGAAGAGGAGTGCGGCCAGGGCGGCACCGCCGAGGAATACTGCCGCGGCGACCCAGAACACCAGGTGGTAGCCGCTGATTGTCGCGTCGGCGAGGGTCGCGGCGTGCGTGGTGCGGTAATTGTCGATCGCTGTCGTGGCGAGTGAACTGAACACGGCAAGCCCAATGGCGCCACCGATCTGCTGGGCGGTGTTGACCGTCGCGGAGGCGACGCCGGCGTCATGGGGTTGCACACCGCTGGTCGCGGCGTTCTGGATCGGGCCGAAGATGAAGCCGAATCCGAGACCGGTCACGAGCAGGGCAGGCAGGACGCCGGTGGCGTAGCCGGAGTCGGTACCGATGCCGGTGAGCAGCGCCATGCCGGTCGCGGCGAGCAGGCAGCCGGCGGGTACGAGCGGGCGCGGGCCGGTGCGCGGCATCAGCGCGGTACCGGAGAAGACCGCACCCACCATCACCATGGCGATCATCGGCAGGAATGCCGCGCCGGACCGAATCGGGCTGAACCCCAGCGTGTTCTGGAGGTAGTAGGTGAGGAACAGGAAGACCGCGAACATGCCGGTGCCGGTGATCGCGACAGTCAGGAAGGCCGAACCGCGGACGCGGTCGAGGATCACGTGCAGGGGTAGCAGGGGATTTCGAGTGCGGCGTTCGATGAGCACGAACGCCGCCAGCAGCAGGATCCCGGCGATGACCGGAGCGAGCGTCGCGGGGGCGTGCCAGCCGTGAGATTCGGCGTTGCCGAGCCCGTAGACGAGGCCGGCCAGGCCGAAGACCGCGGCGGCGGTGCCCGCGATGTCGGGCCGAACTCGCTCGGGGCGGTCGCCGTCACGCAGAAACACCAGCGCGCCTGCGAACGCGATCGCCGCGATCACGATGTTCACATACAGACACCACCGCCACGAAAGTCCTTGGGTGAGAACCCCGCCGAGCAGCAGCCCCAAGGCGCCGCCCGCGCCGGAGATCGCGCCGAAGATGCCGAACGCGCGGCCGCGTTCCTCGGCGTTGTCGGCGAAGGTGACCGACAGCAGCGACAGTGCCGCGGGCGCGAGCAGCGCACCGAACACGCCTTGGGCGACCCGTGCGACGAGCAGCATTTCCAGACCACCGGCGGCGCCGCCGAGCGCCGAGGCCGCGGCGAATCCGCCGACGCCGATGAGGAACATTCGCTTGCGCCCGAAGAAGTCCGAGAGCCTGCCGCCGAGCAGCAGGAGGCTGCCGAAGGCCAGCGCGTATCCAGTCACTACCCACTGCCGGTCGCCGGTGGAGAAGCCGAGGTCGTGCTGGGCGCTGGGGAGTGCGATGTTCATGATGGTGTTGTCCACGATGTCCATCAGCTGGGCCAGGCTCAGCACAACCAACGCTATCCATCGATTCCGGCCACCGTGGTGGTCGGCGCTCGGTGTCGAGTGGGGGGACCCGGGTGTCGAGATGGTAGAACTCATGATGACCTCTCAGTCAGGTGCGCAGGCGTCATCGCCGATGCGGACGTGCGGCATCGGGAATCACGGTGTGGGCGCGACACATTCGCGTCGCGCAGGATTATGTGGGTGTGGTCGTCAGTGGGGGAGTAGCACGAGTTTCGCGCGTACCGCACCGGATTCGCCTGCACGGTGTGCCTCGGCGATATCGGTCAGCGGGAAGGTCCGGACGGCGGGAAGTGCGAACTGCCCGGACTCGATCAGCGGGCCGATCTGGGCGATTACGTAGAGCGCTCGACTGGCGTCGCCCCGGGAGAACCGCACGTCGTATTGTTGCGCGCCGGTGAAGTCGGCGAGCGTGATGACGTGCTCCGGACCTCCGGCGAGCTCGATCAACTCGGGCAGCACACCGCTGCCCGCGACGTCGAGTGCCAGATCGACGCCGTTGGGCGCGAGCGCGCGGACCCGCTCGCTCATGCCCGCGCCGTACGCGACGGGTTCGGCGCCGAGCGAGCGCAACAGGTCATGGGAGGCCGGACTGCCGGTGCCGATCACGCGGGCGCCGCGGGCCACCGCCAGCTGCACCGCGGCGCTACCGACGGTGCCGGACGCGCCGTTGATCAGCACCGTGTTCCCGGCCTCGACACCGAGCTGGTCGAGCGCACGCACGGCCGTCTCCGCGGCCGCGGGCAGTGCGGCGGCCTCGGCGAAACCGACCGACGACGGGATGGGCGCGTAGTGGGTCAGCACCACCAGTTCCGCCTGCGCGATGCCGTCGGAGCTGAATCCGAACACTCGATCGCCGAGGGCGACATCGGTGACGCCCGTGCCGATCTCATCGACCACCCCGGCCGCCTCGTAACCCAGGGTTTGCGGGAGCTCCTGATCCATCTGACCTTGACGTTTCTTCCAGTCGCTGGCGTTGACACCGGCGGCGTGCACCACGATCCGGACCTGGCCGGGGCCTGGGTGCGGGTCGGGCAGGTCGACGATTTCCAGGACCTCGGGGCCGCCGAATCGGTCGAAACGAGCTGCTTTCATGATTGTCGTCCGTCCTCGGCCCGGATGTCGGGCTCGATAGTCGTGGTCTCCGAGGTCAGCCCTCGAAACAGTTGCGCGAGGGTGAAATCGAAGCGATCGTGTCCATGGCCCGCGGTCAGCTCGTGCGCGTAGGCCACCATGTTCGGGAAGTGTGAAACGGGCAGCATCTCGAGTCGCGCGATACTTTCGGCTCGATCCAGCACTCGCCCGTCGGTGTCGGTGACCGGGTCGCGGCGCAGCGACGCCTCGAAGCTGTACGCGGCGACATACAGCACCGCGGCATCGACCGCCCACGCGGCGCTCTGCGGCGACACCCCGGCGGCCAGCAGGATTGCCAGCATGCCCTCGGCGATTCGGAGTGTGTCGAGACTGTTCGGTGACGCCGACAATGCCGCGCGGGATATCCCCGGATAGCGCAGGTACTGGTCGCGTAACTGCTGGCACACATCGCCGATCTGCGTCCGCCAATTCGCCGGGTCCGGTGCGGGTATCGCCACCTTCCGGCACAGCTGACCGATCAGCAGATCATCCAGCTCCGCCTTGTTCCGCACGTGCGCGTACAGCGCGCCCGGACTCGTCTCGAGCGCCGCGGCGACGCGACGCATCGTCAATGCGTCGAACCCCTCGGCCTCGACCAAGCCGAACGCGGCGGTCAAGATCGCGCCGACCGTGATCGGCTCCTTGCGAACCCGGCGCGGCGCTTCCGTCGCACCCAGCGCGGCGATCTGCGCTTCCCATTGGTCGCGGGTAACAGCCCTGCTCGGGGGATTCTTCTCGGTCACCGGTTCACCGTAGCACGGTAGACGAACGATGTTCAACGGAAGAACACTGTTCATTCACGAACAGTGTTCAGTCAGCTTCGCTGAGATTGCCGGAGTCTGTCCGGTCCGCGAGGACCGCCACCCGGGCCTGCGCGGTGAGCACTCCTCGAATCCCATCGAGAAACGCTGGCCTGGAAGGGTTCCCGACTCGCCGCTGACCGGGCGCTTCGGCGGGCGGCTAGCCTGGGCCGGTGACAGTCGCAGAGTTGCCCTTCGGATCGTGGCCGACCTCCATCACCTCCGAATTCGTCGTCACGGCCGCGGTGCGGCTGTGGGAGGTGCGGGTGGACGGGGCCGATGTCTACTGGTCGGAGGGCCGTCCCACCGAGGACGGCCGGACCCAGATCGTGCGCCTCAGCGCCGACGGAACCGTCGCCGACCTGCTGCCGGACGGCATGAACGCGCGCACCGCGGTGCACGAATACGGCGGCGCGGCATGGTGGGTGCGCGACGGCGTGCTCTGGTTCACCAACTGGGCCGACCAGCGGCTGTACCGACTCGAGCCCGGTGGTATGCCGGTGCCGCTGACGCCGATCCCCGCCGCGCCCCGCGGCGACCGGTACGGCGACGGCGAGCTCACGTCGAACGGCACCGACCTCGTAGCTGTCCGCGAAAGTCATCAGGCTGACGGGCGCGGCGCGATCGATGTGCGCAACGAGATCGTTCGGCTGGCCGCGGACCGTCCGTCGCAGCCGGAAGTCCTGGTGAGCGGGCCGGACTTCGTCGTCGCGCCGCGGCTGAGTCCGGATGGGGGTTCGCTTGCGCTGGTGTCGTGGGACCACCCCTCCATGCCGTGGGACGACACCGTGCTGCGGGTACGTGATCTCGCGACCGGCGCCGACACCGTCGTCGCGGGCGGGCCGGGCGAATCGGTCATGGAGCCGCGCTGGCAGCCCGACGGTTCGCTGTTGTTCCTCTCCGACCGCAGTGGATGGTGGAATCTTTACCGCTGGACGCCCGGCGGTGCGGTCGTCCCGGTGATCGAGTTGGACGCCGAGATCGGTGTGCCCGCTTGGCAATTGGGGTCGGCGCGCTACACCGTCCTCGAGGACGGCAGCATCGTGTTCGCCCGCTGGCGCGACGGCTACGACGGCCTCGGATTACGGACTCCCGACGGTTCGGTGGCTGAGCTGGACCTGCCCTTCTCCGCGATCACGGCGATCGAACGGGTCGGTACGGACGCCGTCGTCGTGGTGGCGGCCACCCCGGCTACCGAACTCGGCGTGTACCGCGTCGAATTCGGCAACGGCGCACCACAATTCGAGGCGCTCCGCGCGCCGCGGGTGCTCGGCCTCGCGTCCGCCGATATTTCCGTTCCCGAGCCGATTTCCTTTCCGTCGGTGGACAGCACGGGCGCACCACGGACCGCACACGCGCTGTTCTACCCGCCGACGAGCAGCGGTAACGGCGGCCCGGTCGGGGAATTGCCACCGCTGTTGGTCATGATTCACGGCGGTCCCACCGCTTCCGCGCGGCCCATGCTGTCGCTGGAAACCCAATACTGGACCAGTCGAGGATTCGCGGTCGTCGACGTCAACTACGGCGGCTCCACCGGATACGGTCGCGAGTACCGCGAATTGCTCAGGGACGCTTGGGGAGTGGTGGACGTAGCCGACTGTATCGCCGCGGCCGGCTGGCTCGGCGAACAGCACCGGGTCGATCCGGAACGGCTTGCCATCCGCGGCGGTTCGGCAGGCGGTTATACGACGCTCGCCGCGCTCGCCCGCGCGGACACCCCGTTCGCCGCCGGTGCGGACCATTACGGCGTCGCCGACCTCGAGGCGCTCGCGGCCGACACCCACAAGTTCGAAAGTCGATACCTCGACGGTTTGATCGGCGCGTATCCGGCCAGGCGCGACATCTATCGCGAGCGTTCGCCGATCCACCACGTCGACCAGCTCCGCAAACCGCTCATCGTGTTGCAGGGCAGCGACGACTCGGTGGTGCCGCTCAATCAGTCGGAGATGATCGTCGACGCACTGCGGGCGCGGCGGATCCCGGTGGCCTTCCTGGTCTTCGAAGGTGAGCAGCACGGCTTCCGCCGCGCGGAGAACATTCGCCGTGCCCTGGACGCCGAACTGAGTTTCTACAGCCAAGTGTTCGGTTTCACGCTGCCGGCGGACGAAGCTATCAAGCCGGTCACCGTCGAAAACCTCACCTAGTTCGGGCGACACCTGACCGCACTGGACACTGCGGGCAGGGTTACGGCCGCAGACCGGGTTGTCGCGGGCGATCAGTGGGGGCGCACGATGTCCAGAAGGAGCTCTGGGAGGTTGGTCATGATGCCGCTGATGCCCGCGTCGACAAGGCGACGGAGATCGTCGGCTGGTGCGTCGGGCCTGATGTCGTTGTAGAGGGTGTCGGCGCAAGTCCACACCGGTGTCCCGAGTTCGCGGACGGTGCGGACGAGGTGCGCGCCCGCTCGGTCGTCGGTGAGGATCCATGACGGCCAGAGCCGGACGAGATCTGTTCCCGCGTCGACGAACTCGGTGATGACGGCCAAATCTGCGGGCTCGTCCTGACGTCCGGGGATCAACGCCAGCGCACGCAGCCGGGGATCGAGTTTCTTGAATGCCCGTAAGTCGGCGATGGTGCGCGGACCGACGATCACCTGGTGCGATGCGGAATAGTGCGCGGTGCAGTCGACTACCGCTGCAATTGCGTCGGGCGGACAGTCTTTGATGTCCAGCAGCAATTGAATTCGGCTGTTCTGCAGGGTCTCCAGCACTTCGCGGTAGGTCGGTACCCGTTCGCCGCCGAACTGCGGACCGGCATACCGGCCGGCATCCAGCGCCTTGACCTCGGCAAGTGTCAAGTCGGCGACCCGGCCGGACCCATCGGTGGTTCGATCTACGGTGTCATCGTGCATGACGACGACATGGCCATCGACGGTCACTCGAAGGTCGATCTCGATAGCGTCCACGCCAAGCGCGATCGCGCCCCTGAACGCCGCCAGCGTATTCTCCGGCAGGCCAGGCGCCAGACCACGGTGCGCGATCACCGTGACATTCTCAGATTCCGTCGTCGCGGTCACGAACCGATTGTGTCACAGGCGATTCGGCGTGAGCCCTAACCGAACTCACGTTGCGATGTCGAACAGTGTCCGACCGGGAACATCAGGTTCGGCAAGCCTGACGACTGAGTTGCGGGTCGTCAGCGGCAACTATTGTGCGGGACCGGCGATCCCGCTCGACGCCGCCGGGCACGAGGGGACCGCACGGAGTAGTTCGGCGTCGAGTGATTTGTCGTGGGCCCGGATTCGGTCCCCGACCTCCGGAGGCAGCGCTGCCCTCGAATAGACGCCGAACCAAACGTCGGTCGGCTGAGTGCTCAAATAACCACCACATACCGCGCTGACAATCTGGTCGGCCGGATCGAGGTTCGCCGCCGAAGGGTCGAGCGGTACCAGGTGGATCGTGTACTTGCCGCGCGTGAAATCCGGATACCCGATTTCTGTGTATACCTCTTGCACAGACTTTCCGATGAGGCTGTCGAATGCCACCGGCCGATGGGGTTCCGGGTCGGTGACATAGCCCGTGGACGAGGTCGACTCGCCGGGAATCAATCGCTGAACAACGATCCAGCCGACGATCACGACGGCGATGAGTGCCACAGCCGCGATTGCGGTCCTTCGAGTGAGTTTCATCTGACTTCCCATCATCGGCGCGGTACACCTTTGATGCCGACCGGCACCATGTAGAGGAACGTTTCCGTCGCCACCACTGTCTTGGACTGAGTGTCGTATTTCTGCAGCGTGTACTGGTAGACGCTGTATTCCATGTAGCCGTCCGCCGCGTAGTTCGGCGCCAGATCCTGACCAGGGAGCGTGGTCGTCGCGCTGAAGTTGTTGAGATTCTGGATTTGATTCTGCTCGGTGGTCGTGAGCTTTTTACCGATCTTCGCGTTGATTCCGTCGACGCTCAGTCCCGCCTCCCCGGACAATTCTTCACTCTGGCTCAGGGTGTTCGTGACGGAGACGCTGTGCTGATACTGCAGTGTGCACGTGCCGTGTTCGGTCGTGGTGCACGTCGTAACCGGGCCTTCACCCTGCTTCGTGCTGGTTCCCAGATATTTCACGTTGGTGATGTTGTAGTCGTAGTCGGGATAACACGTCCCGTCGATAACGCCGTAGCCGCTCTTGTGATATCCCGCCGCACAACCATCCCAACTCCACGGATCGTAGTGGTCGGAATCCGCAACGTCCTTCACGAAACGCGCGGTTGGGGTGCGTGGGGTCACGGGCACGCCCGGCGTCGTCGGGACGGTCGAACCCGGTTCCCCAGTGCTCGATGCAGGGGGTTCCGACGCGGCGTCCGGATTCGGTGCCTGCTGCGGCGATCCGGGCACGGACTCCGGTCGCACCGACGGCGGCTGCCCCGGCACCGGAACAATCGGCGTGTTGTTTCCTGGTCCGACCGGCGGCGGCGTCAGCGCACCGGCACGGCTGCCGGCCCCGGTGGACGGCTGGCCGGGCAATGCGGGCGTTGGCAGCGGTGGTGGCGTGGTCGGCGCCCCGGGCGCGGGTGTCGGCGGTTCTGGCACGTCGACGCAGGGCCAGCCGGGATGCATCTGCTGCCACTGATCGCACGGAATATAGGGGCCGGCTTCGGCCTGCGGGATGTTGAGTGCGGGAGTCAGAACGACCCCTGCGCCGATCGCCACCGCGACGATCGTCGTCGTAACGACTCCGCGTGGTCGGCTGCGCCGGTCGTTGGTAGCTGTGTTCATCTAGTGCGGACCTTTCCGAAAGGGTTGGCCGGCAATTGATGCCGAATCGCCGGTACGGAAAAGCCCATGCTCGAGACAGTCAAAGTTGCCCCCCAATTCCCGCACGAGTGATTCCCCCAGGTAGCTGCTTCGTCTGCCGAAGCGCGGTGCGTCGGCGGACTTCTGATGCCTCAGAGCTGACCACATTGGCAAACATTCAGCAATCTTTATGGAACTCGTACGGGCATCGCGTCACCTCCCGGTTACTTACCGGGTCCGCAAATCGCCCGGTCCGCATCCCAATTCGACACTCCAACCGGCGATCTGTGAGCTCCGTCGCAGACTGTCTCGGGCAATTGAGCAAACCAGAGTTCGCCGAACACATTTGGACGGATACGACCGCGGTATCAGCGGTCGCCGACCGTATTGCCGACAGCGTCGGCTTGACCCTGGCACCCAATACCGACGGTCGGGTGCGCGGCAGGCTTCGCCAGATGGCGGTCACGGTCCGTCACGCCCGCAAGTAACTTGCAGGCGCGAGGACCCGACTCAGGCTGCGATGTCGAACAGCGTCAATTCTCGTGCGGCGGCGCGTTGTTCAGCGCGTTCGCGGATCGCGCAGGTTGGTCCGATGCCTTGGGCGACGGATTCTGTGGACAGCAGCCAGCCGTGGCAGCGGCGACAGTGCGCGACCAGTCTGGCCTCGGGCTTGTTGTCGGTCTCGGCCATCTAACTCTCCTCCGGCCGTGGGTAGATATGTTGCCAGCTTGGCATAGGGGACCGACACGAAAGGGTGGCGAACCGCTTACCAGGTGCGGCGGAGTGCTGGGCTCGCCATAACCTTCACTACCTGGCCGGTGACGCAAGTCTCCGGGCTTATCGCAGGCGTTGTGCGCGCAAGATGGTGTCTCGGGTGTGATGTGTTCCTATGGGGGCGGGGGCAATTCGTGGGCGTGCTTCGTTGATCTGGATGGTCCAGGTGGAGTCGAGTAGTTCGGCGATGTCGGTGGGTCGGTAGTAGTCGGCGGGGTTGACGCCGGGGGTGTCATCGGGGGTCAGGTCGGCGAGATCGTGGCCGACGAAGAGGAGGGTGCCGCCCGGTGCGACGGCATCGAGCAGGCCGCGCAATGCGATGTGGTGTGGCCGGCGGTGGAGCGGGAAGTATTGGGCGGACACCAGATCGAACGCGCCGGGCGGTGGTGGTGTGACGGCCAAGTCGGCCCGCAGCCAGGCGATGCGGTCGGGGAGTTCGGTCGCCGCGGCGGCGCGCTGCAGTGCGGTCGACGCGATGTCGATTGCGGTGACCTGCCAGCCGTGCCGGGCCAGCCACAGTGCGTCGGCACCTTCACCGCATCCCACGTCGAGCGCTTGCCCCGGCGGCATGCCGGTGATCTCGGTGACGAGCACACCGTTGGGTGCGCCGCTGAAAAGCTGGTCATGACTGCGATACCGGGCATCCCAGAAGTCGGCGTCCATTCCGTATTTCTCCTTGTGGTGGGGTCGAGCCACCACTGTGGACTTGCCGATGACAATCGGGCAAAGAACTTTGCCGAATGCGCAAATCACTGGGCATAGTGGGGGCATGGACGACGAGTTCGACACCGTACTTGCCGCCGTCGGACCTGGATTGCGGGAGTTTCGCCGCCGCGGCGGCACCACGTTTACCGCGTTGTCCTCGGCGACCAAGACCTCGTTCTCGCCGCCGGAGAGGTCGCCGAATTCGACACCCACCTCCCACACTGGTTCGGCAACGCCGACACCCGCCCGGTGGAATTCCTGAGCATCCTCGGCCCACAAGGCGAGCGCTTCCACATCAAAGCCAGCTACCGGCCTGCCCGATGATCCGGCGGCCGAGCCATTTGCGGCGATCGGTCCGTGACATGCTGGTCCGCGGCAAACCGAGCTGCGGCCGACGGCGAGGACCCGCTCGACCCGCTCGTCGCCGAGGCACTCTTTGAGCACCCCTTGCCCGATCATGCCGGTCGCGCCGAAATGGATTACCTTCGTGGAGGCATCCTGCCTGATGGCAAGGCAACCTCGGTTTCGGCAACGCGCTGACATGCCGGTGCGGACGGCCCGCAGCACTCAGGATGACCCGCCGTAGCAAGCGGCGATGGTGGCGGCGTGGTCGCGCAGGGAGGTGCGCAACCACTGCGGGGCAAGGGCTTCCGCGTTCGCGGCGAGCTGCCACAGCGCCCATTCTGCGTGTTTCGGATCTTGGAAGGTCACCTCCAGTCGCAGCCAGCCGTCTGCGTCGGTTTCTTCGGCGCGGACGGCGAGTGCGGTGCTCAACAGTTCCGCCCGTCGTGCCGGGTGCACCCGTACCAGCACCGAGATTTGGTCGCCCGCGGTCCGGAACCGCGTGCTGCGTTCCTGCCAGGCCCGGTCCAGATCGACTCGGTCTGGCCGCTGCGCGAGTTCGGGGAGTTCCTCGGCGGCCAAGACTCGCGACAGCCGGTAGGTGCGGTCCGCGCCAGCCCTCGTGGCCAGCAGAAAGCCCTGGTCGCGCACGGTGACCAGACCGATCGGGTCCACTGTGCGCCACTGCGGGCGCTGGTCCACCGCCGCGTAATGGATGCGCAGCTTGTGTCCGGCCAACACCGCGCGCCGGACCGCGGTCACGATGGCGTCGGGCACCTCCTCGGGGACCAGCCTGCGCGCGAAGAGGTCGGTCTCGGGGTCGATGAGCAATCGCTGGGCCGCACCGGCTGCGGTGTCTCGATAGCTTTCGGGTAGCGCGTCGACCACCTTGCGGATGGCCGAGGCGAGTGCCGAGCCGAGGCCGAATGCCTGTGCGCCGCGCCGTGATCCGGCGACCAGCAGGGCAAGTGTCTCGTCGTGGTTCAGGCCGATGAGCTCGGTTTGGAAACCGGGTAACAACGCGAAACCGCCGTGCCTGCCGCGCTCGGCGTAGACGGGGACGCCGGCCGCGGACAGCGCCTCGATGTCACGTAACACGGTGCGGGTGGACACTTCGAGCTCGCGAGCGAGCGTGGGCGCGGACAGCTGACCGTGCTGGCGCAGCAGCAGCACCAGCGACACCAATCGGTCCGCGCGCATGGAAAAACCTTAACCGGAATACCCGACAGGAGATGTCGTGATTCTTTGGGAGGCTTATCGGTATGACAAACAAGATCGTGGCCACCGAACCGAACGACCTGGGCAAGTACTTCATCGAGCGCGCGAACGCGGGCGACGTCGACGGGCTGGTGGCGTTGTACGAGCCGGACGCGGTGCTGGCGTTTCCGCCGGGCAGCCAAGCGACCGGACATGCGGAGATCCGCAAGGTGTACGAGCAGTTCCTCGCGACCGCGCCGGTGCTCGCGCCGGGCAGGCAGCATCCGGCGCTGGTGAGCGGCGACCTGGCGCTGATCGCGACCACGCTGACCACCGGCGAGGTGACCGTCGAGATCGCCCGTCGCCAGCCGGACGGGTCCTGGCTGTTAGTTATCGACCAGCCGACACTCGTGCCGTAGTGGCGGGCCGGGTGCGGCGATGAGGCGCATCGTGACGATCGGCGTCTACGGCTTCACCGCCGAAGCGTTCGTCGAGAAGCTCACCGGTGCCGGCGTGGGGTTGCTGCTCGACCTCCGCCAGCGCCGCGGCGTTCGGGGCCCCGAGTACGCCTGGGCGAACTCGGCTCGACTCCAGCACGCGCTCAGCACCGCGAAGATCGGCTACCGCCACGTGCCGGAGCTGACGCCGACGACCGAGATGCGTCAGCTCCAGTACCGCGAGGACGACCGCCGGGGTGTCGGCAAGCGCAACCGCAGCGTGCTGGCCGCCGAGTACGCCGAGCGATACACCAGGGAGATCCTCGATCCGTTCGACCTCGGCGCGCTCGTGGCCGAACTACCGAATGATGCGGCGACCGCCCTGTTCTGCGTCGAACGCGATCCGGCGGCCTGCCACCGCTCGCTGGTGGCCGAGCGCCTGCACGTCGAGCATGGTCTGCTCGTCACGGACCTACGCCCTGAGGTCTGCTGATCACCGGCGCGACCCGAAATACGGTATGGGTCAGGGGCGGTGCGTTATCGTCGGCTTCCAGGGGAAATGCCAACTTGCCCCGCGGCGGCGTTCAGTGCTGACCTGACCTGCGATATCAGGGAGGAATTGTGGACATTACCGAGCTGATCCTCGACGACCACCACGAGCAGCGGCGGCTGTTCGCGATCCTGGAGCAGATCGATCGCGGGGAGACCGGCATCCTCTCCGCGATCTGGGACAGGCTGGCCACCTTCCTCGAGCTGCACGCGAAGGCGGAGGAGGAGATCTTCTACCCGGCGCTGCTGCAGGTAGGTATCGCGGCCCGGCGCACCGGCCGGGTGGAGGACGAGACGCTCGACGCTATCCACGACCACAACGAGATTCGCGACGCGATCGCCGAGGCGGCGCGGCACGAGGTCGGCACCGATGACTGGTTCGCGGCCGTCACGGCCGCGAACCTGGCGAACAGCGACCACATGGCCGAGGAGGAACGCGAGGGCCTCACCGACTTCCGCCGCCTGGCCGGGCTGCCGCGCCGCCATCAGCTGGCCGTCGCGTTCGCCGCCTACGAGGCGCGGAACTACGCGGGCGTCAAACCCGTCGACCCGGATCCCGCCGGGTACGTCCGTGCGGTAGAGGACGCGGTAGCGGAGAAGCTGCCGGGGAGCGGATCGCTGAGTGTCGGCAGCCTGAAGCCGAACTGACCCGGCCTTGGGTCAGCCACCCAGCGCGAGCTGGATGAGCGCCTGCAACGCGCCGTCGATGGGATGGGGCTGCGGCCGCCCCTCGGCGTCGAGCCGGTTCCAGCGCTGCAGGTTCACCGCGATAGACATCTGCCTGGTGCCGTCGGCGCTGATCATCGATATCGCGCCGCCGCCCCAGACGGAACCGTCATGGCCCCAACAGATTCCGCGACCGGGCACGGTCAGCCTGTGCAGGCCGAGACCGTAGTCGAGGGTCTTGCCGTCGAAGGCGATGACGGGAATGGTGCGCTGCATCTGTGCCAGGGACGATCGGCTGATGATCTCGCCCGCCAGCAGCAGACGGTAGAAGCGGTTCAGGTCCGCGACAGTCGATATCAGCGAGGCCGCGGGGCCCACAAACGACATGTCGAACACGCTGTAGTCGCGCGGCGGGTCGATCATGCCGACCCATGCCTCGTAGTGCAGTGAGTGCGGCCCGTCGATGGACGGTCCATCCGGGAGCTCAGTGTCGCGCAGCCCCGCCCGCTCGATGACGTCACGGGTGATGCATTTCTCCGCCGACGAACCGGTCACCGACTCCAGAAGTTGGCTCAGCAGAAGGTAATTGGTGTTCGAGTAGACGCCGGGTGTGCCGCCCGGAGTTCCGCAGGGAGGTGACGAGACGCCCAGCTCGATCAGCTCGGTCGGGTGAAACTTGGTGAACCGGTTGTCATCCAGGCTCTGCGGTGTCGTTTTCGCCAAGGCGGGAAAGCCCGCGAGGGACGGGTAGGCGCGTGGCAGGTATTCGGTGAGGCCGCTGGTGTGGTTGATCAACATGCGGACCGTGATCGCCTTGCCGCGTTCGCCGGGAACCAGCTGGGGGAGATAGTGGCCGATCGGTGTGTCGAGGTCGATTTCGCCGTTGTCGACCTGCCGCAGCACCGCCGCGGCGGTGAACGTTTTGGTGATGCTGCCGACGCGGTGCCGCATGTCGGCCGTGACGGGGCGGCCGGTGTCGACATCGGCGACTCCCGCTGCGCCACGCCAGGTTTCGTCGTTGTCGCGCACTTCGGCGAAAACGCCGGGCATGCCCGCCTGATGCAGGTTCGCCAGGGCGGTCTGTAGTTGCACGGGATCGAGGGTGTTGGTCACGACACCTGTCCTCTCGCTGTTGATGGGGTGACGGATCACCACTATCGAGCTACCGGTGCCGTGCGGTATTGGAAAAATTTCCCCAGGCCCGATACCGGTGCCGGGCGATGGTGGGCAGATAGTGCGTCCGCAGCGCCCCCGGCGTGTGGTCCGCGAAGATCGACACGTCCCGGCACAGATGGGCCTGATCGGTATATCCACAGTCCATCGCGACGTCGGCGGCGGGCCGGCCCGCCAGCAGCTCGTCGACCGCGGCCCGGAATCGAACCAGCATCGCCGCCCGCTTGGGTGTCAGGCCGATCTGGGATTCGAACCGCCCCAGCAGCCGCTTATAACTCCAGCCGACGGATCCGGCGAGCTCACCGATCTTCACCTTGCCGCCGGAGGTGAGGATATGATTCCAGCTGGCGAGCACCTCGGGATCGGGCGTTCGCGTCGGCCTATCGCATTGCGCCAGAAACGATTTCGTCAACGCGAAGCGCTCGTCCCAGGTTGCGGCGGCCGCGAGTTGCGCACGCAGTCGCTGCGCCCGCGGTCCCCACAGGTCCTCCAGCGCGACCGCGCCCCGCCCCAAATCCGTTGGCGAAACACCCAATAGCGAATATGCCTGGATCGGCGAGAACCGAACCTCGACGCACTCGGCCCGCTCGCTACGGATGCGCATGGCCTCGATGGGCAGCCCGGCGACGAAGCCGCCGAGCGTCCGCTGCCCGAGCGCGTCGTCGATGATCACGCCGCGCCCCCCGAACTCGATCAGCACGGTGACCGCCGACGTCCCGGCAACCCGAAGATCCAACCCCGCGCCACCCACATCGCGGTAGCCGATCATCCGCCCACCCCACGGCACCGCATCGGCCGGGACCGCGAAATCCCATGCCATACCAGGCTCGCGGCCGACATCCACAGCTCCCACCTGTCCAGGCTACGGTGCGACGACCGTCTCCTGCGGGCCCGCGCCCGTGTGCAGGATCCGGAAACGATCGGGTTTCGCCGGGTCTCGATCGACGACTGAGACGCCGACCCTCTTGTGCGAAGAAGCATTTTATGGCTGCTGGAGGGCGTCGGTACGGTCGATTTCATGGAATGGAGTTTTAGTTCGGCAGAGGATCTTTTGGCTGCGTTGCGGGTTGGTGAAGTGACCTCGGAGGAGTTGACCGAGGAGGCGATCGCGCGGATCGAGCGCGACGACAAGGTGATCAACGCGATCTGCGTGCCGGACTTCGACAATGCGCGGGCCGCCGCGCGTGCGGCCGACCAGGCGCGCGCCCGCGGCGAGGACCGGCCGCTGCTCGGTATCCCGGTGACGGTCAAGGAGTCCTACAACATCGCCGGGCTGCCGACGACCTGGGGCATGCCGCAGTTCCAGGACTTTGTGCCCGCCGAGGACGCGGAACAGGTGGCGCGGGTGAGGGCGGCGGGCGCGGTGCCGCTCGGTAAGACCAATGTGCCGCTCATGCTGCAGGATATGCAGAGCTTCAACGAGTTCTACGGCACCACCAACAACCCGTGGGATCACGACCGCACGCCGGGCGGCTCCTCCGGCGGCTCGGCGGCGGCCCTGGCCGCCGGATTCGGCCCGCTGTCCCTCGGCACCGACATCGCCGGTTCGCTGCGCACCCCCGCGCATTTCTGCGGCGTCTACGCACATAAGCCGACGGTCGGGCTGGCGGCGATCCGCGGCATGGTCCCGCCGCCCGCGCCCGCCTTGCCGACCGAACACGACCTCGCCGTCGTCGGCCCGATGGCGCGCACCGCTCGCGACCTGTCGCTGCTGCTGGATGTGATGGCCGGACCGGACCCGCTGACCCGCGGCGTGGCGTACGACCTGCGCTTGCCGCCGGCCCGGCACGAGCGGCTCGCCGATTTCCGGGTACTGGTGCTCGACGACCACCCGCTGATTCCGACGGGTGCCGCGGTGCGGGCGGGCGTCGACCGAGTGGCCGACGCGCTTGTCGACGAGGGCGCCCGCGTGGAACGGCACAGCGCGCTGCTGCCCGATCTCATGGAAGCCGCGATGCTCTACGTGCAGCTGCTGGTTTCCAACGTGGGCGCGGGTTATCCCGCGGCGCGGTACGAGGAGATTCGGACCCACGCCGCGGGCCTGAGCGCCGACGACCAGGGTCTCGGTGCCACCTGGTTGCGCGGCATCGTGTTCAGCCACCGCGACTGGATCGAGGCGAACAACCGTCGCGAATCGCATCGGCAAGATTGGCGGCGGCTCTTCGCCGAGTTCGATGCCGTGGTCTGCCCGATCACGCCGACGCCCGCGTTCCGGCACGACCACGAGCGCGGTATCGGCGAACGGTTCATCGACATCGACGGCGTCGAGTACCCGTTCCTCAACCAGTTCGGCTGGCCCGGGCTGGCGACCATGCCCGGCCTGCCGGCCACCGCCATCCCGGCGGGCCGGTCACCCGAGGGTCTGCCGGTGGGCGTGCAGCTCATCGGTCCGATGTTCGAGGATCGCACGCCGCTGCGGCTGGCCGAACTGCTCGAACTGAAGATCGGCGGCTTCCAGGCACCGAAGTAGGGCGGACTGCCGCATTCGTCCGTACTCGAGCTGTTCGGAGTGCCATACGAATTGGGCCCCCACTGTGACCTGTCCCGCATCTGCCCCCGGATAATGCGTTCTTGTGTCTGTACCGCTTAACGTCGCGGAAGCACAACAGAGTTGGTAGGGAAGGTGGCAGCGGGCGTGGTGGATACCCAGGCGAAGCTAGATGAGTTGGTCAAGATCCTGGCGATCGCCGAGGAACCCGCGGGTGAAGTCGGTATCGCCAAGCGGGAGAAGAAGGGCGTCCCGAGCGTCCGGCAGCGGATGCGCATGCTGCTCGACCCAGGGACGTTCATCGAGACCAATGCCTTAGCTCGTCAGCCTGACCAACCCGACGCCCTCTATGGCGACGGGTTGGTCACCGGTCGGGGGTTGATCGCGGGCCGCCCGGTGGTGGTGATCGCCCACGATCAGACGGTGTACGGCGGTTCGGTGGGCGTCACCTCCGCCCGCAAGTTCATGCGGGCGCTGCAGTTCGCGTTCGACAACGCGTGCCCGGTGGTGACGATCAACGATTCCGGCGGTGCGCGCATCCAGGACGCGGTGGGCTCGATCGCCTCGTTCGGCGATATCTCCCGGGTGCTGGAGAAGCTGTCCGGCTATGTGCCGCAGGTGTCGATCATTCTCGGCAAGTGCGCCGCGGGTTCGGTGTACGGGCCGATCAACACCGATGTGCTGATCGGCACCCGGGATTCGTACATGTTCGTCACCGGGCCGGAGGTGATCAAAGCCGTCAACGGCGAGGACATCACGGCCGAAGCGCTCGGTGGCGCCGAGGTGCAAGCCAAGCGCGGCACCCTGCACCATGTGGCGGACACCGAGCAGGCGGCCTACGACTGGGCCCGCCAGTACCTGAGCTACATGCCGACGAGCTGCCTCGAGCAACCGATGGTCGTGAACCCCGGCCTGGAGCCGGAGATCACCGCGACCGATCGGGAACTCGAGAAGATCATCCCGGATTCGGATCGCACCGGATACGACATGCACGAGATCCTGCTGCGGATCTTCGACGACGGTGAATTCCATGAGATCCGTACCGAATTCGCGCCGAACCTGATCACCGGATTCGCGCGGGTCGACGGATATCCGGTCGGTGTGATCGCCAACCAGCCGCTGGTGCTCGGTGGTTCCATCGACGCCGCCTGCTCGGACAAGTCGACCTATTTCATCCGGCTGTGCGACGCGTTCAACATTCCGCTGGTGTTCGTCGTCGACACCCCTGGCGTGCTGCCCGGTCTCGAGCAGGAAGCCAACGGCGTGATCATCCGCGGCGGCCGGGTCCCGCGCGCGATCATCGAGGCCACCGTGCCGATCATCAACCTCGTGGTGCGCAAGTCCTACGGCGGCGCGTACGGCATGATGGCGGCCCGGCAGGTGGGTGCCGACATCAGTTTCGCCTGGCCGACGGCCCGGATCGCGGTGATCGGCGCGGAAAGCGCGGTCGACCTCATCGGCAAGCGGCAACTCGCGGCGGTCCCGGCGGAGCAGCGGGCGGCCGCACGCGAATTCATGGTCAACCACTACAACGAGACCATCGCCACCCCGTGGATCGCCGCCGAACGCGGCTACATCGACGCCGTCATCGAACCCGCCCGCACCCGCCTGGAGATCCGCCACGCGCTGCAGCTGCTGCGCGACAAGCCGCCGGTCAAACCGGGATTCAATCCACGCAAGCATCCGGTATACCCGATGTGAGCGGCCCGGCGGCTCGGCGAGATCGCCTGAGCCGCCGCCTGTTCGAGCCCGTCGTGTGTCGGCGGGCTCGGCCGGGCCTCAATTCCCTTGGCCCGGCCAGTGGTTCGTAGGTAGCGGCAGAATAACCGGATCCGTGCGGATGTGGGAGGGCGCGGTCGGCGTCGGCTCGTCGTACGGGAACAGCAACGCGACGCCGCCCACGAACAACGCCAGTGCGGCCGCGACGCCCATCAGCGGACGTACCCACCTCGCCTGGGTCAATCGCCAGAAGCGCCACAGGTACGCTAACCGCCATAGTCGCCACAGCTGCCCGAGCCGCCATGGTTGCCATCCGCGCACTTCGTTCATGTCACAGTCCTGTCGCCGCACTGCATATGCTCAATCGCGCTGGCGGCCACCGCGTTACAGGGTCGAACCGGCGGGTAGGGCGACGGTGTGCAAGCATCAGCGCATGTCGATTACTGCGGAATCCATTGCGCATCTGCGTCTAACCGTGTGCGATATCGACCGGTCGCGGGCCTTCTACGAGAAGGTGTTCGGCTGGCCGGTGGCGTTGGAGATTCCGGCCGACGCGGACGACGAGACACGGCAGCGGCTCGGATTCCTGTACGGCGGCGTGATCTATCGGATGCGGCACGGCATGATCGGACTGCGGCCGGTGGGCACCGATCGCTTCGACGAAAACCGGGTTGGTCTCGACCATCTCGCGTTCTCGCTGGGATCGCTCGCCGAACTGGAAGCCGCCGCCGCACATTTGGATGAGTGCGGTGTAGTGCGCGGGGATATCAAAGACATCGGTATCAGCTACATCCTGGAATTCCGGGACCCGGACAACATTGCGCTGGAGCTGGTCGTTCGCAAGTAATCGCGCGCTATTTCGGATCCACTCGGTCGAGCTTGGTCCAGCCGGTCCACCCTTGCCGGCGCAACAGCTCGACCAGCCGACGGGTCGGCGGCGCGGTGTCGAAGGCCAGCGTGTCGAGCAGCTCGGCCAACGACGGTTCGATATCGCCGCCGACGTAGTCCGCGCCCTGCTCATCGGCGAGCTGCGTGAGGTAGACCGCGACCTTGTCGACGAGCTCGACCAGCATCGAGTCGTTGTCGGTGCGGTCGAGGGCCGCGCTCAGCGTGAGATAGAAATCGACGAGCTGGGGGTGCGCGAGCTGTGCCCGCTTGCGCGCGATCAACTCCCGAACCCGATCGGGCGAGCGCGCGGCCAGCGGGATCCAGCCGTCCCGTTCGACCCGGACGATCCGCTCGTCGACCCCGAGCGCCCGCAGGTGGTCGAGAAACTCGACCACCTCCGGCGGCAACGCCAGATTGTCGCCGGCGGCGAGACGGGCGATCCGCTCGCGATGCCGCTGGCGTTGCCGGATCTCCGCCCGCAGCCGCTTATCGATGTCGGCCACCGCCACGGCGAACTCCGCCGGGTCTGCCCGCAGCAGCTCACGCACCCGCGCCAGCGGAACACCGGACTCGGCGAGGGTCCGAATCTTGATCAGCTCGACCACGGTATCCGCGTTGTACCTGCGATAGCCGGAGTGGTCCCGCTCGGGTTCCGGCAGCAGCCCTTTGGCGTGATAGTGCCGCACCGCGCGCACCGTGACTCCGGCGTAGGACGCCAGCTCGCCGATGGTCAGCATCGATCCAGTATGAGGCGAGCGACCTCAGGGACGCGGTCGACGACCAGCGCGTGCGTGGCATCGAGCCAGGAGACGGAAATGTGTGGCTGCTCGCGGACAAGCCGCTCGATCCCAGCACGCCAAAGCCGATTGTGCCGCGGCGCACGCCCTTCGCCGCTGTCACCTGCCATCGAGGTCGCCATGACCATCCGAATCGGACAGTCGAGCTTGCGATACCGATCGAGGATTCCCGGCCCGACCACATCGATATCTAGATCGATGCCCGACCGCAGTACGTCCAGCTCGAGATTGAGATCGAGGATCTCCTGCGCGGTGAGCAACACCTGACGCGCGGTGCCGCTGATGCTCTCCTGCCACGCCGCCAGGTCCGCCCACAGCGTGCGGAACCCTGGCAGATCAGGCGTGGTGATGAAGGGGGCGGGAATCGGGTTCGCCCCGTCGATGAGCACGAGCTCGCCGACGGAATCGGGATATTCGGCGGCATAGTGCACGATCAGATCCGCACCGTACGAGTGCCCCGCGAGGATCGGCGCCGAGGACAGTCCGCGCCGCCCAACCTCGGCCATCACCGCGACGAAATCACCGAGAAACGCCTCGAACGAGTACCGGTCGGCCGCCGACGAAAACCCATGTCCCCGTAGGTCGAAGCTCACCACATCGAAGTCCCGACGCAACGCCTCGATGAGTTCGCGCAACTCGGCCTGCGTCGAAGAAAGCCCAGGACACAACACCAACGTTCGCCCGTTGCCCCCGCGCGACACCGGGATCGTCACTCCATTGTTGCGGGCGGTGAATTGCTCGGTATCCGTAGTCATGCCAACCATGCTGAAACGTTGACCCTGCGTCAGTGTCAAGCCACGGCCCTATGTGCGGTCAACTTGGCGGCGAGGGTAGCCAGCACTAGACAGATGGACATGACGGCTGCCATGGGGGCAGGACTGTGGGTTCCGAAAAGGCCGACGACGGGTGAGGCCGCCGCGCCGAAGAGGAATTGCCCGCCACCGAGCAGCGCCGAAGTGGCACCAGGCGCGGCACGTCCGCGGCGCTGAGCGATGGTGACCACCGCGGGAAAAAAGACGCCGAATGCGATGAGCGACAACAGCAGACACATCCACGTGAAAAACAAGGAGCTGCCGACTGTGACCGAGGCGAGGAACAGCAGGGCCGGACCTGCCAGAGCGAGTGCCGAACTCGCGATGAGGAGCGTTTCCGCAGACCAGCGTTTGATCAGTCGTCCGTATCCGAGGCTGCCCGCCATATTGCCGACCGCGTTGACGCCGTAGACGAGGCTCGCGACCGCCGGGGTGAGGTGATGAATGTCCTGAAAGACGAAGGTCGCGCCGGCGATGTAAGCGAAAACCGCTGCACCGCCGAAAGAGAGCGCCAGCACGGGACTGAGCACATCTCGGCGGTTGGCCAGCTGTCCGATGGCGCGCAGCCCGGCGGTGACGCCTCCGGCCAGACGCGTCTGCGGAGGAAGCGATTCCGGAACCCAGCGCAGCACGCCCAGCGCCAGCAGCAGACCGAGCAGGGCGAGCACGGCGAACACCGCTCGCCAGGAAAGAACCAGCAGCAAGGCGCCACCGGCCAGCGGAGCGATGATCGGTGCGGCGGCGGTGATGGCGCCGAGTCGCGAAAACGTGGTGGCGAGTTCGTTGTCGTCGAACAGATCGGCTACTACGGCGCGGGCGATGACAATGCCCGCCGCACCGCTGACCCCCTGTCCGAATCGCGCGGCGTCGAGGACTTCCATGGTGGGTGCCACTGCGCACACAGCCGAAAGCGCGGCGAACAGTGTGGTGCCGGACAGCAGGACGGGCCGACGGCCGACCGCGTCGCTGAGTGGCCCGAGGACCAATTGCCCGACAATGATTCCGGCCAGGAACCCGGTCAGCGACAGCTGCGCGCCGGAGGCGTCGGTGCCCATCGACGCGGCCAGGTCCGGCAGTGCGGGGACATACATGTCGGTCGCCAGCGGCGCCGCGCCACTGAGTCCTGCCAGCACCAGGAGAAGTCGTAACCGGCTCAGCGTCGATATCGGTGCGGAAGCCGTGGTGACATTGCCTGCACGCGAGGCCATTACAGCGCGGGCGCCGCTCCATCGGCTCGGGCGGGGGTCGCTTGCGGTCGCTCACCTCCGTCGCCGGTGACTTCCGCCTCGGCCACCGTGCGCAGCAGCCCGGCCGCGATGCCGAGTACCCCACGCTCGGCGTCCGACAAAGTGTGCCGCAACGCGGTGGCCAACCAGGCATTGCCGTCGCGCACGTGCTCGCGCAGCGCGTCCCGGCCGCCGTCGGTGATCATGAGGTTCTGCCGTCGTGCGTCGGAGTCGCTGCGCGAGCGCAGGATTCGGCCCTGCTCCTCGAGTTCGTTGAGTACTCGGGTGAGCGATTGTGCCTGTAGCCCTTCGATATTCGCCAGCTCGGAGGCCGTGAGTGGGCCGCTGTGTGCGAGATTCGCGAGTACCGAAGCGGCCATCCGGGTGAGCGTCCGGCCGGTGCCCGGTTGCTCCGCACGCAGGCGAGAAGCAAGTCGAGACACTCCCCACCGCAGTGTCTCGGCTAGCAGTAGGTCGTCGTCGGTGTATCCGTTCGCACCTTCCATAGTTACAAGCTAAAGCTTGGTATATGTCGGAGTCAACACCGCAAATATATCGTGGAGATAAGCTAATGATTAGTAAATGGGGGAACTGATCTACCGCACCGCCCGCAATTGCGCGAAACCGCCGATCGTATCGCCGCCGAGCCGCAGCGAGCGGCGTACTAGGCAGTCGTGGACCGTGTGGGTGAACGCGGCGGGCGTGCGAGGGAGCGGATACGAACTGGACTGGCGGTTAGCGTCGGGTCGATTGTCCGGATGCGGTATACCTCGTTGGTACCGATCCCAACGCGCAAGGAGACTTCGGCGTGTCCGATGGCCCTATCGACCTGCATACCGATGTGCCGCACCCGGCTCGGATGTATGACTATTTCCTCGGCGGCAAGGACTCCTACGATGCCGACCGCGTGGCTGCTGAGCAGGCGCTGCGCGACTTTCCGCACGTCCAGTTGACCGCTCGGACCAATCGCGAGTTCATGCGGCACGCCACGCGATTCCTTGTGGGGCAGGGGATTCGGCAGTATCTCGACATCGGCACCGGCATTCCGACCGAACCGAACCTGCACCAGGTCGCCCAGGAGCAGGCGCCCGAGTCCAGAGTCGTGTACGTGGACAACGACCCGTTGGTGCTCGCGCACGCGCGGGCGCTGCTGGTGAGCACTCCCGAGGGGCGCACCACCTATCTACAGGCCGACGCGGCGGATCCGGCGACCATTCTCGCCGCGCCGGAATTGCAAGCGACATTGGATCTTTCGAAGCCGGTGGCGGTGTCGCTGATGGCGGTGGTCCACTTCGTGCCCGGTGACGTCTACGAGATGGTGCGGACCCTGATGGCGCCGTTGGCGCCGGGGTCCTATCTGGCGATGTCGCATGTCACGACGGATTTCGATGACGGTGACGCGGACCCAGAAGGCATGGCACGGCTGTTGCAGGTCTACATAGATCGTGGGATTCCCGTACGGCCGCGGACCCGCGCCGAAGTCGCACGATTCTTCGATGGACTGGAACTCGTCGACCCCGGTGTCGAGGTGATCCACCGCTGGCGTCCCGAGGGCATCGAACGCCCGAAAAGCTATGACAAGCGGGTGTCGCTCTACGGTGCCGTCGGCAAGAAGGTCTGAGGCCTGCGGGGATCGCCTCCAATTCACAACTGGTGGTTGGGGATTGGGCGTTTCGGTTGTTGGACAACGCACTCGCGATCTAGTCGAATCGATCCGTGACCGAACTCGAGCTCTCGTATGTCGATGATGTGCCGTGCCATCGGTGCGCGGGCCCGGTGATATGCGCTATGCGGGTTCCCCATTCTTTCCTTCGGGCAGACGGGATAGAGGTGCGTGGGACCAGATCCGTCGGCCTCTGCCCGTCTTGCGACGGCGAAAGTCGCGCGGCACGAGCGGTGATCGATCACCTCGTGCGCCACGGTGGCTTCGCACAGGCGGACCTGCCCGAGATCGCCGCTCTGCTCGGCGAATTGGCGTCGCGGGCGTTACCGGCGGAACTGGACGAGGAACTGTTGCACGCGGCCGCGGCGGAGTTCGTCAGGGCAACACCTTGATTCCGCGCAGCGCCCGCAACTCGCCGAGCAATGCCGGGCTCACCGCCACCGGATAGTCGGCGACCGCCAGGGTTGTCCGCTGCTCCCGATGGCACAGTACGATCCGCACCGGAGTGCTGCCGTGATGGGCTCGCAGTGCCGACTTGAGCTCCAAAACGCCTTTGCGGTCGGTGCTTTGGGCGTTGAGCTCCAGCATCAAGGGCGGGCGTTGCCGGCCACCGTCCAGGTGGCTCACGTCGAGCACCGCGACGTGCGAGCCGAACACCGACATCTTGTCCTCGCGCCAGTTGACGCGGCCCGCCACCACGACAACGGCGTCGACGGCCAGATCCATGGCGAACACGCTGTAGCTCTTCGGGAAGAACAGCACCTCGATCGAGGCGTCCAGGTCCTCCACCACGGCGATGGCCCAGCTCTCACCCTTCTTGTTCACCCGGCGCTCCAGGGCCGAGATGATGCCCGCGACGGTGACCGTCCCCTCCTTCGGCGGATTGGCCAGCACGCCGGCGATCGGCTTCGGCGCACTCTTGCGCAGGACATGGTCCGCGCCATCGAGCGGGTGGCCGGAAACGTACAGCCCCAGCATTTCCCGCTCCAGCGCGAGCAGGTCTTTGCGCGGCCACTCGTCCGCGTCGAAGCGCAGGTGCGCCAGCGGCGAGGAATCGCTTGCCGCCTCCTCGGCGCCGTCCGGCACCCCGAACAGGTCGAACTGGCCCATCGCCTCCTGGCGTTTCAGCCCGGTGACCGCGTCCACGGCTTCTTCATGGACGGCGACGAGCGCTTTGCGGTGATGGCCGAAGGAGTCGAAGGCGCCGGCCTTGATGAGCGATTCCAGGACACGCTTGTTGCAGCAGACCAACGGCGACTTTTCGACGAAGTTCGCGAACGAGGTGTATTTGCCCTTCGCCGTGCGGGTTTCGATGATCGAGTCGACCACGTTGGCCCCGACGTTGCGCACGCCACCGAGCCCGAACCGGATATCACCGCCTACTGCCGAGAACCGCAGTGCGGACTCATTCACGTCCGGCGCAAGCACTTTGACGCCGAGCTGCCTGCATTCGGACAGGTAGATTGCCGACTTGTCCTTGTTGTCGGACACCGAAGTCAGCAGTGCCGCCATGTATTCGGCTTGATAGTTGGCTTTGAGGTAGGCGGTCCAATAGCCGACCAATGCGTAGCCGGCGGCATGCGACTTGTTGAAGGCGTAGCCGGCGAACGGCAGCACGGTATCCCACAGCGCCTGCACGGCCGCATCGGAGAATCCGTTGTCCCGCATGCCCGCCCGGAAACCCTCGAACTCCTGCTGCAGTACGTCGAGCTTCTTCTTCCCCATCGCGCGGCGCAGCACGTCGGCGCGCCCCATGGAGAAACCCGCGACCCGCTGCGCGATCTGCATGATCTGTTCCTGATAGACGACCAATCCATAGGTCTCGGCGAGGATTTCGCGCAGCGGCTGCTCGAGTTCCGGGTGGATCGGCTCGATCCGTTGCCGGTCGTTTTTGCGATCGGCGTAATTGTTGTGCGTGTTCATCGCCATCGGTCCCGGCCGGTACAGCGCGTTGACGGCGACGATGTCCTCGAAGCCGGTCGGCCCGAGTCGCCGGAGCAGTTCGCGCATCGCGCCGCCGTCGAGCTGGAACACGCCGAGACTGTCACCGCGGCCGAGCAATTCATAGGTCTTCGGGTCGTCGGTGCCGAGCGCGTCCAGGTCGACCGTCTCGCCGCGGTTGGCCTGGATGTTGTCGATCGCGTCGCCGATCACCGTGAGGTTGCGCAAGCCGAGGAAGTCCATCTTGAGCAGGCCGATGGCCTCGCAGGACGGGTAATCCCAGCCGGTGATCATCGCGCCGTCGTCGCGTCGCCACAACGGCGTCACGTCGACCAGCGGTTCGGACGACATGATCACCGCGCAGGCGTGCACACCCGCGTTGCGGATCAAGCCCTCGAGGCCGCGCGCGGTGTCCATGATGGTGGCGACGTCTTTGTCGGTCTCGATCAGTGCCCTGACCTCGGCCGCCTCCGGGTAGCGTTCGTGCGACGGATCGGTGATGCCCGAAAGCGGAATGTCCTTGGCGGCCACCGGCGGTGGCAGCGCCTTGGAGATCCGGTCGGCGACGGCGAAGCCCGCCTGACCGTAGTGCACGCGCGCGGAGTCCTTGATCGCCGCCTTCGTTTTGATCCTGCCGAAGGTGATCACCTGCGCGACGCGATCAGAACCGTACTTCTCCGTCGCGTAGCGCACCATCTCGCCGCGGCGGCGATCGTCGAAGTCCATATCGATATCGGGCATGGACACCCGCTCGGGGTTGAGGAATCGCTCGAACAACAGTCCGTGCGCGATCGGGTCCAGGTTGGTGATGCCCATGGCGTAGGAGACCAGTGATCCCGCGGCCGAGCCGCGGCCGGGCCCGACGCGGATGCCCTCTTCGCGCGCATGATTCATGAGATCCGCGGTGATCAGGAAGTAGGCGGGAAACCCCTTCTCCACGATGATGTCCATCTCGAACTCTGCCCTGCGCACATACTCTTCGGACACCCCGTCGGGAAACCGCCGGCCGAGTCCGCGCATGACCTCCGCGCGGAACCACGAGTTCGCGTCGTAGCCCGGGGGCGCTTCGTAGATCGGCATCCGATCGGTATGCGCCCACACCTCGGCGTAGGACTCGACCCGTTCGGCGATCAGCAAGGTGTTGTCCGCCGCACCGGGGACCTGGGTGTCCCAGTACGCGCGCATCTCCTCGGCCGATTGCAGGTAGTAGCCGTTGCCGTCGAACTTGAATCGCGTTGGGTCGCTGAGGGTTTTACCGGCTTGCACGCACAGCAGTGCGGCGTGCGCCTCGGACTGGTCCTTGCTCACGTAATGCGAATCGTTGGTGGCCAGCGGGGGCAGCCCGAGCTTGCTGCTGATCTCGAGCAGGCCGTCGCGGACCGACCGCTCGATCGGCAAGCCGTGGTCCATCAACTCCACGAAGAAGTTGTCCCTGCCGAAGATGTCGCGGTAGTCGGACGCGGCCCGCATCGCCTCCGCGTGCTGGCCGAGGCGCAGCCTGGTCTGGACCTCGCCGGACGGGCAACCGGTGGTGGCGATGATGCCCGCGGCGTGCTGGGCGATGAGCTCGCGGTCCATCCGTGGCTTGCGGTAGTAGCCCTCGATGCTGGCCAGTGACGACAGCTTGAACAGGTTGCGCAGACCCCGCGGATTCTGCGCCAGCATCGTCATGTGGGTGTAGGCGCCGCCGCCGGAGACGTCACCGCCGACGCCCTCGCCATTGGATCCGCGCTGGCCCGCCTGTCCCCAGAACACCGGCTTCTTGTGGTGTCTGCTGCCCGGTGCCAGGTAGGCTCGATGCCGATGATGGGTTTGATGCCCGCTTTCGTGGCGACCTGATAGAACTCGTCGGCGCCGAACATGTTTCCGTGGTCGGTCATGCCGACCGCGGTCATCCCGAGCCTGGCCGCCTCGTCGAACAGCGGCTTGACCTTCGCCGCGCCGTCGAGCATGGAGTATTCGGTGTGGACGTGCAGGTGAACGAACGAAGACAACAGATGCCCTCCAAGATGCGATCCGGGTTCGGATCGCCCTATTCGAGCCGAGTGCGCGAGGGTGGGGCAAACAATCGACACGCGTGCGTCGACAACCGATAGTTGTTCGTGCTGGCAGTGGATCGCGAAACAGCGGCGGGGCGCAGCCGAATTCGGGGTGTCGTGAGCGAGGGTTTCCATGAGATGGCCGACATGTTCGCGCGTCGGCTGATCAGGGGCGCCGGGACTCTCGGACGTGCGGCTTGCCCCAGAGTCCGCTGTGCAGTTCCGCCGTTGGCAGCCAATGGATTTCGGGGTCGTACGGCCGAAAGCCGGCGGTCACATAGTCGATGAGGCGGGGCAGTGCGGGGTGCCGATTCCGGCGCTGCCACAGCATGGAATGCGGGTAACCGGGTATCGGCTCGACGACCGGAATCTGCACGACCTCGGGATGCCATGGGGCGCGGAGTCTTTCGCCGGTGAAGACGATGCTGTCCGCTGAGTCGGCGATATCGTCGAGCAGGTGTTCCAGGCCGAAATAGGGGCCCGAGGTATCGATGGTGAGCCGGAAGTCGGCGGCGAGATCGTCGTAGTACTGCCGCCATTCGCTGCCCGGTTCGTTGCCCGGCATCCGCGCGACCGAATCGGTCAGCTCGCTCAGCCGGATCTGGCGGTGGGCCGCGAGGCGGTGTTTGCGGCCGATCAGCACGTGCAGTGGCTCGAGGTAGACGGGGAGATGGTCGATCGAGGGGTCGAGTGCGCCGACCACCCTGGCGAAGGCGACGTCGATCGCGCCGCTGACGAGCGCGGACCGCCCGCTGCGCAGGCCGCTGGAGGTGATGATGTCGACCTCGACGCCCGCGTGCGCGTGCAGGAAATCTCTGATCAATTCGGTTGCCGCGAGCCGGGTTTCGAGCACGTCGACGCGCAGCGGGCGCACCCGTCCACTGACCGATTCGCGGGCCTGATCGGCCAGCGCGATGAGCGCCCTGGCATGGGGGAGGAAGGCGGTGCCGTCCTCGGTGAGGCCGCTCCCGTTGCGCGAGCGCTGGAACAAGGTGGTGCCGAGACCGGCCTCCAGCTTGGCGATCCGCTTGGAGATCGCCTGCTGAGTCAGCGCCAGCTGGTCCGCGGCCTCGCCGAAATGCTGATGGTCGGCGATAGCGATGAACGCGCGGACCGCGCCCAGGTCCAATTCCACCCTGACTCCTCCCACAACAACCGGTTGTCTACCTTCGCATACGGCAGACAGCCGTCGCGGATCAGTCGGGCGTCGTAGCGTCCGGCACCGGCTCGGTGACGAGTCCGAAATCGGCGTCGTGGCGTTCCTGGCCTTGCAGCACAGCGTTTTCGATGAGTGCGGCGCCGTGTTCTTCGCGCAGGATCATCGGATCCGAGCGCACGTCCTTGTACAGCGCGACGCACAGCAATCCCATGACCAAGACGAAGGGGAGTGCCACCACCGTCGTCAGCGCTTGGAGTCCGTTCAGGGCGCCGCCGAGGTCGCCGGGGTCGGCGATGATGAGCATGATGGCGGCGACCGCGCCGGTCGCGCTGCCCCAGAAGATCACTGTCGCCTTGGAAGGTTCGAGGCTGCCCTTCTCCGACAACGTGCCCATCACGATGGAGGCGGCGTCGGCGCCGGAGACGAAGAAGATGCCGACCAGGATCATCACCAGGACGGCGGTCACCGTGGCGATCGGATAGTGATCGAGCAGATGGAACAGCGTGAAGTTGGAGTCCACGCGGCCGTTCGCCTCGGTGAGGTCACCGGTCTGGCGCTGCTGGAAAATACCGGCGCCACCGAAGATCACGAACCACGCGAGGCTGACGATGCTCGGCACCAGCAGCACGCCGGTGACGAACTGGCGGATCGTGCGCCCTCGGCTGATCCGGGCGATGAACATGCCGACGAACGGGGTCCACGAAATCCACCAGGCCCAGTAGAAGACGGTCCACGTCGACAGCCAAGCCTGCATCTCGTCGCCGCCGCGCACGCCGGTCCGCGAGGCCATCTCGGGCAGCATGGAGATGTAGTCGCCCAGCGCGGCGGGCAGCATGTTGAGCATGAAAAGCGTTGGCCCGACCACGAAAACGAAGACCGCGATGAGCAGGGCGAGCACCATGTTGACGTTCGACAGCCACTGGATACCCCGGTCGATTCCGGACACGGCCGAGGCGATGAACGCGATGGTCAGGCCGGTGATGATGACGACGAGACCGACCTTGCCGATCGCGTCGACCCATCCGTTGAACTCGATGCCCGCGCCGATCTGTAGCGCGCCGAGACCGAGCGAGGCCGCCGAGCCGAACAGCGTCGCGAAGATCGCCATCATGTCGATCGCGCGGCCGCCGATGCCGTCGGCGTGGCGTCCGAGGATCGGCCGGAACACCGACGAGATCAGCTGTGAGCGTCCCTTGCGGAAGGTGCCGTACGCGATGGACAGGCCGACCACGGCATAGATCGCCCACGGGTGCAGCGTCCAATGGAACAGCGTGGTGGCCATGGCGACCTCGGCCGCCTCGGCGGTGCCGGGTGAGACGGTGCCCGGCGGCGGGCTCGTGTAGTGCGTTACCGGCTCGGCGACACCCCAGAACATCAGGCCGATGCCCATGCCCGCGCTGAACATCATCGCGATCCACGACGTGGTGCGGAACTCCGGCTTCTCGTCGTCGGCGCCGAGCGGGATCTTGCCGTATCGGCTTGCCGCCAACCAGATTACGTAGACGACGAAGGTGGACGCGGTCAGTACGAACAGCCAGCCGGTGTTGGTGATCACCCACGACTGCGCGTCGGCCGCGGCGGTGCCCAGGCTGGAGTGGTCGATGATGCCCCAGGCGACGAAAGCCAGCGAGCAGACGGCGGTGAAGCCGAAGACCAGCCAGTCGAGCCCGCGCTTCGCCGGCGACGGGCCGGGCGGGTCCTGGATGCTTTCATCCGATCCATCGGCGTAACGCCCGGTCTTCGTCGCCATCAGGTTCGAGTCCTTTCCGGTTGACGCGAGCGCGCGTCTGCGAAGCCCCCTTGCCACTCCCTGGCACCGTACAACGTCTTTCCGTGCGAACCCGCGACATTCGATCTTCTGTCGAAGGGCTATTTGTCCGATCGTGTTGGGGCGGCGGTGTGTTCGAGCGGTGTGGTCAGGATGAGGTCGAGGAGTTCGCCGAGCGTGTCGATCTGAGCGGGGGACAGTCCTTCGAGGGAGCGGCGTTGCGTTGCGCGGACGCGGCGCGCACCCTCGGCGCGGATCTGCTCGCCCTTGGCGGTGAGGCGGTGCCGGATGGCGCGACCGGGACCCGGTACGCGTTCGATCAGGCCGCGGTCGACCATCCGTGCCGCCAGGGTGCCGAAGGACTGGTCGGTCTGAAAGGTCAACTGCGCCAGATCATGCAGTGAGGCGTCGGGATGGAGATCGAGATGCCGCAACGTGTCCCATTGCGCCAGCGAGACACCGAGATCGGCGAGTTCGGCGGTGAAGGCGCGGTGGTGGCGGTGCTGCACCCGCTTGATCGACAGGGCTACCGCTTCGATCGAGGTCATGGCGCGATCATAACTCAGGTTGTTTGTATCAGGTTCATTGTATAAGGTTGCTGATATGTCGTCCTTGGTTACCCGCACCGTCGATATCGAACTGCCCGGATTCGGCAGCGTTGCCGTCCGCCTCACCGAGCGAGGGGCGGGTCGCCCGATCCTGCTGCTGCACGGCGGGGCAGGTTCCATCTCGGTCGCCGACTTCGCCGATCGTTTCGCCGCCGAGCGGCATGCCCGCGTCCTCACGCCTACCCACCCCGGGTTCGACGGGACCGAGCGACCCGAATCCCTCACCACCATCGGTGAACTCGCCGCCGTCTATGCCGCGTTGCTCGAGACCCTCGATCTCACCGACGTCACCGTCGTCGGGAACTCGGTCGGCGGATGGATCGCGGCCGAACTCGCGCTCCTGCACCCGGATCGGGTGACCAGTGTGGTCCTCGTCGATGCCGTGGGGATCGAGGTTCCTGAGCACCCGATTATCGACTTCTTCGCGCTCGATATTTCGCGGATCGCGGACTATAGCTACGCGGATCCCGATGCCTACCGGATCGACCCGGCACAGCTCAGCCCGGCGGTGCTGCGAGTGATGGCCGCGAATCGTGGCGCGCTTCAGGTTTACGGCGGCTCGATGGTCGACCCGACGTTGCATGGTCGGCTGCCCGGGATCACCTTGCCGACGCTGGTCATCTGGGGGGACGCCGATCGCGTCACCGAGCCGGAAAACGGGCGGGCCTTCGCCGATGCCATCCCCAATGCTCGATTCGTCGTCATGAAAGACACCGGGCATCTTCCACAGATCGAATCACCTGCCGAGCTGATCCAGCTCCTCTGGGACTTCGCCGAGACCTACGCCACCGAGCCTGCCGCCTGAGTTTTCTCGCTCACCCGCGGGGTGCAACGCACCTAGCCTCAGTCGTGCGCCCTCGGACGCTCCTTGGCGGTCAGGGCGTTGGACCGTCGAGTTGGTTGATGGTGGCGTTGGAGGGGGTGCGGGTGCGTTGCAGTTTGTCGGCGACGTCTTCGGCGTCGCGGAGGACGCGGACGGCGTTGTGCCAGGTCAGTTTTCCGATGTCGGGTTCGGACCAGCCGCGGCTCAGTAGTTCGGCGATCAGGGTGGGGTAGCCTGCGACGTCGTTCAGGTCGGTGGGGAGGTAGTTGGTGCCGTCGAAGTCGCTGCCGAGGCCGATGTGGTCGATGCCGACCAGTTCGCGCAGGTGGTCGAGGTGGTCGGCGACGGTTGCCACGGTCAGTGGGGGGCGGGGGTGGGTGGCTTCGTAGGTTTGGCGGCACGCCGTCGCCTCCGGTGACCAGTCCATGCGGAGGAAACCGTTGGCTTGCGCGTATTCGTCTGCCGCGGCCGCCCAGTCCTTTGCGGCGGGGAGCAGGAAGTATCCGACGAAGGCGGCCATCGCGACACCGCCGTTGGCGGGCAGCGTGGCCAAGACGTCGTCGGGGATGTTGCGCGGGTGGTCGCAGAGGGCGCGGGCGCAGGAGTGCGAGAAGATCACGGGCGCTTCGGATGTCGCGATCGCCGCACGCATGGTGTCGGGGGAGACGTGGGAGAGGTCGACCAGCATGCCGACGCGATTCATCTCGCGCACCACCTCGACACCGAACGCGGTGAGCCCGCCCGCCTTCGGTTCGTCGGTGGCCGAATCCGCCCACGGCACATTGTCGTTGTGCGTGAGGGTCAGGTACCGCACGCCCAGTCGATGCAGGGCACGTAACGTCGCGAGCGAGCAGTTGATGCTGTGGCCACCCTCGGCCCCCATCAACGAGGCGATCCGGCCCGCCGCGCGTGCGGCTTCCATTGCGTCTGCGGTGCAAGCCAATTGCAGCCGATCAGGGAATCGCTCGGTCAGTGCCCGAACGAAGTCGATCTGTTCCAGGGTGGCGCTGACGGCGGCGTCGCCTGCCAAGTCGCTGGGCACGAACACCGACCAGAACTGTGCGCCGACCCCGCCGGCACGAAGCCGATCGAGGTCGGTGTGCAACCGCGCACTCTGATCCTTTGCCAGGTCGATGGCGTCGAGATCGTATCCGGCCTCGATCCGCATAGCCCACGGAAGGTCGTTGTGACCGTCCACAACCGGGGTATCGCGGAGGATGGCGTGCGCGCGAGCGAGCAGAGGGGAGGTCACGACTCTGTTCTATACGCGCATCGCATCGGTGTCGAATGTTTTGGACTTGGAAGCGGCGAAGGGAGCCGCCACGCTCCGGGTAACGCCGTTGCCGACAGTTGGTGTGGGAGGGTGCGGGCATGAACTCGGTTGCGACGCCAGGTATCGGATTGGCGGCGCTGTGTGTTGTGCTGGTCGCGGCGGCCACAGCGGTGTATTGGGGAGCCGACCTCGGGTCCATTACCGTCGCGCCCGGGGCGGCGTTGCGTGCTGTGGCGCAATTGTCGGTGGTGGCGCTGGTGTTGGCTGCGGCGTTGGCGCACTTGTGGTCGTCGTTGTTAGTGCTGTTGGTGATGTTCATCGCCGCGACGCTCACGGCGGCAGGTCGGGCCGGCGCCGGGGTATCGGGCGGTTGGCTCACACTCGCCGTGGGTGCCGGCATGGCGGCGGTGCTACCGGCGATGCTGGTCAGCGGTGTGGTTCCGATGACCGGGGTGGCTGTTGTCCCGGTCGGCGGGATCATTCTGGGCGGCACCATGACTGCCACGTCGCTGGCCGCTCGACGGTCGCTGGACGCGTTGACGCAACGCCGCGGGGAGGTGGAGGCGGCGCTGAGCCTCGGGCTCACCGATCGCGACGCACGGCTCGAGATGATTCGCTCGACCGCCGCCGATGCATTGCTGCCCGGCGTCGATCAGACGCGAACCGTCGGGCTGGTCACGCTGCCCGGCGCGTTCGTCGGTGTCCTGGTGGCCAGTGGATCCGCCGCGCAAGCGGCCGCCGTGCAGATACTCGTGCTGCTGGGTTTGATGCTCGCGCAAGCCTGCGCGGTAGCGGTGACCACCGAGCTCGTGGCGCGCGGCCGGGTATGGCGATCGGGCGTCATCAGCGGGGCTCGCCGTCGAGCTGGGTGCGGATCCAGGTGAGGTTGGCGCGCATGCCGGTTGCCCATTCCTCCAGTCGCCGCGCGACGATTCGTCCTTCGAGTTCCGGGGTGGCGATGATCGCCGCAGTCAATCCAGATGGGGCGGGGCCCATTCGGGCCCACTGGCGGACGAGCACTCCTTCTCGGGCCGGGTCTATCTCGAAGGCCCAGGTGGCGCTGGTGGTGTCGGCGGGGCCGACTACTCGCCAGACCCAGCGACGCTGGGGTTCGACCTCGACGACTTCGCAGACGGTTTCCCAGGATCCGAGGGCGGGGTGATCGTTTCGGCCGCGGAACCGTGCCCCGGGCTCGACCCGGTCCGCTGTGCCCTCCCATTCGACGGACTTCAGCTCGGGTGAGCACCGTACCGGTAGCTCTATGTCGGTGACCATGGCCCACGCGGTGTCCGCGTCGCATGGAATACGTTCCGCCACTTCGATAGTGGGACAGTCTCGATAGCGCACCCGCACCCTTCCCTGCTGCTGGATCCGAACTCTCTATACGCTATGGCAACTATGCCCGAGGAGGCGCGATGCGTATCGGTGTACTGATCGAGCCACGGCTGCCCGGCGCGGTCGAGTTCGCCGTCGCGGCGGAGCAGGCCGGGGCCTCGTCGCTGTGGGTCGCGGAGGTGTGGAGCTACGACGCGCTCACCGGACTGGCCTATCTGGCGGCCAAAACGTCATCGATCCGGTTGGGGACGTTCGTGGTTCAGCTCGGATCGCGCACACCCGCGCTGTTGGCGACGTCGGCGCTGAGCCTGCACGAGCTGTCCGGCGGACGATTCGACCTCGGCATCGGGGTTTCCGGGCCCGGGGTCATGGAGGGGTGGCACGGCGTCCGGTTTCGTCGCCCGGTGCAGACCACCCGCGAGACGATCGAGATCATCCGGACGGTGAGTCGCGGCGAACGCCTCGAACATTCCGGCGAGATCTATCCGCTGCCACTGCCGGACGGGCCGGGCCGGGCGCTGCGACCCCTGGTGAATCCGGCGCATGTGCCCATCTACAACGCCGCGATGGGTCCGCGAAACCTGCGGCTGACCGGCGAACTGGCCGACGGCTGGCTCGGTAACGCGTTCATTCCCGAAGCGGCCGAGGTTTTCCTGGATCCGTTGCGCGAGGGCGCGATTCGCGCCGGTCGCGCTCTCGCCGATCTCGACCTGGTGGCGCCGGTCGCCGTCGAGATCACCGACGACGACCAGGCGGCAGCCCAGGCGATCGACAAACACGCCGAGGGGTACGCGTTCACTATCGGTGCCATGGGCGTAGGCGGCCGGAACTTCTACAACGACGCCTTCACGCGTCTCGGTTTCGGAACGGCCGTCGACAAGGTCGTCCAACTGTGGCAGTCCGGCGACAAAGCCGCCGCGCGCCGCGCCGTGCCCCGCGAACTCGGCGAATTGACCAACCTCATCGGGACTCCCACCAGGATCGCCGACCGATTGCGTCACTATCGTGGCGCCGGAATAACCAGCCTGCTCGTCAAACTCGACGGCGACTACCAGCGGCAGCTGTCGACGTTACGTCAATTGATCGCTATCGAATCCCGCGGCACGGATTGACGGAAGAGTGCCCGGCCTCCCGTTGCCACCGGGAGGCCGGGCGAGACGCTTCGGCGGCTATCCTTCGAGTCCGCCGATAAGAATTGCCGGATCACGGTCGCAGCCGCTACAAACGCAGTGCCCGCAGGTGCAGCATCCGGAACAGTCGCACGGCGGGATCAGACCCGTTGGCGCCGAGCGGTTGTCGGCCATGGTCAGCAGTTCGGGTTCGAGATTCAGCAATTCGAGGGCGAGTTTCGCCGAGGTAGTAGCCATATGCCAGTCCTCTCCTGGATAGGTGAAGCGAGAACTTCGAATATGCGCGCCGCGCTTTCCCTTTCGACAGGGCAGCGGGCCCTCCTGGACCGGGTCCCGCCCCGCTCGGGCTGGGAAAGTTTCCCAGCCATCCGGGAATTGGCGCTCTGTCGGCGTGACCGTCGGCCGTGTGATCGTGCTCCAAGAGGTGAAAGGAGCCCGGCATGCGTCCACGATTGGATCCGGCTGTGCGCTATGTGGCCTGCCCCGACGGGGTCTACCTGTACGGAGATCGGGGCGCGCGCACCCTACGGGGAGCCAGGGCATTCGAATGGCTCAGCCGGCTCGAACCGTATCTGAACGGTGAACTGGAACTGGACATGCTGACTGCGGCGCTGCCCGCCGACCAGCGGGCCACCGTCGAGGGCATGGTGACGGTGCTGCACGAGCACGGTTACCTGACCGACGCGCAAGACGATCTTCGCCATCGCCTCTCGGAGGCGGACCAGCAGACCTATGCGCGCGAGATCGCGTTCCTGGCCTGCGCGATCGACTCGCCCGAGCATCGGTTCCAACGGCATCGGGAGGGGCGGGTAACTGTATTCGGCGCTCCCGGAACCGAATCCGTCGTGCGAGAGGTGGTCGCGGCCGGTGTGCGATCGGGCTGGGCGGATGTTCGCGTCTTGGCGGGCGAGTGGGACCTCGTCGAGCTGGCGCGGGCCGCGGAAGCCGCGCGCCGCGACGAACAGCAACGGGTGGTCATCGAGACCCCGGCGGCGCCGGCGGCGGCCGATTTCCACTACACCGACGTCGTGCTGCAAATATCCAGTGCCCTGGACGATTTGGCCGCCTTTGTCCCTTCCTGCCCGCAGGGCGTATCCCTCGGGCAGATGTTGGTCGGTACCGACGAAGCATGGATCTCCGAGGTCGGCGATTCCGTCGACATCGCGGCCGCGTCCTGTTGGAAACGCCTGCGGGCCAACCGGAAAGGCACAGAAACCCGGCGGCGGAATCGCTGGGTCACCGGACCCGTGCCCGCTGTACTGGCCGCACATATGGTCCTTTCCGCCTTCCGGCACCGCACGGGATTGGCTACGCTACCGACCCCCGGGGCGAGCGGACCGCGTTTGACCCGGGTGGATCTGCGGACCCTCGATATGACAGCGCACAGGGTTGCGCCGATTCATGTTGTCGCTGAACGTGGTTCACAATCGCCGCAGGGACGAGGTGGCAACAAGATCGCCTCGACACTCGACGATCTCCTCACGAAGGGCGCCGGGCTCGTCGATGAGAACACCGGCGTGATCAGTGTTCTCGATGAGGGCAACCTGCCGCAGTTCCCGCTATCGCTTTGCCGTGCGGTTGTTTCGGATCCGGCGGCGGTGGTTCCGGCCGGGACCCCGCTTCCGGAAGTGCTCGGGTGGGGGCCGGACCAGCGCGTTGCTCGCATCGGGGCATTGCTCCGCGCACTGGGCATGTACGCATGGCTCGCCTCGGACGCGACGGCGAGGACAACCGGCTTGGACCTGCTGACCGGCGAAACACTAACGCTGTCAACGGAAGTCGCGAGTGAAGCGACGAACCAGCCAGCTGTCGGCGTCGCCGCGGGACTCACTCAGGCGGACGCCATCTCGTGGGGGTTGCGCCAGCAATGCGAAGCACTGCTCATCGAGCGCCGTGCGCGGTGGACGGCACCGGCCGTCGACGCGCATCGAGTACCGCTCGACGAGGCCGGTGGTCGGCTCCTGCACCAACTCGACGTGGCAGGATGCCGGACATCCGTGCTGGATCTCGGTGACATCCTGCGGATTCCGGCCTACGCCGTGCGTACCGATCGCGGTGACGAAGTGGTGAGTTGCGCGGCCAACGGCGCGGATGCCGTGCGGGACGGGTTGGCGCGCACGCTACTGGCCTGGCAGGGCTACCCGGCCGGCTGTACCGCCCCGGTGGCGTCCGAGGAACCGGGTGTGCTCGTGCAGGCATTGGACAGGGCCGGATTCACGCCTGTCGCAATGATTCTCGACAGCGACGTCACGCTCGTGCACACCGTCCGGGTGGTGCTCGATGCCGCATGACATCGCTGTGCTCGGGGAGGGCCTGCTCGCAACCGCCGTTCGGACAGCCCTGGTGGCGACAGGTAACCGCGCCACTGATGACGAACATTCCTGCGATGCGCTGGTAGTGGCCGAGGACGGTCCGGGCACTACCATTTCGGGTCACTGCGCCGCCGATAAGCCGTGGATTCCGTTGCAGCTGAACCATACCCGGGTGCTCGTCGGGCCCGGCCGCCTTCCCGGTACGCCAGGCTGCCCGACCTGCGCGCACCGCCGCCGCGAACACAACCGTGCCGACGCGCCCCAACGCGCGGCGCTGACCGAACAGTTCGGCACGGAACTGCTGCGCCGATCCTCGCCCTTGCTCCTGGAGACCACGGCGGCCGCGGCGGCGGCGCTCGCGGTCGCCGAGGTGGCACGGTTGGTGGCGGGCGCGTCCAGTACGACGCAGTGGAGCCTCGACCTGGCGACGGCGGTCACCAGCAACCACGCGATCCTGGCCGATCCGCTGTGCCCGGACTGCGCCGAGCTGCCGGACGACGACCCTGATCTCGCGCGAATCCAGCTCGCGCCCACCCCGAAACCCGAACCTGGCCGGTTGCGCCTGCGTGATCTCACCGCGGATTTACCTGAGCTGCAACGGACTTACGTCGACGCGGACACCGGGATGGTGCGCGCCATCACCACCTGGACCACCGCGACCTGCCCGGTATCCAAGGCGGAGATCGAATCCGAACAGGCCCCAGCGAGCAGCCACGGTTACGGACGCGGCTTCGGTGTCGCCGCGACCAAGGCCGCCGCGGTGGCCGAGGCGCTGGAACGTCTTGGCGGACAACGCCCCCGCGCCCGGCGTACCGTGGTACGCGCCGCGTATTCCGACATCGCCGACCAGGCCGTCGACCCTCGTACCTTCGGCTTGTACTCCGACGCGCGGTACGACACCCCCGGCTTCTGGTTCCATCGCTACCACCCGGGCCTGGAAATACCCTGGGTGTGGGGGTATTCGTGCACCCGTGCCGAACCCGTGCTCGTCCCGGAGTGCCTGGCGTACTACGGAGTCCACGGCCGCCGTTTCGTCTACGATACCTCCAACGGTTGTGCCGTGGGAAGTTCGGTGGTGGAGGCGGCCCTGCACGGCCTGCTGGAGGTCACCGAGCGGGACGCCTTCCTGCTCACCTGGTATGCCCGGCTACCCGTGCCCCGGGTCGACCTGAACTCGGCGAGCGATCGCCGGATTCCGCTGCTCGCGGATCTCGTCGCGCATGAATTCGGTTACGAGGTAGCGGCTTTCGACTGCACCACCGAAACGGGTATTCCGGCGTACTGGCTGATGGCCGTCGACAAGACTCCCGACGCCAGCAGGCCCAAAGTCCTCTGTGGGGCGGCCGCGCACGTTGTTCCAGAGCGCGCGCTGCTGAGCGGCGTGCAGGAAATGCTGACTATGCTGGAGGGATTCGTCGCCCGCTACGATCCCGACTCGGCACGTCGAATGGTTGTCGATGACACCGCAGTCGGCGATATGGACGACCACAGCATTCTCTACGGTCACCCAGACGCCTTCGCGCGCTTCGACTTCCTGCCCTTCGACGGCCCGCAGCGGCCGATACCCCGCCCGGCGTGGACCGAATCCACCGATCTCACCCAGGATTTGCTGCGGCTCACCGAGCGGTATGAGGCCAGTGGCCTGGATGTCCTTGTCGTCGACCAGACCTCGTCGGAACATCGGGCGGGCGGGCTGGCCTGCGCCAAGGTGCTCGTTCCCGGCACGCTGCCGATGACCTTCGGGCACCGGAACCGCCGCGACCACGGACTGCCGCGAATACGCACGGCACCAAGAGTTCTCGGCTATGCCGAGCGCGATCTCGCCCCGGACGAGGTCAACCCATATCCGCACCCGTTCCCCTGAGGTAGACGTCGATGAGTGCCGACATCGGTTCCCCGCTTGCGAGATTCCTGGACCGCGGCCGCCGTCCGGCGGATGGTCCGATCGACTGGAATGCCGCCCCGGAGCGGTACAAGCGCTACCCCGAAGCCGAGCGGGTGCACTTGCCGTGGGCCGAGGAAGGTGCCGAAGCCGCGTCGATCCGGTCCCTGATGGGTGCCCTGCTGCTCGAGCTGTGCGGAATCACCCGCTTGATGTGGATACCGGTCCTCGATCGCGAGGGTGCGCCGAGGCCAGGGGAGTTCAAAGTTCAGCACGGGCGATCCGCGCCGTCGGGCGGCGCACTCTATCCGTTGGAAGCGTATGTGGCAGTGGGTAATCCCGGGCCGGGGCTCTATCACTACGATCCCGCGCATCACTGCCTGGAGCTGCTGCGAACAGGCGATCATCGGGGCGCGCTGGCACCCGGCGCACCCGTCCCCGCCGTGGTGGTGCTCACCACTCGGTTCTGGCGCAACGGATTCAAGTACGGCGAGTTCGGATATCGGCTGCAGACACAGGAAATCGGTGTGCTCGCGGCTCATGGCGAGGCGATCGCCGCGCGCCTCGGCACCACGGTGGATACGCGCCTGGACTTCGTTGACGAGTCGGTCCATGCGCTGCTCGATGTCGATCCGCGCGCGGAAGCCGCGTTGGCCATGATGTTCGTCGGCGACGAGGCGGCGGCCGCCAGCACGCCCTCCTACCGGGAATTGATCGACCTGGCCCCGGCGAGCGCCTTGCGGCGCGCACCGACGATCACCGACCGGTTGCCCGCCATGGCCGCGCTGCATGCCGCCTCGATGACGCCGCCGGACGACCTCGTGACGGAATCTGCGCCGTATCCGATGGAATCCGGGCGCGCAGTGACACTGCCGTCGGTACGGGTGTCACTCGACGCGGGCATCCCCGGCCGATCCTCGCCCGCTGACGGGTTCCGTCCGCGATCCATCGATGCGGCCCAGCTCGGGGGTCTGATCGGTACCGTCGCCGACGGCTGGGCGGGGTTCGGCCGAGGATCGGCTCTGTACTGCCTCGTCGCGCGGGTCGAGGGGATAGCACCCGGCATGTACCGCTACGACCCCGCTCAACATGCTCTCGTCGAGATCACCGTCGGTGTCGACGAATCCATCCGCTGCCATCCTGTCGTAGGCGAGGCCGCCGCGGTCCTCCTGCCGGTCGGTGATTTCCTGGCGGGTACCGACACCGTCGGAGCTCGCTGGTATCGCATCGTGCAAGCCGATGCGGGCGTAGTTCTGCAACGCGGCGCACTCGCCGCCGCGGCACTCGGTCTCGCCGCACGCATCTACTCCGGCGAAAGTCCCGATTTCACTGACTATTTCGGCGGTATGGCCGGCCGCACCGCGCTGGCCGCGTTATTGATCGGAAAGCCGCGAGCGGTCTCGACGCTGGACCACCGCATCCACCCGGTCCGTTACCCGGCGGGGAAGACGAGGGCCGGATCCGATCTACCCGAGTAGCTTGTCCGCGGTGATGGGTAGATCTCGGATGCGGGTTTCGGTGGCGTGGTAGACAGCGTTCGACACCGCGGCCGCGGCGCCGACGATGCCGATCTCGCCCGCGCCGCGCGAGCCCATGGGATTGGTGTGCTCGTCGATCTCGTCGAGCCAGATCGCCTCGAAATCGCCGATGTCGGCGTGCGCACTGAAGTGGTAACCGGCGAAGTCCTGGTTCACGATGTGACCGAAGCGCGGATCGCGCACGCTTTCCTCGTGCAATGCCATGGACAGTCCCCAGATCATGCCGCCGATGAGCTGAGACCGCAGCAGTCGTGGGTTGATGGCGCGTCCGATGGAGAAGACACCGAGCATGCGGGGCACCCGAATCTCGCCGGTGTCCCGATTCACGTGCGCCTCAACGAAATGCGCGCCGAAGGAGTGCGTGGCGAAATCGTCGGTGTCCTGACCCTCGTCGGCGTCGACGCTGACCTGTGCGCCGACGGCCGGGGCGGTCCCGTGGGTGTCGCGGAAGGCGCGTGCGGCGGTGACGATCGCGGTGCCCCACGAGCTGATGCCCGAGGACCCACCCGCGACGGACGCCGAGGGCAGGGCGGTATCGCCGATCTGTAGCTCGACCGATTCGAAGGGGCAGCCCAGCGCGTCGGCGGCGATCTGGGTGAGCGTGGTCCACGTGCCGGTACCGATGTCCGCGGCGCCGATTCGAACGACGTATCGGTGGTCCGCCGTGAACTCGACGCGCGCCGCGTTTCCTGGTGATCGGGTCGCCGGATAGGTGGCGGCGGCGACGCCGGTGCCGACCAGCCAATCGCCGCTGCGACGGCAACCCGGTGCGGGATCGCGTGCGGCCCAGTCGAACTCGACGGCACCGCGGCGCAGGCATTCGATCAGGTGGCGTCCGGACCACGGTTTGCCCGAGTCCGGATCGGTGGCGGGTTCGTTGCGGATCCGCAATTCGATCGGATCGATAGCGCAGGCGACGGCGAGTTCGTCCATGGCCACCTCGCCGGCGAACATGCCGGGCGCTTCGCCGGGCGCGCGCATCCAGAACGGCACGGCCACGTCGAGGCGCGCCAGCCGGTGCGTGGTCCGGCGATGGGGGGCCTGGTACATCTTTCGCGACGAGACCGCGGTTTGTTCGGCGAACTCTTTGACCCTGGAGGTTTGCTCGATGACGTCGTGGGTGAGCGCGATCAGTGTCCCGTCGGCCTCCGCGCCGAGACGGATGCGCTGGATGGTCGGGGTTCGGTAACCGACCAACGCGAACATCTGCTGTCGGGTGAGTGCCAGCCGCACCGGTCGTCCGCCGCTGCGTTGCGCCGCCAGCAGAGCGAGAACGTTGTGGGCGTGTGGGGCGCCCTTGGCGCCGAAGCCGCCGCCGACGTGCGGTGCGATCACCCGTAGCTGCTGAGGTTCGAGTCCGAACAAGGGCGCGAGCGTTTCGCGGACGGTGTGCACGCCCTGGGTGGAGTCGTACAGCGTGACCGCGGGCTGGTCGCCCGCCGGATGCCAGATGGCGATACAGGCGTGCGGTTCCATCGGGTTGTTGTGTTCGATGGGGGTGGTGTAGGTCTGGTCGATGGTCACGGCGGCGGTGGCCAGCGCGGCGTCCGCGTCGCCGACGGCGGTATCGGTCGGAAACCCGGAGACTTCGTCCGGGGCGTACCGGGTGGCGGGGTCGCCGGGGAATTCCACCTGAGCCTGCTGTTCCTGATAGGAGACCTGCACCAAACCGGCCGCATGCCTGGCGATTTCGGGTGTCTCGGCGATCACCGCGCCGATCAGCTGGCCGCGGAAGGCGACGTTGTCGTCTTGCAGGATGGTCAGCTCCCCGTCGGAGGTATCCGCCAATTTCGGTGCGTCGAAGACGGTGAGCACGGCGATGACGCCGTCGAGCCGGGTGGTCGCGGTGGTGTCCATGGCGGTGACCCGGCCGCGCGCGATGGTGGCTTGCACGGGATGCAGATAGGTCGGCCGGTCCACGTGGTGTTCGGCGGTGTAAGGGGCAGTCCCGGTGACCTTCGCCGGGCCGTCCAGGCGAGTCGGCGAGGTGCCCATCGCCTTGGCTTCGATGAGTGTCATGACCGCACCTGTTCGGCCGGGTCGGATTCGGTGAGGGAACGCAGCGTCGCGACCAACGTGCGCCGCGCGAGTTCGACCTTGAAGGCGTTGCCTTCCAACGGTTGTGCCTCGGCGAGCTCGGCCTCGGCCGCCGCTGCGAAGGTTTCTTCGGTGGCGGGAGCACCGATCAGCATCGACTCGGCCACGCGGGCCCGCCACGGTTTATGCGCCAGCCCGCCGAATGCGATACGCGCGGAAGTGATTTCGCGCCGATCGTGGTAAACCAGTTCGGCGGCAACCGATACCAGCGCGAACGCGTACGACGCGCGGTCGCGCACTTTGCGATAGGTCGAGCGTGCGCCGGTGGGCGCCGCGGGTAACTCCACCGCGGTGATGAGCTGTCCGTGCGTGAGTACGGTGTCGCGGTCGGGCCGGTCGCCGGGCAGGCGGTGGAAATCGACCAGTGGTATGCGCGTTTCACCGTCGGCGCCCATCACCACCACCTTCGCGTCCAGGGCGGCCATCGCCACGGCCATGTCCGAAGGATGCACGGCCACACAGTGTTGCGAGGCGCCGAGGATCGCGTGATAGCGGACGTAGCCGCCGAGAGCGGCGCAACCGGAACCGGGTTCGCGCTTGTTGCACGGCGTGCTGACGTCCTGGAAATACACACACCTGGTGCGCTGCAACAGATTTCCGCCGGTCGTTGCCAGATTTCGCAGTTGGCCTGACGCGCCCGACAGCAATGCCCTTGCGAGGGCGGGGTATCGGGTGCGTATCGAGGGGTGTGCGGCCACGTCGGTGTTGCTTACTCCGGCCCCGATGCGCAGGCCGCCATCGGGCAGTTCGGTGATCTCGGTGAGCGGCAGGTGCCCGATATCGACCAGCAGGGTCGGCCCGGCCACGCCCAGTTTCATGTGGTCGACGAGATTCGTTCCGCCCGCGAGATAGGCCGCGTCCGGCCGGTCCGACACGGCCGCGACCGCGTCCTCGATGGTGTCCGCCCGCTGATATTCGAAAGGAATCATGTCGAGGCCTGCCGAATCGCCGCGAGGATGTTGGGGTACGCGGCGCACCGGCACAGATTCCCACTCATCCGTTCCCGGATCTCGGCGTCGGTCAGCACCTGCTCCGCGTCGAGATCCTCGGTGACGAAGCTCGGCTGCCCGGCCGCCACCTCGTCGAGCATCCCGACCGCCGAACACACCTGACCTGGCGTGCAGTAACCGCACTGGAAGCCATCCTGTTCTACGAAGGCCCGCTGCATCCGATGCCGTTCGCCGCCGTCGCCCAGGCCCGCCGCGGTGACGACGGTGGCGCCGTCCCGCGCGACCGCGAACGTCAGGCAGGTGAGGGCGCGCCGCCCGTCCAGTAAAACGGTGCACGACCCGCACTGCCCGTGGTCACACCCCTTCTTCGGTGCGGTCACGCCGAGATTCTCGCGCAGGGCATCCAGCAGCGTGGTGCGGTTGTCGAGCCGCAGGGTGTGCCGTACTCCGTCGACCTCGAGGCTGATCTCGGTATGACTTCGGGCGGGTTCCATGAGCGCGGAATAGCCCTGCGGGTCGCGCTCAATCGGATTCGGTGGCTTCTTCGCAATTGCCGGGGGGTTGATCTGCGGAGCGTCGCCCGTAGATCGGAGTGCCGTCGCCTTAGCCTGAGGTGTGGCTGTGCTGACCCCGCGCGAACGTCCGAGGCGTTGGTCGCTGGACGACATCGTCGTCACCGATCCGCCGATCATCCGCCGGGCGATCGGCGCGGCGAGCATCGGCAACATCACCGAGTGGTACGACTTCGGCGTCTACGCCTATTTCGAGCCGACCATCAAGGACGTGTTCTTCTCTCATCTGGGCGACACCGCGGGCACGGTCGCCACCTTCGGCCTGTTCGCGGTGGCGTTCCTGGTCCGCCCATTCGGCGGGATGTTCTTCGGCCCGCTGGCCGACCGCATCGGCCGCAACCGGGTGCTGGCTACCACGATGATCCTGATGGCGCTCGGCACCTTCGCCATCGGCTGCATCCCGGACCAGAACTCGATCGGCATCTGGGCGCCCATGCTGCTGCTGTGCGCGCGGCTGTTGCAGGGCTTCTCCACGGGCGGCGAATACGGCAACGCGATGACCTTCATCGCCGAGTACGCGCCGGACCGGCGGCGCGGATTCCTCGGCAGCTGGCTGGAATTCGGCACGTTCACCGGATATCTGCTCGGCGCGCTGATCGTCACGCTCGCCGACGCCACCCTGAGCCACGACCAACTGCTGGCGTGGGGCTGGCGGTTGCCGTTCTTCGTCGCGCTTCCGCTCGGTTTCATCGGTGTCTACCTGCGCATGCGCTTGGCCGACACCCCCGCTTTCGCCGCGCTGGAAAAGGAATCCGAGGAGCGAGAGAAGTCGAACAAGACCGGTGACGAGGCCAAGATCCTGGCGAAGCTGTGGCCCTACGTCCTGGTCTGTATGGGTTTGGTCGTGGTCTGGAACGTCCCCAACTACATGCTGACCTCCTACATGCCGACCTACGTCACCTCGACGGTGCCCGACGCGACCGGCGGTGGCGTGTCCTCGTCGACCTCGCAGTGGCTGCAGATCGCGGTGATGGTGGTCGCGCTGCTGACCATTCCGGTGATCGGCCTGATCTCCGATCGGGTCGGCCGCAAACCGATCATCTGGACCGGTATCGCGGCGCTGATCGTGCTGGCGTTCCCGATGGTGCTGCTGGTCCGCACGGATAACGCGTTCGCCGTCTTCGTGGGCCTGCTGATGATGGGGCTGACGCTGATCTGTTTCAGCGCGACGATGCCGTCCACCCTGCCCTCGCTGTTCCCGACGAAGGTGCGTGGCGCGGGGCTGTCGGTGGCGTTCAACGTCGCGGTGTCGCTGTTCGCGGGCACCACCTCGGTGGTGGTCGGCGCACTCGTCGGAGTGACCGGCGATTTGAACTGGCCCGCCTATTACCTGATCATCGCCGGTGTGGTTGGCGCGGTATCGGTCTACTTCCTGCAGGAACCCAACGGCAAGCACATGTGGGGTTCGGCGCCTGCCGCGCAGTCCGAGGAGGAGGCGGCGGAGTTCGTCGGGTCGCAGGCGCCGTCGTAGCCAGCGTGCAGGCGCCGACTCTGCCGCACCGCAATCTGAGCCGGGTCCGGTCTCACTAGTTGGCGGCGGTGCGGAAGCCTGCGTTGCCCATGGTGGAATCGGGGGTGTTCGAGGATCGGGCGGCGGTGCGGTATCTGGTGCAATAGCTGTCGTGGCAGAGGTATGAGCCGCCGCGCAGTACCCGTGCATGTCCGGTTGCGGCTCCTTGCGGATCGCGGACGCGCCCTGCCTGGGCGTCGTGGCTGTAGGTGCCGGGGGAGAAGCGGTCGGCGCACCACTCCCAGACGTTTCCGGACGTTTGCCAGAGTCCGTATCCGTTGGGCCGGTAGGTGTGCACCGGTGCGGTAGTCAGGAATCCGTCCGCCCGGGTGTTGGTAGTCGGGAAGGTGCCCTGCCAGATGTTCGCCCGCCACTGACCGCCGGAATCCGGCGCTTCGTCGCCCCACGGGTAGCGGGCGCCGGAAAGGCCACCGCGCGCGGCGAATTCCCACTCCGCTTCGGTCGGGAGGCGACGGCCTGCCCAGTCGCAGTAGGCGACGGCGTCGTACCAAGAGACCTGCACAACCGGATGATCGCCGCGGTCGTCGACGTTCGAATGCCGTCCCTGCGGGTGTCGCCAGTTCGCGCCCTTCACCCCTATCCACCAAGGTGTGCGCGTGGGGGGTCCGATGAGGTCTTCCTCGTCGGCGGCCAGCACGAGGTGGAACACGGCGGAGTACCCGAACTTTTCCGCGTCGGTTATGTATCCGGTCTGCTCGACGAACGTCGCGAAGGCGGCGTTGGTGACGGTGGTGGTGTCGATCGTGAACGCTGAAAGTTCCACGGTGTGTACCGGCGTCTCCCCATCGGCGTGAAATCCGTCGTGGTGCGGATCGCCCATCGCGAATGTCCGGCCGGGCAGCTGTGCCTGTTCGATCGGGTGCCGGTCGGCTAGTCGGTAACTCATCCGACCGCCGCTCGCTCGGCCAGCAGGGCGCGCTGGCGTTCGACATCGCGGGGATAGGTGCGATAGAGAATGGTGCAGAAGGCGGCGTTGACGAGCATGAGAATGCCTGGGATCCAGAGCATCACGCCGCGCAGGCCGATCACGTCGGTGAGCAGTCCGGCGACGAGGTTGAACAGCGCGTAGGCGAGGGCTTCGAACACCGAAAGCAGCAATGCGAAAGCGGCACCGCGCATTTCGGGCGGGACCACGGCGGCCACGATGGGCCGGTTCACGCCGGGGTTCAGGCCCTGCATGAAGCCGAGGACGGCCCAGAAGCCGGCGAAGACCCCGATGCCGCCCCAATTGTGCTGAGTACCAACCACAGCGACGACACCGAAGCCGAGCTGGGCGAACTGCAGGACGATGACGCGGCCGATCCTGGGCAGCCTGCTCTGCAGGAAGTCGGTGGCCACGCTGCCGCCGAAAGTGCCGAGGAGATAACCGATCCCGAAGGGCAGGGTGACGATCGAAGCGACCGCGGTGGAGAAGCCGTAGGTGTGGACGAGGAAGACGATGCCGAAGCTCGCGATCAGCAGATGCCCCGAGATGAGCCGCTGGATCAGCATCAGGACGAAGGTGGGGATCCGCAGCATCTGCCGCACCTTGGCCCAGGTGATCTGGTTGTCTTCGGCCTGCTGCCGGGCGGTTGGCAGCGACGTCGTGGTCTCGCTGGCGCCGACGGCGGGGTCGGTGAAGAACACGGCCAGCAGCACGGCGGTGAGCGTGGTGACGGCACCCCAGATGAAGAATCCGTAGCGCCAGCCGTCGGGCACCCGGGACAACTGCCCGATCAGTGGTCCGAGTACCGAGCCGAGCAGCGAGATCACGCCCCAGGTGTAGCCATTGGCGCGCCCGCGCGAGGTGTCGTCGAACAGGTCGGCGGTAATCTCGCTGGCGATCGGCAGTGCCGCGGCGATGAACACCGCGGACAGTCCGTACAGGAGGATGAGCTGGGTGTAGCTTTGGGCGAGACCTGTTGCGGCGGTCGCGATTCCGGCGAGGCCAGACGCCACGGCGAAGGCGATCTTGCGATTTGTCTTGCGCGCCACCCACGCCCACAGCGGCCCGAAGACGATGCTGATGAACTTCCCGACGGAGGTCAGGTAGCCGACCGCGGCCGCGGGCGCCCCGACCGCCGCGACGATGACCGGGGCGAGGGTGCTGAGCACGCTGGATTCGTTGTTGTCGGCCCAGAGCGGAGCGACGACGACGGCGAGTTGACGCCAACGGCCGGGCACGCTCACCGGGGTGCCGCCGACGAGTGCCGGGGACGCCGGTACCACGGTGTCTGTCAAGGGATTACCTCACTGAAAGTGTTAGGGACCGGCCTGGTTTCGGCCAATGCCCGATCGAGCGTGTGCAGGGTGCGCCTGGTCAGCGCCGGGGTGAAGTCGGCAAGGTCGAGGAGAGTGGCCGACCCGGTCTGCTCGGCGATGCGGGCGATCGCGGGCCCGAGCGCGGCCTCGACGATCGCGCGGGTATCCGCGGTGGCGAGGAGGTCGGTGATCGGCGTGTTCACCCCCGGCCGCCCGGTGGGGAAGTCCGCCGGTACGGGTAGTGGTGCCACAGCTTCCTGGTAAGCCCGCAATTGGGTCCGGGCCAGCAGGTGCCGGGAATCGGCGGGTCCCGCCAAAGGCAGTCCGAGGCGGGTGAATTGGGAGTCCGGCGCGTCGCTCGCGTGCATGAGTTCCAGCAGGAGGTTGATCATCCGTAGTTCGAGTGCGTCATCGACAATCGGATTCTCTTGGCGGGTATCGCTTTCCAGATCGAACAGGGCGGTGCCGAAGGCGAACGGGTCGCCGACAGCGAACCCGGGTACCCGCAGCACCGGGACGTTCTTGGTGAACGGCAACGGGCCGACCAGCTGCGCGTTCTCCAGTTCGGCCGGGGTGAACCGGGACGCCATGTGCGTGGGCATCAGGGTGTGCTCGAAAAGCGGTGCGTTGCCCGGCGCGGCCGGGGCTCGCAGGTACACGTACCGCCCGTCGGTGACGTTGACGTGCCCGCCGAAGATTCCGAACAGCGCCCCCGCGCGGTGCCTGCCCGGTGCTGGATCGCGCAGCAGCGGCAGCAGGGACCGGCCTTGCATGTCCGCGGTGGGCGGCAGGCCGAAGAAATCCAACAGGGTCGGGCCGAAGTCGATGGTCTGGACCAGTTCCGGGCAGGTACCGGCTTGCACCCGGGCCACCGGATCCCACGCGAACAGCGGCGTGTGGATGGTCTCGTCGTACCAGGGCTGCACGTTCTTGCCCCACCAGCCGTGCTCGCCGAGCAGGAACCCGTGGTCGGTGCACACGATCAGCAGCGTGTCGTCCCAGAGACCGAGCTCGTCGAAGGCGTTTAGGACGCGACCGAGCGACGCGTCGCACATCGTCAGCAGCGCGGCGTACTCGGCCCGTGCCCGCTGCACGGTCGCCGGATCTTCGGCCACCCGTTTGTAGTCGGGCCACGCCGGGGCCTGGTTCGTGGTGTCCAGCGCGGGATAGTGGCGCTGATGCTCGCGGTGGGAGAAGTACGGTTCGTGCGGGTCGAAGCACTCGATCTGCAGGAACCACTCGTTCTCGGCGTGATTGGTGCGGAGGAACTCGAGGCCCGCCTGCACCGTCCGGATCTGCGGGTGATCGGCTTCTTCGGTGAGGTACTGCCGGTTCACGAGATCCTGGCGCCACAGCTGGTTGCGGACCCGGCGCGGGCTCTGCGGTTGCGGCGGATCGGCGACCTGTCCTTTCCACGCGTCGCCTTCTTGCCCGCGGAAGAACTCGAAGGTGCGGAATCGGCTGTGGTACGTCGCGCCGCCGTCTTCCCAATAGTGCGGATGGTCGGTGACCAGGTGCGGGTATATCCCAGCGGCGGAAAGCATTTCCGGCACGGAGTCGTCGAAAGGCTCCAAGGGTCCCCAGGAACGGTGCAGGAAGTTGTGCCGGCCGGTGTGCATCTCGCGGCGGGCGGGCATGCACGGCATCGAGCCGCCGTAGCAGTTGTCGAACCGCACGGTGCGCGCGGCGAGCCGGGTGAAGTTCGGGGCATGCACCCACTCGGCGCCATAGGGCGGCAGCAACCGGCGGTTGAGACTGTCGAAAAGCATCAGGACCGCGCGCATCAGTTATCCGCCGCCAGCCGATCTGCCTGCGGAAAGGGCATCAGCTCACCTGGATCAGTTGTGCCCGAAGGTATTTCGGCCGGTTCATCCCAGGCGACCGGTAGCCGGCGCACGCCGTATACCAGCGTGTTGTCCTTGTACTCCAGCTCTTCTCGCGGCACTGCCAGCCGCAGGCTAGGTACTCGCCGGAACAGCAGGGTGAGCGCCTCCTGTAGCTCGACGCGGGCGAATTGTTCCCCGAGGCATTTGTGCGCTCCGAAGCCGAAGGCGACGTGGCTGCGCGATGCGGCGCGGCTCAAATCCATGTCGTCGGCGTGCGGGAACACCTGCTCGTCGTGGTTGGCCGAGTTCAGGGCCGCGACCAGCCACTCACCCGCCTTGACCATGCGTTCGCCGACGAGCACGTCGGTAGTGGCGTAGCGCAGGACGCCGAACTGCACGACCGAGAGATAGCGCAACAGTTCGTCGATCGCGCGCTGCGGCGCTTCGAGCAGCACATCGCGCTGCGCTGGATGTTCCAGCAATGCCAGTGTGCTCAACGCGATCATGTTGGCGGTCGCCTCGTGCCCGGCCACCACAAGGTTGAGCGCGAGCATGGCCATTTCAGCGATCGTGAGCGGGTCGTTGTCGGCCTCGCCGCGCACGATCATCCTGCTGAACACGTCGTCCTGCGGGTTGATCTGCTTGTCGGCGAACAACTCGGCCAGGTAGGTGAGCAAGCCGATGGTGGCCTGCTGCGTTTCTGCTGGAGTGGTATCGCTGCTGAGCAGCGTCGTGCTCATGCGCTGGAACTGGCGACGGTAGCCGGGGGGCACGCCGAGGAGCTCGGAAATCATCAGCAGGGTGATCGGTGATGCGAAGTCCCGCACCAGATCCGCGCTGCCGGGCTGGGCGAGCATCGCGTCGAGGTGACTGTCCACCACCGCTTGCACGTAGTCGCGCATCGCCTCGACGCGGCGGACGGTGAACTCCGCGATCACCATCTTCCGCAGCCGCGAATGGTCTTTGCCGTCGAGCTGAATGACCGAACCGGGCTGCACCGGGTCTCGACCGGCGTTCGGGAGGATATGCAACGAGGCCGCGCCGCGAGAGCTCATCGTCCGGTCGGCCAGCACCGCACGGACGTCCGCGTAGCGCGTCACCAGCCAGGCGTCGATACCGGTCGGACAGCGCACCTCGACCACCGGCTCGGTAGCGCGCAGGGTCGCGTACGCGGCCGGGGGATCGAACGGGCAGCCGGGCGGCCGCGTTACCGGAAGTGCTGATACCCGGGATGTTTCGGTCATTGCGGATCACGTCTTTCGGTCATGAGGGACGTGGCGCCGAGCACCGCGTCGCGTGGCAGCAAGGTCAGATGTGGCGAGATCGACTGTGCGTAAACGGGTTCGGGCACCGGGTGCTCGGCGGCCTGCTGGCGGGGTACGGCCTGCGGCCATTCGCGGCGCTGTGCGGGTTCGGCCATCTTGCGGGCGAACAGCCGCATCAGGTCGTGATAGCGATAGCGGCCCAGCCGTGGTGTCTGCAGCATGCCGAGATCGACGAGGTCCTCGCAGAGCTGCTCGGCCTCGGCCTGACCTCGGTCGAGCAGGGCGGCAGCGGCCGCGACCGACAGCTCACGCGCGTCGGAGACTGCGAGCAGGACGAAGGCGCGGGCGAGCTCGGGTTCGAGGAGGCGATAGCTCGCTCGGAACACCGATGCCACGCTGGTGTTGCCGAGCGTGAGTTCGGCCAGTCGCCGATGGTCGTCGGCCAGCCGCTCTGCGACGGTGGCGAGGCGCCAGCCGGGCCGGGTCGTGAGCCGGGCCCCGACGATGCGTAGTGCGAGGGGCAGGTTGCCGCAGGCGCGCAGGATCTCGCGGGCCGCATCGGGTTCGTCCGACAATCGTCTCGTAGTCACCAGCCGCTGTAGCAGCGTCTCCGCTTCGTCGGTGGTGAGGACGTCGAGCGGGACCAGTCGCGCACCGAACAGATCCGCCGAGCTCGACCGGCTGGTGATCAGCACCGCGGCACCCGGGCCCGGCAGCAGCGGGGCGAGTTGATGGACGTCGCGCACGTTGTCCAGCACCAGCAACATGCGTTTATCCGCGATAGTGTTGCGCCACAGGGCTGTTCGCCCCGCCAGATCGGACGGTAGCTCGCCTGGCCGGACGCCGATCGAGCGCAACGCGGCCGCCAGTAACGTCTCGGCTGATCGCGGATGCTCGTCCAGGCCACCGAGATCGAGATACATCGACCCGTCGGGATAGCGGGTGCGTACACGATGGGCGAGATGCACTGCGAGCGTGGTCTTTCCGATGCCGCCCATGCCGGTGATAGCTATCATCGGCCGATGTTCGGCATCGGCGTCGAGCGTCTCGGTGAGCTCGTGCACCAGATTCTCGCGTCCGGCGAAGTCGGCGAGGTCGGGCGGTAGCCACGCCGAGACGTGCCGAGGCGGGACATCCGTTGGGGCAGGCGGAGATTCGGTGGTCGTGTCGGCGGTGGGCGTTTCGTTCGACAGAATTTGCTGATGCAGCCGAACCAACTGTGCGCCGGGCTTGATGTCGAATTCGTCGGCGAGTACGCGGGATGCGTTGCGGTACACCGCGAGCGCGTCGGCCCGCCGCCCGCTGTGGTGCAGCGCGATCATGAGCAGTTCGTTCCAACGCTCGCGGTGCGGTTCGGCCGCGACGAGTGCCCGCGACTCCCGGACGGCGGCCGCATACCGGCCGAGATCCAGCGCGATGCCGATCGTGGCCTCCCGCAGGGCCGAACGCAACCTGTCCAGGTGGTCGCGCTCCTGGTCTGCCCACGGTCCGGGCAGGCCGACCAGGGGGTCGCCCCGCCACAGGCTCCGTGCGGTTGCCAGTTTGGCGGCCGCCCGCTCCGCCGCTCCCGCTAGACGGTCGGCTTTGGCGGCACCGAGGAGTTCCTCGACCTCGACGGTGTCGAACTCCACCGGTACGCAGAGTCGATATCCGCCCGGCGCCGAACCGAGCCACGCGGACCCGGCACCCGCGCCGCCGTACGCGTCGAATTGCCTACGCAGCGCGAAGATATGGTTGCGCAGCACATTGACCGCCGACCGCGGCGGGTTGCCGGACCACACTCGTGCCGCCAGCTCCCTCGTCGTCAGGGTGTGCCCCTGTTCGGTCGCGAGCATCGCCAGCACAGTCAGCGCCTGTGGCGCGGCGATATCCAGGCGATGGTGTGCCAACCAGACCTCCACCGGCCCGAGGACCGATAACCGAAGTGGCATAAGCCTCGGCCGACGACTGCCCGAGTTCTGTCGTGTTGACACTGGTCCCTCACCTTCGAACGTCGCAGCCCTGCGGTGGATCCGGTGCTGCCGACGCGGTCGCAGCTACTCCGCGTTAGGGGTGACTAATAAACAATTAATTTGACTATGAGGCAATCAGATTGACGCAGGCGAGGTCAATCGCTGCGGTACTTGCCCGGTCTGGAGCGACCCGGTGGATGTCCGGTTGGCGAATGCTGGCCGGAACTGCCCATGTGGCAGCGGTTTGCGCGTCGGCTGAGCCCTACCCGGGTGCTGACGGGCACCCAAAACTTTCGGCCCCGCCCGCTGCTGCGGTCATGGTCACTATCGAGGCGGCTCGCGTTGCGACAAGGAACCGGATGGCCTCCGCGACCGCGCCGGGTCCGCCGTGACTCGCGGGCGCACCGCCCGGATATCCCGGCGGCGGTTGCTGCCGACGCGCGTCGGCCGGGGTGGGCGGGCGGCCGAGATCCACGGTATTCACCCGCACACCCTTCGGCCCGTACTCGGCCATCCACATTTTGGTCAATCTGATCAACGCCGCCCGCGCGGCCTGCATCAAGCCTTGGTCCCCGACCCCCGCCGAGGCGTCGAGACCGGCCACATTGACGATCGTGCCCCGGCCGCGCGCGGCCATGAGCGGTGCGAACGCGTCCGTCAAGATCAAGGGCGCCTTCACATTCGGGTTGAACACCGCGTCGAACTTGTCTTCACTCGGCCCATATTCTGCCTCGCCTGCGTTATTGACCAGCACCTCCACCGGGGTGCCGTCGAGTAACGCGACCGTCGCCGTGGCCAGCCGACGTACCGCGGCGCAGTCACCCAGATCGGCCACCATGTCCAGCGCCAGGCCCCCGGTCCACTCGATCAGCTTGCGAGTCTCCTCGACACCGGCACTGTCACGACCGCACACCACGACCGCGTACCCGTCCTCGGCCAGTCGCAACGCGATCTCGCGCCCGACCCCGCCCGCCGAACCGGCAACCACCGCCCACGGGCCCCGCCTCCGACCTTCCCTCGGCATTGCTTCACTCATCCGACGTCATCTCCTTCTCGCTACCGCCCCTTGGTGATTCGGTCCCCTGGGCCTACAACGGCGGTAGGCAGCTCAGATGAGGGCTTCGGTCGTCGAGTGCTGGGTCTTGGTCAGTTGTTGTGAGCGGTAGGCGAGGATGATCATGATCGCGGGCAAGAGCAGGTCGCAGACCAGGACGCCGCCGGTGTTGCCGGGGGCGTGGTCGCCATGGGCGAACCACTGGTAGAGGTGACCGATCAACGCGCCCCACAAGAACATTGCCGCACCCAAGCCGATGGTGATGCGTTCACGAGCCGAGGCCGAGACCGCACGAAACCCCATCACGGCCAATGCCAGGTTGGCGAAGGCGATCTCGAACTGGAACGGAGTCGAGTCGAACCCGATCGCGGTCGCCATCACCTGCGGCACCGTCAAGAACGTGATCGTCATCCACAAGCTGCCACCACCGAGCGCCACCACCGCCCACCACCGCTGCCACGTCTCGAGCGCCGCTGCACGAGACGGACTACGCCGGGTGGCAACGAGTGCACCCACAACCGCGATCAACGGCCAGATCAGAGGGACGGCGGTCTGGATGGCATACGGCATAGCGTTCATTTCAGTAATGTTGCACAGTTAATATTAACTCGTCAAGACTTAGGTTGGTCCGAATTGTGGACGCCGGACGGCCGGAAGCCGCGCAAAGATGAACGCGAGGGCGACGTGTGTGGGCTTGCGTCTCCATACCGTTCGGCGGTATCGAAGAGTCCGCCTTCGGCTACGAGGGCGTTGGGGAGTGTCTCGACACGAAATGCATTGCGCTGGTGCGGCATCCATGGGCAAACTACCGGGCGACTCGGCGCCGGTAGGCGAGCGTGTGACGGTGTTCCCAGCCCGGGATCGCCGGGCGGGCGGCTAGCGGGACGGCTCGAGGAGCTTGGCGAGCGTGATGGTGTCTTGCAGGTAGCGGTCGTACGGAAAGTTGGCTGCGAGCAGGGCGTTACGAAGCTCGTCGGCAAGCGGTTTGCCGCTGGCGTGAAAAGCCGTGCGGCCCGCTTCGGTGCTGCGGACCAGCCGTCGTCGTCCGTGGTCGGGGTCGGGGTCGACCTGCACGAGTCCGGCTTCTTCGAGTGGGCGCAATGCTCGGCTGATGGCCGGATCGGACACCGCAAGCGCTTGCGCCAGCTGATGCTGGGTCACTGGCTCGATATCTTCCAACGTCCCGAGCAGCCGTATCTGGCTGTAAGTCAGGCCGCCGGAGCTGTCCACGCGCCGCCGGGTGGCGTCTCCGAGTAGGGATACCACGCGATGCAACAAGTCTCCGAGTCCGTCGTCCACGCGTCGAGCATATCAGGGTCTTACCTAGTTAAGATTGGTATGGACACCCTCGATGTGGGCCTTCAGCAGTTCCAGGCCGGGCTGGACGCGTGCCGGATCTTCGACCGGGTGCGGGCTGGGCGGCTCGGTCTCGGGGATCAGCCGCTCGAACAGCCGGCAGAACAGGGTGGTTCCGTCGCCGAGGTCGAAGGTGGTGAAGGTGGCGATCGCGTGCATCGCGGGTGCCGGGGTGCCGTCGTCGAGCACGTCGCGCCCGACCACCGTCCACAGCTTGCCGGGCACGCGCGCCACCACGGTGTATTCCTTCGGCTTCTCGTTCAGCTCCGGAAAGATGTACTCGAGCAGCACATCCCCGAGTTCGGCGGGGACGCCGTCGGTGCCGCGCCGCACCTCGGTTCCCGACGCGAAAGGCAGCCACTTCGGCAGATTCGACCAGGTTGTCACCCAGTCGTAGACGACTTGCGCCGGGCGCTCGACGACGATGCGGTTCTCGACGAATCGGACGTTCAGGTTGTCCGGGATCTGGGGCGTGTACAAGTCCATTCGTTCCTCTTTCGGGTGCGCGAGACGCTGAGATCTCACTGTCTTCAATTATGTTTTCAATCATGAAGTCAATCGGCATGTCTGTCAATCACGAGCTGGCCGGGCTGGTACCGTCCGCCGAGTGGCCACATTTGCACGCCCCGCGAGCCGCACCACGGCAAAGGTTCTTGATGCCGTTCGCGGCGCTATCGTCAGCGGCGAACTCTCCCCGGGAGAGCAGCTTCGTCAGCAGGTCTGGGCCGAGCGCTGCGGCGTCAGCCGACCGCCGGTCCGGGAAGCGCTCGAGATCCTGAGCAACGAGGGTCTGCTCACGCACGGCCTGAACCAGGGCTACTTCGTCGCGAAGTTCAGCAACGACGAGATCGAGCAGCTCTACACCATGCGCGACCTGCTGGAGGCCGAGGCGCTCCGCACGCTCGAGTGGCCGGCGCCGGAGATGCTGGCCGAGCTGTCCGCGCATGTCGACCGGATCGAAGCCAACGCACTGGCCGGCCGGCCAGACCTCGCGAGGTCGGCGATGGCGGACTTCTATCTGTCCATCTACCGCCTCTGCCACCGCACGCTCATCATCGCCGAGATCGAACGGCTCTGGGCGCGTACGGTTTCCTACCGCGCGCACAACTACGACATACTGGCCGCGCCGAAGGAATCGACGGTCCAGTTCCGCCTGATACTCGATGCCCTGGCCGCGCAGGATCGCGAGCTGCTCGCCGAGCGGCTGCAACGCCCGGTGGTAACCATCCTGTCCCGTGCGCGAGCGGCGATCTCGCCCACTGCGGCCCCCGACAGTTAGACCGTCGTGGGCCGCGCCGATTCCGCGGACCGCTTTTCCGCACGAACCCGTCTATCCGGCGTGGTGTGCGCCGATCATCAGTGCGGCGAGGTCCTCCGGGTGTAGGAAGGACGGCGGTGGCGGTGGGCCCCAATCGAATAGGCCCTGGGCGCCCTCGAAGACCTCCGGGGTCCAGAGCTGGTCGTCGATGATGGAGTCCATGTCGGCGTAGTACTCGGAGAAATTGCCCGCCGGGTCCTTGAGGTACCAGAAGAAATTCGAGCCCGCGTGATGGCGTCCGAGTCCCCAGACGTGTCGCTCGGGGTTGCCCTCGAGCATGGCGGTGGCGCCGCGGCCGACCTCGTCGACGTCGTCCACCTGCCACGAGGTGTGGTGCAGGAAGTTGATGGGCGCCTGCAGAATCAGCACATTGTGATGATCGGTGGAACATCGCAGAAAGGCGCCGTGGCCCTTGATCTCGTCGGAAAGCTTGAAACCCAGGCCCTCGGTGAAGAAGCGACGAGTGGCCACGTAGTCCACCGAGCCCAGTACCGCGTGACCGAGTTTGCGTGGCCGTACCGGGTTTTTGCGCAGCACGCCGGGAGCTCGAGTGTTTCGGCGTTCGATGCGGCCCGGCCCGTTGTATGGCGTTGCGGGCGTGGCACGTTGGGTGAGGCGGTCGGCGATCCGCACCACGGCACGGAAATTGCCGATCGGTTCCTCGGCGACGACCGAGTCGGCGGTGCGTGTCACCGTTAAATCGAGCTTGCGCAGGCGGGCGGCCACCGCGTCGAGGTCATCGGGATCGTCTGCGCCGATGACGATTTCGGCCAGTCGACGGGAAGGTGCTCGGACGAGCCGGAGCTGTTCGCCGCCATCGCGGGTAGCCAGCCAGCCATCCGGTCGGGGCGCCAGTCCGAATTCGGTGTAGTAATCGCGTGTCGCGGCGGGATCGGGAACGCCGATCGTGACCGAGGACAGTCGGTGCAAAGTCATTGGTATCTCCTGGAATTCGGGATGGGTTCAGTACCCGGCGACCATCCGGTGGCGCATCTCGCCATGACGGTGGAGCAGATGTTCTAGAATGCCTTCAATAATGTCTTCAATCGTGAAGGCGGTCGGTGCGGCTGTCAACTGTGATGCTGGCGATGTGGGCGACGGGTGGGTCGAGGTGGTCGGCGAAAATTGAGTCTTGCGTGGTTAATATTAACTATGCAAGACTTGCCGCATGAACGCTATGTCGTATGCCATCCAGACCGCCGTCCCTTTGATCTGGCCGTTGATCGCGGTTGTGGGTGCACTCGTTGCCACCCGGCGTAGTCCGTCTCGTGCAGCGGCGCTCGAGACGTGGCAGCGGTGGTGGGCGGTGGTGGCGCTCGGTGGTGGCAGCTTGTGGATGACGATCACGTTCTTGACGGTGCCGCAGGTGATGGCGACCGCGATCGGGTTCGACTCGACTCCGTTCCAGTTCGAGATCGCCTTCGCCAACCTGGCGTTGGCCGTGATGGGGTTTCGTGCGGTCTCGGCCTCGGCTCGTGAACGCATCACCATCGGCTTGGGTGCGGGAATGTTCTTGTGGGGCGCGTTGATCGGTCACCTCTACCAGTGGTTCGCCCATGGCGACCACGCCCCCGGCAACACCGGCGGCGTCCTGGTCTGCGACCTGCTCTTGCCCGCGATCATGATCATCCTCGCCTACCGCGCACAACAACTGTCGACCATCGAGCGGCCCGAGGCCCCGATTCTGTTGTCCAGCAGCATGGTTGACGCATCGCACGGAGCCGGTAGCCGGACGGCATGAACACGACAATCGTGATCGGCGGGTTGAGCGCGGCGCGCGGCCTGGTGCGCGCCGGCTGGCAGGTGCTGGAGCGGGCGGAGCCGTTCCGCCCGCTCGGCGCCGGGCTGCTGCTGGCACCCAACGCGGTGCGAGCGCTGAATTCACTGGGACCGTAGGCTCTTTCGACAGTCCGCCCCGATCTGGAGGTTCCTCGGCTTGCGTGGTCCGGCCAGCGTTGGGGCTCAGGTTCGCAGGTAGGAGGCGCCGTTGAGATCGAGTACCGCCCCCGAGGCCCACTCCGCATTGGCGGACGCCAGGTAGAGCACCGCGGCGGCAACCTCGTCCGGTGTGCCGACCCGGCCGAACGGGCTCTGGGCGCGTACCGCGTCACCGGCGTCGCTCGCGAGTTTCGCTTCTTGCCGCTCGGTGCTGATAAAACCTGGCGCCACCGATGCCACCGCGATTCCATGGGGAGCCAGCGCGACCGCCATGGACTGTCCGAAAGCGTGCAGCGCGGCTTTGCTCGACGCGTACGCGGGAAAGTCGGGTTCACCCCGGAACGCGCCGCGCGAGCCGATGTTGACGATGCGACCGGCCGCGCCGCGGTCGATGAGATGCCGGGCGACGGCATAGCTCAGGTGTACCGCGCCCAGCAAATTGACATTGATCATCTGTTGCCAGATCTGTTGCCATTGGGCGTAGTCGACCTCCGTGACCGCGTGCCGAGTGGCCGCCGACGTCGCGACGGCGGCATTGTTGACCAAGACGTCGATCCCACCCAAAGCGCTGACCGCCGCCTCCGCGACCTGTAGCGCGGCGTCCGGATCGTCGAGGTCACCGGCAATCGTGGTGTGTCCGGTACCCGGCAAGAGTCGCCGGGTTCGATCCGCGGCGTCGGCGTCACTGTTGTAGTGCACCGCCACTCGATCGCCATGTTCGGCAAACGCCACCGCGACTGCCCGCCCGATGCCACGCGAGCCACCGGTCACCAGTACCCGCCTCATCGCGTGAACACCTGCCTCTCATCGGCAAAGGCTTTGAACTCCAAGGCATTACCAGCCGGATCTCGGAAGAACATTGTCCACTGTTCCGCCGGGCGGCCCGGAAACCGCAGGTAGGGGTCGATCACGAATTCCACACCGGCCGTGCGCAACCGCTCGGCCAGTAGGTGAAACTCCTTGGCCTGCAGCAGCAGACCGAAGTGCGGCACCGGCACATGGTGTCCGTCGACCTCGCTCACGCCTTGCGCGGCGATATCGCCGGTCACCGCGTGCGTCACCAGCTGGTGGCCGTGCCAATTCCAGTCGATCCAGTGATCGCTGTGGCGTCCCTCCTCGAGCCCGAGGACGCCGCCGTAGAACTGTCGGGCGGCGTCGAGGTCATCGACCGGTATCGCCAAGTGCACGGCGGGGCGGGTTGGCATGGGCACTACTCCTTCGCTTCGAAACTGACCCCACCTTGCGCTGCTCGATGTCCTAATGTCAACATTCAGACATGAACCTCTCGCTGCCCAGGGCGGCCCGGCGCGGGCTCGCGCACGAAGCCGCCGATGTCATCCGCACCGCGATCTTCGCGGGCGACTTCGCGCCCGGCGCACCGCTTCGTGAGGTCGAACTCGCCACCGCGCTCGGTGTCAGCCGCGGCTCGGTCCGTGAGGGCCTGACCTTGCTGGAACGTGAGGGCCTGATCCGCGGCGGCTGGCATCGTGGCACCACCGTCATCGAGGTGACACCACACGATGTCGAAGAGGTCTATGCGGTCCGCGGTGCGCTGGACCGGCTGGCCGCGATCAGCGCCGCCGCGAATCCACAACAGCTGGCGCCGCTCGACGAACTCGTCGACGCGATGGCGACCGAGATCGCCGGCGCAGCATCCGGGCCGCGACTGCTCGCCCTGGACATCGCCTTTCACGACCATATTTACGACGCCGCCGGAAATCAGCGGCTCAGCCAGGCGTGGCAGACTCTGCGGTCACAGGTTTACCTGTTCCAAATGCACCGCGTCGCAGTGGGATACGAGCACTACCGCGACCGGGTGATCGACGAGCATCGGCAACTGGCCGTGCTGCTGCGCTCCGGTGATCACGAAACGTTGGGTCGATGCGCCGAAGAACACGTCAACTCGGCCCGCCGGAACCTACTTGCCCACCTATCGGCCTGAACCGTCCCGGACGCGGACATTATCGGGTCTGCGGTTGACGACGGCCACACATTTTGATTGACTTCTAGTCAAATCAGATGATTATTAGTAACTCTAATGTGTGGACTGAGGTCCAAGGTGTTGGCATCACAAAGCTCGTCGGCCCGGGATGGTCTGGGCGTCGGCGAGCATCCAGAATTTATCAGTCACAAGGGTGTGCGGGCTCGCCGCAGCCTTAGCCGCAGCAGTAGTCCCGATGACCAACGTCCACGCTGACCTGGTCGAGCCGGGTGTGCCGCTCCCGTTCTGCCGGATCCTGGGTTCGACCGAAGTCGAGATCAACGGCGCCGCTGCCGATCTGGGTGGCCCACGCACTCGCAGGGTGCTGACGGTACTGTCCACCGGGCACGGCGATCCGGTTCCGGATGACTACCTGATCGACAAGGTGTGGCAAAAACGGCAGCCCGGCAATGTCATTCAAGCGTTGCGCACCATCGTGAACCGATTGCGCACCGGGCTCGGACCGGAGGTCGGACATCGATATCTGCGGCGCGGCCCAGGGGGATACGCGCTGGCTATTCCGCTGGACCGGACCGACCACGGTCGGTTCGCGGCTTTGATACCCAGAGCGCAGCGACGACTCGCCGACGGCGAGTCGGCCGGCGCGGCCGACGATTTCGCCGCGGCCGTCGCCCTGTGGCGTGGCGATCCGTGGCAGGAGCTCGGTGACGAGCCGGAACTGGCCGGCGCCCGATTTCGCCTCGGCGAACTCTATGAAACCGCCGTGGAGGAACTGCAAGCCGCACGACTGGCGCTCGGCGACACCGCCTCGGCGATCGCCGGTCTCACCCTTGCCGTCGAGACCGCCCCCTACCGGGAACGGCGGTGGCAGTTGCTGGCCCTCGGCCTCTACCGCGGTGGACGCCAGACCGAGGCGCTGGCAGCCCTGCACCGCATCGGCCGACTGCTACGGACCGGCACGGGCACCGATCCCGGACCCGGACTGCGGATGCTCGAGCAACGGATACTGCACCAAGACCCCGTGCTGCTCGGGCGGGATTGCGTCGCCGCGCTCGCTGCCAATCGGCCGTTCGCCACGCCGGTGTCGGCTGGACTCGCCGTCAACACCGGGCACGGATCAGGAACCGGCACCGCTATCCGGTTCGACCTGCCTCCCCGTAGGATGGACGCGCGCGTCAGTGGTGCTTCTCATTCCCGAAATACCCACGCCGACAACGCCACTCGCGCCCGCGACGGCGGATACACAGTTGACACCTGCCTAGTCGACATCGGCAACGCCGCCGACACGGTCCGGCGATCACTGCGAGACAAGCAGTACGACGTCGTATTCATCGGTGCCACCATTCAATTCGGCGGCGATTCGCGGTTGCTGGAAACAGTCGTGAACCTCGCCCATGAGCTGCAGCCGTCTTGTCGATTCGGATTCGACGACGTCGCTGGCATGTCCGCTGCCCGGCGAGCTATGGTGGGGGACTCCGCGTAAAACCCGGTGTTTAGTCATGTTTCGGTTCGAGCAGGGCGGTGCACATCGCGCTGGCATGCCATCGTTCGAACTCCTGGTGGCTCCAGCCGCGTTCATCGACCAGGCGCTGGTAGTTCGTGTGCTGGAGTTGCAACCACAGCACATCGGTTGCGGCGTCACGCGAGATGTCATGCCGCAACGATCCCGTCGCCGCGATGGCGGCGACGACGCTACCGGCCGTCTCCAGCAGCTGCCGTTGCTTCGATTTCAGGAGATCCGCCAGGTCGGGATCGGTGCCCGCGGCCTGCTCGAGGACGACCTGCAGCGGCCGCACTCGCTGCATCAGGGCCGCCATATGCGCGGCGAACTGTTCGAGCAGGCGCCGGGGGTCGGTGATCGTGAGGATCTCCGCCACCGTCGAGACGGCTTCGGTGGTGCCACCGTCGTCGACCGCGTATTGGCGGGCGAGTGTGAACAACTGGGCCTTGTTGCCCGCGGCGAACACGGTGGGACGCGAGACGCCGGCGCTGGTCGCGATGTGGTCGATGGTCGCGCCGGCGTATCCCCGTTCCGCGAATACCCGCGTTGCCGCCTGTACCACGATGTCTCGGGTGCGGCGCGCGGCCTCCTCGCGCACCGGGGAACGGTAGGCGCGCTGCAAGCGATTGGCGTCTGCCATAAGCTCTATTTTACTTTCAGTCATGTCAGTTATTCGCGGTTAATTCAAAGACGAGTCTGACCTGGATGGGCCAGCAGGGCGAGGTGCGATGAAACCTGGAACGGTCCGCCCTCCTGCGGTGGGTGCCACGGCCGGGACCGGCCGCATCGGCCGAGCTGAGCGCCCACGTCGGCGGGCGGCCTCCGCTGCAGGGCGTAGCTGATGCCGACCTCACGCGGTCTCTACCTCCTGCTGCCCGCGGCGGATGCCCGCCGAATTGGATTTCTTTCGACAAGAAGCATATCAGCCGGGCGAGCGCACTGGTAATAACCCTAGTGTAATGTCATTCGAAGTAGCCGATTCTTATCAGATCGTTATTATGATTTGAATGGGAAAGGCAATGGATCAGCCTATCGAAAATTAAATCCTGACGAGTTCGAGATCTGCACCCGCGCGGCAAAAATACGACGCATCGCCCGCAGGCATTCAGCCGAAGGGTTGTTCGTGGACGAATCGGGTCAGCGCGGTGGCGAAGGCACGGGCCTCGTGCTCGGGCCAGGCGGCCAAGTGTCTGTCGAGACGGCCGGCGAGGCGTTCGCGCATGGCCTCGACCGCTTGCTCGCCATCGCCGGTCAGGCTGAGCAGGGTGGCGCGGGCATCGTCGGGATCTGGTGTGCGACGGAGCAATCCGGCTTGTTCCAGGCGGGTGGCGTGTCGGCTGGTCACCGAACGATCCAGGCCGATTTCGGCGGCCAGCGCGGCGGCGCTGCGTGGGCCCCAGCGGGCCAGTGCGCTGAGCACTGGATAGGTCGCCGTGTCCACCGCGGGGTCCATCCCTTGGGTCAGTTCGGCGTAGATGCCCTCGCGGGTTCTGCGGCGCAACAGCTCGGCGATCGCCTCGGCGACCTGGGCTCCGATCCCTGGGGGTGGCATGTTTCCCAGCATAGCGTGCATCGTGCACGGATATGCGCTACAGTCATCTGCGTGCACGATGCACGCAAATGACCAAGGGAGAATAGCCATGACCGCCATCGCCGCCGCCCTCACCGACCTGCTGTTCGATCGGCGGATCGACGTCGACACCGCGTTCGCGCGCCACTTCACCGACGACTACCGTCAGCGCACCGACGGCGTGTGGAGCGACCACGCCGAGTTCGTCGAGCACATCACCCACCTGCGAACCGTCATCGCCGACGGGAGTGTGGAGGTGCACGACGAACTGATCAACGGTGACCGCTACGCCGACCGCCACACCGTGCACGCCCGCAAGGTCGACGGCAGCGAGGTCGCGTTCGAGGTGCTGGTCTTCGCCGAACTCGCCGGCGACGGCCGCTTCCGGCAGATCATCGAGACCACCACCATGCTCTCGGGCGCCGCACACGATCGAGGCCTGGGCAGCGCCCGCTGAACATGTCGCGCCGGAGGGTTACGTTAATCATATTGTATGGGTTCCGAAGTAATATGTTACGGTTTCCGTACTATATGACTCTCGAACGGATACGCATGTACCTCGTCGCCGGCCCGACCCGAATCATCGGACGGTCACCCGTCGAAGCTCTGCTCGCCCAGGGCGCCGAACTCCGGGTCGTCACCCGCGACCCGGCGAACCGCGCCCTCCCCGCCGGGGTGGAAGCCGTTGCGCCTGAGGCGATTCGGCCTGCGCTGAAGAATGCTGACGGTCTCTTCGTGCATCCCCGCGCGACCGGCCGCCCCGCCCGCACCTTCGCCACCTGGGTCGCCGACCGCGCGCAGGCATGGTCATGACGAAATACGTACGCCTCGTCAGCCTGGTGTTCACCGGGCTCTTCGCCGGATTCCTCACTGGTGTCCTGGTTTTGGAGCTCTCCCTGCGCGACTTCGACGCAGCGGTCTACACACAGGTCAGGTTGGTGGAGCTCGATTCGCTGGACAAGCTTGCGGTCGTCACGCTGCTCCCCTCCCTGCTCGCCACCGCGGTACTGGTCTACCAGGCATTCGGAACCAACAGTCGATACCTGACGGTGGCCGCGCTCGCACTGCTCGTTTTCGTCTTCGTCCTCACACTCATCGTCAATCTCCCGATCAATTCCGACCAGCTCCAATGGAGCCCAACGACCCCGCCGCACGACTGGGCGGACGTGCGGGACCGATGGCAGATCGCCCACGCGGCCCGAACGGCGGCCGCCGTCCTCGCCTTCGGCCTCCTGGCCTGCGCTGCCGTCTTGCCCAGCAGGAAGCGATAGCGACAGCAGTGCGTACCTAGGGATGCGGCACAACCCGGTCCGCAGTCCTGGCAAGACGTCCGGAGACAGTGGGCCAGTTGGACCGCGCACGCATGACTCGCCGGACAGCGGGTACGCGGTGCAGATGATCTATAGATCATCTGCACTATCAGGGGTCCCGCGGTGAGCAGGCGAAGCCCTACGACCCGCGATAGCGGCCGGAGGAGCAGTGCTTACCGCGATGCGGTGCTGTTCGGAGGTGGTGTGGTGTTGCTGGCGCTCGTCGCCATGGTGATCACCGGGGCGTGGGTCGGCGGTCGAGCCGACTGCGCTGGTTGCGCGAGCCAACCTCGGTATCTGCTGGTCGTCGTGCCCGCGAGCATCTTGCTGGTCGGCACCCTCGCGGCTTTCGGTAATACCTATCGCGTGTGGCGTCGCGGCGGTCCCTGGGTGACCTGGCAGGGCGCGGGCTGGTTTCTGATGACGATCACCCTTATCTATCTCGCCATCTCGGCAGGATCCGTGGGCGATTGAGCCGTAGTGGGCTTCGGACGACGGCTGCGCACATTCCGTTGTCGAGCTGATTCGAGCAGGGAGGATTGCGATGAAAGCGGTAGTGATTACGCCGTTCGTGGTTGCTGCGGTGGTGGCGGCGACAGCATGCGGGCACGACCCGGATCAGCACTCGGCCACTCCCGCGACCGGCACGTCGGATATCAGCAGTTCGGCGCCCACCCTTGCGGATTCGGCACCGGTTGACTTGGCGCGGAATTCGTTCGCGGTGAGTCCGCAGGACGTCCTCGCGGCGGCACAGGAGAAATTCGCGGGGACGCTGACGAAACTCGAGCTCGAGCCTGAAGGTGTCAGTCCCCGAACTTCTTACGTGTACAAAGTCGAGCTGATGTCCGATCAGGAGAAGTACACCACGCAGCTGGCGGCCGACTCCGGCGCGGTGATCTCCGAACGAAAAGAGAACCTGGACGCGGACGAACGGGATACCGAGCGTCGGCGCGATGCGGTCGACTTCGGTAAGGCGGTGCCGTTGAACGAGGCGATGTCCACTGCCACGAGGGCGCATCCCGGCCGGGTCGGGAAGTGGAAGATCGAGGGCAAGGACAACACAGCGAAGTACGAATTCGATATTTACGGCCCCGCCGATGCCGATGAGGATCACGAGGTGCAGGTCGACGCATACTCAGGCCAACTCGCGACCGCGGGCTGACGACAGGGCCTCGAGGCGCCTCAGTCGGCGACCGCGTGCAACGCGCGGAGACCGAGTTCGACTGCATCCTGTTGGCCGCTGCCGCGTCGGATGCAGGTGAGGATTCTTCGGAAGGGCCGAGGTTCTCCAGATAGCGGAATCCGTGCGACAGCGTGCTCGGCGGCGACGGGCGCCATCCGCGGCAGCAGGCATACGCCGAATCCGTGGGCTACCAGTGAGCAGATCGCGTTCCATTCCTGCGCTGAATGCGCGATACGCGGTGTGAAACCGGCGGCCGCGCATGCGGCCAGGATCAGCTGGTGCTGGTCGATGTGTTCCGGGGCGGCTATCCAGTTTTCGTGTGCCGCCTCCGCCAGTTCGACGCTGGCGCCCCGCCGCGCCAGGGGATGATCGCTGGCTACTACCAGGTCCTGTGGATCATCGAGCAGATACTGCTGTTCGAAGCGTGCGTCATCGGGCGCGGGGTTGTCCGGCAGCGGTACCAGGACGGCGATATCCAGTTGGTCGGAGGACAGTAGCTGGAAACACTGCGTGGTCTCGACCTCGGTCAAGGTGATCTGCAGGTGTGGGTGCGTTCGGCGCAGGTCGGCGGCCGCCGGCGCGACGATTCGGGCCAACGCGGACGGAAACGCACCGATCCGGAGCGTGGTTTGGCGCTGATCGCTGTGGGCGTCGAGTTCGGCCCGCACGCCTTCCCACATTGCGCGGACACGTTCACCGTGCCGGATCATGATCTGCGCGGCGGGCGTCAGTCGCACTCCCCGCCCCTCGCGCTGGACCAGCTGCGCGCCCGCCTCACGTTCGAGCACTTTGATCTGCTGCGATACCGCGGAAGGCGTCAAATGCAACGCGGTGGCGGTTGCCGTCACGGTGCCGGTGGCGGCGAGTACACGCAGGACCTCCAGCCGCCGGGCTTCGATCATGTAGAAGACGCTACATAACAATGCGAGGTAAATGTAGATGGACCTCAGGTCAGCCTCGGACGACGCTGGAAATATGCCTACCGACCGAATAGCAGCGCCCGAAATGGTCGATCTCGACCGACGAAGCAGCGTCACGGCCCCGCGCCAGCGGAAACGCGCGGCACGACTACTACGTTATGTGCCGCCGTCGCTGCTGGTCGTGGTCAGCATCCTCGGGATCCAGTTCGGTCAGGCCTGGGTAAAGGGTCTGTTCGGGACTGTCAGTCCATGGGGTGTAGTCGCCTTGCGGCTGATCTTCGCCGCCGTCGTTCTGCTCGTCCTGTTGCGGCCGCGACTACCTACTGACCGGAAAATTTGGGTGGTCATCATCGGCTACGGCAGCTCCATCGCGGGCATGAACCTATTCATCTATCCCGCCCTCGAACAGTTACCGGTCGGCATCGCCGTCACCCTCCAATTTTTAGGGCCCTTTTCGGTCGCGGTGCTGGGCAGCCGACGGCCGACAGACGTCATCTGGGCGCTGCTCGCCGGATTCGGCGTATGCCTGTTCTTGCTGCCGCAGACGTCCGCAGCCGGTCTATCCGCCGTCGGCATCTTCTTCGCGTTGTCCTCCGGCGCATCCTGGGCCTGCTACATCGTCCTCAACAAACACGCGGGCGACCGCACCGGCACCGCAGGCACATTGGCCCTGGCCGTCTGCTGGGCCGCGATCGTCTCGGCGCCGATCGGCTTCGCCCACGACGGACTCGCACTGATCACCGACACACACGTCCTGGCAACAGGTTTCGGCGTCGCGATCTTGTCTGCGGTCATCCCGTATCTGTTCGACTGGGCCGCCCTTCGCCGCATCTCCTCCCAAACCTTCGGCATTCTCGGCAGCCTGGAACCCGCGGCCGGCGGACTCGCGGCCTTCATCCTGCTCGGCGAAGTGCTGACTCCAATCCAGATGATCGCCGTCGCATGCGTCGTGACGGCATCCGCCGCAGCATCGATGAGAGGTAGGTAAGCGCCGAAGGCCGTATGTTTGGTGAGATGTCCTCATGCGTCTCGATCAGGGACTTCTTGGGTCTGGCTGAGGGCTTCACTGTGAACGCGCGGTACCGCAGGCCGGACCCACGATGGCGTCCGTGTCGGGGTGCGTCGGCCATGTCCGCCTGGAGGTTGAATCAGTGGCTGTAGCAGCAATTCGGTTGGGATCCGGTGGAAGTGGACGGTTGCACAGTGCTCCGCCCGCGCGGTGAGCTGTGCGCGCTCAACTATCGGTCGTTCACCGATGACCTGATCAAGTTCGCCATGGACGTGCCGCAAGCGCTGATCGTGGTGTTGGACGATCTGCTGATCCCCGGCGCTGTCTCGCTGTCCGCGTTCGCCAAGGTGTGGATGCGGATCGGTGAATGGCCGGGGGTGCCGCTGTTGCTGGTGGCCGCCTCGGCTGAGTTGCGCGGGCGATTGGTCACCGCGGTGGTCCACCGCTTCGTCCCGGCGTACGCCACGATGGCCGAGGCGTTGGTGGCCGCGGCCGACCCGCCGTTGCGGTTCAGGTCCAGTCTTGCGGTCGCGCCGACCGAGGGGTGTGACCAGCGAGCGCGGCAGTTCGTCGAGCGCACCTGTGATCTCTGGGCGGTGCCGGAGTTGCGGATCGATGCGTTGGTGATCGTGACCGAGCTGGTCGAGAACGCTTTCCAGCATTGCCGTAGCAGCGAGGGCATGGTGGTCCGGATGGAGTTACGCGATGAGTTACTGACGGTCGCGGTCTCCGACAGTGATCCCCGCGAGGCGGTGCTGCGGGAACCGACGAGCGAGTTGACGCGGTTCTTCGGATTGCACGCGGTGGCACTGTTGGCTTTGGCATGGGGCTGTGCGCCACGGTGGCCGAACGGCAAGGTCGTGTGGGCGACGCTGCCGACCGCGCGCCGGGAGGAGCGGCCCGGACGCCGGACTCAGTCGAACTGAGGTGCCGATTCCGGCTCGGTTTCCTGGCTTGATCCCGGCCCGTCGTTGCGGTGGGTGAGGAGCCTGCGCAAGACGGTGGCCGCATGCCCGTGCTCGACGCTCTGTTCGGCGAATCGGTCGGCTGGCCGCTGCTGGCCGCGGCGTAGCGCGTCGGACCGCATGCGTTCGACCAGTTGTTGTTTTTCCTCGAGCACTCGCACCGCCGTCCAGAGGGCCTTCTCGGTCTGCACGCTTTGTTCGAGGAGCAGCGCCTCGCCGGTCCAGCCGTGACCGACCCGGCAGCGGTATCGTGCCTCGTCAGGCACGGCGTACAGTGGCCCGCCACAGTCGGGACAGCTGAAGCCGACCGGATCGATCGCGCGCGTCACCTCAGCCGAATTCTTCTGCTCACCGGCGTCGATCTCGGCCTCCAGTCGAGCCAGGCTCGACAGGGGCGCGGGCAAGGGCAGTGCGCCCCGCGTGGTGATGGAATCGGCAAGCACCGTGCCGATCTTGCGGGCGGGCAGCGTGAAGTCGACCGACACGTGCGCCAACGCGCTGTCGGGCATGCTCCGATAGATGGCTTCTTCCGGGTCCTGCACCACAGTCAGGCCGCCCTGGGCCTTGATCAGGGACAGGCCCGCGGTGCCGTCATCGAGCGCTCCGGACAGGACCACCCCGATTGTCCGTGCGCCCCAGGTGATCGCCGCGGAGCGGAACAGTTGGTTGATGCCCGGTCGTCGTCCGTTCTCGGTTGGCCCTCGCGACAACAGAATTCGCTCATTCGACACGAGCAGGTGGTGGTCGGGGACAGCGGCGTAAACGACGCCGGCGCTGAGGCGCGTACCGTCTTCGGCGGTCAGTGCGGGCAAGGCGCCACTGCGGCGCAGTATCGCGGCCAGCGCGCTGGCCGCGCCCGCGGGCATATGTAAAACCACCAAGACAGCCGCAGGCAGGTCCTCGGGCAGGCCCGCGACGAAGTCGCGCAGCGCCTCCACGCCGCCGGCGGAGGCACCGGCAACGATGAGGTGATCTGGTTCCGCCATTCAGGCCCCTGAAAGTTGGTTTATCCGACTGCTAGTGCGGGATTACCCGCCGCAGCTCTGTTCAGTCGGTCAATGCTCGCGCGCGCAACGCACCGCTCACCTATGCCGACCGCCGGACATCCGTCCGGTATAGCCCGGCGTATCGGCGTATCGGCGTGTCTTCGGTCAAGTGCCGCTAGCGAGGGAGTGGCGGCGGACTCTCGGAGCCGGGGACCAGGCTGCGGACCGCTTCGACGGCGATAGCCACCATGGGGTCGTCGCGATGGCTTGGGAGGGTCAGGATTCCTATCCGGGCAGCGGGGAGCTCGATGTCGAGGGGAACGGCTCGGATGTTGCGTGGCGCGTTGTGCGGCAGGTCGAGCACGACTTGGGAGAGGAAGCCGACGCAGCTGCCGGACTCGACCAGGCTCAGGAACGCTTCGATGGTCTTGACCTCCACGGTCGACGGCTGCTCGGGACCGCGGATCCGGTCGAGATAGCAGACGACCGTGCCGGTGGTGACGACGGCGACCCGGTACCGGAACACCTCGGCCAGCGATACCGGAGTCTTCTTCTTCGCCAGCGGGTGTCCAGCGCTGGAAATCGCGAGGACTTTAGTCGTCGCGGCGGGGATGAAGGCGAGGTTGTCACTGCGTTGGTCGCCGAGAGCCTCGAAAGTCACTGCGGCGAGGCATATCTCGCGGCTGAGCCACTCGGTGAGTTCCGCGGGGGCGCCGTCCAGGATCGTCACCTGCTTGCCCTGCTTCGCGAACGCTGGGCGCAGTGTCCTGATCAGGGCGGGTGTCAGCGATTGCAGGCTGCCTATCCGGACTACCGGAGTGCGGGTTCGCTTGTCCGTCCGGTCCGTCGCCTCGGACAGTGCCCGAGCGTGCGTCACTATCGCGTCGGCCAGCTCCAGGTATATCCGCCCGCGCGAGGTCAATTCCACTCCTCCGGAGGACCGGCGTTCGAACAGCAGAACTCCGAGGTTTTTCTCGAGTCTGCGAATCGACATGGAAATTCCCGGCTGGCCCGCGTGCAGTCGTTCGGCCGCGGTGGAAATGGACCCGCATTCGGCAACGGTGACGAAATGGAGGAGCTGAGTCAGGGTAAAACCGAACACAGGATCCATAAGGCGGCAATATTACCCGGCCTAATAGCTCATTCGCTTGTTCTGATGGTGCGACACGGGGTTATCCGTAAGGCCGTTTGGTCGGCCGTCCGGGAGTCAGGTCGTAGAGGGTGAGCCCGTCCACCTCGGTCGCGGTGTAGTTCGCCAGGACCCACGCGTTGATTCGGGAAGCGGGGGAGTCGACGGACGCCAAGTCGGTGAGATCGCCGCCGATGAAGTAGTGGATCTTTCCTGCCGCCACGTACTGCTCGAACCCGGCGAGGGTAGGAGAAGGGTCGCTGCCATTGAAGCCGCCGATCGGCATGACGGGGAGCTGGGTCGGCAGTTGGATGCCCGCGGCAGGACGGGCGCCGACTACGGCCGCAGCCCAGGTATAGGTTCCGCGGTCCTGATGCAGGAGAGCCATTACCCTGTCGCTCGGAGCGACGTCGTTGTACAGGCTCACTCCCGTCACCTTCCGATTGGCGAGTGCCTGCACGGCCGGCGGTTGTCCGCCGACATCCGGGCCGGCGAAAGGAAGGCCCGTCGTGTGCGCGGTCGCGATAGCGTCGATGGTGTAGGCGATGGGTCCCGCCAGGCCGGCGGCAGCGAGGGTGATGGCAGGAATCGCGGCCAGCGTCCTCGGGATCGGGGCGAGTACCGCGATCACGGCGCACACGCCGGCTACGAGCACCGTCCAGCGCAGCCACGGCAACCAATCCGTGCTGCGGGACAACAACATCCATGCGGTCACCGTGGTCAGCCCGAGCGTGAGCGCGAGCATCGACCGCACCCACAGTCGGTGCCTGTCCCGCCACAACAGCACCGCACCCGCGCCGACGAGTGCGGCGATGGCCGGAGAGAGCGCGACGGTGTAGTACGGGTGGAAGATCCCCGCCATGAAGCTGAAGGTCAGACCGGTCACCAGCAGCCAACCACCCCACAGGATCAGTGCGGCACGTTGCCGATCGGTACGGGCCGCCTTGCCGCGCAACAGTATTGCGGCGACGAGGAGGACCAGTGCGGCCGGCAGCAGCCACGCTATCTGACCGCCCTGGGCCGGTTCGAACAGGCGAGCGATACCGGCCTCACCCCATACGTGGTGGGTGCTGGCGGACGGTAGATCCGGCAGGACGGCGCTGTGGTCGTTACCGTTGAGGCGGGTCAGGCCGTTGTATCCGAGGGTCAGCTCCAACACCGAATTGTTTTGTGACCCACCGATCCACGGCCGCGACGAGACGGGCGACAGCTCGACGGCCAGCAACCACCAGCCCGCCGCGACCACCATGGCGGCACCGGCGGCGAACAGCTGCAGAATGCGAATGCCGAGCTTGGGCGGGCCCGCGACCAGGTAGGTCAGCGCCAGCGCGGGAACTACCAACAGCACCTGCAATTGTTTGGTGAGGAAACCGAGTCCGACGAGGCTGCCGGTAAGGACCAACCACCGCCAACGACCGTCCTCGACCGCCCGCGTTATCGCCCACGCCGCGGCGATCATCAGGAACACCAGTAGCGCATCGGGATTGTTGAACCGGAACATGATCGCCGCCATGGGTGTCACCGCGAGCACCACCCCGGCCAGCAGCCCAGCGGCGGGCCCGAACGATCTGCGCACCGTCGCCCAGAGCAATGCCACACTGGCGACGCCGAGCAGCACCTCCGGCACCAGAATGCTCCAGCTGTTCAGTCCGAACGCCCGCACCGACAACTCCATCAACCACAGCGAGACCGGTGGCTTGTCCACGGTGATGGAATTGGCGGCATCCGACGAGCCGAAGAAGAACGCCTTCCACGACACCGAACCTGCCTGCACCGCACCGGAATAGAAGATATTCGCCCAGCCGCTCGCGCTCAGATCGCACAGGTACGCGATACCGGTGGCGACCAGCAATACGGCCAACGCCGGGAATTCCGCACGCAGCTCGGCTGCCGGGGTTTCCCGCGGCGTCAGGGCGGATGATGTCGTCAATGTCGCGGTCATGGCAGCACGCCCTCGTTGCCGGCCGGGGGCAGAGCCGTTCCGGCCAGCCGTCGAGATATGCGCGGCCTGCTGCGGAATACCCAGCGCAACCCGACGAACCGCAGGATGGTCGCCAGCAGATTGGCGAGCACCAGCACGAACAGTTCGAGGTGCACCGGCGCATCCGGTGCCCAATGATCCAGCGCGAGCAGCGATCCGCTGGTCAATGCCAATCCGACGGCGAAGATCACCAACCCTTGCAGCTGGTGCGACACCGCTCGGTTCGGTCCCCGCACACCGAAGGTGAAGGCGCGGTTGGCGGTGGTATTTGCCACGGCCGTGATCAGCAGCGCCAGAAAGTTGGCCACCTGCTCGTCGGTAAAGGATTGCAACACCACGTAGAGCAGCAGATAGGCGAGCGTGCTCAACGCACCGACGATCGCGAACCGCACCAGCTGCCCGACCATGCCGAGCGGCACGCCGGGCACCAGCGGTTCGCGCCCGACCGCGCGCCGTAACTCCTCGAGCGGCAGCGCGCCGGTCGCCAGCGCACGCCCGAGTCTGCCGATGCCGAGCAGGTCCTTGCGCGCGGTATCGACGATGTCGACCCGGCTGTCCGGATCGTCGATCCAATCCACCGGCACCTCGTGGATGCGCAGCCCGGCCCGCTCGGCCAGCACCAGCAACTCGGTGTCGAAGAACCATTCCCCGTCGCGCACCAGCGGAAGCAACTGTCGCGCCACCTCGGTGCGCATCGCCTTGAATCCGCACTGGGCGTCGGAGAACCGCGCCCGCAGCGAGGCCCTCAGCAGCAGGTTGTAGCAACGGGAGATGATCTCGCGCTTGGCCCCGCGCACCACCCGCGAGGAGGCGCTGAGCCTGGTCCCGATCGCCATATCGGAGTGCCCGGTGATCAGTGGCGCCACCAGCGGCAGCAGCGCGTTCAGGTCGGTGGACAGGTCGACGTCCATGTAGGCGACCACTTGCGCGTCGGAGCGTTCCCACACCGCGCGCAGCGCGCGGCCGCGGCCCTTGGCGGCCAGGTGCACCACGTGCACCCCGTCCAACTCGTCCGCGAGCAGCCGCGCCACCTGGAGGGTGGTGTCGGTGCTGGCGTTGTCGGCGACCGTGATCCGCACCGAGTACGGGAACGAGGCATGCAGATACCGATGCAGCCTGCGCACACAGACGCCGAGATCGACCTCTTCGTTGTAAACGGGGATCACCACGTCCAATACCGGCGCCCGCTCACTACCGGCCACCCGCTCTTGGAGACGTGTCACCGCCGACCCGATAACGCTCACCTGACAGGAACCTCTCCAGCACACGAACACCTATTCCGCGCACAAAGAGCCCGTTATCACGGCATCGTGCTCACCGGGCCGGCGAAAACCAGCTCGCGAATGAGCTGACGTAGTGGACCATAAGTCCGCAGTGGGAATCGTCGATCGCATCATCAGTGGAAGTGAACCCCCCATCACAATATGCAATAGGGCAAATGATCGGATTCGGCGGCCAGAGCTCTGTCGCTGTGGCCACCGAACCGATGCCTGACATTGTGCCTCACAGTGTTCTCGCCATGCCGGTGAGGGCATCGCAACATAATTGGTATGGGCAGCAATCGAGCCGCGATGAACAGCTCATCTCGAGGCAATGTGTCGCTGCTGTCGTTGAGTCATGACTATTTCCTCGTGGTTCAAACAGCGATCGACCGCGACAGCCGCACCGATCTTCGATCAGATCGGTGGTTATCAGGCGTTGGAGGTCGTGGTCGCCGATTTTTACGTCCGAGTGCTGGCCGACGACCAGCTGGCCGGTTTCTTCACCGGAACGAATATGAACAGGCTGCGCGGCAAGCAGGTCGAGTTCTTCGCGGCCGCTCTCGGCGGACCCGATCCGTACACCGGTGCGCCGATGAAACAGGTGCATCAAGGACGCGGGATCACCATGGCGCATTTCGGCCTCGTCGCCGAGCATCTGACCAATGCGCTGGTCGCGGCCGCCGTCCCCGCGGCGGTGGTCACCCAGATCATTTCCGCCATCGCGCCGCTGGCCGACGACATCGCCTCTGGACCCGCGACCAGCGCCTGAATCCCTAGTCCCCGAGAATTCGGCGACTACCGGACGAAAATAGTTCGATCAACCCGAGTTACACCGTTATCTGGACGGACCCTGCGTTGTTGGCTCGTTGAGGGTGTTCTTGATGACGGCACCGTCTTTGATGATGAGCGTGAGGGTCTGTGCGGGGCGTTCGAGCAGGCTGATGTCTTCGAGGGGGTTGCCGTCGAACAGGAGCAGGTCGGCAAGGGCGCCGGGCTCGATGACGCCGAGTTCGCCAGGGTAAGGATTGCGTGGCCCCGACAGCGCCAGCAGGTCGGCGTTGGTAGCTGTGGCCATGGTCAGGATCTCGGCTGGGGTATACCAGCGGGTCATCTTGGCGAGTAGGTGGCCGTGGCGGGCGGCGAGGTCGGGGGAGAACAAGATGTCGGTTCCCCAGGCGACGGCCATGCCGTACTTGATGGCCATGGCGTAGGCGTTGTCGGTGCCGCGCACCATCTGTAACAGCTTGGCGCGGTTGGCCGGTGGCATCGGAGGCGAGTCCGCGTCGTCGAGGAAGGGCTGCAGGCTCCACCAGATGCCTTGTGCCGCCATGAGTTCGACGGTAGCTTCGTCGAGTAGTTGGCCGTGTTCGATGGATTTGGCTCCGGCGCGGATGGCTTGTTGTACCGAGCGCGGCGTGTAGGCGTGCACCGCGACGTAGGTTCCCCAGTTCTCGGCAGCCTCCACCGCCGCGTGCAGCTCTGCCTCGTCGTACTGGGTGACATCGAGCGGATCGTGGTCGGAGGCGACACCGCCGCCGGCCATGACCTTGAGCTGGCTGGCTCCCTGCATGAGCTGTTCACGAGCGGCGCGGAGCACCTCGGTGGTGCCATCCGCGACGATCCCGACTCCGGCGACTTCGGCGAAGCTGCGCCCGCCGGTGCGGCCTCGGGGAAGCTCACCGATCGGGCGGTAGTCGGCGTGGCCGGAGGTCTGCGAGATCATCGCCCCGGAGGGGAAAATCCTTGGCCCGCTGATACTTCCATTATCGATGGCCTGCTTGAGCCCGAACACCGGCCCACCCATGTCCCGCACGGTGGTGAATCCTTGCAGCAGTGTCTGTGTCGCTGCGGCGCCGGCCAGTACGTGGATGTATCCGAGGTCCGCGGTCGCGAGTTCCTGTTTGGGGACGGTGGCCATGAACCCGTGCCAATGCGCGTCGATCAAGCCCGGGGTCAGTGTGCGGCCCCCTCCGTCGATCACGAAGGCGCCAGCTTCCGTCTCTGCCGCTACCGCGCCGAGAGGTTGCACCGCTTCGATCGTGGTGCCACGCACCACCACTACCTGCGGGCCCTTCGTCAAACGACCCGCTCGGCTGTCGAACACTCGAATGTTCCGGATTATCAAGGCATCTCTTGTCGTGCTGGTTGTCATGAGATCTCCCTGTTCTGGTGCCGCTGCTCAGGTGACCTGCCGGGCGGGTAGGCGGTAAACGCGACGAGCGGTGGTGTCCATGACGGCGGTGCGCTCGGTGGGGTCCAAGCCGCTGAGCAGGGCCTCGGTGGTCTGCAGGACTTGCTCGTAGGGGGCGACCAGGGCGCTGATCGGCCAGTCGGAACCGAACATCAGGCGGTCCGGGCCGAACGCCTCGATGGCGTGCTGTGCGTACGGAATCAGGTCGGCGGTCGTCCATGAGCTCCAGTTCGCCAAGGAGATCAGGCTGGACAACTTGGCGGTGACGTTGGGCAGGGCGCCCAGCGAACTGAGGTGTGCGGCCCAGGGATCGATCGTCCCTTCGGCGATTCGAGGTAGGGCGAGGTGGTCGACCACGAACCGCACTTCGGGCAGCCTGGCGGCCGCCTCGATAGCGGCGGGCATCTCGCGTTCGCCGATGAGCAGGTCATAGGTCAGTCCCGCCGCACCGACCGCGCGCAGGCCGCGCAGCACGTCATCGCGCAGGAGCCATCGTGGGTCGGGCTCGCTGTACGCCGGATGGCGAATCCCCGACAGGGCTGTGCTGTCCAGCATGATCAGCCGTTCGGCAACGTCGGGTGCGGTGAGGTCGGTCCAGCCGATAACTCCAGCGATCAGCGGGGTCGAGGCGGCGCGCGCGAGCAGTTCCCGGGTTTCCTGCTCGGAAGTGAGCGCCTGCACGAGGACGGCCGCCCCGACCTCGTGCGGTGTGCTCACCGCCGCGAACTCCGCGGGCCCGAAGACGTGTCGTAACGGATCAGCCCCTGGATCGTTCAGATACGGGTAGTCGTGCCGCCAGACGTCCCACAGGTGAAAGTGCGCGTCTACCACCATCTTTCGTCCTCCTTGGTCGCTGATACGGCAGGCCCAGCGGGTGCTTACCTGTCCAAGCATGCCTCTGGTTACCGTTGGTGTCAACAGTGTTGTCACCACTGGTGACAACACTGGGGTCAATCTGGCACACTACGAGGCGTGACCACGAAAAAGGGAAGCTCTCAGGCCTCGCGCAAGAAGCCGGCAGACGTCGGCAAATCCCGTTTCCTCAGCCGCGAAGTGCTGCTGGACGCCGCCATGGAACTGGTCGAGCGGCACGGCCCGGACAAACTGACGATCCGGGCCCTCGGTGCCGACCTCGGCGTCGATCACACCGCCATCTATCGGCATTTTCGCAGCATGGACGAGCTGTTGCTGGCCCTGGCCGACCGGCTACTCGCCCAAGCCGTCGTGGATATCCAGCCCTCGTCGGACTGGCGCGGCACACTGCGCCAGCTCGCACTAGGCGTCCGGCGGGCCTACCTCACCCATCCCAGGCTTGCGGCACTGGCCACCGCCCGCGTCACCCGCGGCGACGCCGAATTTCGCATCGTAGACCTCGGCCTCGGCGCCCTCAAAGCCGCCGGGATGGACGACCGCACCGCCGCGCGTGCCTACCTGAGCTTCGCCCATCTGGTCCTCGGGTCCACCGCACTGGAAGCCATCACGCGCGGCCTGGACGCGCGCGCCCACGCCGGCGATCTCGCGGCGACCACACACGAATACCTGGCCGCACCCGCGGCCGACTATCCACACCTGGCAGCCGCCATGCCGCACTTCGCCGATGCCATCAACGACGATCGCTTCGAACTCGGTCTCGAACTCATCCTCGACGCCGTCGAACTCCACGCCCGCAAATCCAGGAGTGATCCATGAGCTCGTAGACGCAGTTTTTCAAGCAGAACTGTGTGAGTTGAGCGCGTGGCCCCGCGCTAGGGTTGCGGCCTCGGGCTACCACGCACGGGCAAAGCCACGACTACCGCATATCGCGGCGAGCAGCTTGTACGCCGAATTCTCCTTCCCGGAGTGCGGGATCCCGTCCCAGCGACGGGCGGGTGAAGCTTCGAACCCGCTTCGCTCCGACCAGTATTCGGAGACGGCCGCCGCTGTCGTCGATGCCCCGGCACGACCTGGATTCCTTTGAACGTCAACCAGACTCGTCGTGCGGCGGGTGCCGCAGCACCGGCGTGCACCCTGGCGCCACACCGGAATTATGGTCACGACACCGGCGAGCTTCGGCGGATAGCATTCGACCGGATCGAAACCGCTTGCGGGCAATCGAACAGGGGGATCTTCACGGTGCGCACAAGATCGGGTTGGCTGCCACGTGCGGTCCGGCGGCGGCTCGCGCCGCTGCTAGCGTCACTCGCAGTCCTACTACTCGCCGGCGGACCGCCGGCGCAGGCCGAGACGGTGTTGCTGCCGCCGACGGTTGATCCGTTCTACCGCGCTGCCGGTGCGCTTGACAACGTCGCACCTGGCACCGTGCTGCAAACGCGCACCGTCGGGCTTGCCCCGACGGGCACGCCGCTGCCGGTGCAGGCCACCCAACTGCTGTACCGGACGACCGGCCAACGCGGTGAGCCCGCCGCCACGGTGGCCACCGTGATCCGGCCCGCGACGTCGGGGCCGATCCGGCTCGTGTCGTATCAGACGGCATATGACGCGCTCGGCGCGCGCTGCGATCCGTCCTTCACGCTGCGCGGCGGCGGGCCGGGCGCACTGGCAGACGCGCCGGTGATCGCCGGCTTCCTGGCCGCCGGATTCACCGTTGTCACAAGTGATTACGAAGGTACCGAACTGGCCTACGGCGCTCCCCGCACGTCCGGGTACGCCACCTTGGACGGTATCCGCGCGGCCCTGACGGCCCTCGGCGCCCCCGCCGCGGCGCCAGTCGGCCTGTCCGGATTCTCGGGCGGTTCGATCGCCACCGAATTCGCGGCGGAACTGGCTCCGGACTACGCACCCGAGCTCGATATCGTCGGCACCGCGGCGGGCGGACTACCGGTCGACCTCGCCGACACCCTCGCCTATATCGACGGCAAGCCGGACCCGTCGACTTTGCTGCCGTACGTATTCGAGGGCATGGCACGTGGATTCGGTATCGATCTGGCGCCGTATCTTTCCGATTACGGCAAGCAAGTCGTCACGCAGGTCGCAGATCAGTGCGTATTCGACGGCCCGAAATTCCCGGGCCTGCGCATCGACCAACTCCTGCAACCGCAATACCGGGACTACCGATCCGTTCCCGCCTTCGCGGCGATGCTCGACGGGGGAAGAATGGGTAGCGCGGGCACGCCGAGGGGACCGGTGTTTCTCGCAGGCGGTAACTCCGACGGCATCGGCGACGGTGTGATCGTGGCCGCGGACGAGCGCGCGCTGGCCGCCGACTACTGCCGCCGCGGCGTCGCGATCCGCTACGAGGAATACCCGGGTGCAGATCACCTGGTCGCCGGTGCTTTGTTCGTGGTCGCCGCCCAGGCCTTTCTACAGGCCGCCTTCGATGGCGCTCCGTTCGAGAACAGTTGCGCCGCAGTTGGTTCGCAGTGAAAGTGAACCTGTGCAACCCCACCACATAGATAAACCAATGGCAGGGTCGACGCTCGAATATCGACAATGACTTGGATAATTTCTACCGGCGGTGTCGTACTGGCGGGCCACCCACATGTGCGAATATTGCCGACACGCCGCCGTCCCACATCCTTCCTTCTGGTAGCACCGAATAGTGTCGTAGTGCCCGCTATAGGAACTGCGCGGGCATGTGTGTCACCAGCCCGAAGACGAATAGGAGTGTGATGGCAGACCGTAAGGTGGTTCGCGCAGTTATCGTCGGTATTTCGGCGGCGTTTTTGGTAGGCCTGGCCCCGTCGGGCACGGCGCTTGCGAGCGTGGCGGACGGTATTCTCGCATGTTCTCATAACTCTGCACACTTCGATAAGTACACGTCATGCACCGCCAAGCCGACTCCCCCCGATCCCAAGAATCAGCAGGACCCCCAGAACAAGGCGCCGGAAAAGCAGAACCAATCCGGGCAGAATCCGATGTGCGCAGGGACGCCGCTGGCCGCCACGCCTCTGTGTGCCCAGCCGGGCTGAGACAATTAGCGGCCGATCGACGTAAGCTGCGGCGCGGATGACCAGTCGGCGGAGCACATTACCGGCGGCTGGTCAGCGGCGTGGGTGGAGCGGAAGGGTCTATCACCGTGCACCCTGTTGGGCCAGGGCCACCGCTACCTGAATCCGTGATCGCAGGCGCAGTTTCGTCAGAATGTTCGACAGGTGTGACTGCACGGTGCGGGGCGACAGGAACATTCTGGTGGCGATGTCAGGGTTCGACAGGCCCTCCGCTACCAGCGCGGCGACTTTCCGCTCGGTGGGTGTCAGCGCCTGCCAGCCGGTCTTGGGCCGGTTGCGGCGACCACGGCGGCCGCGCCGAATCCCGTACTCCCGCAGGCGAGCTTCGGCTCGCGTGATATCCCATTCGGCGCCGAATCCGGCGTACAGGTCGATCGCGTTGTCCAATGCGGGCCGAGCTTGTTCGGCATGACCGTCGGCCGCGAGCAGGGCGGCGAGGATTTCGCTCGCCTGTGCCTGATACCAGGGGCGACCCGCCTGCCGGAACGATTCGACGGCCTGGGCGACGAGCGCGGACTCTCCCTCGGCCAGTCCGCGGCACAGCGCCGCCGTAGCGCGTCGGCTGTGCGTGGAATGCCGTGCCGCCAACGCTTCTGCGGCCGAGGCGACCTTGCCCGCGAGCTCCGCCCGCCCGGCCGCGAGCGCCAGTCGGATCAGATCCGGATACATCTGATACACCGTGGCCGAAACCGGCCCGTTCGCGAACTCCTCGCAAAGGCTCATGGCCCGGCTCGAATCACCTTGTGTCTCATATATCAGCGACTGCACCCAGGGGCGCAGATGCCGGTAGCCGAGCCCGTCCCACCGAGCATCGGGTGTGGGTAGCGACTCCGGGGTACCGGCGAACGTGCCGCGGTGCACCGCGACGAGAGCCGTCAGGCAGTCGGCGGCCGCGGCACCGCCGAAGACGTCCGGTGCGTCCCGGCAGGCGCGCAGTTCGATCAGGGTTTCGTCCCAGCGGCCCCGCAGGAAGTGTAATCGCGCCAGTTCCAGCCGATTCGAGCCGAGATACACACCGGCGTTGTGCTCGCTGTACCGAACTGCCAGCGTAAGCGTCTTTTCCGCCGCCGCGTGCTGGTCGAGCTCGGTCAGGCATCGGCCGCTCAGCGAGTACGGCTCGATGTTGGATAGCCGACGGCGACCGTTGGATTCGAAATCTCGCATCAGTTGATCGCCGAGTTGCCGCGCCTCATCGAGAAATCCCTGGTGAAACCGTACCAAGCCCAGCGCGAGCGAACTCAGTCCCCGGGCGACCGGATCCGCATGGGCGATGCCGGTCGAAATCGCCTGTGCCGACGCCTCTTCGGCGAGGTCGAAACGCTCGAGCAGTGTATGGGACACGGCACGAAATCCGTGAAACTGCCCCTGCTGCACTGCGCTGACGCCGGGCCGGCCGAGTGCGGACTCGGCGACCTCGACGGCGTCGGACAGGTTTCCCTGGGCGAAGCACGCATGGGCCAGCAGCCAGCGCAACATGGTGCCGACCTCCTGTCGCCCGGTTACGTTGGCGCCCTGCGACATTGCGTGTCGCGCCACCGCCTCGGCCTCGGTCGGGTTTCCGCTCCACAACAGCGCACGGACCTGCCAGAGCCGCAACTCATCGAAGCGCTCCGGGTCGAGCCGCCGGGTCTCGAGGGCCCGAGCGAGCACCCCGGCAGCCAGTTCTGGCGCACGAACCGTCAGCGGCTCAACGACATTCGTCAACCACTCCAGACCGGCCAGGTCCAGCGGCCCCGCGCCCGTCAGCAGGTACATTGCGACGCGCTCCACCGGCGCTGCCATCGACATCAGTACCCGCGCCGCTCGCAATTGCAGAGTCACCCGCGAGGCGGGCGGAAGCTGATCGGCCAGCACCTGACGGATCAGGTCGTGCCGGAAGGTCAACTCGGCGCCGGAACGAACCAGGATTCCCGACGCGATCGCCACACTGATCACGCTCCACACGTCGATGAGCGGCGCCTCGAGCACCTCGGAAAGTTCGATCGCCTCGACCCCCTGACCCAAGGCCGCGGCCATCGATAGGATCTGCCGCGATCGTGCCGGCAGCTGGTCCATCCGCCGCAGGATCACCTCGGTCAGCGATTCCGGCAGGCGGATATCCGCCGATCCGTTCTCCGCGAAAGAGCTCGCGTCCGAACTGATGTCGCCGGATTCGAGCATCCCCGCCTGCAACATTCCCGCCACCAGTTCGGTGACGTACAGGGGATTACCACCCGCGCTGGAGACGGCAGCCGACAGTAGCGGCCCAGCGGACGATCCGAGGGAGAGATCCACCAGCACAGCAACTTCCGAAGGGCTCATCGGGCCGAGTCGCACCAGTTCGGCACCCGCTGCCTCGAACTCCGCGAGCAGACTCGACAGCCCACGCGCACGGGGCGGCGGCCCGACCGCGAGCACGATCAGCAGCGGGAGCTTGTGGATGAATTCTCCCAGCCGCTGCAGCGTCCGCAGGCTCGACGGATCCGCCCAGTGCGCGTCGTCCAGGATCAGCACGAAAGGCTCTGTGGCACAGTAATCCTCGGTCGCGGAAAGCAAGGTCTCGATGATCGTCGGCGCGGGCCCGATTGCCATCGTGTTCGTGCTGGCACCCCGGCTCGCCTGCCCTTGGAGCGGCGCCGGCTCGACCGCGGCTCGCAGCGGTCCCATCGCCGCGAACGGCACGTGTTGTTCGAGCTCCTTGGCCGCACTGCGCAGCGCCCGCAGCCCACGTGCTGCGGCCAACCGCGCGGCCGCTGAAAGCACCGCGGTCTTGCCGATGCCGGGTTCTCCCTCGACGAGGACGATTCCGCCCGCACCCGCGGCCACCCTGTCGATGTGGTCCGTTATCCGACCGAGCTCGTCGCGCCTGCCGATCAGCCGGCCTGCCGGACCGCCATGCGCAGGGTGTTCGGGCGACGCACCGGCTCCGGACCTCCCCGCCGGTGCGGCCGTTGATTCGATTTCACTGAGTCCTTGCATAATTCCTGCCCCGTGGGAATCCGGGATGGTCGAGTCATGCCACACGCGCATATGCGGATTCGGCCACCGAAGGCGGATCGACGTTGGCCGGGCTCGCCCTCCTCCATGGCCGAGTGCCCGGCTCGGCGAATCCCGTGCGGCACCCGGACCGCGAGGATCGACCGAAAGCGGCGCTGCTGCAACAACGTCGCGGAACGGGGATGCTGTTCGATCAGATCGCCCGACATATACTGATTTACTAGTAGGTCAGATTCTTGCCAGGACACGCCCAATAGTCAAGAGGCACAAGACCATGACGTCACGTCCCCCGAGGGGCGACCGCAGCACTCGGTCCCACATCCTCGATGCTGCCGAGCGAATGGTACAGAGTCGCGGGTTCAACGGGTTCAGCTATGCCGACGTTGCCGCGGCCCTGGCGATCTCCAAACCGGCTCTGCACTACCACTTTCCGAGCAAGGCGGAGCTGGGCCTGGCGCTCGTGCGGCGATACGAGCAACGATTCTTCGAGGCGCTGTCAACGGTCGGCGATCGAGACGCCCCCGCCAGGCTCGAGCACTACGCAAGCCTGTACGCAGGCGTCCTGCGCGAGCAGCGAATGTGCTTGTGCGGCATGCTCGCCGCCGAGTACCGGACCCTGTCGGAGCCGATGCAGCAATCGGTGGTCCATTTCTTCGAACGAAACGAGGCATGGCTGTCCGAAGTACTGACTCTCGGCCAGCGAGAACGAACACTGGTCTTCACCGGATCTACGCACGAAAAGGCGCGAATGATCATCAGCTGCCTGGAAGGCGCGATGCTCGTGGCCCGGCTGTACGGCGATCTCGACATGTTCCAGACGACGGCGGCGAGCCTGCTCGCGGGACTCGCGCCCGCCCCCGCCGACGAAACCGCCGACACCGCAGGCTGATCCGATGGCGGGCGGGGTCAGTCGTAGTATCGCTTCTTCAGCTCGCCGACTTTGGCCAGGTAGTCCTGGATGAGCTCCGCGGCCGCTTCGGCGAAGCTCGCACAGAACTCGCTCTGGGATAGTTCGCGAACGGTGTCGGGTTCGAGGTGAGCCGAGAATTCCCTCATGCCTACCGTGCAGATCTTGATCCGCTTGTTGCTCGAATCGCCGGCAGCCTCGACAGCGTCCCGGTCAGCGAAGAACGCGTAGTCCGTCGCGTTTTCGGCATCGATGTTCAGCTGTGTGTACTCGATCGCCCGCCGATACTGCCGCTGCCACCCGGCCGCCAGTAGCCCGGCGATACTCGCCAAAGCCCGCTCCATTATTGGTTCGTTGACGAATGCGTAGTCGCTGTCCTTGAAGAACAACGCGACTTCGGTACGTTCGGACAACTCTGCTTCGATATCGGTCCCGGGCGCGTTCACCCGGACGCGTATATTGTCCAGTCGCGTAGCCAAATCCATGACAGTCCCGCTTCTATCCTCAGCCAGGCAGGCCCATGCCGCGGGCGCCACCGAGGTCGGCCGGACTCATTCCGGCGAGGTCCGGGCGTTTGGCGACAAGCTTGTCCTTGTTATCGGTGAATGCGCCGATCAGCGGTGCGACGTAATTCGCGATATGGTTTTGCTCGACGTCCTGGATATGCTGACGCAAAGTGTCGATAGCCTGCTTCATCGATCCGATGACGGATTCAGCAGACTGCCCGGAACCCGCTATATTGGATGCGCCCAAGCCCACATTGCCGAGGGCGATGCTTCCGGCGACCGGCACGATCGGTGCGGTAGCGCCGCCGGTTCCGATGGTGATGAGCCCGGAAGCGATCGTGGCGACCGCCGAGAGAACGGTCAGCAAGTAACTCCACTGGTTCTTCGCGCAGCCACCGACGTTGTCCAACGCATCCAACGTATTTTCCGCGATACCGTCGATATCATGTCGCGCCGCGGCCCACATCGCCTGATGCGCCTCGAGGACACCCCGCATGGTCGACAGGGCGGTGAACTGGTTTCCGGCAAACATCCCGAAAGGGTCGACGAAGTTGGCCTTGAACGCGATTGCGGCCGCGCCGCTCCAGCTCTGGAGATAACCACCGTCGGTTGTCATCTTGGCCAGGTCCGTGTTCGTCAACATCACATCGCTGGTGAGCTTTGTCTGGGGGGCCGAGCCGGAGTTCACCTGCCCCATGGCCGCCTTCAGATCGTTGATCAGCGGGTCGTAGTGCGCCGGATCGGGCATCTTGGTGAATGGCTCGAACGCCGGCTCGACGAAGGCGAATTGCTGCCTGAATTGCGCTAGTGGAGGGGCGCCGACGCCCGATCTACCCGTGGTAGCGGGCGTCGCCTCACGCCGTGCGATGGTGGCGGCCTTCTCTGCGATGTCATGCGCGTGTTGCATGAGCTGATCGAAACTCATTTCCTGCCACTTCCATTCACTCGACGTACGCGCGTCGGCCCGGTCGATACCGCCCCGGCACATTTTGCGTGACGCTCAGTGCCGGATCGTCGTGCATGCGACGGTTCATCTCTTCAGCAGCCGTTTGATCGGTCCCCGCAAAATACTGCGCCGCCTTGTCCAGGGCCGTCGCAGTGTCTTCCAGATTCTTCACCGTGTCTGTCAGGAAACCCACCACCGTCGCGTGTAGAGCGAGATAGGCGTTATACACCGGACCTTTTGCGTCACCACCGAAGAACCCTGGTCGGTCCATAACCTGAGCCAGCTGATCGGTGACGCTGTTGCAGCTACCGATCGCGATACTGTAGTCCAGTGCGATCTGCGGAAAATCCGCCTTCGCGGCCTTTTCCAGTTCGTACAGCTCGACACCGAATCGTATATCCGAAACCCCCATGGACGCCCTCTTCCCTACGTCTCGAAGTCTGCGCGCGGCGAATTCGGCAACCACGCATCGCAAACGCTACCGCCGCTCGGACGAATTGCCCAGAGGTTCAACGGAATCGGGCACAAACCCGCTTCGGAGCCGGCGTCGGGTCCATAAATATCCGCCTACTCGCGGATGTTTCTCCCTGCCGCGCTGCCGTATCATTGCGCGGACTTGGTACGCCGCCTACTTGCGGCAAGCGTGGCGGTAGTCGCGGATGGCGGCGCGGGCGTTTTTGAAGTCCTGTGCTTCCTGCGGGTGCGCCTGGCGGTAGGACTTCCACTCGGCTTTGCGCTGGTCCTTGGGCAGGGCCCGCACCTTCGCGATTTCGGCGGCGAAGTCTGGGTGGCCGGCCAGGAATGCCGCGATCCGCGGGGCGCTGTCCGCCCGCGCCTGGGCTGCGGCCGCGGGGTTGCATTGCAGGCCGGGGTCGGCGGAGGCGGCTGCGGGCAGGGCGATGGCGAGACCAGCGAAACCGGTGAGGGTGGCGGCGATGAGGGTGCGCTTCATTGTCTTCTCCTGTGTTCTGCGGGCCATGTCTTCATCGAATCTGCCGCCACAACCTCGAGAGCGCCCGCTCGAGACCGTTATCTTCAGGCGATCTTCAGCCGTAGCACGAATACCGCACCCCGCTGGCCGGTCGGCGGTTCGGTGCAGATCAGGTCGCCGCCATGAGCTCTGGCGATGCCGCGCGCGACGGCGAGTCCGAGGCCGGCGCCGTCGGCGCGATGTTCGCGCGCCTGGTCGAGGCGCACCAACCGGTCGAAGATCCGGTCGCGTTCGGCGCGCGGCACTCCCGGGCCGGTGTCGCGGACGATCAGTTCGGCGAGGTTGTCCGTACCGCCGATCAGCACTGTCACCGCACCATGGCCTTGCATGGCCTGGCACGCGTTCTCGAGCAGGTTCAGCAGCACCTGACGGATACGGTCCGGGTCGACGGCCGCGACCACATGATCGCCCGCGAGCTCGAACGCGATCTCGGGACGCAGCAGCCGCATCCGATCGACTTCGGCGTCGGCCAGGTCGTACAGATCGGTGGGTGTGCGCCGTAGCTGAAGTCCGGCGTCGATGCGGGCCAGCTCGACCAAATCGTCGACCAGGCGTCCGGCGCGCTGAGCCTCACGGACCAACAGCAGCTGCATCTGCTGACGGACCTCGGGGTCGGCGTCCAGCGGCTGCTGCAGAATCGCTTGGGCGATCGCGCGAATCCCGGTGATCGGTGTACGCAACTCGTGCGCGGCGTCGGCGACAAAGGCGCGGATCTGTTCCTCCGAGGCATGCGCCCGTGCTTCGGCGCCCTCGAGCGCGTCCAGCATCTCATCGAAAGCCGTTGCGGTGCGTCCCAATTCGGTATCCGGTCGGGAGGGCGACAACCGTCGTCCGCGTCGTCCGCCCGCGATCTCGCCGGCCAGCAGCGTCATCGTATCCAAGGGAGCCAGGGCACGCCGGATACCGAACGGCAGCCCGACGACGATCACCAGTAGCGCGGCGGCGGTGGCGCCGATGAGCACCCATGCCAGCTTCGACTGGGCGCCCGCCAGCAGTTTGGTATCGAGCTGCAGCGTCAGTTTCGCGTGGTCCAGTTCGCCCTGCCCGGACAGCAGGACATGTTTGGTCTTCACCGCGGACTCGTCCTCGCGCACCGTGTTCAGGCTGCCGAAGGTACGGCCGTCGGCGAGAACCAGCCGCGCCCGCACCGACCGCGCATCGATGCGGGTGAGCAGATCCCTGGCCGAGGTGCCCTGTTTCGAGAGTTGCTGTGCCAGCTGAACGCGGTCGGTGAGCACCGCGTTCTGGCTACGGTTCACCGCCACCGCGAACAATCCGTGCACCACCAGCGAAACAAGGATCAGCACCACGGCGAGCACCGCTGCCGTGGTGAACGTGACGCGCCTGCGCAGCGACACCGTCTTCATCGCGCGACCACCCGGCAGGTGCGGCAGTGCGAGATCACTGGTCACCGACTCTCAGCGTGTAGCCGAGGCCGCGGACGGTGTGCAGCAGTCGTGGTCCGTGTGCCTCCAGCTTGCGCCGCACCGCACTGACATACACCTCGACCAGGTTCGGGTCGTAGTCCTCGTAACCCCATACGGCGGTGAGTATTTGAGCCTTGGTGACTACGCGATCGCGGTGCGCGGCGAGATAGGCCAGGACTTTCAGCTCGGTCACGGTCAAGGCGATCGTCTCGTTGCCGCGTCGCACCGTACCGGAGGCGGCATCGATGACCAGGTCACCGATCGTGGTCGAGGTCTGCAGCCGCCCCATGCGCCGCAGCAACGCGTCGACGCGGGCCACCAGTTCGGCGAGGTCGAATGGTTTGATCACGTAGTCGTCCGAGCCTGCCCGTAGTCCGCGCAGTCGGTCCTCGATGCCGTCGCGGGCGGTCACCATGAGCACGCCCGCGCCTGATCGCGCGCGGGTGGTCTCCAGCAGGGTGAATCCATCACGTCCTGGCAGCATGATGTCGAGCACGACCACATCGGGGCGGAACTGCGCGAGGTCGCGTTCGAGCTGCTCGCCGTGCCCGCGGCTGAGCACCTGGTGCCCAGCCGTGGTCAGCCCCGATTCGATCGCGACTCGGATGGCCTCGGCGTCCTCGATGACAAGTATTCGACCCGGTTGCACACCTGTCATTGTTGCGCTCGCGGGCTGAAGATTGCCTGAAAGGTCGCGAGTGAGCGGCTGACGTCGCCGCGCCTGGCCGGATACTCGGACCATGGCGACCCAATCGGCACCGTGGATGAGCACCGCGCGCATGCTGCGCCGGGCCGGCTTCGGTGCTACCGGGGCCGAAGTCGACGCCGCAGTGGGGTCGCGGGCTCAGGACTACTTGCGTGCGGCGTTGACTGCCGACCCGGACGCGGATCCTGGTGCACGGGCGACTCCGCTACCGACCTTCACCAAGGTCGCCGCGCCAGGGAAGCAGGCGACGCCCGAGGTCCGAAAGCGATATAACGCCGAGCGCAACGATCAGCTCGGCGCCTTGACCGCGTGGTGGCTGCGGCGGATGGCCGCTGTCCAGCAGCCGATCCATGAGAAGCTGACCCTGTTGTGGCACAACCACTTCGCGACATCGGCCAGCAAAGTGCGTGACGCGACCGCCATGGCCGCGCAGAACCAGAAGCTGCGCACCCTTGGCACCGGCGACTTCGGTGCCCTTGCCTACGCCATGCTCACGGACGCGGCGATGCTCAAATGGCTTGACGGCGCCAGTAATTCGGCGAAGGCGCCCAATGAGAACCTGGCTCGCGAGTTCATGGAGTTGTTCGCCCTCGGGCACGGCAACGGATACACCGAGACCGACGTGCGAGAGGGTGCCCGCGCGCTGACCGGATGGACGATCGACGGCAGCGACGAGGTCACGCTGAATCCCAAGCGGCACGACCCCGGCCCGAAAACGCTGCTAGGAGTGACAGGGTCACTCGGTGCCCGCGAATTCTGCGATATCGTCCTAGGTCGTGCCGAATCGGCACAGTATGTGGCCCAACGGATGTGGCAGCAGCTCGGCGCCGACGCGCCGCCATCCCGATCGGCGATCGACCGCACGGTGGCGGCCTATGGACCGGACCGCGGCACCGCGAGCATGGTGGTCGCTATCCTCACCGACGACGAATTCGCCACCGCGCGTGACACCGTCGTGCACGGGCCGGTCGAATGGCTGATCGGCGCGGTGCGTGCGCTGGCGGTGCCCATGGACAGCGAGACCGATGTCAAGAAGCTGATCGGCGTGCTGCGCAACCTCGGACAGTTACCGTTCTACCCACCCTCGGTCGGCGGCTGGCCGCACGGCCAAGCGTGGATGTCTACGGCCGCGGCACAGTTCCGTCTCCTCGAGGCATCCAGCCTGGTGAAAAACGCCGATCTGAGCCATATTTCGGCCGCCGCGCCGATGGATCGTCTCGACGCGGTCGGATATCAGCTGGGCATCGGCGCCTGGTCGGACCGCAGCGCCGCGGTGCTCATGCCCCTGCGGGCCGATCCGGCCAGGCTGACCACGATCGCCTTGAACACCCCCGAGTACCTGACCAGCTGACCCGAAAGTCGCTCAACCATGCCACAATTCACTCGCAGAGGGTTCCTTGTCGGCAGCAGCGTACTCGGTGCACTGGGCCTGGCCGGTGGGTCGGTGATCAGCTGGGACGAACTGCACCGGCGGGCGGTGACCTCGCCGCTCGCGACCGGCGCCGGGATTCTGGTCCTGGTGACGATGTACGGCGGCAACGACGGCGTCAATACCGTGATCCCCTACGCCGACAACGCCTATCACGACGCGCGGCCGGAATTGTCGTACCCGCCTCAGGACGTGCTGCACCTCGATGGACAGCTCGGACTGAATCCGGCCATGAAAGGCTTCGCGGAGTTGTGGAACAAACACCACCTCGCGATCGTCCGCGGCGTCGGGTACCCCCATCCCGACCACAGCCACTTCCGGTCGATGGACATCTGGCAGACAGCGTCGCCCGACAGCCCGGTCGGGACCGGCTGGATCGGCCGCTGGCTAGACGCCACCGGCGACGATCCGGTGCGTGCCGTCAACATCGGCCCGGTACTGCCGCAGCTGGTGCTGGGGGAGAAGCACACGGCGGCGGCCCTCGATCCCACCACGACGCCGCTGACACCCGAATTGTCCACGGCCCTGGCCGGACTCGCCGCCACCGACCCGCATGACAGTCCCGCCCAGGCGCAGGTCTGCACGGGCTATCACGCCGAACAGACTGTGACACAGACATTCTCTTCGCTCGGCCCGAAACCGGCCGCCGCCGGCGCCAATCCGCTGTCCGCCCAGCTCGAACTCGTCGGACGGTGTGTCAAGGCAGGCGTACCCACCCAGGTCTACTCGGTCAGCATGGGTGGCTTCGACACCCATGCCGACGAACGCCGAACCCAGCAACAATTGCTCGGCCGGCTCGACCAAGCCGTATCGACGTTCCTCACCGACATGTCCGGGCACCCACGAGGCCGCGACGTGGTTGTCCTGGCCTACAGCGAATTCGGCCGCCGCGTCCGCGCCAACGCCTCCCAAGGCACCGACCACGGCACCGCCGGGCCGGTGTTCGTCGCGGGCGCCTCCGTCAAAGGCGGCTTTTATGGAGACGAACCCAGCCTCACCGACCTCGACAACGGCGACCTGAAGACCACCGTCGACTTCCGCGACATCTATTCCGAACTGCTGCACCGAGTCATCGCGACCGACCCAGGCCCCGCCGTCGGCGTCGCCCGCCACGACCTGGGTGTGATCACCTGAGTCAGCGGTCCCGTGAATTCTCGGCCGGTTGGTGCTGTTAGGAACTGGCGAGCGGATCGTTCAGTCCGGCGGTTCCTGTGGTTCGGGGGTTTCGTCGTCGGGGGTGGTCGCTTCGGGAGCGTTCTCGCGTGTCGCCATACCACCGTTGTGCCCCTGATCGGTCGGTCCCGGACGGCCGCCCTTGGGCTCGTTGGGGTCTTCGGCATCGTTCTCGCGTGACATCCGTTTGTCCTTTCACTCGATTCGGCATTTCGGCGCGATAGTCGTGATCGGCGCCGTGGGATCGGATCAGGGCAGGTCTCGTGGTGTGAGTGCCCGGGTCGCGGGTCCTTCGAGGACGCTGCCGTCCGGAGCGAATCGCGAGCCGTGCAGCGGGCAGTCCCAGGTCTTCTCGGCGTCGTTCCACGCCACGACGCCGTAGAGATGCGGGCAAATCGCCGACACCGTGGTGGTTTTGCCGTCCACCGTGCACGTGGCGACCGGTCGGACTCCCGAGCGCCCGACGTGACCCGCGCCCTCTGCCGGTGCGATACCGCCGTCGTGCAGCTCGGCGCGCAGCCAGCCCTCCGCCATGGCGAGGCCGACACCACCATTGGCCTTTACCGCGGTCAGGAGCCCGGTCAATTCGCGGGGTCGCCACGTTTCCAGGACACCCGCCCAGTCGGCCCGGCCACCGAACACGCGACCCGAGATGGCGAGCGCGGCGGCGACCGCGTTGGTCATACCCCACTTCGAATAGCCGGTAGCCACGAGAATGTGCTCGCTTCCCGGCAACAGGGGGCCGACGTAAGGTAATCCGTCGATCGGCGAATAGTCCTGAGCCGACCATTGATGCGTCAATTTCGCGCCCGGCCAATATGTTTCGGTCCACTCACGGAGGTCGTCCACCTTCGATTGCGTCGAGTGTTCCCGTCCGACGACATGTCCGTTACCGCCGACCAAGAGCAGATCACCCTGCGGGCCGGGTGCATAACGCAGCGAGCGGGTCGGCTCGTCCGCGGACAGATACATGCCACGCGGAACCGGGCCCGAAACGTCGAACGCGAGCGCGTACGACCGCTTCGGTTCCAGCCGGGCGAAGAATCCGCCCCGGTCGAGAATCGGCGTCCCGGTCGCCAGCACGACCGTTCCGGCTTGGACTGGCCCGTGCTCGGTGTTGACGACGTCGCCGCTGACACCGACGACTCTCGTATTCTCGAAAATCATCGCGCCCGCGCGGACCGCCGCGGCAGCCAGTTCCTGAAGTACCGCCATCGGGTCGAACTGTGCTTGATTGTCGACCCGCACTGCGCCATACGTCGGAAAAGGCAACTCCAACTCGTCCGCCCACTCGGCATCGAGCCCTGCCGCGCGACAAGCCGCGAGTTCTTTCTCGACCTGTCCGGTGCCCGCCCTCGACTGCGCGTATGTGAACGCCGCCGCGCGCTGGGTGTCCATGCCGTGTTCGGCACAGAACCGCAAAAGCCACTGCTGCCCTTCATGATTGGCCCGCACATACGCGCGTAGTGTCGACTCCGAGTGTTTCGCCGCGATGCTCGAAAGGTGCGTCCCCTGCAGCAGACTGAGTTTCGCGGTGGTGTTTCCGGTGGCCGCGGCACCGAGCTCGCGCGCCTCGACCAGCGCTACCGACACGCCGCCACGAGCGAGCAGCAGCGCTGTGGTCACCCCGGTCAAGCCGCCTCCGACCACGACGTAATCGAACCGCGATCCTGGCGGCAGCGTCGGGTAGGCGGTCCGCGAGGTCGCTCGAGCGTGCCAGAGGGAAGTCACGTGTGCCGGGTGCCCTCGCGTGCGGCCACCAAACTAGAACACCGGGTCAGGCCGGAATGAATGCCAGGCCGATGATGCCGAGGAGATAGATCGCCAGGACGGTGAGGGAGTCGGGGACGTCAGTCCAGTGGAGAGCTCCGGCAGGGAGGTGGCGGCGGCGAGGACGGTGGCGCCGAACAGCACTCCTGACATGCCCCACCGGCCGAACAGTTCTTCGCTGTTGCGCTCGATGCATACGCCCGCGACGAGGGTGACCAAGGCGGCCGCGGTGAAGACCAGCGTTATCCGGCGGGTGCCGATGCCCTTGCGGGTTGCCGGCCGCCACATCGAGTTGATGGGCCAGCGCGGCGCTGGCGGTGATCGCGATCTCGGGCAGGTGTTTGTGGCGATGGCCAACAGGATGACACCACCCAGCGCCTTCCCGAGGCGCAGGCGCTTCGGATCGGCGAGGCTAACGAGCTCACGTTCGGAGGGCACCCTTGCGAGAAGGGTTGGTCGCCGCGTTCACGGCTGCGCACAGCCGGGAGAACAGGGGGAGTGGCGGTACCGCTCGGTGTGGTTCCGGCTCGAGCGGGCGGTGCACGCAGGCGAAGGTTTCGACCAATTCGACCGCGGCGGTGATGCGCGCGGCGTAGGCAGGGGAAGCGCAGTTCCGCACCAGCGGTAGTTCGCGCAGATCCTGGTGGGTGAGGTGCGTTGACATCAGGTCGGTGAATTGGGCGAATTTGCGGTCGAACTCGGGATTTTGCACACCGAGGTCGTAGAGCTCGGCCAAGACGCGCAGCAACTGCTGCTGCTCGCCGCGCCTGGTCTGCATAGCCGCGTCACTGGGCGGGTGGGCAATCGGATACACCAACGACTGCTCCACACTTTCATGCGCGACGATCAGTCGAACCAGTTTCGCGAACGCAGGCGCGCGGTCGCGTCCGAATCGGACATCAGTGAGCAGGGCCTGGATCCGTCGATGTTGCCGCTCGAGTAACGCGGCGGCGTGTTCTGCTGCCCGGGTCATGTCCACCACCCCTGAGTCGTGTTGTCGAGGTTGTCTTCTCGCTGTACCCCGTCGCGCGACCAGTAATCGGAAAGCGTCGCTCAGCGGTCCCGCAGTAGGCGACCCATCCCAGGCACTCGGTCATCGAGTCCGTGCTCGCGCAGCGCGTGCCACAGGGTTGCGGCGTTGATGGCCAGCACGCAGCCGCGCGCCGCTGGACAGCGCGGAAAGTGAACTGGCGTTCTCCAGATCAACCGGCGCCCGCGGCCGCCAGAGGTCAATCGCGATCGGGTGCGACCGTTACCCGGTCCACGAGGAATTCGTGGATGTCGTGGTTCAGCTGCTCGGCGTGGGTGATGTAGAGGCCGTGCCCGGCGGTCGGATATTCCTGGAAGTCCGCGTGGGGCAGCAGTTTCGCGACCCGGCGGCCGGTGCGGTCGATCGGCGCGGACTGGTCGGCACTACCGTGCCCGACGAACGTGGGCACGGTCAGCTCACGCAGGTCGGGGCGGAAATCGGTGGCAAAGGTGGCCTGCCACACCGCCGTGAGGGCAAACGGGGCCGCCGACAGGCATCGGCGAATCTCGTGGTCGACCACCGCCGGGGATACGTTGTTGAACTGGGTGGCGAAATAGGCCTGGGCGCGACGGGTGAACCAGTTCGGCCGGTCACGTCGCAGCTCGGCGACGGTGGCATCGCACAGTGCGGCGGGCACACCCTCGGGATTGTCCTCGGTCAGTTCGAGATACGGCAGTGTGGTTGCGAGCAGCACCAGTCCGGCGACCCGGTCGCGTCCGTGCCTGGCCAGGTAACGGACGGCTTCACCGCCGCCTGCCGAGTGCGCGACAAGGGTGAGGTCGCGCAGGTCGAGGTGGTCGATCACGGCGGCTACGTCGCCGGCGCGAGTGTCGGCGTCGTAGCCGCTCGACGGTCGATCGGAACGGCCGTGCCCGCGCCGGTCGAGCAGCACGCACCGGTACCCGTGCGCGAGGAAGTAGGGGACTTGGTATTCCCACATGTCGGCGTTGAGCGCCCAGCTCGCCAGGAACACTAGCGGCGTGCCGGTGCCGTAGTCCTCGTAGGCGAGTTCGGTTCCGTCGGTTGCGGTGCAGTAGGGCATGGTTTCTCCGTGGTGGCTCAGTGTTTCGCGTGGTGGCAACGGATTCGACAGTAGGGACGCCCGGGCGGCGGGGAATCAGTCGTCTATAGGTAATCCGTGGCAGATCTCGCCAAGCTGAGCAGAGCGACGGCGTAGCGGTGCGAGGCAGACTTACCCGCGCAGACCTAGTCTTCTTGTTTCCACGTCGGAAACTCTCCCGGCGCCAGCTCGACGAAATCCGGCAGTCCGCGCAAAGCGGCCTCGGCGCCGCCGGGCGTGTACGTCGCTACCAGGCGCAGCGGGCGCCATCCGGTGTTGAATGTGGAATGCGGTGTGCCACGCGGAATCCAGACCGCGTCACCGGCCTTGATGGCGAATTCGCCACTGTCGCCGACGGTTTGACGTCCCTCGCCGTCCACCACGTAGAGGATCTCGTCGGACTCGGGGTGCTCGTGGCGGTCATGCCCTTTGTTCGGATTGATCACTACCTCACCGAGCGTCGAGGACGCGCCTTCGATGGTGTCCGGCGAGACATGCCATTTGATCGATCCCCAGTCGAAAACCATTGTCGCAACGGTGTTCGGATCGCGGTACATAGGACTCTCCTTCGAAAGATGAAGCTGCGCGGGATCTTCGAATCACGACTTGTTGGGCGGGACTTCCTTGAACGCCCGAAGCTGGTCGGCGATGGCCCGTTCGGTGGGCAGCCGCTCCATCGACGAGGCACCGAAGAACCCCGCGACTCCGTGAGTGCGCTCGAGGACGTAGCGCACGTCGCCGGGTTCGGCGATCGGACCGCCGTGACACAACACGATGATGCCGGGATCGACTGCCGCGGCCGCATCCCGCATCTCCTGCACCCGGGTCACCGCCTGATCGAGAGTGATCGCCGTGGCCGCGCCGATGCTCCCTTTTGTTGTGAGCCCCATGTGCGGCACGATGATGTCGGCCCCCGCCTGCGCCATCGCGGTCGCTTGCTCGGTGTCGAACACATATGGCGCGGTGAGCAGTTCACGCTCAGACGCCAACTGAATCAGCTCGATTTCGAGATCGAACCCCATCCCGGTCTCTTCGAGATTCGCGCGGAACACACCGTCGATCAGCCCGACCGTGGGAAAGTTCTGCACACCGGCGAACCCGATCGCACGGATCTCATCGAGAAACCGCGGCATCTGCCGGAACGGATCGGTGCCGCAGACGCCGGCGAGGACCGGGGTCTGCTCGACGACGGGCAGCACCTCGGCGGCCATCTCGACCACGATCGCGTTGGCATCGCCGTATGGCATCAGGCCGGCGAGCGAGCCACGTCCGGCCATCCGGAACCGCCCGGAGTTATAGATGATGATGAGGTCGGCCCCACCCGCCTCCGCGGACTTGGCTGACAGTCCGGTGCCCGCACCCGCGCCGATGATGGGGCGGCCGGCCGCGAGCTGACTACGAAACCCGGCGAGAGCCTGTACACGATTCACGTTGCGCTCCTGATGAGTCGGTGCAAATGCTCGGCGGCCGCGGTCGCGAACGCCGTGCTGTTGATGTCCTGGTCGCTGTCGATCACCTCGACGTGGGTTGCGGCCACCGCTTCGAGTACCGAGTCGATGCATGCCGCGTCCGCCGCGCGGTCCCAGAACGGTCCGCCGTCCACGTCTACGGCGGACAGTCCGCCACGCGGAACGAACAATGCGGTGGGTCCCGTTGCCGCTGCGAGCTTCTGGCCGAGCACCTCACCAATTCTGGCCGCCTCCGTGGGATTGGTCCGCATCAACGTGACTGTCTCGTTGTGCACGAGCAAGTGTCGTTCGCTGAACCGCTCCGGCACGGTATCGCGCGGCCCGAAGTTCACCATGTCCAACGCGCCGAGGCTGACGACCTGCGGGATGCCCGCCTTCGCTGCCGCGGTGAGCCGATCCGGCCCGGCGGACAACACGCCTCCGACGATTTCGTCGGCGAGCTCGGTGGTGGTGAGGTCGAGGACACCGGCGAAATGTCCGTCGGCGACCAGGTTTTCCATGGTGCGGCCGCCGGAACCGGTGGCGTGGAACACCAGTACCTCATACCCCAGTTCCGTCAATCGGGCGCGGGCGGTGTCCACAGCGGGGGTGGTCACGCCGAACATGGTCGCCGCGACCAGGGGTTTGTCCTGGGCCGCTTGCGGATTCGATTGCCTGCGCTCGTACCCGTCGGCCATTCCCGCTATCGCGGCAGCGGCGTTGCCCAGCACTTGGCGGGAGATCGAGTTGATCCCCGCCACATCGACGACGCTGTACATCAGCGTCACGTCCGTCGTCCCGACATAGGGTGACACGTCTCCGCCCGCCATGGTCGAGACCAGCAGCTTCGGCAGTCCGACGGGCAACGCCCGCATGACTTTCGCGGCAATCGAGGAACCCCCGCTCCCGCCGAGCGCGAGCACTCCGCTGAGACGGCCCTGCGCGTGCAGATCCCGGGCGACAGCTCGTGCGCCGGCCGCCATCGCGTCGAGGGCCGCGGCACGGTCACGCCGCTGTCTGAGCTCGGTGAGATCGGCGCCCGCCGCGGCAGCGACGGTCGACGAGTCCACATCGGCGACAAGGGACGGGGTGCCGAGCACACCAACGTCGACGAGAACGACGTCCTTGCCGCTGTCGACGATCAAGTCACGGACGTAGGCGTACTCCTCTCCCTTGGTGTCGAGGGTTCCCAACAACATGACGGCCACGCGACGTTCCTCCTATCGATCCACTTCCGACGTCCCCTCATAATCTGTCCCAGATCGCCTGCCCTCGAGGGCCGATTGCGGGAAAGGTATTGGCCGACAGCGTGTTCGCGCTACCCGATCTCGACCACCCTGGCCCATTCCGGCGGCGAATCCGGAACGTAATCGGGATTGTTCTCACTCCATGAGCCGGCGACCTGCCGACGGAAGAGGCCGACCACCGTCCGGCACGCCGGCTGTCTGCTCGGCCAGGGTGTCTGGCCGTCGGTCAGCACCACGAGCACATCGGGGCCGGGCCGGGTTCGCAGCGCCTTCGCGAACCCGGCGCGCAGATCCGTACCACCGCCGCCCACCAGCGGTATCGCCTCGGCCCTACACAGTGGGTGCACAACCCCTGCCGCCGCGTCACACGACAGAACCCGCACCAGGTCTCGCCGACCGCCGACGGCACGACTGATCGCCGCCACTTCGAGCAAGGCGGAGCCCAGTTCGGCATCACTGACCGACCCCGAGGTATCGATGAGCACCGTAACCTGCGGCGGTGTCCGGCGCAGGCTCGGCAGAACAACACCGGGCACCCCGGCCGAGCGACGAGCCGGACGCCCATAGGTGTAGTCCTCGCCGACACCAGGGCTGGACACCGCGGAACGCAGGGCCGCGCCGAGCAGATCGCGCCACGGCTGCGGCGGATGAAAAGTCTCCTCCGCCCACCGCTTCCAGCCTTGCGACGCATTCCCTGGACGCCCGATGATGCCCTGTGCCACCAGGAATCGGACCGCGTCCCGTTCCTGCTCGCTGAGGCCGTCCGCGCCGTCCGGGCCCAGTTCCCACGCACGGTCCAATCCGTCTGCGCCACTGCCACAGTCGAGCCAGGCCATGGCGTCCGTCCGCGGACCGAGCCGGAACTGGCGCAGGTAGTCCTCCATGAGTTCGCCCGCGCCCAACCCCAACGTCGACGGCACGACGGCGTCCTCCGGTTGGACCAGTCCGTTGCCGAACGCGTCGTCGTTGATTTCGCAGTCCGCGGCGATGTTCATGCGCAGGCGTTCCGCCGGGCCGGTCAGCTCGTGCTGCTTGGCGAATCGGTCACTGCGACCGTGATGGTCGCGCAACAGGTGCGACACCTCGTGCACCCATACCGCGGCCAGGTCCTCCACCGGCGTCCGGTCCACGAACACCGGCGAGACGTAGCACCGCCAGTACCGATCGACACCCATCGTCGGTACGCGGCGCGACTCGACGACGGCCAAGGCGAACAGAGCCGTCGCCAGATAAGGCCGGACGCGAGCGGCATGCAATCGGGCGGCGAAGAGTTTGTCGCGATCCAGGGTTCCCGGCTCGGTCATCGGCCTGCCTTCGCGGCGACGCGGGTAGCGGCTTGATCCGCTTCCCTGGACACCGAAACCACTCCGGCGAGTTCCTCGATAGCCGCCGGAACGTCCCAGTCGCCCTGCCGCAATGTCGCGAGAGTCGTTGCGGGAACAACGATTAGATCCGGCGCTCCGCTTTCGAGGGCCTTCGTGAGGAGCGTCCATGCCGCGTCCCAGCGCGACCTCTCCGGACGTTTCCGGACTGCCGCCACAACTCCGTCGAGCACCGCTTGGCGCAGATCGCCGCGCTCGGGCAGGACGGCGCAGGCCGGATCGGCGAGCAGGTCCTCTGGGTCGGGCAGATCCATCCGATCCAGGCTAGCCAGCAGTTCGAAGCCCGGCCCGTCGCCCACCGTGCCCCGAACCAGCAGGGAAAGCACATCGCGGGAAGAGCCTGCCGCGGTAGCGAAAGCTATGAGCCACAACGTCATCTCCCAGCTACGAGGCGACGGCCACGGACCACCGCGGCGTGTTTCGCTGGTGGGCATCTGATGCACGAGAGCGGGTCGAGCCGCGAGCAGGACGCACACCGCGCGGCGAGCGAAAGCCACTGCCTCAGTGAGCTTCTCCGGTGCCAGTCGAGGCAGCGTCGCGTGCGGCCAGATCCCGCCGAGTCCCCGAACGACGACATCATGATCGTGCGTCCACTGCAGGTGCACGAACCGGTTGGCCAGCGGCGGACTCAGTTCCCAGCCGTCGGCCGCCGAGGATCGCGGGTTGGCCGCCGCCACGATGCGGACATCCGGCGGCAGCTGAAGGGTGCCGATTCGGCGTTCGAGGACCAGACGAAGCAGAGCGGCCTGCACCGCTGGCGGCGCGGTGGACAGTTCGTCCAGGAACAGCAGCCCGCGCCCGGCCCGGACGAGTTGGACGGCCCAGTCCGGCGGCGCCATCGGGACGCCATGCACCGCCGGATCGTCTCCGATGATGGGCAGACCCGAAAAGTCCGACGGCTCATGGACACTCGCGATCACGGTGGTCAGCGGGAGGTCCAGGTCGGCGGCGAGTTGGGTGAGGGCGGCGGTCTTCCCGATGCCCGGCTCGCCCCACAGGAGAACTGGCAGGTCGGCGGAAACGGCCAGGGCGAGGGCTTCCAGTTGGTTGTTGGGGCGTGGTTCGGTGGTTACCTCTCGCAGCATGGTCAACAGTTCGCCCGCGACATCGAGTTGGGCGAGCGGAGCGGGGTCAGCGGACGTGCGGACGGCAGTAAGCATGGGTGATCACCTTGGGGTCGACTGAGTTTCGAGTGGGACGACGAGTCGTCGGGTCAGTGCGCGTTGCGCGGGTGGGTGCGGTGGCGACCGGGACGGACCCGAGCCGGCGGGGGCACGCGGTACCCTCCGGCGACCGAAAGACCGGCCTTGAACAGCCCGTACGTGACGCGGCGATGCACGGCGGCCTCTAGTTCATCGAGCAACGCACCATGGCGCAGTGACGCGTCGGCGCCGAGCAGCCCGGTCACCACGGCCAGCGCGCCCGCGGTATCGCCGTGGTCCAGCCGTTCCCGGACGCCGGTGAGACCCTCCGGACGACGGTGTACCGCATCGATGGCCTGTAAGCAGGGCAGCGGCGTGCCGGTCAGCGCGACCAGCAGTTCCTCTCGGCGGAGCTCGTCCAGGTCGTGGTCGAGCGCGGTCAAAACGCCAGCGACGAGACCGATTCGGTGTTGTTCGCCTCTGCACTCGACGATGCGTGGTCGACCCGGCGGGTCCTGAACGCGGGGCGCATCGCGCGGCGAGTGGCCAGGGACCAGGGCGGACGCGACCAGCGGATGCAATTGCTCAGCCGAAATCGCGCCGGAACGCAGCAGTTCCAGATCAGGTAGCACCCATGTCGCCGCATCGGGCAGGACCGGCAGCGCGGAGACACGACCGGCCGGGTATTCGGATGCGATCCGCAGTTCGGGGCCGGCCCGGTCCAGCACCAACCGCTGCCTGGCCCGGAACCGTACGACGAACGCATTGGACGGCAATCCCTCAGCACGGCAAAGGATCTCGCCCTCGTCCGCCCATCGGCCGACGGCGCAGGCCGCTGGCGTCATCGCGAGCAACCCGGGATCCAGCGTCGGTCGACGATCCGCGGCCCCGGACCGTATTCGCAGTTCATCCGCCCTGCGCGCATCCCACAGGTGGCGATGCAGATCCAGGCGGAAGCGCCGGTCGGGCCGAGGGTGTGGATGCGGGCCGGTCGCCGATCCGTCCCACAGCGCAAGGCTGATCCGTTGACCGGCATCCGCCCAGGTGGGCGCGGTACGCACCACCAGCTGCATGGGACATCGGCCGGCACGCTCGTAGCGCACCAGCGTGACGGTCAGCCCTGGTCGCAGCAATCCGTCCGGCGCGACCCGCGGCATATGCCAGCGCAGCAGGTCAGGAGCCAGATACCGGAGGTCGGCCCGGATTCGGGACGCGAGTTCGGCCCCGTGTTCGCGCGCCACGGATCGCACATCGAAATCCACGTCGAAACCTGCTGCGGCGCAGGCGCCTGCCCAGTCCCCGCTGCGGCGGCGAGCGGTAGCGGTCCGGATCATGTCGGGCGGCACGGCGAATTCGCGCACGCGTAGCCAGAAGGAAAAGCGGGAGTGATCTCCATTCGCGTTGTCAGTGAGCATCAGCACTCACCTTGCACGAATGGGACCCCCAATCTTTGAACAGAATGAGTAGTCATCGCGTTGATCATATAGGCACTCCCGCACCGCGGCCAACCGAGGCAGTTCAGCCTAGTTCGCTGAACGGCGTTGGACGGGTACAACGTTCGTCCGAGGGAGCTGACTCGGCTAACAGAAAGGCTTGCGGGACAACACATTCAGCCGGTAACGACGACTGCCACAGCATCGAAAATCCCGACCGAGAACGGACCACCGAACCGATGCCTGACATACGCCTGACGGCGGTAACCGACACCTCGCCGGCAGCTTGGCTTCGTACCTCGCTCACCTTCGGAGCGCGACTGGCCAAAACCCGGCCTGCGCACGCGCGGGTCCTGCATCCCGCTACCGAAATCGCTACCGGCATCCAGGTGTCCTGGGCGCCGGTGGCGCAGGCACCTGGCCCAGACCACCGGGACCGGCTGGACTGGATCCTCGACCTCGCCGCCTCCGACGACTGGGACGCACCCGAGCAAGGCAGCCTCGAACAACCCCAACTCGACGCCTTGATCGATGTCCTTGCCCGACACACCACCACACCCGATCGCTGCTACGTCGGGGTGTGGGAGGGGTGGCACTGGTACAACCGGAGCAAGTCCCGCGTTGGAGCGATCGACGCGCTGAATCCCGGGAACCTGTCTCCAGATGTCAAGAGACAAGCCAGCTTCGAGCTTCTCGACCGCTGGTACCTGCTACTGCGAGGACCCATCCGCGATGCCAGCCGTATCGGCGGGCACGTCACGGCGCAGACGGTGATCATGCGCTCACCGAACCTATTGTGGCCGGCCGACCGCGCATGGTTCGTCTGCACCGGGATCGACGACTACGAAACCTATGTCAGCGGCTCCCGACAACTCATCGACGAACTCACCGCAAGCACACCACTCGACGTCGAGATGATCAACACCGATCACCTCGGTGGCACGGTCAATCGGGACCCGAGCAGATCCTGATGACTACTCCTGAGCCCGCCTATGGCGCGAGTGCCTCGGCCGGGATCCAGGAGCCGTGGATGCCGCCGGGAACCCGGCGGGGCAGTTGGACCGCGGCGACGGTGTTCATGTCGTTGGCGTCGAGGACGAGGAGTTCGGATGCGTCCGCGGCCAGGTCGCTGACGATGGTGAGCAGATAACCGTCGTCTTCGTTGGTGGCACCGGCCGCGGGAACGAAGACGGCCTCGCCGGCGTACCGATCGACTCCGGGGTGATGTAGGAGCCGCTGGCCCGTGGCGGTATTCAGTTTCACGATGGCGAACTCGTCGAGTCCGGCTCCGGGGAACGCGACGGAGTAGCTGATCGTCGAGGGCCGACCGGTGAGAGTCTCGTTGATGGTCGGGAAGTCGGTCACGAGATCGTCGAGCATGTGCTCGGTCGCGGTGCCCGCGGCCGGGTCGAGTAGCCATCGGGTCGCGATGGCGCCGGCCACCGGAGCGGCGGGGTAGCCGGGTGCGCCGACCCACCATTTCCACGAGGTCTCCCACGCGGACCGGTCATAGGCGGGCCCTTCGAGAACGACCTTGCCGTCGGGTGCGTCGTAGGCGTTGGTGACGTGCAGAACGGCCTGCTGGCTGACCGGGATCCAGGTGAGCTTCGGTGCCCCGACGCGGTCGAAGATGCCGATTCGAGCCGGGTAGTCGTCGTGCCAACGGTAGGGGATGCCCGAGGTCTCGGCAGTATCGAATACGACTGGGATGTCGAGGAATACGGCCTTGGTCTCGGTAATCGCGAAGTCGTGCATCAGGCTCGGGCCCGCGCCGTCGATCACCTGGCTGCGGATGATGTGGCCGTCGGGCGAGGCGACGAAGTAGGTCAGATGCGGCGCGAACGGCGAGTAGCTGAAGAAGTGCAGTTCGCCGGTTTCCGGGTCCTGCTTGGGATGGGCGGTCATCGCGGAGGTCAGTGTGCCGTGGAAATCGAACGGGCCGACGGTATCCAGTTCGGGGGTGACCTCGAAGGGCAGGTTGGTTTCCTGCAGTGCCAGCAGCCGGCCACCGTGTTCGATGATGTGGGTGCCCGCGACGCTCGCGGTGAGATCCATGGTGCCGTCCTGGCGGATGAGCGGTGCGCCGTCCAGGGCGGGGGTCTTGACCCAGCGGTTGCGGTACCACGCGGCGCGCCCGTGCTCGAGCCGAATGCCGTGCAGCATGCCCGAGCCCTTGAACCAGTGGCTGGGCGTGATGCCGGGCTTCGGGTTGTGCCCGTTGCGGATGTAGTGGCCGGTCAGCTCCGGGGGCAGCGTGCCGCGGATCGGGAGGTCGACCGCGGCGGTCTCGTCGGGGACCGGAGTGTAGTGCCCGCTCAAGTATGGCTTGGTGGTCATGGTGTCTCCTTGGATGATAAGGGTTGGGTGATAAGGGTTTTCAGCGCTCGCGCAGGGCGGGTGTGAGAGACAGCAGCAGCGCCAGGCCGGTGAGCGCGGCCGCGGCGGCGAAGGCAGCGGAGAAGTGCGGAGTGGGGGTGTCGCCGGTCGCGACGGCGACCATGGTGGCCAGCCCGAGCGCGCCACCCATTTGACGGGTGGTGTTGACCAGGCCGCTGACCAGTCCCGCCTCGCTGGGAAGCGAGTCGGCGACCGCTAGGGAGGTGACGTACACGAAGCTCACGCCGATGCCCGCGCCGATCAGCAGGAACGGCCCGACCAACCCGGCGAAGGTGGTGGCGGCACGCATCGCCAGCCACAGCGCCCCGACGACCAGCGACACGAGGCCGCCGACGAGGGCCGGGCGGATACCAACGGCGCGAGCGATTCTCGGGGCCAGCAGGCCGCCACCGGTGATCGTGCCCGCGATCGGCAACTGGGCCAGGCTGGTCTCGATCGGACTCATCCCCAGCACGAGTTGCTGGTATTGCGGCAGGAAGTAGAACATGCCGACGGTGACCGCGCCGACGAGCAGCATGATCGTGTTCGCCGTGGAAAGCCGGGCCCTGGCGAAAACTTGCAGTGGGACAAGCGGTCCGGCGGCGCGCCGCTCGATGCCTAGGAACGCGACCAGCGCGACGAGACCGACCGCCAGCGCGCCCAGGGTGATCCAGCTGGTCCATCCCTCTTGCGGCCCGCTGACCAGACCGTAGGCGAGCGCCGCCATCGAGAGGGTGACGGTGACCGCGCCGGCGATGTCGAACGCCCCGCCCGCAGCGGGCAGCGACCGCACCGAGCCCACCGCGGCCATCGCGACCAGCACCCCCACTGGCACGTTGATCAGGAAAATCCATGGCCAGCCGAGTGTTTGGCTGAGGACGCCGCCGAGCAGCACACCGGCGATCCCGCCCGCACCGGACACCCCACCCCAGACACCCAGCGCCCGAGCACGATCCGGGCCGTCCGGAAACAGGGTCATCACGATGGACAGCGCGGCCGGTGCCATGACCGCACCGCCCGCGCCATGCAGAACCCGCGCGCCGATCAGGAGGGGGCCGGTCGTGGCGAGCGCGCAGGCGACCGAGGAAGCCACGAACATCGCCAGGCCCGCGAGGAACACCGTGCGGCGGCGAAACACGTCCGCCAGCCGGCCGCCGAGCAACAGCAAACCACCGAACGCGACCAGATAGCCGTCCACCACCCAGGACAGCGACGCCGGACTCAGGCCGAGGTCGTCGCGAATCGACGGCAGCGCGACATTCACGATCGTGGAATCCAGCACGACCATGAACTGCGCGGCGGCCAGCGCGGTGAGCGCCACGCCCCGCCGGGCCGTCCGGGTCCCCGCGCCGGGTACGACCGCTCCGTCGTATGTGCGTGATTGGTCAGCCACTTCTATCTCCTGAGAAAAGGTCCGCGAACAGGTAGGGGCGCCGAGGGGTTAACTGGACGGTTCAGTGCCCGGCGACCATCAGGTGGCGCATTTCGCCGATGCCGCGCACGTAACTCACCAATTCGTCGCCGGGAGAGAGGAACCGCTGCGGGGTGCGGCCGAGCCCGACACCGGCTGGTGTGCCGGTGAAGATGACGTCGCCGGGCAGCAGGGGAGTGATCGCCGACAGCCGCGCGATCAGCTCGGGCACCGGGAAGACCATGTCGGCGGTCCGGCCCTGCTGCATTTGCTCGTCGTTGATCAGGCAGCCCAGTTCTAGATCGTCGGGGTCGTCGAACTCGTCCGGGGTGACCAGCATCGGCCCGATCGGCCCGAAGCCCGGGAAGGATTTGCCCATGCTGAACTGCGGGGCGGGGCCAACCTGCTGCCGAACCCGCTCCGAAATGTCCTGGCCCACAGCGACTCCCGCGACGTGACGCCACGCGTCCGGGGCGGCGATGTGATGCGCCGGACGGCCGATCACGACGACCAGCTCGACCTCCCAGTCCACTTTGCCCGGCACCAGCGTGATCGTCCCGTACGGATCGGCCAGCGAGGTCGCGAACTTGGTGAATACCGGCGGCTCCTCGGGCACCGCGAACGACGACTCCGCGGCGTGGTCGGCGTAGTTGAGGCCGATGGCGAAGACCTGCCGGGGACGCGGGGCCGGATTGCCGAATTCCGTTGTCGGAAAGTCCGATAGCGGTATACCCGCCTCGGTGACGGTCGTGCAGAACTCGAGCAGTTCGTCCCAGCGCTCGTAGGCGTCCTGAATATCCGGGCCGAACCGTCCGCGGCTGGCGCGCGTGAGGTCGATGACGGTCTCGGACGTGGTGATCAGCGATAACCGGCCCGAGATGGTGGCGAAACGCATTGTGCTGACTCCTGATCGGTGTGAACGGTCATCGCTGCGACACGGCGTCGCCGTGCGTAGCCGCGGACCGGTAGTCGGTGTAGGTGTAGGGGTTGTCGAGGACCTTGGCCTCGGGGATTTCCGGGTTCATGCCCTCGCGCCAGGCCTGCTCCCCGATTTCGGCGCGCAGATAGTCGACCGTTGCCTGTACCGCACTACGGGCGCCCGCCAGGTCGGCACCGACCAGGCGGTGGTCGCGCTTGACGATCCGGCCGTCGACCAGGACCGAGTCGACGTCAGCACGCTGTGCCTGCAGGACCACGTGTCCGTGCGGGTTCAGCAGTGGCGTCATCGCGGGCGAATCGTCGTTGCGGACCAGCACGAGGTCCGCCTTCTTGCCGACCTCGACGCTGCCGATCTCGCTGTCGCGCCCGAGTGCTCGCGCTCCGCCGCGGGTGGCCCACTCGACGACCTGGTCGGCATGCAGGGAGGCGTGGGTGACGGTCTCACCGCGAGCGTGCGCCTGCAGGTGCTGGTAGGCGCGGTCGGCGCCCAGCGTCGTGCGCATGGCGGAGAACAGATCACCGCTGCAGAGCACACAGCTGTCCAGCGACAACGACACCGGAATGCCGTGCTCCCGTAGGGCGGCCGTCGCGGGATAACCCTGCCCGGCGCTCTGCTCGCTTTCCGTGGACACCGATACCGATCCGCCGGTCGCCGCGATCCGGGCGTAGGAGTCCGCCGAGAGCGTCGAGGCGTGCACGTACACCGTCCTGGCCTCGGCGTAGCCATGCTCGTGGATCAGTCGCACGGCGTCGTCGCCCGTCGCGCCCCAGACACCGGCGTGGGTGGTCACCGCCAGGTCGAGATCCCGGGCCACCTCGAAGGCAGGCTGCTCGGGGAAGCTCGGATCGCCGGTGACGTCGAAGGCGATCTGGAAGCCCTCGAGATCGCCGGATCGACGGTCGAAGAACTTGCGGAACTCAGGTGTGCCTGTCCAATTCGCGGGTGCGTCCTGAATGTTGCCGTAGGCCAGGACAAATCGACCCGGTACCGAGGCCAGCGCATCGACCGCGGCGTCGGCATGATCGATCGTCTGCAGGCCGTGCGACCAGTCCACGCAGGTGGTGACCCCGGTGTCGAGCGCCTCCAGCGCGCCGAGCAGGTTCCCGGCGTGGATGTCCTCGGGCCGGAACTTCTTGCCCCAGTTCAGGTAAAACCAGACGAAGTACTGGGAAAGCGTCCAGTCGGCACCGTAGCCACGGGTCGTGGTCTGCCACATGTGCCGGTGGGTGTCGACCATCCCGGGCATCACGACACCGCCGCGCGCGTCGATCTCGTCGGCGCCGTCGGGAACGGCGAGATCGACACCGACGGCGGCGATCCGGCCATCGACCACGAGCACGTCGTGGCCTTCGAGGACGGTGCGGTGGGAATCCATGGTGAGGACCGTCCCGCCACGCAAGACGGTCGGACGCGACAGCTCTTTCGAAAACATCAGAACCTCGGTTCGCAACGAAGAAGACGTCGTCCGGCAGCCCCTGTGGGCTCCTGACGGACGAGCTGTGAACAGATTCGAAAGTAATCGATAACTTTCGAAAGTTCAATAGACATTCGTAAACTGCTAGACTGCAGGCATGGCGAAGAGCGACGGGACGACCCGCACCGACGGCATTCATCAGGCGGTGCGTGCCGACATCCTCGGCGGTCGGCTGGTGCCGGGTGAACGGCTCAAGTTCCCCGACCTGGCCGAGCGCTATCAGGTGAGCGTCGGCGCTACTCGCGAGGTGCTGACGCGGCTGGTCGCCGAGGGATTGGTGGTGGGAAAGCCGCATCAGGGCTACCAGGTCCGGCCGCTGTCCCATCAGGACCTGGCCGAGCTGACGCAGGCGCGGGCGGAGATCGAATCCCTGGTCCTGCGACTGTCCGTATCGGCGGGCGATATGCGCTGGGAGGCCGACGCCGTTGCCGCACACCACCTTCTGGCACGCACGACGTACCTGGACCCGGCGGATCCGGACCGTCTGACCGACGAATGGTCACAGGCGCACGCCGCGTTTCACCACGCGCTCCTTGCCGGCTGCCCCAACCAGCGGCTGCTCGGCACGGCACAGTCATTACGACAGGAGGCCGAGCTGTACCGGCAGTGGTCGGTGTCCTTGGGCAACGAACCCGACCGCGACGTCGCCGCCGAACACCGAGCGCTACTCGACGCCGTCCTCGCCCGCGACGCCGACCACGCACAGGACCTGCTGCGCGACCACATCGCACACACCGCCCAGCTGCTGATCAGCTGCGCACCCGACCAGCCCAACCGAGAACTATGAGTGAAAGAGTTTGCTTGCCAACCGGTTTCTATGATCTCAGCCGCTGCGCGAGTTCCGGAGCGGGCATAGGGTCGATTTCCGCGACCCCGTCGCCGTTGACAGGCTCGGTGTCCGGCGCCGTTGCCGGTGGGTGCGGTGCTGGGGCATATGTATTTGCTGGGTTTCGGGCATGGGGTTCAGATCGGGGTCGAGCCCGGTCGGGACCTCGGCGTGTCTATGGACCGAGACCGATGCGGTGGGCGCGGACGGGAGTGCGCGAGGCAGCCGGATCGCTCGATTCGAGTTAGCCGACGGACGGACGGTGACGGCCTCCTCGGAGGAGTTGCAGAAATACACCCTTGTTGCCGGAACGACGAATACCACGTGTGCGATCGACCCGTCGACCATCGGTTGGTAATGCGCTACGCGCGGGGCAGCGACTTCCGCTACGCCGTATTCGATCTGAACGACGTCGAGGCGGGCGGTACGACGCGGCTGTTCGATATCGCTGGTGTTCAGGATCCGGGCTTCAGGGGCTGCCCATGCTGTAGCTGATGTAGTGGCCGGCTCGTGCGGGTTCAATTGTGATGTGGCGGCTCAACGGACGCATCCCAGGATTGGTGGTCTATGGCGTGGTTCTACCGGTGTTCGATGGCGGTGGGGAGGGGTGTCGCGGTACCGGTTGCCGTGTTCGGGAAGCAGGGCGACGTCCCGGCCAGAGACAGTCCGTCCTCACCACTTCCGTTGCTGGCCTCCGCGCGCGCGACTGCGAGCAGGTAGCCATCGTGGGTCACGGTGTTGGATTGCTCGTCGGGCTTTATCGGCCACACCTGCCACAATCGGTCGCTCCAGATCCGCACAACGGAGTTGAAGTATTGTGCGGCCTGCCCTTTGGGGATTCCGGTGATGAAGTAGAAGACCTGTGCTTTCTTCGGTCCGGTGGTGTTGTCGGGGTTCCCGTCACAGGGGACGGCTGGGAGATTCGCCAGGTCGAACTCGACCTTTTTCCCGTTCTTCTCGCTGAGCGGAGCCGACAGGCTGACCCCGGGTGGCAATGCGTTCAAAGTCTCTGTGAGGTATCGCTGAATCGTGGCTTGGGCGACCGATTCGTTCAACATCTGGCCCGTTGTGGCCGATGCGGAGGTCGTGGTTGTAGAGGTCGATTGGCCGCCACACCCAGTGAGGACCAGACCGCACACCACAGCAGCAGCCAACAGCCCAGGAGCCTGTCGACCCCACTCGATGTGTCGATTGCTTCGCATCGCTTACCCCTCCTGCCGGTCTATTTCGTCGCGGGAATTTCGGGCACGAACGCGCCCATTCGTGCCAAAGTCTGTACCGGATGTAGTTTGAAGTACTTTGCGCGCTTCTCGGGTGTCGTCGATTCTGTGGACAGCGGGTGCGTTCGGCTTTGCTGAGCGGCCACCAATTCGGTTGCTTCGATTCACGCCAGGCAGGTGTACGACCCCCGTGCAAGACAGGGTTTTGCCGACGCGGCTTACATCGCAGTCATGGTTTGGGCGTGATCAATCCGACACGCTACGACGGATCATTCGGCCACTTTCGTCGACCTCGTTCCGCCTTGCCGACAACGCGGGATCGCGGCTGCAGAGAAAATCGCAGACGCGCTCCGAGAAGACGAGCCGGTAGGTTGCGGCGAAATCGTCGATGCCGGGCCGACCGTGGATCTGCAGCGCGTATAGAGACTCAGGAATGCTGAGCGATGCGCGGTCTTCGCTGTAGTCCCCGGCATATTCGGAGGGTTCCCCGCTAGCGGGAACCAGGCGGTAACCGGTGAAGTCGGTGGCGGCCAATGCTGCAGCCAGCGGCTCGGTGACCCCGATCAGTGCGCCGAGGCCAGAGTCGAACAACTCGGCGGTGACCGGGGCGACGAAGGAGAAGACCGCGCTGATCAAGGTGCGCGGGTCGGTGCTGTCGTCCCACGTCTTGCGCGCGTTGTCAGCAGGAACCGGCAGGTTGAGGGTGTACAGGGTCATAGCGCGGAATACCTCCTCGTGGGGGCTGGCAGTTGCGGGTCTCATCGGGGTCGGTGATGTGGCGGTCACGGCACTACGGGTATCGGTACGCCGGGCAAGATGCCGGGGATGCCGGGCACGATTCCTGGCGGTGTTCCAGGGAACAACGGTGAGTCCTCGGAGGGCTTGTCTCCAGGGGCGGTGCTGGGGCCCGGTTGGCTGGGTGGTTGTTGTTGGGGCGGGTTTAATTCAGGGTATGGGAACAGTCCCCAGAAGCCGTCGGCATTCTGGGCCCAGTACATGCCTGTCGGAGCGGGTGGCCGCGTCGAAGGCGCTGTTGAGAATCCAGGGTAGGGGATCAGGACATATCCCGATCCGAAGCCTTCCCACCGATATCCGTATGGCGGGTCGGGCCACCCGGAGGGGGAAATGTTGGGAACCAGGTATGCGGTTCCGTAACCTGTGTACCAGTAGTAACCCGGCGGAGCGGCGGGCAGGTTCGGCGGGATCGGCGCATAAGGAACCTCCGGGACCAGTAGCCAGCCGTATCCGTTTGTTCCCCGTTCCCAGTGATAGCCCTGGGGTGGCGGTGGTAGCCAGCCCGGCACGTCGGGCTGGGACGGCGCCTCGAGTTCGGGCTTATCGCTCGGTTCCGGGGTCGTGGGCTGGTTGGGCGGGATGGTCGGGTCGTCGGCGGCCGAGGGCGGGGCGGTCGGATACCGCTGCTCCTGGCCAGGATCTGGATCTGACAGCTCCCACGGGGCCGGCAGCTGAGCGGCGGGGAAATAGTCTCGGTAGTCGCGTGACTGGCCGTTGAGCGCATCCAAGATGATCTGCAGAAGCTCTACCCGTTGCTCGGGGGTCAGATCCCGGAATTTGGCGATGTCAGCCTCCGATACACCCAGCGAGCGCAAGATGTCGGTGAACTCGGGATCGTCGAGGATGACGGGTTCCGGGTTCATCTGGTCGCCGAGCAAGATGTCGATGACCACTGCCCAGAACAGCAACTCCCGCCGCAACGCCAACGCTTCTGGCCCCGACATTGCCTGAGGATTCTCGGGCATCACGCCTGATGCCATGAGGAACCTATAGACCGCATTCCATGCTTCGCGAAGTCTGCCCTGGTGAATCCGAGGGGCGACGCTCTTGTAAATCCCTCGCAGGTTGGTGAAGAAATCGCGTTCGGCCTGCTCGAATACGCCCGGATAGTCCCGGAAGATCTGCTGCTCGATGAGGTGATGGATTTCCATCCCGAAAGGGGCCCAGTTGTAGGCGTCCCAGAATGCACGTTGCCACGGGCTGGCTGAGAGCCAGAACTGGTAAGTCGGGTCCTCAGGATTCGGCGGCGGCGTGTCCGGACGGGTAGGACGAGGTACCTCTTCGTCGACACGCCTCAACAACCGATCGAGCCAAGATGGGCGGCCTGCGACGGAGCGGGTCGTTCCGGCGATGAACGCCGCTACCGCCGCAATGAGCAGAAACGGGATACGGCCGTCGAACGTATCGTTCTCGGTTGCAGCCGCGGGACCGCGTTCACGAACAGGTGTGGACGGCTGCGACGGCGGGAGCGTGGGTATCGGCATCGGCGCGCTGCTCGGAGGTGCAGGGTCGCTGGTTTCGATGGATGGTTCGAGTCGAGTCGGCGCGGGTGCAGTCTGAATCGGCACAGCTGGTGGCGCAACATGCTCGTTGCCCGGTAGAACCGGCGTTTGCGCACCTGGCACAGACACAATCGGTGTTCCGTTGCCCGGACCGATCGGCGATGGCGTGAGTGCCCCGGCTCGGCTTCCGCCGCCGCCATCGCTGGGAGGTTGGCCAGGGAGTGCGGGTGTTGGTACGGCCGGCGGAGTCGTGGGTGGTCCAGGCGGTGGCGCTGGCGGAATGGAGGGTGTGTCGACACAGGGCCAGCCGGGGTGCATTTGTTGCCACTCGGCACAAGGCACGGCCGAGGCGGAAGGTGTTGTGAAAGAGGCGAATCCGATGCCGACAGCTGCGGCGATACCCGCAATAGCGGTCGCGGCAACCCGGGTCGCGTGTCTCGGGTGGCTCATCGACCGCTCCGTCCTTGCTTCAAGCGTGCATAGAAGGTGTCAAGTCCCCACCAGGTGAGCCGTCCAGCAATGGACATGTATAGGAAGAACGCAAGATAGACCAAGATCGCGCCGTAATCATCGGCCCAATCGGGCATACGGTCCAGTGTCGCGAAGGCGGCGATCAGCATGATCAGTCCGACGAGGAATCCGGGAACCGCAAGTGCACCATCGTCGGATTCGCCCTTGGCGTGGAGCGGTTGAGTGTTGCTGGCCATGATCGTGCTTCTCCTTTTGCGTCCGCACTCGCCGCGTTGAGCGCGCCGCGCTGGAATGCGATGTAGGGGTGCGTGTTAGAGCCAGATGGGGTCGCCGTAGGCGGTGGTGGTGTTGTCCGCGGTGGGGGTGGACATGGTGGCGGTGGCGAAGGAACGCAGCGAAACTGGGCCCATGAAGGCGTCGACCTTGGCCTCGACCTGGTCCATGGCGATCGAGGCGCGACCGGAGGCCAGTTGCTTGCGATCGAATTCGATGGTGGCGATGGAGCCGGGCTCGAGGTTGGTGCTGAGGTTCGGATTGACCGAGGCGTCCATGCCCAGGCTGACACTCTGCGGGTAGGAGATGTTGACCGACGCGTTGGGACCCACCGAGAAGCCCAGACTTGTGGTCAGACCACTGGATACGTCGATCTGGCAGCCGACCTGATAGCCGAAGCTGACCTGGCCCGAACTCACCGGCTTGCTGCCGGTGCCGCTGATCTCGGCAATGGCCTCGAGCGAAACGAAACCTTCGTGGGAGAACATCGTCGCGGCCAGATTCGGGTAGCGATCCAACGTCTCCGACGTCTTGGTCACCGTCAACGTCCAGCCGTCATCGGTGCCGACGGTGCGGGACTTGTCGGCCACCGCATCCGCAGATGCCACCCCATCGGCAAATAGCAACCCCATCGCTACCAAGGCGGTCGCAGTTGCCGCCAGTAGAGTCTTGCGCCCAAACACGACGATATTCATTGGGCTGCATCCTTTGTCACGTTCACGATCCCCCTAGTGCGAGTGCGGCGCTTCTCCGCGTGCACAAGGAAAACCCAATAGCTAATCTTTGGCAACCGTTCGGAATGTTCTGACAGTCGGCGTTATCGCCCGTTCACTATCTGGACATACGACCTACCCAGCAAGCGGTGGGTAGTCGAGGTTTCAACTGTCGATTTATGGCTTCGATCACGCGGCGCTCGTTACCTTCGGCTACGAGCCGAGCTCGCCGCACATCGGGTAGCTACTAGGCGAGCATCCGGGCACGGCACTGGTCAGCGCGTCCGCAGGTCGAGTTGTGTGTTTAGCGCGCGTGTCCCCCTCCGGACATCCAGGCGTCACGGTGCGGATCTTCGGTGCCGCAGCCGGGATCGGCAACGGGCCGGACCGGTTTGCGGCCGCAGCGGTGGGTCTACAGGTAGCGGTAGACGGTGCGCTGGCTGCCGCGGTAACCGAGCTGGTGCACAGTTCGGCGGTAAGCGTGGCAATGTCGGTGATCCCGGCATTGCACCGCTGGAGCAAGTGCGTCACGAACCCATCCAGTACCGCCACCCGTGAGGTGGCAGCGGCGATCACCTCATCCGGTGAGGCGGCAGTTGCGCAGCACCGCACTGGTTTCCGATCAAGGCCGAGTTCGGTGGCGATCGTTCTCAATCCCATTCCCTGTGAATTCAGCCGGTGGACGGCATCGAAACGTTTGCGGGTGCGTGCCCGCAGCTGCGTGTACTTGTCGTCGGCCACGGGTGCCGCTGCCGGCGTCGGCGCGGCGGGACCGGCGTCGGCGGTCGGGACCGCAGGCGGCGGACGGGTTCCGTTGCTGCGGAACATGGTTCGTCGAGGCAACTGCACGGTGATCGCACCGACCGGCGGGTCAGGCAGTGTACGGATCAGCCGCAGCAGCGTATCCCGGCTGCCCGGCAACCCCAGCTGGGCAGCAAGCCGAGCCCCAGCCCGTCCCGCCAGCGCTACCGTGATCCTGGTGGGCACCGCATTCAGTTGATCGGTGCGCCGTGCCCGTTCACCGTGAGCCCATCGACCTATTCAGCGAAAGTCTTTGCCCGACAGTCGGCATCCACGCAGAAGAACCGTCGCACGACCAGCCGCAGGGCCATCCTCCGCCCGGCGACAGCGGCATCAGCGAGCCGATGACGATAACGGGAATACGCACGGCTGGAAGGGGTTCGGCATCCGGTGCACCGGGCCATCGAGGTGGCAACAGCAGCGACCACGACCATTGCATCGACCTCGGTCCGGACACACCGGATCAGCAAATCGTTCAAGTGCGGCAACAACATTTCAACAAGATCAACGCACGCGTTTCACCTTCCCCGAGACCGATCAGGATCCTGCGGTGGCACGCCGACCAGCGCGATCACGCTATCTGCGCCAGAACCCATCACCTTGGCAGGCGACAGCAAGGACCGCCCCCTAAATCTTTTGTCTTCAGTACTCCTTCGCTCCCGAGTACTGTGCGAACGGGGCGATTGCAGGGGCTGGGCGGGCGAGGTCTGAGCCTATATGAGATCAGATGGGGATAGAGGGAGGGAACGTGGTTCACCAGGGTAAGGCTCTCGGCGTCGATCTGCACAGACTGGAGCAAGCGGCGAAGGCGCACTTCCCGGCGATCTCGGCCGACTATGGCGAGACGATCGGTAACTGTGACCGGGTCCGGGGTGAGGTAGAGCAGGTGATGCGGCGTCCAGAGCAATTCGGTGGTGACACGCTCGGTCCGGTGTACCGGGTCTATCTCGATCTGCACGACACCGTGATGGGATTTATGAAGGAAACCAGAACAAATCTGGACGACACGGCGACAGCACTGGACAGGGCAGCGCGGATGTTCGCGGGGATGGATCGAGAGGCGGCCGACGAGATGAACCGCCGCGTGCACGACGACCCGGAACTGGGCGGTAGGCCATGAGTTTCGAGCAGCTCGTGGAGCACGCGCACAAAATCAAGGAGAAGGCTATCGATTTGGCGGTCAAGGAGACCGACCGTCCGGTGGCAAGCCAGAGCGCCGACCGGGAGGCGATCACGCGGTATTTTGCATTCATCGAGCCACTGTTCGAGCCGTTCTCCAGGTTGCCCGATCCGGACAAATACAACCCGTTGATCGCTGACCTGACCGCAGCGATGCAGAAGGTGATGACTCAATCCACCCCGATCACCAAACTAAGCGAAGACGTACGATTCGTCGGGACAAACCTGGACAAGATAACGACCGACGGTGCTTATCTGCATGACTGGACCGGTGAGGCCGCGACGGCCTTCAAGGCCAACTTCCTCGACACCTTCAAAACGATTTCCGGAAACCAGTTCACGGCGCTGTCGATGATGAAAGGCGTCCTCCAGGCACACCAAGAGATGTGGCGCAAAGCGCGCACAGACATCGACAATATCGCGCACCACACGCTGGATGCCTTCGACCACGCCCATGGCTGTAGTAAGGCTGATGTGTCTTTCGAGTTCTCGGTGCTCTCCGCGGTAGGCACAGCCCTTGGAGCGATTATCACCGTCGGGACCGGGGGTGCTACGGCGCCGATCGTAGCAATCGGCGCGGCTGCGGCCATCGGTAATGCAGGCCTCGCCGGCAAGGCGACATCAGACGCGAACACTTGTGACTCCATCATCAACTCGATGAAACAGGCCATCGCAGACCTCACCAAATACATTCAAGAGGTCGAGACACAGCAGATGGCCAATAGGGTGCGGGCGCTGATTGAGGTAATGCACGGAAACAAGGGCCTACTCGTCGCCGCGCGCCCGAGGCTGGCAGGGATGAGTGATCGCGAACTCATCGGTGATGACGGTATAGGCCACACAGGCTAGGGGAAAGACCGTGCAGGATTTAGCCGCGAGGCTGGACAATATTCAGGTACGCGTACGTGCGCCCGGGACGGAAATCGAAGCTGAATTGTCCCAGCGGACCAATATCGCGTTGTTCTTCGGGGACAGCGCATACGCATTCGTCGACGAACCGATGCTGGAGCAAGCGCTGACCAGTATCGCAAAGCTGCTGTGGGTCGGATGGCAACGGCATTACCGAAGGGTGATCGAGTATACCAACCTGATCATTGACGCCGCTAATTCGCCGGATATGAAATTCTTTGCCGACCGAGACAAAACCGAGGCTGTCGGCGCATCGAGCGACCAGCGAATCACCATCTCCACGATAGGCATGCGGAATTTCTCGGTTCGCATCGAATCCGGCACCGTACGCGAGCTAACCGAAAGTCAGTTCAGCAGAAGCGCCGCCGAAGCGGCCACGCTATTGATCCAGGATTACCAAGCGAAAGTCCAAGAACTCAAGCAGCGATACTACTCCGCCGACTCCCAGTTCGACACGATATCCAGTTTTATTGAGGCGAACTCGGCACTACTGGAAGCCGAACGTCAGCAACAGACCCGATGCGACGACATGAACGAACCCCGTTCGAGCGGGTCCCACGAACGTGCCTGGTGAGGCTCACCGGCGCTGCACTGTAAATCCCGTACCGAACCGGACCTATCTAAATGTGCCGCGCTGCAAGAGTGCTCCCGGATGGGTGCCTTCGAGCGGGCCATTGACCCATGACAGAGTCAGACCGGCGGTAACGGCCGAATTCTTGCGAGCGCTGCGCGCGCTCGTGCGTCCGGAGCACGTGGGGTTCGTCCCCGGCGCGGCACGGCAGGTTCCGGGCCTACGCCGGAAAGAAATCGCGATGCTCGCCGGGGTCACATCTTGGTTACGCACTCTCTGCCTGGCGACCTTAGGATTGGGTGGCAAGCCCCGGAGGGGTGCGGCAGGGCGTTCGGACCTTCACCTCTGCAACATGACGCAACGATAGCGGGCGGAAGCGTCTGGAGTGTCGCTGTCGCAGATCAAGAAGGTCGAAGCGGGCACGTACACACCACGATTGGAAACGCTGCGCGCGTTCGCTGTCGCGATGGGTACGCGTGCATCGCAACTGCAAGATCAGACCGATTTCCAAGTGCCTGACACCGAGGTCGAAAACCAGTGGGCATCCGTATGGCCTGCACTGTCCGGCGAAATCGCGCAGCCCGACGAGCCAGGGTGCTGTACTCGGCCGAGAACAAGGACAAGGTCGATCCGCTGGTGCGGTTCGTCGGCGAGGTGTACCGGCGGAACTTCGAAGGGGAATGGGCCAACGATCCCGGACGCGGCGCGCCCGGTGTGGTGTTCGTTCCCGTGGTCATGGGTCCGCCCAGCATCGCGTCCATTGATCCTGCGATGCGACTCGCACTGGCATTCCGCTCAACCGCGGAGGAAGACCGTGCCGGGACCGGCGACGGCGCGCTGCGAGTGTTCGACAGGATGCGCGCAAACCACGACCTGTGGATCGCTGAAGGTCGACCCGATGACGATGAGTGGGCGAAGTCAACCTTGAAACGCCTGACACAGCATTGACGCAGACACCCATGTAGACGGCGATATGGATGCGGCCGAAACACCGGATGACCTGACACCAGCTCAGCGTGACCAGCTCGCAAGCGCCTGTGGGACCGATTTCGGTGGCGGGTGGGCCTTTCGCCCAAGCGCGCCGCGAAGCTGGTCCGCTTCGACCGCGCCGTGCATCGCCTGGCCGCGGACGAGTCCGCGGCCGGGTTCGCGGCCGCAAGCGGTTACGCCGATCAGCCCCACCTGCATCGCGATGTGCTGGCCTTCACCGGCGTGACCCCGGCGACCGTGGCCGGTGAGCAATGGCTGGCGGTGGACGATATCGCGTGGGCCCGCGCGCAGCCGCGAACGCTCTCCGGTCCGCTGAGCTGACCAAGGCTTTCCCGCGGGCGCGCGGGCGAGGAACGTGGGGATGACATCGGGCGGTATGGATGAGTGCACCCAGCTCAATCGACTACGCACAAGACGGGGAGTGGTTGCCATGAACGAAGGTTCGGCCGTTGCAGTGACCGGCGCGCGGGATTCGCTTGTTGCCGGTTCGGTGGCCGAGGCAGAGCAGGAAGTGCAGAAGTATCGGGAGCTGCTGAGCGGGGATCCGCAGAACAAGTCGTATAAGAGCTCTTTGGGGTTGGCGTTGACCGATCTGCTGACACCGCGTTTGGCCGCGGCCGGTCGTAAGAGCGCGGCCGGGCTGGCCGCTCGCGAAGGCGTTGAGATCCAACTGCAACTGGCGGCCGACCCCGCGTTGGCGCCCACGGATGTTTTCGCGCAAGCGGTCCGGGCGGTCAACGCGGCGGAATTCCTACTCACCGACACCGAAGCCGTCACCGCAACCCAAGCCGCGACCGCGGTAATGCGCAAGCTCCACACGGATTACCCGGAGGATCTCACCTTCCAGAACTATCTCGGCTCGTTGCTCAGCGAGAAGCTTGCGGCCAAGCTGTCCGACGCCGCGGACAAGGATGGCGCTACAGCGGCCGCGCGTGAAGGTATCCAGATTCAATTGGAATTGGCCACGAACCCGGCGCTAGCACCCGGAGACGTGTACGCCCAGACCGTCCGCATCAGCTCCGCGGCCGAGTTCATCCCGCGCGACGAGGCGATCACCGCAACCCGTTCTGCGGCAGCAATATTGCGCAAACTCAGTACCGATTACCCCAACGAGCTCACTTTTCGCAGCTTCCTCGGCTCGATGTTCACCGAGCGGCTTGCGCCCAAGCTAACCGCTGCCGGGGATAAGGATGGCGCTGCTGCGGCCGCGCGCGAAGGTATTCAGATTGAACTGGAGTTGGCGGGGAATCCGGCGCTGGCACCCGAAGACGTTCTTGTCCAAGCGATACGCCTCAGCTACGCGGCCGATTTCATCCCGGGCGCCGAGGCGATCACCGCAACCCGTTCCGCTGCAGCGGTGTTGCGTAAGTTGTGCGCGGACCACCCTGAAGAGCTCAGATATCAGAGTTTTCTCGCCTGGGTGCTCAGCGAAAAACTCGCGCCCAAACTCTCCGCCGCCGCCGATGTGGACGGCGCCACCGTCACCGCGCGCGAAGGCATCCAATTGCACCTGCAACTGGCGGCGAATCGCGCCCTCCCACTGTCGGATGTGTACATCAACGCGCTCCGGGCCGTCTACGCGTTGCGCTATCTTCCCGATGATGAAGCGGTGACGGCCGCGCGGCCGGCCATCGAGGATCTGCGTCGCGTGGCGCAGACGGAACCGGACAATCCCGCGCTGCGTGAAGCTCTGGCCAGGGCGCTGGGCGTGCTGGCCGAGCGGCTCAGGGCCGCAGGGCGGGTGGAGGAGGCGGCCGATGCCGACGTCGACACCGGATGGGTCCGGGAGTTCGGCTCGGGAGCGTTGTACGGCACCGATTACCGGTTCCCGTTGCGCACTCCGACCACGGTGGTGTCCCGAAATCCCTTGGTGCTGGATGTGATCGTGGTCGGCAGCGATGAGAGCGTCTACACGATCCAGCAGGACAGCCACTGGCTGGACTACATCCGGATCGGCACAATCAACCTGCCGCCCCGCACGCCGCTCGCGGCGGTCGCGCGCGACGCGGACCATATGGATGTGTGGGCCGTCGGCCGTGACGGTCTCGTGCACGGCGCCTGGTGGGACGGGCAGTGGCATGAGTGGGGTCCCGTGCGCGACAAAACCTTTCCCGTCGGCACGCCGCTGGCTGCGGTCTCCCGCGTGGGCGCCGGCGTCATGGAATTGTTCGGCATGGACGGCGACGGCGCGGTATTCGGCGTGGCGTGGACCGGCGACTGGGGCAATTGGTATCGGATCAGGACCAAGACGTTCCCGATCGGCACCCCGGTCGCCGCGGTGGCACGCTCGGGCGTGGTAGACGTGTTCGCGGTCGACGGTGACGGCGGGGTGTTCCTCTCCATCGAGGCCGAGGAATGGACCGAGTGGACCCGCCTGGGCGCCAAAGCCTTTCCGCGCCTGACCCCGATCGAGACCTTGCTGCTCGCCCCCTACGAGGTGGCGATATTCGCGATCGACGGCGACGGCGGCGTGTACGAAGCCACCATGACCTTCGGGGAGCTGACGCAGGACTGGACCAGGATCGGTACCCGAACCTTCCCGGTGGGAAGCAAGGTCGCCGCGACCTTCCTCGACCTCTGGCCCGGAGTGGTCGCGCTCGACGCCAATGGTGTTGTGTACCACGCCCAAAAGGTGGATGGACACTGGCAGGACTGGGAGCGGGTCGGCGCCGAATCCGACACACTGCCGACCGGCACACCGATCACCGGCATCGCCCGGCGAGTCAGCCAATTCCCCTACTACGCGGATATATTCGGCATCGGTGCCGACCGGGGGATCCACAGCATCGTGTGGAACGGCGTTTGGCAGAGGTGGTTCCGCATCCCGGTCGCCGTCATCAGGTTCAGCGAGCCGATCGAGAGCGGTGGGATCGCGGCGCTCGGCGGGTTCGCCGGGGTCAATATCAGCAGAGACGGGGCGGTGCAGTGGTACGGCCACGCCCACGACAGCGGCGCAGACGGTTACGACTTCGGTGTGGCCTTCTTCATTCGGACCACCCTCGGCGACCCGCAGGTGCTCGCCTTTTCCCATAACGGCAGTGTGAATCCCAGTGGCCGCGACCATGATTGGGAAGTGATCTACCCACGGACCGCCGTGGTGCAGTCGAGCCTGCCAGCCTGGGCCACCGCGCGGCATGCGATGGATATGCAGTACACCAGCCACATCGGGGAGACCTTCGAGGGCCTGGTATCCATGGCGGTCAAGTGGGCGGTCGGCGCCGCCGGCGGTATCGTGGTCGGTGCGGTGGTGTTCGCCGGTGTTGAGATCGGTTCGCTGATCGCCACGGGCTCCCTGGTTCCCGGTGCCTGTGTCCTGGAAGAGATTCTGTGGATGGCGGGCCCGGGCAACACACTGCTGGCCATCGCCGCCGCCGCGATTGTCGAATTGGGCAGCCGGCACCGCGAACTCACGCCGGAAGAGTATTCCTGGGCCAACGATTCCGTCTTCGGCGGGACCCTACCGCCGCGGGACAAGATTCGGCTGACCGACGTCCTCGGACCCGACGATCGCCCGTTCACCCTGCCGATGTGGGACGGCAAGATCTCGCTCAATATGGGCTCCGAGGGCTACGACGACCCGCGAAAAGTCGGACTGGGCCGACAGAACGTACGCCAGAACCGCGCCAAGGCCCGGGGCGAAACATTCATCCACGAGCTGGTGCACGCCTGGCAGATCCACCACACCGGTTTCGACCTGGCCATCCTCGGTCGAGCGCTGGCGGCGAAGCTCGACGAGGTCGGCGGCGGCGACCCCTACGACTACGCCGCGGCGGGCCTGGACTACCTGGCTTACTCGATCGAGGGCCAAGCCCAGATTGTCAGCGACTGGTTCGGCAACCACGTCCAATTCGACGCCACCGGCCGCCCCACCGGACTCGACTCCGCCGCAGCACTCAACGACACCTACTTCCGCTATATCGCCAACAACATCCGTACCGGCTACTACCTGCCTGGATAGTGACCCGGCCCGATATCGGCTGTCCCGCCTGCATTTCCGAGGCTCGCCGCGCTGTCATTCCCGTCGACGAGGTGGCGAAGGTAGCGGGACGGTTCGGCGAGGAAGTCTCTGGTGAGCCGGACCGGCAGGGCTTCGTCGTAGGTGACGTCGTCGATGGTGCCGTCCTCGGCGATTTCGTAGATCGTCGCATGGGGCAGCGCCAGCAGGAGCGGGGAGTGGGTCGCGATGACGATTTGGCAGTGTTGGGTGACCAGTTCGGCGAGACGTCGGGCGTGCGACATCGTCGCCAACCTCGCGCAGGTCCAATCTCCCGCGTGTCCGTAGGAGACAAGACCCGAACGATACGGCGTTTCGCTAGTACGAGGCGTACCGGTCCGGGGTCTCCGGAGATGCGAACCCGATTCATTGGCATGACGAGGTCGCCGCGCTCGCGGGCCTTCCGGATGTGATCGCCCACGGCATCTCACCATGGGCCTGGGCGCAGGATTTGTCACCGGATGGCTCGGTGACCCGAGCGCGATGATCAGGTACGGGGTCCGGTGGTCGAACTACACGGTCATCGACGCCGCCTCCACCGGAAGCATCGAGTTCACCGGGCGCATCAAATCGGTCGACCTCGCACAACCTCCGCCGCTATAGCTCCGACGGTTACAGGAGCGTCCGTGGTCAGAACAGGTTGTCGCGGACCCGTAGCGGTCGGTAGCCGGTGGGGCGGAGGTGTGCACGGTTGACCGAACGTACTGCATTGCCGCGCAGAATGTTCCATGCAGGGGCGCAACCGCGATCGTCCTGCCAGTACCTGACGTCAGATAGCCCCGCCGCGGCCTCTCGATCGGCGCCACCTACCCCTGCGAGAACACCGCCAACTCCCCGTCCGCGAATACCCGTGTCGCCACGAACCCCGACCCCCTCCACGCCGACCAGCCACATCAGCGCCAAGCCAAGCACTACCCAAACCCACATCCTGAACACGAAACTAGTTCGCTACCAACGGATTACGCATATCCTGTGTTTCTTCGGCGATTGCTACCGGAACCCAGATCGGCCACCACCTGCCCGAGCTGATGACCCTCCGCACCGACAAAGCCGCGGAACGACTGCTCTACCTCTGGGCCAGCGTCGCCAACCAGTCACGCAGGAACTGAAGCATCTCGACGAGCTCGGCCCAATCCGCGCCTTCCAACTGTTTCACCACACCTGTCGCGATCTGCTACATTCTCCGCGAAAGCCGCTGCGCTGCACAGACGTTCTCAGATCCGGATCCCACTCCCCGGGCGCCCCCAGAGAAGTGGCGTCGAACGATGGCATGGACGACAAGCATCCGACCAAGGCCAGCGTTTACCCGAACAGCTCGACGACACGATGGGCTTCGGCCCGGGCACGGATTGCGCTGGCGCTCACCTACGAACACCCGAGTGTGCGCCGCCGCGCTCGATGACTGCTCGCAGGCTGCGAGGCACGCTCACCCGGACCGATATCGCGTTCCTCACCCCAGGCCGTGGGCGCGGCCCGGGTTTGTGGTCGCCGACGACGGCGCACTGCAGTGCGGTCGACGGTCTCGGCGACCGGGATAGGCGGGACAGGTGAGTGCCTCAGGAGGTTTCCGCGATGTCGATCTCAAGGGCGAGCTGTTCGTGACGCGGGACCAAGGTCATCGGGACCGTGATGCCGATGTCGGTGAGCCGGTAGTCACGAAGGGGAATCCGGCTGGCGGGTGGTCGATTCCGATCCTGGCGTGCAGCCGGTCGTGGTTGTAGTGATTCGGGGAAGGGCGTGTGCCCAGCGACTGGCCCTTCTCGGCGCGCGTCAACGGTGCGATGATGAATCTGTTACGCAACGGATGCTGGGGGTTGGTGAAGGCGGTAGTCGTAGCCGGACGCCAGTACGTGATTCCTCCAGCAGGGGGTGTCTGGAACGGGTAGCAGGTCGGCCGGTGGGGCGGTCGGCGCTGTGGTCGCGACGGCAGAGGGCCGCACGGCGGGGGTGACTGGCGTGGTGTGTGAGCTGCAGTGGTCCATGCACACCAGAAACCGCCACGAGGACCACGACGAATACGCAGAGGGAGAGGGAAATGCGTTCCTATAGTCCAGACGAGTTCGTTTCGAAGTTGTCGGCGGACGAGCTTCCGGAAGCTGAAGATGTAAAGATTCTCGGTCTGGCGAAAGTCGCCGACGAGCCGTCAGGCTTGTATTTCACCAGCTCGGCCTCATGCGAGCGTTGGTCGCGCGTTCCTGTCGAGCTGGTCGAGTCGATACAGCACATGGCGACGACAACGTGCAGGGATCACACGCATCCGGTGGTTGCGATCACGTTCAAGCAGCCCGATGAGTCACAGTCAGGGCTGGCTTTCCTCCTGGGCGTGCTCTCAGCGACTCAGCGTTCGCTCTCTCGTGCGCTGAGCGCGGCCAGCAAACAAAGTGGTTCCGCGGTGTCAGCGGATGACTGCACGGATTGCCAAATCGTGAATACCCCTGAGGGCCTTCAAGTTTGCTGTTGGTGCCCCGGCAACGAGATCGTCTGCACTGGTATCGCATAGCCCCACACGGAGTCGGCGCACACACGCGACTCCACAGTCGTGAGGTGGCAAGCCAGTGCAGGAATTCGACCACGTGTGCGGTCAAGCTGCTGCGCTGGCTGGTTCACGACACGAGGAGCTACCGCAACACCCGGCCAACCCCGCGAGCAGCTGACCGCGGACGGGTCCACAGACCACGCTCGAAATCGTTGGCGTTGGCGTTCGTCATCTCCACCGAGATGCCCCTGACGACGGAACGCCTCGATCACCTCACGGGCCATGTTGCCGTACCCTGCGGCATCGCGGGAGTGACGACCACCGGCTTGCCCCCACAGCGTCTCCGGGCCACCCTGACCCCCGCGTTGCCGTTGCCGTACGGTCCGGTACCGAAGAACGAGGGGCCGTAGTACTGCTGGACCGCGTCACCATCGCAGAGCACATTGGCTAGATCGGTGATCTGGATTCACCAGCACAGCCACCCGGCCCGAAGCGACCAGTTAGCGGCAGAAGCGCATGTTTACCGTTCACTCGACAACGGGTTTCGCATGCAGGAGTTGTTCAGCGATCGATCGGACACGAGTTACCGTGATCCCGATCCGTTGTTCGAGAGCCAGCGGATGGTCGGTGGGCTCTAACTCGATGACTGGCCGACTTCCGACCGGTTGGGTATAGAGATTGGTCTTCAGATCCAAAGTCGTCGGTTCGTACAGGGGAAGTTCCGTGGCCAGCCACCCGAAATACGGTGGTTCCTCGGCCCGTTCGGGTTTCTCCCACAACTCTGACATTTTGTCGAAGTTGTGCTTGCTGACCGATACCCAGACTCCCCAGTCGAACTCGCCAACAGATGTCCACGATTGGCAGGATCAGGCGCGCCCGCACGAAGAAATGTGTGTCCGCGATTACGCACTGTTCCTCTCCGAGCACGCTGCCTGGTTGGCCGGCGAGGGCAGTACTCCAATACGCGGGTGCGAGGGCTCCGTAGCTGAATGGTGGGCCGTCGTGTAGTTCCGTACAGCACGAGCAGGAGAAGGTGGAGCCGATAGACACCGCAGAAGCGTATTGCCCCACCGTGGGTCAGCACCTTCCGGGGTGAAGGGTGACGTCGGTAGTCCACGGGCACCGGGCGGCCGACCGAGTCCAAGGCCCGGCCACGGTCCGCTCGAAACGCGCGGGTCGCGGCAGTAGCGGACGTTCGCGAGATCAGTTGCCGGTCAACGATTGTGCCCACGCGAACGCCCGCACCGCGGCATTTGGGGTGTTCCGTTGCGATGTGCCGGGTACAAGGGGTGTCTTCAGCTCGAGCTTCCCGTCGGTGCAGGGTCTGTCCCGGCTCGGCGCAGGGCAGACAGTAGTTTCAGCGTGCGATCACGACTTTCGGCGTCGCCGCGGATGCTCACCAACAGATCGGTGACACCGGCATTCGCGAACGCGTGGATACCATCGGCCACCGTCGCTTCGTCGCCGACCAGAGCCGTCTCATGGACACCGCTGAGTCCCTGACGGTCCAAAAACTCTCGGTAGCTGGGCAACGCGGAGACCTGTGCCAGCTGCTGTGCCAGCTGCTGCCTGAATTCGACCGGCTCATCGGTGACACTCGCCGACACCACCGCCGCGATACGTGGAGCGGGCCGTCCGACCATGGCAGCAGCGACCGAGACGTGCGGCACGACGTGCTCGGCGACGATCCGTGGCGTGCTCCAAACCGTCACCGCGCCGTCGGCCAATTCACCTGCGATACGCAGCATTACCGGCCCCAACGCCGCCAACAGCACCGGCGGGGCAACCGCATCGGGGACATCGACGGTGCCCGCGGCTCGAATTGTCCGACCTTGGTAATCCACCGCCTCACCGCGAAGCAGCGGCATCAGAACCGACAAATACTCCCGCACATGGTGGGCCGGTCGCTCGTAGGACATCCCGAAGTTGCTTTCGATGATCTGCGGATGGCTCGGACCGACACCGAGGGTGAACCGATTACTTCCCGCCGCGGCGGCAACGGTGAGCGCCTGCGATGCCAGCGCGATCGGGTGCCGAGGAAAGGTCTGCACGACGGCGGTTCCCAGCTCGATCTCCGGGACGTCTCGCACCGCCAGCCCGGCGACCGTCAGCGCGTCCCAACCTAGGACCTGATTCAGAAAGACGCTGTCCAGACCACCATCGGCAGCCGAACGGACCAGTTCCAGGACAGCCTCCACGCGCGCAAAGCCAGCCCCGACGTAGATTCCGATACGCACCCATGCCCCCCAGAAAGTGAAATCAGCATTCATGTTCTCGGCAATGTTAGCCCCGGGGAATCCGATCAGAAGCTGCGACGACATACTTCGACCGACGTCGCTCATCGGCTATACAGGATGTTCCGATCAGCAAAATTGCCCACTGGAGCCGAGTCAGTGGTCATTGGCTCCGATTCTTCTGAGCCAGGTGCGCTACGGTGCGATGCTGTGCAAGTGACTATGTGGCTTCCACTGATCAGCTCGCTTGTCATCGCATGTGTGACGCTGATCGGTGTCCACACTAACAACCGTACGAACCGCGCTGCGATCCGCGCTGCCGACGATCGCGAACTTCGCAAGTGGCAGCGGGAGATGGTGATTCGGTCGTGCGTCGACGCGGTCGAGACTGCTCTACGCTTACAAGGTAAGTGCATGAATCTTGCATATCCCCAACTGCCACTCGCAGAGGCGGAAGAGCTGCACGGCCTGCTCGGCGTGGACGCACATACGATCGGCGCGAACGCAGCCACGCTTCGTATGCTGAATGCCCGCATGGTCGCAACCGCCTGTGCCGAATTATATTCTGCTGCAACCGATCCTGACTTCTTCAAAACCTTTGAGAAGTTGCCTAGTCGATGGACGGATGAGGACGAGCGAGCATTCAGTGTCGGTTACGCGAGGATCGAGAAGGCCCGCGATGGGTTGGTCCGTCATGCCAGCACTGAACTCTTCGCTCTTGAGGGAGTCGATTCAGAGGAGGTCAAGCAAGAACAACGTCGACTGCGCGACGTGGTGCGCCGGTATACAGGAACGGTTTGACTCAAAACGTCGGCCTAGTGACTCGCCAGTCTTGAACCGCAGAGTATCTCGTTCGTCGACCGCGTGCCCAGCGGCAATTCAGCGCGTTTGATGCGCGCGATACCAACATCAGCTCGGGTTGGCCTCCTCCACGCAACGCAGCGGACTACGCCGATCGAAGCGCCAACGCGCATGCGCGCGCGAAATCATCCCGGCTTCCCCATCTATAGTTCAGCGACGTCTCAAAGTAGTCGTTCCCGCTGACCAACCAGCGCGCCCGTGCATGGTCAGGGTCGTCATGGTGTCCAGCAGATACGGCAAGTTCCCAGACTGGTTCACTGTCACGGATGGGCTCCACCGCAGGCTTCCTACCGCCGAACCAGGTGCGCTTGGATGTCCGATGTCGGGCGTCAGGGTCGTCAAAGCGGGCAACATACCGGTTCCCGTCGGGCGCGGTCAAGAAGCGGCGTCGGCCACCCAACCCAGCTGCGAGAGCGCGCTGGGTGAAGTCGAGAACGAGGTCCATATGTGGAGTCCCAAGCGATTTCACCGCGTCGCCGCAACCGTAACGCCCACTCCCGTCGAAGACTGCGCGGTGCTGCTCCACCCACGCACGCATCATCTCGGCCTCACGCCGCTGACGGTCAATTTCGCCGATGTGATCATCAATCTCGCCCATAGCTGAGTATCTCAATTTGCGCCACGACAAGGCAGTGATACGAGTGATCGCTCATCGGCTACTTAAGACTGGTGCTAGGACCTGATCCCGGCCTGGATCTGGTCCAGGTGCCCGGCGAGAAGCTCCCAAATCGGCTGCCCACCTGCGCTATTGGTGTGGCTCTCACATGGCTTGCCTCTCGCCGGGCGCCGCGCGAGGAGTGGCTGGAAAGGGGTCTGCCCGAAGCTCGAAGTAGCGTTGCCCTCCCTCGCCGATAACATCCGCTGACCAGGGAGGACACCGATGGCAGTCATCATCGGCATGGATCCACACAAACGCTCAGCCACCATCGAAATCATCGACCACACCGGCAAGATCCTGACCGTCGGAAGATACGGCACCGACAAAGCCGGCTACGCCGAAATGCTTACCACTGGGAAGCAATTCGGGAACAGAGTGTGGGCGGTGGAAGGCTGCAACGGAATCGGCCGCCACATCGCGCACCGCCTGGTCCACGACGGGGAAACCGTGCTGGACGTGCCAGCGAAACTCTCTGCACAAATACGAGTATTCGCCACCGGCAACGGATGCAAAACCGACCCCGTCGACGCCCACTCGGTCGCGATGGCCGCACTGCACTCACCGAACCTGCTTCGGGTCGAACCCGATCCAGACCTGCTCTTGCTGAGCATGCTCGCTGATCGCCGCGACGAACTCGGACGCGCCCGCACCGAAACCATCAACCGTCTGCACCGGTTCCTGCTCGAGCTTTTCCCTGGCGGGGCCAAGAAGTTCTTGTCCGCCAAGCAAGCCCGGGCGCTGATCGCGACGATCAAACCACGCGATCCGCTCGGCAAAGCCCGACGCCGGCTGGTCGTCGAGCTGATCGGTGAACTCGAAAGCATCGATCGGAAGATCAAAGCCGCCGACAAAGAGTTGCGCCAGCTCGTCACCGACCGCGGCTCGACGTTGATGGACTTGGTCGGTATCGGACCATCCAGCGCCGCAAGGCTTCTCGCCGACACCGGCGATATCCACCGTTTCCGCAACCGGGACCGATTCGCCTCCTGGAACGGCACCGCACCCCTGGACGCCTCCTCCGGAGAGCAGCAACGCCATCGGCTCTCCCGCGCCGGGAACCGGCGCATCAACCGCGTCCTGCACATCATGGCCGTAGTCCAACTCCGCAATCCCACCAAAGGCCGCGTCTACTTCGACACCCGCAAAGCCGCAGCAAAGACCTCGATGGAATCGATGCGCGCACTCAAACAACGACTCTCCAACGTCGTCTACGCGCGCATGCTTGCCGACCAACAACGCCGCGAATCGGCGGGCCCGGGAGGGCAATCGGGGACGACTACCGACTCCAGCGCGACCGGCTCCAACCCGAACACCGATCCTTCGGACAAGCCACAACCCGGACCCACCCAACAGGCTAACCCCACACCCGCATCCACGGGTTGACATAAAGACCTCCGATTCTGCTAACTGTCAAGCCGCGGCGGCCGTTGTTGGTGTCGTGGGCGGTTGGCCGAATGCTTTTACCGGGTCGTAGTTTTGGCCGGTTTGCAGGCAGTGATAGAGCTGTCCGAGCATCTTGTTGAACAGGTGACGGACAGCGGGTGCATGCCGGTCACCGTGGTCGCGGCGACGACGGTAATGCTCATAGGCA